>JAIUOH010000012.1 GCA_020161315.1 Actinomycetota bacterium | reverse complement strand
ACCATCATCAGCGACCACGATGACCGGGGCCAAAGAACTCAAACTCATCAGACTGGTGATCCTTCAACGCCCTGCGAGGCGAACTTGCTATGAACCGGTGGACTCACCCAACCCTGACACGCAGGGGCAGGTCAGCGGCGGCTGGCCCTCACCCGTGACCAGCAGTTGCACCATGGCGGTCGTGTCTGCCACGGACGCAGCCGCAAGCCGCTCACGCACGAGCGCGAGACGTGCCGACGAGTCTGGCTCGTAGATCTCAGATTTCTGCGCGGCGAGCGGCACATCGCTCTGAAAGTTGTTCGTGCGCTGCACAGACCCCTCGCGCTCTTCAATCACGAACACACCCGCGGGGCTCATCTCAACAGACACCGCGCGCGCTGCGTCGAGCATCGTGAACGCCGACGATGAGGTCACGGGTGCCTCGCGAATCAACTCGATCGCCTCGGTGACGCTGCCGCACTCGGCGAGCACAATCGACGAGAGCACGTGCATCGGCACACCGTCGGGGCGGTCGTCGCGGTGGCCAAGAATGTTGAAGTGCAGGGCGAGACCGGCCGAGTTTACGCCGATTTTCGAGAGGATGCCCTGCTCGGTGAGGCCAGCGTACCTGTGGCCGGGGCCAGCGATCTCTTGCGTGTGCCAGAACGGGTCGAGCTCGATGTGCCAGTCCCAGGTCTGCACCCCGAAGCGGCGCCCATCGATCTGCGCGGTCGCGGTCGAGCACTCGCTCGACGCACGAGGGGCGAGCGCGAGGATCTCGGTGCGCGCGTTGAGCGCAACCACCTGCGCAAAGTCGACACCAGCGGCCTCGGCGATGCCCTCGAACTCGGCGATCACCTCGGGCCGCCACCCCTTGAGCGCAGCGAGGGTGCGTTCAACGCCCTCGCGCTCAAGCGCTTCGGTCACGCCGAGCACGCGAAACAGTTCGGCGTACTTCGCGTAACTCGCGGCAAGCGTGCTGCGCAGCGCTTCACCGCGCGCAAGCCCCAGCTCACGTCGGGTCGCACCCGAGAGCTGAATGTGCAGGCGTTCTGGTTTGGCGGTCATCTGAGATCCCTTCATTGGCGTTCGAATATGGTTCGGGGGCGATGCCGTCGACCTGCGGTATTGGCTTCAAGGATCGCCTCGGGCGGCCTTCAGCGCAAGGTCAGAGCAAGGCCGCCACAAAGTCACGGCAGTTCGATGCGCTGCCCGTCAAGGTAGGTTGCAAGCACCGGGTTGCCTGCTTGCGCTTCAGGGTCAAGCCGCAACGGGTTCTCTGCGAACACCGCCAGGTCGGCGCGATAACCCACGGCTACCCTGCCAAGCTCGTGCGCGACGCCAGCGGCGATCGCCGGCGCAACGGTCATTGCCCGATAGGCTTCTGTCGCGTTGATTCGCTGGTTCGGCTGCGTCAATGCGCGGCCCGGTTGGTCGACCGGCCGCCGCAGCTGGGCATCAGCGAGCGAAGTACGAGGATCGCCAACCCCGATCGGCCAGTCCGAGCTGAGCACGACATCCGCACCGTGGTCAAGCAGATCGCGAACGCGCCAGCCATGAGCTACCCGTTCTGGGCCGATACGCCTTGACCAGCCGTCGCTCTGGTCTGGTTCGATGAGCCTGGTGGCGTGAGTCGGCTGCAGTCCAGCCACAACGCCGAGCGCGGCGAATCGTTCAAGCAACTCGTCAGGAATCGACTCGATGTGCTCGATGCGATGCGGTGCACTGGGCGCGTGGCCCACCGCTTCTACGACATCGAGCACGAAGCGCACCGCGCCGTCACCGATGGCGTGGGTGGCGGTCGGAATGTCGCGCTCGGTGAAGAATAGCACGGCCTCACGGTATGCGTCAGTGCTGCGCCACAGTGCTGCGTGATTCTCACCGAGAGAGTCGGGGGCATCAAACCAGGCGGTGCCGTTATCGGCGGTTCCATCGAGCATGAACTTCACACCTTCGACCCGCCAGCGCCGCCCACCGCGGCCGACCAGATCGGCAATTTGCTGCCATTCCTCGGGCGATGAGTCTGCCGGCACGAGTGGTGAGCAACGCACTTTTACTGGCAGCTCTCCAGCGGCTTCGAGCATCTCGAAAAGCTGCTCTGAGGGGTCATGAAAGTCAAGCGCGTGCACACCCGTCAGCCCGTTCGCGGCGAACGTGTGCAGCGCAGCGAGCAGATAGGCAGCCTGAGCCTCGAGTGACTGCTGCGGGTAGCGCCCCAGCACAAGATCCATCGCCTGCAGTTCGACAACCCAGCCAGTGGGTCCGTCTGCGTCTGCAACGATGACCGAGGCATCAGCGAAGGTCTCATTACCGGTCAGACCAAGCGCCGTGACGGCCGCGGGACTCACGATCAGTGCGTGTGCGTCACGAGTCATCAGCGAAATTTTGCGCCCAGCAAACCACTCACCAAAGACACGGCCATTTGGCTCGCCCGGGTAGACGTTGAGGTCGAAGTCGTGGCCGGTAATCCACTCATCTGAGGGCGTGTTCTCAACTGCTTCGGCGAGACGTTCGCGCACCTCGTCAAGCGTGGTGAGCCCGCTCATCGCAAGTCGGCCACCCGTGCTCTCTGACCCCCAAACGGGGTGTGCGTGCCCATCAACGAGGCCAGGCAGGATCGTTGCGTGCTGCCCGTATTCGTGCACCGCGGTATCGGGGCCGCGCCACGTGTCGAGCACCCTCCCGTCACCAACAGCAACGACGCGACCGTCTGCAATTGCGACGCATGTTTCGGCGCCCTGCGACGTGACATCGGGCTCTGCATGCACCACCTCGCCTACGCACAGAATGACCTCGGCATGCCGGGTTGTGGTCTGTCGAGTCATGGCTTCATTGCCCAATTCATCCTCGTTTCACGCTCGCGAGATTCGCAACATACCTGCCACATTCTGCAAATGTCACAACTTGGTTACTTTCATTGAAACACAATTGGCCAAGCGAACAAAACTGAGTTACTATCTCTCGCATGGCACAAGGCTCAGCGAAGCGCAGCTACCTCTCGGCACCCGAACGACGGGCAGAGATCGTGGCAGCTGCCGCGCGCATTGGCATTGAAGAGGGGCTCGAACGCATCACCCTGCGCAGCGTCGCCGAGAAGGTCGGCGTGCGCCCCGGCCTCATCAACCACTACTTTCCCGAGGCAGAATCGCTCGTTGCCCAGGCGTTCAGCCACACCGCTGAACAAGAGCATGAACTGCTATTCGCGCACGAACCCGGCGACGCGCCCCTCGCACGGGTGGCGCACCTACTCCGACACAACTTCTCCGAGCAGAGCCTCGACGTCAGCAGGCTCTGGCTGAATGCGAGAAACCTCAGCCGGTACAACGGGGCTCTACGCCACACGGTCACCGAGCAAGAGACGCTCAACCGCACGCTGCTCACCGAACTGATCGAGCTCGGTGCTTCGGCAGGAGACTTTCGCATCGAGCGTCCAGCAGAAGAGTCGGCGCTGCTCATCCTGATTCTGCTCGACGCGCTCTCGGGCTACGCCAACGAAGAGCTCAGCGAGATCAGCCCACTCGTAGTTCCCCTGATTTACACCGCAGCCGAACGCGAACTCGGCCTTCCTCCCGGCGCGCTCGTCGAGCACACCGGCTAGTACACACCTAGACACACACTCAACGGAGAGACATGACAGACACGTCATCGACGCGCGCAATAGCGACGCGTAAAGTCAGCCGCACGGCTTCGTTGGCCCCAACCGGCGCCTTTCTTGCCCGCAGGGTCGGCGGGCTGCTCGGCACGATGTTCGTCGCCAGCTTCGTGGTGTTCGGAGCGCTCTACCTCGCGCCGGGATCGCCACTCTCGTTTCTGACCCAGGGCCGCTCGGTCACCCCCGAGGCGATCGCGCAGCTCGAGGCGCAGTATCACCTCGACCAGCCCTTCTTCATGCAATATCTGATCTGGCTTGGCGGTGTGTTCAAGGGAGACCTCGGCAGCTCGATCATCTTCGGTGACTCGGTAAGCAATCTGCTGTCGCAGCGCATCGGCAACACCGCGCTGCTGCTGCTAGTTGCCGCAGTGCTCGTGCTATTGGTCGGCCTCGCCGTCGGCCTATTCGCCGGTCTGAAGCCCGGCGTGTTCTCTGAGTCGGTCATGGTTGCAGCCACCGCAGCAATGGCTGTTCCGGGCTTCGTTGCCGCGGTGGTGCTGATGCTGGTGTTTGCCGTGCAGCTCGGCTGGTTTCCGAGCTATGGGATGGGCGACGGCGGTTTTGATTCAATCTGGCACCTCACGCTCCCCGCGGTAGCGCTGGCCATCACCTCGATCGCGTTTGTGGCGAGACTCACCCAGAACGCCATTCGCAGCGAGATGCGCGCCGACCACGTGCAGACCGCGATCTCGCGCGGCCTGCCCTACCGTTTCATCGTGCAGCGTCACGTCATTCGTAACGCAGCCATGCCGGTGCTCACCGCAGCGGGCCTCACGGTCGCCGGGCTCATTGCAGGCAGCGTCATCATCGAGCAGATCTTTCAGCTCGGCGGTCTTGGCCAGTTTCTCATCGACTCGGTGCAGAAGAAGGATTTCCCCGTGGTGCAGGCAATCTGCCTGATCTACGTCGCGACCTTCATCGTGCTCAACACACTGATCGATATTGCCTACACGCTGCTCGACCCCCGCGTCTCGCTCGGAAAGAAGGCGTCATGACCACCACAAGCATCGTCACCCAGGCACCCTCGAAGAAGATGCGCCCCCGCCTGAGCTTTATCTCTGGCATCGGCCTCACCGGGCAGATCTCCTTCTGGGTCATCATCGCCGTTGCGCTGATCGCGGCAGTTGGCCCCTACATCGTGCCGGCTGACCCCAATGCGGTCGATCTCGAGTACGCCTACTATCCGCCGAGCCAGTGGTTCTGGCTCGGGACCGATGCGAGCGGTCGCGACATCTTCAGCCGCCTCATTGTCGGCTCGCGCACGGCCCTGCTCGGCCCGCTCGCTGTGGTCGCCATGGCAACCGTGCTCGGCACCGTGCTTGGCCTTGTCGCGGTCTGGTTTGGCGGTTGGGTCGACGCGCTCATTGTGCGCGTGATCGACGCGATCTTCGCGTTCCCCGGCATCCTGGTCGCGATCCTCGCCACCGCACTCTTCGGTGCGGGCCTGCCAGCCGCGACCATCGCGCTCTCGATCGCCTACACGCCGTACATCGCCCGCATCGTGCGCAGCGCCGCACTGCGCGAGCGCAACCTGCCGTACATCTCTGCGTTGCAGGTGCAAGGCCGCCACGGCTTCGCCATCAGCGCGCGCCACATTCTGCCGAACGTGTCGGGCCTCATCGTCGCAAACGCAACCCTCTGCTTCGGCCTGGCGCTCATCGACCTCGCCGCGCTTTCGTTCATCGGCTTCGGCGTGCAACCGCCCACCGCTGACTGGGGCGCAATGGTCGGCGGCGGCATGTCGGGCATTCTGCAGGGCGAGCCCCTCGAGGCGATCGCCGCGAGCGTGCTCATCGTCATCACCGTGGCCGCCGTCAACACCCTCGGCGACCGCCTCGTTCAGCGATCGGAGTCACGCGCATGACCACCACACACCGTAGTACCGACGCTCCCCTACTGAGCGTCGAAGACCTCAGCGTCGAGCTTCGCGTCGGCGAAGAGATGCGAACCGTACTCAAGCAGGTCTCATTCAGCGTCGAAGCCGGGCAGACCGTCGGCCTTGTCGGCGAATCGGGCTCGGGCAAGTCAATGACGGTTCGCGCCATCTCGCGCCTGCTGCCAGAGGGCGCCCAGACTTCGGGGCGCATCGGCTTTGACGGGCTCGACGTGCTCGACCTACGCGGAGAGGCACTGCGCAAGTACCGCGCCTCAGACGTCGCCATGATCTTTCAAGACGCGCGGGCACACACCAATCCAGTGCGCCGCATCGGCGACTTCCTCACCGAGTCGATGATTCTGAACGGCAAGATCGGCCGCAAGAAGGCCGAGCAGACAGCGACCGAACTGCTTGAGGCGGTCGGCATTCACGATGCCGCGCGCCGACTGAAGCAACACCCACACGAGCTCTCGGGCGGCCTGCTGCAGCGCGTCATGATCGCGTCAGCCGTCGCGGCTCGGCCGCGACTGATCCTCGCCGATGAGCCAACGACCGCGCTTGACGTGACCACGCAAGCCGAGGTCATGGCGATTCTCAAGCGCATGCAGCAGGAGTACGGCATGGCCATGCTCTTCATCACGCACGATCTCGAGCTGGCCGGTGCCGTCTGCGATGACACCGTGGTGCTCTACGCGGGCGAGGTTGTCGAGCAGCAGCAAGCAAAACGCCTGCATCACGACCCTCTGCACCCCTACACCGCAGCACTCGTTCAGGCACGACCCGACATCAACCAGCGCGCCGAGCGCCTGCCCTCAGTACCTGGCCACCCCACCACCGCATACGAGGCCCCAGCGGGTTGCGCTTTCGCCCCGCGATGCCGCTTTGCACAAGACCGCTGTCGCGAAACGAAACCAGAACTCGTCGCAATTGGCGACCATGGTGAGAGCCGCTGCGTACGCGCCGTCGAGCTTCGCGGCACCCTGCTCATGAGCGGCACCACCCCACTCACCGCTGATACCGAGGAGGCCGCACTGTGACCGCTCCCCTGCTCGAGGTGCGAAACCTCACCAAACAGTTCGGCTCGGGCCGCACGCTCGCGACCGCAGTCTCTGATGTCTCGTTCGATCTCGCAGAGGGCGGCGCACTCGGCATCGTTGGTGAGTCTGGCTCAGGCAAGACCACTACCGCGCGCATGGTCATGGGGCTCGAACGCCCCACTTCGGGCACCATCACCTATCGTGGCGAGGATCGCACGGCCCCGCCCCGATCGGCCCGCGAGTGGAAGCGCCGCGGTCGCGAAATTCAAATCGTGTTTCAAGACCCGTACACCTCGCTCGACCGCAGGCAGACCGTTGGTGATTGTCTTGCCGAGGTAGTGCGCCTGCATTTTCCCGCAGACCGCGAGGCAGTGCGCGCTCGAGTAGAAGAGCTCGCGCAGCTCGTTGGGCTTGATGATCGCCAGCTTCGAGCACTGCCACGGGCACTCTCGGGTGGGCAGCGCCAGCGCGTTGCGATCGCCCGCGCACTCGCGGCAGAGCCGCGAGTGCTGATCCTCGACGAAGCTGTGTCGGCGCTCGACGTGTCGATTCAGGCGCAGATTCTCAACCTGCTCGCCGATATTCGGGCAGAACAGGGCATCAGCTTTCTGTTCATCAGCCACGACCTTGCCGTGATCAGGCAGATCTGCGACGACACCATCGTGATGCGCTTCGGCGAGGTCGTCGAGCAGGGGCCTACCGCGAGAGTGCTCGATGCGCCAGAGCAGGCCTACACGCAGCTGCTGCGCGACAGCGTGCCGCAGGACGGCTGGGATCCACTTGCTGGCCCGGCCCTCTTCTAAAAACCACCACCGTAGACCCCTCACACCACCCAGAACAAGGAGAACCCGATGAGTTCGACACTGATTCGCCGAGCAGGCACCGCTGCTGTGCTCGGCCTGGCCGCAACCATGGCGCTTTCGTCATGCGCCGCTTCTGGCGGGCCCGGCGGCAAGCCGCCGAAAGAGAAGTTCAGCTATGAACTGACCACCATGACCCCGGCCCCAACCACCGAGGTCGACTCGGTGTCATGGAACCTGTTTCAGGGCGAGCCCTGGACGCTGAACCCCTTCACCTCGGCAGACTTCGCGCCAAACATGGTGGGCTCGAACATGTGCGAGACGCTGCTCAGCCAGACGCCAGAGTTCGAGATTGAACCAAACCTGGCAGCTTCGTGGCAGAACCCCGACCCGCTGACCTGGGTGTACCAGCTGCGTGACGACGTGACGTTCTGGGACGGCTCGAAGATGACCGCGGCAGACGCGGCAGCGACCATGAACTACTCGCTGACCAACCCCACCTCATTTCAACATGCCGCCTACGCCTCAGTCGAGTCTGTGACTGCGACCGGCGAGTTCGAGGTCACCGTCAAGCTGAAGTCGCCGAACTACCTGTTCCACAAGCAGCTCGCGAGCTTCATTGGTGTCGTCATGCAGAAGAGCTTCATTGAGGCTCACGCAGAGGATCTCGGCACCCCCTCTGTCGGCGTGATGTGCACCGGCCCGTTCAAGTTCGACAAGTGGGCACAGGGCGACTCGATCACCCTGAAGCGCAACGACAACTACTGGAACAAGGATCTGCAGCCAAAGGCGAAAGAGCTGAAGTTCACATTCCTCACCGACGACACCGCCATCACCTCGGCACTGCTCTCGGGCGAGATCGACGGCACATACAACCCGCCGAGCGCATCGACGAAACAGCTGCTCGCAAGCGACGCCGGCGAGCTCGCATTCGGCCCGGCCCCACTCGCCGTCAACACTTTCTACACGAACCCCGACGGCGCGATGAGTGATCCCGCTATTCGCGAGGCGCTGCAGCTCGCAACCGACTGGAGCGGCATCGCAAGCCAGGCATTTGGCGGCATCGGCGAGGCATCTGCGCTGCAGACCCCGGCTGCCACTTTCGGCACCAGCGAGGCCGAAATGAGCAAGGTCGCCGACGAGTTCAAGACCGACGGAAAGCCGAACATGGAGGCAGCGAAGAAGGCACTCGAGGGCGCGAGCGAAGAGGCAAAGGCGAAGACCATCAAGATGGTTGTGCCTGAGCAGGCCGAGACGCAGCAGCTCGGCGTCGCAGTCGAGGCTGCGGCGAAGGAGCTCGGCCTGAAGTTCAAGCTGACGATCTCGCCCGCCAACCAGTACACGAACTACCTGTACGACCCCGAAACCCGCGGCGATACTGACATTCTGTACACGACCTTCTGGCCCAACATTCCAGACCCGCTCGACTGGATGCAGATGACCTCGGTCACCGGCGGCTCGTTCAACAGCTACGGCTACAGCGGCATCGACGAGCTCTTCGCTCAGGCGGTGCAGACCGAGGACGAGGCTGAGCGCGCGAAGCTCACCGCAGAGATGGCACGCATCTCGCGCGAAGAGCTGCTCTCGATGACCCCTGGCATCACCCAGGACAACGCGGTCTGGCAGAACAAGCGCATCACCGGCGCTCCCGCTGCTTTCGATTACACGTTCTACCCGTGGGCAGCCCACATCGGTGGCACCGGTAAGTAGTCGATACACGGCACGGTAACGGTGTGGGGTTCCAGGCATCACCTGGAACCCCACACCTCTTGTTTCTCAGTAACGAAAAGGATCCCCGGCCTGTTGGCGCCGGGGATCCTTTGGCGAAGGGCTATCGCAACAGCACCCCGCCTTGCCCGCTCAGACGGCAAGGGCTGCGCAGCGTACGAAAAATGCGCTGCGTGCGAGAATCCTAGAAAATATCTCGTACGCAGCGCATTTCTCGTACGCAAGGGTCGGAAGGCCTAAGCAGTCAGACCCAAGCGGTCAGGCCGAACTGGCTCAAGCCATCGAGTCGATGATCTTGTTGAGCGTTGCCGACGGGCGCATCGCCTGAGCGACGAGCGCGGTGTCGGGCAGGTAGTAGCCGCCGATTTCGACGGGGTGGCCCTGCACGGCGATCAGCTCTTCGACGATCTGTGCCTCGTTCGCAGTGAGCTGCTCTGCGATCGGTGCGAACACCGCCGCGAGCTCAGCGTCATCGCTCTGCGCCGCCAGCTCCTGCGCCCAGTACTGGCCCAGGTAGAAGTGGCTGCCGCGGTTGTCGATGGTGCCGAGCTTGCGGCCGGGCGAGCGGTCGTTCTCGAGGAAGGTGCCGGTCGCGCGGTCGAGCGTGTCTGCGAGCACGCGAGCCTTCTCGTTGCCGGTGCGGTCTGCGTGGTGCTCGAGCGAAGCCGCGAGCGCGAAGAACTCGCCGAGCGAATCCCAGCGCAGGTAGTCTTCTTCAACGAACTGCTGCACGTGCTTCGGGGCAGAGCCGCCAGCGCCGGTCTCGAAGAGGCCGCCGCCCGCGAGCAGCGGCACGATCGAGAGCATCTTGGCGCTCGTGCCGACCTCGAGAATCGGGAAGAGGTCGGTCAGGTAGTCGCGCAGCACGTTGCCTGTCACCGAGATGGTGTCTTCGCCGCGGCGAATGCGCTCGAGCGAGTAGCGCGTCGCGTCTGCGGGCTTCAAGATCTTGATCGTGAGGCCCTCGGTGTCGTAGTCAGCAAGGTAGGTGTGCACCTTCTTGATGAGCGCTGCGTCGTGCGCGCGATTCTCATCGAGCCAGAACACCGCGGGCGCACCGGTGGCACGCGCACGCGTCACCGCGAGCTTCACCCAGTCGCGCACGGGCAGATCTTTCGTCTGGGTCGCACGCCAGATGTCGCCCGCCTCAACGTTATGTGACATCAGCACTTCGCCGTCGTGGTTCACAACCTCGACTCGGCCGGTGCCCGCGATCTCGAAGGTCTTGTCGTGGCTGCCGTATTCTTCGGCTGCCTGCGCCATGAGGCCAACGTTCGGAACGGTGCCGATGGTGGCCGGGTCGAGTGGGCCGTGCTCGATGGTGTCTTCGATGGCTGCCTGGTAGACGCTTGCGTATGACGAGTCGGGAATCACCGCGATGGTGTCATCTTCGCTGCCGTCGACGCCCCAGAGCTTGCCGCCATTGCGAATGAGCGCTGGCATCGAGGCGTCAACGATCACGTCTGAGGGTACGTGCAGGTTCGTGATGCCTTTGTCGCTGTTGACGTAAGAGAGGCGCGGGCCGCGAGCGATGTCAGCGGCGATCTCGTCGGCGATGGTCTGGCCGCCTGGCACCGCGTCGAGACCCTCGAGAATCGAGGCAAGACCGTTGTTCGGGGTCAGACCCGCCTCGGCGAGCGCAGCGCCGTGCTTGTCGAACACATCCTTGAAATAGGCCTTCACCACGTGCCCGAAGAGCACCGGGTCGCTGACCTTCATCATCGTGGCTTTGAGATGCACCGAATAGAGCAGATCTTCGGTCTTCGCCTGCTCGATCGTCTCGGCGAGAAACGCGTCGAGCGCCTTCGCCGACATGAAGGTCGAGTCAACGACTTCGCCCTTGAGCACCGTCAGGTGGTCTTTCAGCACCGTCTCGGTGCCATCGTCCGCGACAAAGCGAATCTGCAGGGTGTCTTCTTCGGCGAAGACGACGGTCTGCTCGTTTGAGAAGAAATCGTCGTGACCCATGGTAGCCACGTGGGTCTTCGAACCCTCAGCAAAGGGCTTGTTGAGGTGCGGGTGCTTGCGGGCGTAGTTCTTGACCGAAAGCGGCGCGCGGCGGTCACTATTACCCTCGCGCAGCACCGGGTTCACTGCCGAGCCCTTGATCTTGCCGTAGCGCGAGAGTACGTAGTGATCCTCTGGGCTGCTCGGCTCGTCTGGGTAGTCGGGAATGTCATAGCCCTTGCTCTGCAGCTCGGCGATCGCGTCTTTCAGCTGCGGAATCGAAGCCGAGATGTTTGGCAGCTTGATGATGTTGGCTTCGGGCTCGATAGCGAGTGCCCCGAGCTCTGCAAGCGCGTCGCCGACTCGCTGCTCTGCCGTCAGCTTCTCTGGAAATGCAGCCAAAATTCGAGCGGCGAGCGAGATGTCTCGGGTCACGATGTTGGTGTCGCCGGCGCGGGTGAATGCCGCCACGATCGGCAAGAGAGAAGCGGTCGCGAGCGCGGGAGCCTCGTCGGTGTGCGTGTAAATTATTGCGGAATCAGTCACAGCGCTTAGTTCTCCAAGTCAAAAAATCTAGATTTCTTCTGCCCTAAGTTTAGCGAACTTACGCAAAGTATCTTGATATAGAGAGAAATTGGGTCGCCTAAAGTGACGTTTCGGCGAAGCGCAGGCTTGCCCGCGGCCAGAAACTAGGCGCGGCCGACGAAAGACTCGACCGGTTTTGCTGCGAGGATCACCTCTCGCGGCATCAAATCGGCGTCGAGCACCACGAGGTCTGCGCGCTTTCCCACCGCTATGTCGCCGACATCGTCGAGGCCGAGCGCGCGCGCCGGGTTGGTCGCGGTCAGGCGCACGGCGGCAACGAGTGAGACGTCGTCAGCATACGCGGCAGCACCCGCATTCGATTCGCCCCCCGCCCCTTCTTGAGCCTCGGCGGCAGCTCGCTGCCGAAATAGCGCGTCCATGGTGGCGGTGCTGCCGGCGATGGTGTCGGTGCCAGCGAGGGTCGCAACCCCACCCCGCACTTCGACCTCGAGGGCGCCGAGGCGGTACTCGCCGTCTTCGCTCGCGGCGGCGGCCATTGCGTCGGTCACGAGCATTACGCGCGAAGTTCCCGTTGAGCGCTCGACCCAGCGCACCAGCTCGGGGTGCAGGTGCACGCCGTCAGCGACAAGCTCAAGCGTGACACGCTCGTCTTCGAGCAGCGCGAGCACGGGGCCGGGGGCTCTGTGCAGCAGCGCGGGCATGGCGTTGAAGAGATGTGTCGCGACAGTCGCACCGGCATCGATGCCGCGCTGCGTCTGCTCAAAATTGGCGTCAGTGTGACCGATAGCAACAACAACGCCTGCCGCCACAAACCGCTCGATTGCGGCGAGCGCCCCGGGCAGCTCGGGCGCAATCGTCACCATGCGAATCGCACCCCGCGCGGCACCCAGTAGCGCCTCAATCTCGCTGAGCTCTGGTGCGCGTAGCTCGCGCTCTTCGTGCGCGCCTTTGCGCGCGGGGCTGAGCCAGGGCCCCTCAAGGTGAATGCCGCGCAGGGTGCCGTCTTCGACGAGCGGCACGAGTGCCCGCACCTGATCGAGCAGCGCCTCGGGCGAGGCCGTCACGAGGCTCGCGATGGTTGAGGTGGTACCGTGCGCGAGGTGTGCGTTTCGCGCAATGAGGGCAGGCACCTGCTCATCGAGCCTGTCGAAATGCGCGGGGGCAACCTCCGGGTACGACGCCCCGCCCCCGCCGTGTACGTGCGCATCGACAAACCCCGGCACGAGGGTGACTTCGCCAAGGTTGCGGCGATCCAGCGCGCTCGAAGCAGGCCCATCAGAGGGCAGCTCACCAGAACCAACCGCGGCGATGATTGCGCCCTCGCAGCGCACCCAGCCCGGCGAGTGCACTCCCTGAGAAGTGACTACTCGCGAGGCCGTCAGTAGGGTGCTCACGCCGCGCTCGCTCCCGGCAGCGGGTGTGCTTCGATGTGCTCGTAGTACTCGGTGAGCGTAAGCTTCTGCGCCGCCTCGCGATCAATCACCACGGCGGCGCGCGGGTGCAGCTGCAGCGCACTGGCAGGGCACATGCTCGACAGCGGGCCCTCGATCATCGCCGCAACGGCATCGGCCTTTGACTCGCCTGTCGCGACCAGCAACAGGTGATGTGCGTCAAGGATCGTGCCGATGCCCTGTGTGAGACAGTGCATGGGCACCCGGTCAAGCGAGTCAAAGAATCTTGCGTTGTCATCGCGAGTCTGCGCGGCAAGCGTCTTCGTGCGGGTGCGCGAAGCGAGCGACGAAGTCGGTTCATTAAATGCAATGTGCCCGTTCGAGCCGATGCCGAGCAGCTGCAAATCGACGCCCCCGGCATCCGCGATCGCGCGCTCATACTCGCGGCAGGCTGCGTCGAGATCATCTGCCAGGCCGTTCGGCACCTGCACGAGCGCGGGGTCAAGCCCGAGCGGCTCAGTCACCGTGCGGTGAATGACGGCGTGGTAACTCTCTGGGTGCTCGTGCGCGAGGCCGACGTACTCATCGAGTGCGAACGCGCGCACTCCGGTCATGTCGAGCCCGCCGTCGCGCACCATCGTCGCAAGCTCGTTATAGGTGCCGACGGGCGATGAACCGGTCGCCACCCCGAGCACCGCTGCCGCGCCCGCGGCCCGCCGCTCTCGCACCGCCCGGGCGATTCGCTCGGCAGCAACCTGTGCGACCTCGGCCGCAGACTCCACAATGATGACACGCATGGCCACAGCTTAGTGTTCAAATTCGGCCCAAGTCACGAGAGGTCACGATTCGATCACGGCAGCCAGTAAATGTGCACAACGGACTTGCGAATATTTAGTTCGTAAGCTTTACTAACTCGCATGAACGTCGCCATGAAGCGCAGCAGCCTCGGTGCCACCCCCGGTGACGCCAAGCAGCATAATCGCGCGCTGATCATGCGCACGCTCTACGCAGACGGCCCCGCCAGCCGGGCAGATATCGCCCGCTCCACCGGCCTCACCAAGGTCACCGTGTCTGGCATTGTTGCCGAGCTCATCGACCAGGGTCTCATGCACGAGCTCGGCCCACAGGAGTCGCAGCGCCCAGGAAAGCCCGCGATCCTCGTCGACATCGCGCGCGACGCGCATGCCGTACTGTGCCTCGATCTCAGCAACCATGAACGCTTTCGCGGCGCTGTGCTCGATCTCGACGGCAACGTGCTCGCCAGGCGCGACGCCGAGCGCGCCGGGGCAACAGGAGACGCCGCGGTCGCACTCGCAATCGAACTCGCGCTCGACCTGCTGCCCCTGAGCACCCTGCCGCTCCTCGGCATCGGCGTCGGCACCCCCGGCGTGGTCGACGATCACGGCGTCGTGCGCACGGCCCCCAACCTCGGATGGACCTCGATGCCGCTGCAGCAATTGCTGAGCGAGCGCACGGGCGTCGCGACCATCGTCGCGAACGACGCCAACGTCTCGGCCCTCGCCGAGTACCGTTTCGGCGAGACCAGCGACGATTTCATTCTCATCACCATTGGTCACGGCGTGGGATCAGGCCTGATCCTCGACGGGCACCCCGTCACCGGCAGCAACTTCGCATCCGGTGAGATCGGCCAGGTGATGGTCGGCACCGACCTCGGCATCGATGCCCCCTACTCTCGCGAACAAGTGTTGGAGCATTGGCTCTCGGTGCCCGCGTTGCAGCGCGCTCTCGGTGAGGCCGGCGACTCGGCCGCCGTGCGCGAGCAGGTGCTGAGCGAGGCGGGCAGGCGCCTCGGCATCGCGCTGGCCCCCGTGGTCGGCGTACTGAACCTCGCAGGCGTGGTGCTCTCGGGGCCAGCAGAGCTCATCGATGGCACCCTCGCGAACGCCACACTCGACATGCTGACCAGGCGCACCATGCCCGACTCACACGACGAGCTCGACCTGCACACGAGCACGCAGGGCGAAGACATCGTGCTGCGCGGTGCACTTGCAACAGTGCTCAAGCACAAGCTCGGTGTGACATAGACAGCTCCATATCCTCGGTCGGCGCCGCACCTGGCACCGCATCGATCTCACCCGCGAAGCGGCACCAGCCAAATCGCACACGAAAGGAAACACCATGAAGAGAAAGTTCGCAGGCCTCACCGCTGTGGCTGTGACCTCGGCTCTGCTGCTCGCAGGTTGCAGCGCGGGCTCGGGCAGCGCAGGCAGCGCAGATGGCGAGGGCAAAGAGCTCACCATGTGGGTCATCGGCGGCGATACCCCGCAGGAGCTGCGCGACTACCTCAAGACTGAGTTCAAGGCTGAGACTGGCGCAACCCTGAACATCGAAGAGCAGACCTGGGGTGACATCATCACGAACCTCACCACCAAGCTGCCCGACGCAAAGAACACCCCTGACGTCACCGAGATCGGCAACACCCAGTCGCCGACCTTCACCAACGCCGGCGCGTTCCTCGACATCAGCGACATGTACGACGAGCTCGGCGGCGACGATCTGCTGCCCTCGTTCGTCGAGGTCGGCGAGGTCGACGGCGCAAACTACACGCTGCCCTACTACTTCGGTTCACGCTACGTGTTCGCCCGCAAGGATGTCTTCGCCGAGGCAGGAGTCGAGCAGCCGAAGACTCTCGATGAGTTCAACTCGGCGGTGAAGACCATCGCAGAGAAGAACCCGCGCGGCATCGAGAACTTCTCGGGCTTCTGGCTGGGTGGCCAGGACTGGCGCAACGGCATCTCGTGGATCTTCGCGAACGGCGGCAACATTGCCGAGAACAAGGACGGCAAGTGGGTTGCCACCCTTGATTCGCCCGAGTCGCTGAAGGGTCTCGAGCAGCTGCAGGAGATCTACCAGACCGCTTCGAAGGCACCGAACGATGCCAAGGATGAGTCGATCTGGACCTACGTCAACGACTCAGACCAGCGTGGAGCAGAGGGCGCTGAAGAGGCAACCACCCTGGGCGCCGCGAGCATTCTCGCACCGGGCTGGGCTCACTGGTCGATCGGTGACCTCGTAGAGGGCGACGACGGCCCCGTGCGCGAGTGGAACGACGCAACCTTCGCTGCGTACCCGCTGCCCGGCAACGACGGCAAGCCCGCTCCTGTCTTCGCAGGCGGCTCGAACATCGGCATCTCGGCACAGACTCAGAACCCTGAGCTTGCCAAGGAGCTCATGCGCATCATCTTCTCTGAGGAGTACCAGACGATGCTCGGCAAGAACGGCCTCGGCCCCGCAAACCAGAAGTACGTCGGCTCGCTCGGCGACGACCAGTTCGCGAAGGCACTCGTTGATTCGGCATCGAACTCGAAGCTGACCCCGGCCGCACCAGGCTGGGCCGCAATCGAGGCGAAGAACATCATGGAAGAGTTCTTCTCGCAGATTCGCGATTCGAAGGATCTCAAGGCGCTGGCCGTTGAGACCAACGCGAAACTCGATGCTCTGCTGAACCAGGCCTAACTGGTTCGCCGTGGGGTGCTCGTTCCCTGAGCCTGTCGAAGGGAGCGAGCACCCCACTCGCACGACCGCTGCCGCAGATGTCGGCAGCACCCCGCACAATAGTTTGTAACTGGCCGATCCCTGAGCCCGTCAAAGGGTCGGCACCACCCACTCACCGAAAGGCGGCAGCATGGCAAAGCAGTCTCGCCCCCGCAGTGGCGGTCGCACCCTTGCCCCGTACCTGCTGCTGATTCCAGCCATCGCCATCGTGGTGCTCGCGATGGGCTACCCGATCGTCTGGCAGCTCATCACTTCAATGCAGAAGTTTGGGCTCGCACAGCAGTTTGGCAAGGCACCCGAGTGGGTCTGGTTCGACAACTACATCGCGCTCTTCAGTAACTCCGCGACCTGGATCGTGGTCGGGCGCTCAATCCTCTTCTGCCTCGTCACCGCGGCAGTCACCATGATCGTTGGCGTTGGCCTCGCGCTGCTCATGCGCGCCGTCGGCACGGTAGTTCGCGTAATTTTGCAGATTGCCCTGCTGCTCGCGTGGGCCACGCCGGTCGTCGCAGCTATGACCATCTGGAACTGGATGTTCGACTGGGATCGCGGCCTCGTGAACTGGCTGCTCTCGGCGTTCGGCCTTCCCTTCAGCGGCCACAACTGGCTGCAGCACCCGCTCTCGTTCTTCTTTGTCGCGATGATCATCGTCGTCTGGATGAGCGTGCCCTTCGTAGCGTTCTCCATTTACGCTGGCCTTACACAGGTCAACACCGAAGTGCTCGAGGCTGCCCAGATGGACGGCGCAACGGCGAGCCAGCGGCTGCGCCTCATCATTCTTCCCATCATCAAACCAGTGCTCGGCATCGTGATGCTGCTGCAGATCATCTGGGATCTGCGGGTCTTCACCCAGATCAAGCTGCTGCAAGACCGCGGCTCGATCGCCAGTCAGACGGACGTGCTCGGTACCTACATTTACCAGCTCGGCATTGGCTCGAGCGACTTCGCCATGGCGAGCGCGATGTCGATCTTCGTGCTCATTCTTACCGTGCTGCTGAGCTGGCCTTACGTTCGCAACCTGCTGAAGGAGGATGAGGCAGCATGAGCACCGCATCACAGTCACAGATTCAGCAGGCGGGCCAGGTCAGCGAGATGACCGCGCCACTCTCGGTCGTCGCGCAGCGCGGCAAGAGCAACCCCAAGCGCCTGACCAAGGTCGTGCTCGGTATCGTCGCCGTGATCGTCGCCGTCATATGGGCGTTTCCCGTTTACTGGATGATCAACTCGTCGCTGCTGCCGAGTGCCGTGCTCGAGCAGCGCACCCCCACGCTGCTGCCCTTCGGCGGCTCGTTCAAGAACTTCGCGGCGGTCTTCGAGAGCGGCACCTTCTTCAAGTCGCTTGGCCTGAGCCTCGCAATCGCGATCATCACCGTGGTTGCCTGCCTGCTCTTCGCGTTTCTCGCCGCACTCGCGATCAGCCGCTTCCGCTTCAAGGGTCGCCGCAGCTTCGTGCTCGCCGTGCTCTTCATTCAGATGCTGCCCGCCGAGGGCATGTTCATCGCGCAGTACAAGCTGATGGGTTCGATCGGTCTGCTGAATTCGGTCATCGGCGTGAGCATCATCTACGTGGCGGCGGTCGTGCCCTTCACTATTTGGATGCTGCGCGGCTTCGTCGCCGGCGTGCCCGCCGACCTCGAAGAAGCCGCGATGGTCGACGGCCTCAGCCGCACTCAGGCGTTTCTGCGCATCACCTTTCCACTGCTCGCCCCGGGCCTCGTCGCGAGCGGCGTCTACGCCTTCTTGCAGGCCTGGAATGAGTTCACCATCGCGCTCGTGCTGCTCGACTCGAGCAACCGCACGCTGCCGCTCTGGTTGCGCGGCTTCATCCAGGAGTCGGCAAACCGTGCGATCGACTGGGGCGAGGTCATGGCGGCGTCAACGCTCGTCGCAATCCCCGTGATCATCTTCTTCATGTTCGTGCAGGGGCGCATGACAAGTGGCATGGTGAGCGGGGCGGTCAAGGGATGAGCGAGGCTGCCGAGCTGCGCCGAACCCACGCAATTTCAACACGAGGATCAGCCGAGCTGCGTCGCAACGCTCTTGCGACGCTGATGCCGGGCTTTGCTGGCCTCACCGCACCAGGCTGGGTCACCGCCGCATTTGATAAGGGGCTCGTCTCGGTCTGCGTGTACGGCGAGAATGTGCGTGATGCTGAGCAGTTGCGGGCGCTCGGTGCCGAGTTGCGCACGTCACGCCCCGACGCGCTCATCGCAATCGATGAAGAGGGCGGCGAGGTCACTCGCCTGCACTACCTTGAGGGCTCGCCTTACCCCGGCGCGGCGGTGCTCGGGCGCATCGATGACGTCGACTACACCGAGGAAATCGGCGAGCGAGTCGGCCGAGACATTCTCGCGTCGGGCTTCAACCTCGCGCTCGGCCCCATCGCTGATGTCAACAGTAACCCGCTGAACCCTGTCATCGGCACCCGCAGTTTTGCGGCCGACCCCGATGTTGCCGCCCGCCACGTCGCGGCCTTCACGCGGGGGCTGCAGCGCACCGGCGCGCTGGCCTGCGCCAAGCACTTTCCGGGCCACGGCGACACTGCCCAGGATTCGCACCTCGCGTTGCCGACCGTCGATGCGCCGCTGAGTGTGATTGAAGCGCGCGAGCTGCCACCGTTTCGCGCTGCCGTGAATGCGGGCATTGCGTCGATCATGACGTCGCACATACTGTTGCCGCAGATCGATGTGTCTGGCCCCGCGACGTTTAGCCGCCTCGTGCTGCAGGGAATGCTGCGCGACGAGATGGAGTTCGAGGGCCTCATTATTACTGATGCTCTCGACATGAAGGGTGCGTGCGGCGAAATCGGTATTCCGGCGGCGGCCGTGCGGGCGCTCGTCGCCGGCTGTGACCTGTTGTGCCTCGGCACGAACACCGGCCCCGAATTGCTCGAAGAGATCGTAGAGACCGTGCTCGACGCGGTTGCGGACGGCACGCTGAGCGAGGCGCGCCTTGCAGAGGCAGCCGGGCGCGTGCGCACGGCGGCTGCGGTGCCACACATCTCGACAAACTCGATGGGCGGAGCTTCGCTCCCTGAGCCGGTCGAGATGAGCGAGGCCCCTGTGCCCGCTGAACTCACCCGCATCATCAACTCCTTTGCTGGCCTCGACACCGCGCGCACCTGGCTGAGCGAGCACCCACACGCCACCGTGCTGCGCGTCGAGTCAGAGGCCAACTTGGCTATCGGCCACGCACCGTGGGGGCCGTTCGCGGCCGTGGCTGATCCTCTGCCAATCGCAAATCAGCCGGCTCTTGCTGCCGCGTTCGCGAATCGGCCCCAGCGCGGCCTCGGCACAGCACCCGGCGACGGCGAGACGACCGCGGGGGTGATCGCAATCGGGCGCGACATGCATCGTTTGCGCGAGGCTCAGGTTACGATCAATGCACTGCGCGCAGCTGGCACCGACGTACTTTGCGTAGAGATGGGCTGGCCCGGTGACGGCGAGGCTAGAGTGTACGCAGATCTCGCGTGTTACGGCTCTTCGCGCCTCGTCGGCGCCGCATTGCTGCACCTTATTGAAGGAGAACTTGCATGATTGCCGCAGACCAAGCGCAACGCAGCGCCACTGCCCCGGGCGACAGCACCGGCAAGCTTTTCGTCGGCATGGACATTGGCGGCACAAAGACGGCGGCCGTGGTCATCGATGAAGCTGGCAACCTCGGGGCAGAGACCCTGCTGCCAACAGCCCAGGGCAACGACGGCGTACTGAACACCGCCGAGCAGGCGCTCATCGCGCTTGCCGAGCAGACTGGCTGCGCGGTCAGCGACTTCACCGCTGCGGGCATCGGAATTCCGGGCCAGGTCGACTCTGCGCACGGCATCGTGCGCTACGCCTATAACCTCAGTGTGCAGTCGCTGAACCTGGCCTCACTACTCAAGGAGCGCACGGGCGTCGATATCGCCATTGAGAATGACGTCACCGCCGCTGCGGTTGGTGCCGCTCACCTCATGCAGCTGAACGGTTCGGTAGCATACATCAACCTCGGCACCGGTCTCTCTGCGGGCATCGTCGTCGATGGCAAGCCCTGGCGCGGCGCACAGGGGCTCGCAGGCGAGGTTGGGCACCTGCCCGTCGACCCGCGGAACAGGCCCTGCCCCTGCGGGCAGCGCGGCTGCCTCGAAACGGTAGCGAGCGGCTCGGCGCTGAAGGCCTACTGGCCCGCTGGCGGCGAACACCCCGGCTGGGTGCTCGCCGCGGCAGTCGCAGACGGCGACGCGGATGCAAAGCTCGCCTTCGATCTGCTCGTCGAGGGCGCTGCGTCGACCGTGCGCGCGATGGGCGTCGTCATGGCTCCAGACGCCGTCGTCATTGGCGGCGGTTTGCGCAAGATTGGTGCACCGCTTCTCGACGGTATTCGAGCACAGCTCGCAGCATGGGAGGCGGAGTCGCCGTTTCTGAGCGGTTTCACGCTCTCGCAAAAACTGCAAGTGCTGCCCGAGGGCATGCCCGCAGCAACCGTGGGCGCTGCGCTCTCGCCCCGCGTCTAACACTGCTGAGGCCAAGCCACCGCCACCGCTAATACTCCGTGCGCCCCGCTGAGCAAGTCTCGCTCGCGGCGCTCTGCCCAGTAATGTTGTCGGGCAGCACGGTGACTGCCTGATCCCCCGCCCCTGCTGTGCCGTCAGTGGCCGACGAGTCACCCGCGTCGGGCTCGCTGCTCGGCTCCGGGGTGGCTGCAGGGGCTGTCCCTGAAGACACCGCGGCTCCACCAACCTTTGACACTTGAAACGGCTTGCCCGACTTGATCACGTCAAAGAGCACGTCTGCGGAGCTCTGATCTGGTACCAAACGGTTGGGATCGTCGGGGTCAGCAAACGTCGGATACTGCACGAAGTTGATCTTGCTCAGGTCGATGTTGGCAGCGGTCCCCGCCAGCGCCTGCAAGAACGGCAGCGATGCCATGCTGCTCGACAGGCTCATGTACTGAAACCCGGTCTTCGCGAGGTTGTACACCTTTGCAGGGTTGCTCAGAGTCTCTGCACTGCGCAGCTGCCGCAGGAGCGCCGACATGAACACCTGCTGGTTACTGATGCGGCTGACGTCGCTGCCGTCACCGACGCCGTGGCGGGTTCGAACGAAGTTGAGCGCGTCGACGCCGGTCACCGTCACCTCACCGGCGGGTAAGTTCAGCCCAGTGAAGCTGTCCTCGATCGGCTGCGCGAGGCACACCGTGACACCCCCGAGCGCGTTCGAGATGCCGATTACCCCGTCGAAATCGACCTCGGCAACATAGGGAATTGGCATTCCGGTTATCTCAGTAATCGTCGCGGCGACACAGGCTGGGCCACCGTACTTCACCGCAGTGTTGATCTGCTGCGAACTCATCGCATCGCTCACATCACCGGTGTCTGGGTCAGTGCAGCTCGGAATGGGCACCATCAAGTCTCGCGGAAAACTCACGATCGTCGCACTGTCGTGCGAGGCCGGAATGTGCAGCAGCAGGTTGACGTCGTTGCGGTCACCCTCTTCACCGTCGTTCATGATGGAGTCGGCTTTTCGTTTGTCTGACCCGACGAGCAATATGGTGAGTTCACCGTTCAGCTGCTCTGCGCCGACGTCGAGCGCGTTTGCCCCGGGCTGAGCGCCGAGATCGAAGGTTTTTGCCTCGCCGACCACGCTCCACACAGCGTATGCGGCGACTACCGTGCCGCTGATTGCTACCACCAATACCACGGTGATCAGCACTTTCACAAGATTCGCGAGAGACGAGGATCGCCGCAGCTTGCCGTGCCGAGCGCGGTCTTCTATCTCGGGCAGGCCGCGACGTATGTCTGGCATCGAACTCGCACTTTCGCTCGGGGGCATAAATGAGTTAAGTGCACATGCTATTCGTCGCCGCTGCAAAACACGGACCGCGGTCAGCAAGTTCCCAGCCCCCTCGGCAGCAATGTCCAGCGCGTCACCTGACGGCCTGGGCATTCGGCAAGCTGCAAGAAATGTGACGAAGTTCAAGTGAACAGAAACTTACGGGCTTGCACTCTTCTGCCGAAACGTTAGCCTGGAGATATGAACGCTCTGAGACTCGAAGAACTTTCGGCAGCGACGATCGTCGCGGTGAACCGGCTCGGGCTCAAGCCTGGCCAAG
Organism: Actinomycetota bacterium; assembly: GCA_020161315.1. Taxonomy (GTDB): domain Bacteria; phylum Actinomycetota; class Actinomycetes; order Actinomycetales; family Microbacteriaceae; genus Leucobacter. The sequence goes on along the minus strand of JAIUOH010000012.1, from coordinate 52,412 downwards.
AGCAATTCGTCAGCCCGGTCTCATATTCGGCCGCCGCGGCGGTCACTCCTGCGCACTCGGCGTGGCAGCGCGTCGTGCTCGACGGCGAGCAGGTAGTCGGCTTCATTCACGGCAACTTCGACCCTGAGGCGCAGCAAGAAGAGTTTCGCGCAGCGCTCTGGCGCATCAACGTCGACGCTGAAGCACAGGGCAAGGGCGTCGGCACCTTCGCGGTAAACGCGCTCATTGATGAGGCACGGCGTCGCGGCGTTGAACGCCTTACCGTGCTCTGGGAGCGCGGTGAGGATGGCCCCGAGGCATTCTTTCTCGCCATGGGCTTCGCGCCGGTCGGCGAGACGCCTTACGGCGAGGTCATCGGCGCGATCACGCTCTAGGCGTTGGCTCAATCGGGGCCGCTGCGCCCCGGCATTTCGGCGGGCGCGAAGGGCGCTGTTGTTTCTGTCGCCTCGTCTGTCTTTTTCGGGCTGATCTATTTTCTGACCCCACTATTGCACCCGATGTCGGGCGAAGCAGTGTGGGCAATGCGGGCATTGGCAGCGGTGCCCTTTCTCACTGTGGTGCTTCTGGTTTCGCGCGACTGGCGGCTCGCCACTGAGTTTGGCCGACGCATTCGCCGCAAGCCGCTGCTGCTGCTCGGCGCATTTGCATCTGCCGCCCTGCTGAGCGCACAGCTCTGGGTCTTTGCTTGGGCACCGCTCAACGGACGCGCAATGCAGGTTGCGCTCGGCTATTTTTTGCTGCCAATTGTGCTCGTGGTGGTTGGCCGCTTTCTCTACAAGGATCGCATGGTCTGGTGGCAGTGGGCCGCTGCTGGCACCGCGCTTATCGGCGTGGTCTACGAAGTGATTCGAATCGGCGGTGTGAGCTGGGAGACCCTGCTCGTCGCGCTCGGCTACCCCGTATATTTCGTCCTGCGACGGTCGATGGGCACCGGTCATCTCGGTGGTATGTGGTGGGACTTTGTGATCATGTTTCCATTTGCCGTCGTGGTGACCGTGTGGTCGTTCTCTGATGGCTCATGGCTCGCTATTAACCCCACACTCTGGTGGGCGGCCCCAAGCATCTCGCTCTTTGCTGCGTTTGCTCTGCTGCTCTACTTAGTTGCCTCACGCTTGCTCTCGATGAGCATGTTCGGCTTGCTGAGCTACGTCGAGCCCGCCCTCCTGCTTGTTGCTTCGCTGCTGCTCGGCGAACGCATTGCTGCCGGTGAGTGGTTCACCTACGGCGCAATCTGGGCGGCCGTGCTGATCCTGGTTGCTGGCGGAGCGGCGGAAGTGCTGCGCACGCGCCGCGCCTGATCCTCGTTATTGGAAATTCCAATAACCGCACGCCGATAGGTTAAGCCGGCCCGACACGCGCGCAATCAGGGTAGAGTGACGGCATGCATGATGAGGCCCACACGCACGGTTACAGTGAGCACAAGAACGACCTGCTCAAGCGTCTGCGCCGGGCCGAAGGCCAAGTGCGCGGCATCCACCGCATGATCGAAGAAGACGAGTACTGCATCGATGTCATCACGCAGGTATCGGCAGCAACGAAAGCGCTCGAGCGCGTCGCGCTAGCCCTCCTAGACGATCACCTCGGCCACTGCGTTGCCGAAGCAGCTTCAGAGGGCGGCGAAGTTTCGGCGGCAAAGCTGCAAGAGGCTTCTGCGGCGATCGCCCGGTTGGTGCGTTAGCCACTGCGAAGAGGATCACGCGCGGCCTGCCGTCGCGCCCCTCAGGGTTGCTAGTGCGAGAGCGCCGCGTGCGCCTCAAAGTCTGACTGCACAAGAATGGGCAGGTGGTCGCTCGTGCCGCGATCAAGGGTGCGCACCGAGTCGATGCGAAAGCCCGATGAGGTCGCAAAATCGTAGTGCCCACGAAACATCTTGTAGCGGGTATAGGTGCGCTTGTCGCTAAGCGAAAGCTCGTACCCCTCACCGCTCACGTGACGGTCGAGGCGCGACTGAAAGACAGGGTAATTGAAGTCGCCAACCATGAGAGCGGGAAGGCCGGGGCCGAGCGCGCGCAGCTCTGCGAGCGCCGTGCTGATCTGATGGCGCCGCAGCGAGTTCAGCGCGGTCAGCGGCGCCGCATGAAACGAGGCGGCGACGAGGTCACGGCCGGTCTCACGGTCGTGCAGGCGCGCCCCGAGCAGGCGCTCGTGTGCAGGCTGCAGCACGCGGTCGTGCAGAGACTTCTTCAGCTGAAACGTGCGGGTTGCTCGCACGTGGAAGCGATCCTCGCGCACGTACATTGCGAGCCCAAGCCGATTCTTCTCGGTGGCGTGCACGAGGTGCAGGTGGCCGAGCGTCGCGGGCAGCGCAACCGAGTCAGCCTCTTGCAGGCAGAGAATGTCGATCTCGTGCTTGTCGACCAGGCCGCCAAGCTCGCCAAGCGCGCGGTTCTTGCGGAGGTTGTAGCTGATGGTCTTCACTCGCCATCCCTTCCAGGGCGCGGCTGTTCCGCCTCCCCGGCACCACATTACGCCCGCTTGCTGTGCACGCGGTGCAGGTGTCGCAGAATGTCGCCGTCACGCACCGAACACATCGTGAATGCGCAGCGCCAGCGCGACCTCAAGCGGGTCAAACTGCTGCGCACCAGACTGTTCGGCTTCGAAGCGGGCAACCCTATGCCGCACCGTATTGCGGTGCACCCCGGTAATCTCTGCCGTGCGCGAGTAGTTCTGCCCAGAGGCGAAGAACACCCGCAGCGTCTCTCGCACCGACTCGTTCGCCTCGCCGTGCCCAGCGAAGCGCCCAAGCACACGAGTCATCCACTGCACCGACTGGTTCTGATCCTTGAGCAAAATTGAAGTCAGCGCGACGTTCGGGTCGGCGTCTGCAACCACGGGTGCGTGTCGGTACCGATTCGACGAGAGCGCAACCTGCCAGGCACCAACAGCCTGCTGATGAGACCGTCGAAAGCCGTCAACCCCCGGCTCGATTGCGCCGAGTGACAGCCGCACGAAGGGTGCCTTGCCGACCACCTCGTCGATGCTCACGCGGGTCTTCTCGGGCAGCCTGGCCACCGGCATAGATGCCCACGCCCAGGCTGTGGTGCGATCCACCGCGCTAATGAGCGGAGCGCGAGGCGAGCCGAGCAGCGCCGCAACCTGTCGCACAAGCCGATCGAGACGCTGCTGCGCCTCAATGCCACCCGACGGGTCATCGAACCACGCGACCATCGCGAGGTGCCGCTGATCGAGGTCGTAGTGTGTCTCGGCAGTGAAACTCTGCTGCGAAACGGTGTCGCCACGCAACACCTTGAGAATGCTCGCTGTGTTTGTGGTGGCCCTCGCCGACCACCAGCGGCGATGCTCGGTGCCGTACTCCTCGGTGATGCGCTGCAGCATCCAGTCGATGTAGCTGTGAATCACATTCGCGAGACTGCGCACCAGCTCGAGGCGACGACCATCTGAAAGGTCTTGCTGCTCAACCTCGTCCATCGCGATGCGCAGAAACATGCTCTGCGCGAGGTAGTAGGCGCGAGTGAGCGAGGCCAGCGGAATATCTCGCTGAGCGAGCCGAACCGCGTACTCGATCGCCGCGGTCGGAGGCTTCAACGACTGCAGGTCAATGTCGTTGATCAGCATGTGAAAAATGGTCGAGAGGTTGCTCTCAATGCTCGCGTGCAACAACTCGAGTAGTTGCTGATCACCCTGCAGCGTGTCAATGTTCGTGGCGAGCAGGTCGCGCATTTGCAGCGCCATGTCGGGGTGCGCTTGTTCGACGCGCATCACCACCTCACGCAGCGCTTCACGCGCCTCGCTGGCTTCTCTCGCGTCGCGTGCTTCGCGTGACTCGCGTGCGTCTCTTGGTTCGCGCGTGTCACGTGCTTCTCGCGTGTGCGGCATCGCTACGCTCCGGGCACGGTGACCGTCGTGGTCACCGGTACATCGACGGGCGCAGCCTCGCGGCGCATGCGCGGCTTGTCGATCTTGCCAACCGGATTGCGTACGAAGTCGCTCACGATTTCGAGCCGCACCGGCACCTTGATCTTCGCCAGCAGTTTGCGGCAGTGCTCGAGCAGTTCGTCGATGGTTGTGGTCGTGCCAGGCACCAGCACAACCTGAGCAACCGGCACCTCCCCGAGCAATGGATGGGGAGCCCCGATCACGGCCGCCTCGAGCACCGCCTCATGCTCGGCCAGCACAGCCTCAATCTCTTTCGGGTAGAGATTTTCACCACCGCGAATGATCATGTCTTTGATTCTGTCAACGATCGAAAGGTAGCCGTCTTCATCAAGAATGCCAACGTCGCCGGTGTGCAGCCACCCGTCACGAACCGTCTCGGCGGTCGCGTCTGGCCTGCCCAGATAGCCGCGCATGATGGTCGGCCCCGCGACCACCACTTCACCCCGCTCGCCGGCGGGCACGGGGTGACCTTCGGGGTCGACTACCGCGATCTGTGCTCCGTGCAGCGCGGGGCCAACCGTGCCCGGCTTGCGCACGCCGTTCACCGGGTTGCACGCGCACGCGCACGTCGTCTCGGTGAGCCCGTAGCCCTCCACGAGCGAGATTCCGAAGCGGCGCTCGACGCGCTCGAGCAGCTCTTTCGATACCGGCGCCGCACCACAGATCGCAAACCGCAACGAGCTCGCGTCAAGGGTGGTGGTTTCGGGCAGCTCGGCAAGGCGCGCATAAATGGCTGGCACCGCTGAGAAGTAGGTGGGCCTGAACGATTCGATCGCGGCCAGAAAGGTGCCGGGTTGGAAGCGGTCAAGCACCGTGACCCGGCCGCCGACCGAGATCGGTGAGAGAAAGCTCACCATGATCGAGTTCACGTGAAAGAGCGGCAGCACGAGCAGGGCGTGGTCCGCCTCGGTGAGCCCAAACGATTCGACCATCTGCCCCGTCATCGCGTGGGCATTTGCGTGGTCGAGCATGACGCCCTTTGGCTGGCCGGTTGAGCCGCTGGTGTAGACAAGCAGGGCGAGCTGATCAGGTGCGATGTCGGGGTGGACTGCGGTTGGTCCGGTTGGGCTGGCTGGCTCGGCTGCTGTGCTCGCGGGAGTTGTGCTTGCTGTGCTTACCGTGCTTGCTGTGCTCACGGTTGGCTGCTCGCGCATCTGCTCGGGTGTGATCAGGTCAATACCCGCAACGGTGCCGGGCTGAGCCAGCAGCAGCTTCGCCCCCGAATCGGCGAGCTGGTAGTCGAGTTCGCGCGCTGTGAAGGTCGGGTTGACCGGGGTGACCGCTGCACCGACGCACCATGCCCCGAGCATGCCGATTAGCAGTTCGAGGCTATTGGGCAGCATAATCGCGAGCACATCACCCGCACCGATGCCGCGCGCTGTGAGCTGCTCGGCAAAGGCCGTGGCGCGATCCTCGACCTCGCGATAACTGAAAGTGCGCACCGCATCGCCCATGCAGGGGCGATCGCTGCCGGCTGCGGGCGAAACCCAGGGAAGGTAGCTGAGCTGCATGTCTGTCCTTTCACGCGGTCGTCTTTGACGCGCGTTTAGCTCGTGGGTAGCGCCGAGCGTACTACGGCGCTGGATCACCTAGCCCCTTGCATCATGGCACATTTGGGGGTTTAGATTGTGCAATTTGCACAGTTCTTGTTCTTGATTTCGCGCGGGATCTCCCCTCGTTGCACGCGATGCGCTCGTCGAAAACCGTTACTATTCCGTGACCTCTCCCGATGTCGGTTGATCCCTTTCTCGAGCCTAAATATCGGTGGTGCCTGGTTGACTGCCCCCATGAACCTCTTCACCGATCTCTGATCCCGGGTAGACGCACTCGAGCGCCTTCTGCCGGGTCTGAGTTCTGGTGTCGACGCGCTCGCTTCGGGCAAGCTGCACTCGCTGGTGGCTGGCCTGAGCGACGACGCAGTATACGAGCTCGGCGAGACAACTGCCCGTGCACGTCAGTTGCTTGAGCAGTTGACTCTTGCGGCGAGCGCGGTGATCAGCGCGCGGTCTTCGCGAGCCGCCGGGCACTCGGGGCTCGCGCAGTCGCGGGGGTACCGCACCCCTGTTGCGCTCATACAGCACGTGACCGGGGTGAGCCGCGGCGTGGCAATGCAGCAGATTCGAGTAGGTGAGGCGTTGCTCGAGAGTGCGGGTGCTGCGGAACCTGCCGATCCTTGTCCCGGTAACGCGAGTGGGCAGGCTGCGCAGTCAGACCTGGCCAACGCAGGCAACGAGTCAACGATCCCGTGGCATCGGCCGCTCAGCGCCGCGTTCGCTTCTGGAGCTCTGTCTTCTGCGCAGCTCGACGCGATTCGACGCGGGCTTGGTGAACCGCCTGCTCCGCGCGCACTCAGTATTGTCGATAGTGTCGGCGAACTCGGCGACCTCATGCTGAGCAGTACCGGGCCGCCACTGAGGCGTGGCGACTCGCAGCCGAACAGCTCGCCAGTTACGCAGCAGATTTACCTGTCGAAGAACTTGCGAAGCAGGCCCGCGCGGTGCGCGATCTGCTCGACCCCGAGGGCGCCGAAGAGCGCTTCTTGGCGCGATACGAAAGGCGTTCGTTTCGGCTCTGGGTTGACGCCGACGGGCTGGCCCACGGAAAGTTTGTGTTCGATGACGAGTCGGCCGAGTGGGTGCGCACGATCATCGACAGCACGCTTCGCCCGCGCCGCGGCGGCCCTCGTTTCGTTACTGCCGCCGAGCAGGCCCGAGCGAAGTCGTTGCAAGACGATCCGCGCACAAACCATCAGCTCGCCCACGACCTGCTCATCGATGTGCTGCGCACCGGTTCGGTTGCAGCTGCCGAAACCGTGTTTGGGGTGCGACAGGCTGGCATCAAGCTCGTGCAGGTAGTGAATCACGAGAGGCACCTCGCGCACTCGGCCAGCGCATCCGCCACTCCGAACCATGCGGGTGGCACCAACGGCACCAACGGTGATGCCAAGGTCACACGGTTTCAAGAGGGCGGCACTGTGGTTCCGCCAGGAATTGCGGCGCAGCTTCGTTGCAACAGCGGCTCTCAGCCCGTGTTTGTCGATGCACACGGCGACCCAATGAACGTCGGCCGAGCGCAACGCCTTTTCACACCAAAACAGCGAGTGGCGCTCGCGGTTCGCGACGGTGGCTGTCGGTGGGCGGGCTGTGACAGACCCGCCTCATATTGCGAGGCGCACCATATTGATCGTTGGAGTGACGAACAGGGCCGAACCGATATCGCTCGCGGGGTGTTGCTCTGCCGCTTTCACCATATGCAGTTGCACAACGGCGGGTGGCGCATCACCCGCGCCGGACTCGGGCCGTTCTTACTGCACGCGCCTCCCCAAACCTCGGGCTCACCGCCCCAGTCAGCCGGCCCACCGCCTCGGGCATCTGACTCACCGACACAGTCAACAGGCATCCCCTCCCAAACCTCAAGTTCGTCGCCTCACACGTCAGTCTCGCCACCAGACTCACAGCCGCCACCCGTCGAACTACGAGCACCCCTACCACTGCACTACTCCTGGCAACTGGCCTCCCACCCGCCAGGTCGATGGCGAAATGCCGCCTGACCGCGGCAATGAGAGTTATCAGTGGCGTCGAACAAGGCATCTACGTCGCTTCACCTCGCCGATTAGGCAGTGCCGAGCAAACAGAGCCGAGCAAACAGAGCCGAGCAAGCAGAGCCGAGCAAACGGGACTGATTTGATTTGAGCAGATACTCCTGCACAGCATCACCCAAGCCACACACCGCAGCCACCAACTCACGCCAAGCGCAGCGCTCGATTCGCGGCATTGAAGCCACCCATGCCGTGAATGCCCGGCCCTGGCGGGGTGGCCGCCGAACACAGATAGACGCCCCGCACGCCGGTGTCGTAGGGTTGTGCGCTGATCCTCGGCCCCAACAAAAACTGCACCGGCGACTTCGCGCCTGTCAAAATGTCGCCGCCAACAAAATTCGCGTTCTCGACTTCGGCCTCAGCCGTGCTGCGCGAACGCACCGCGACAATGCGGTCGCGCACACCCGGCGCAAACCGCTCAATCTGCGCGATCACCTGCTCGGTCGCATCGCCCGGGTAGCCATTCGGCACGTGCGCATAAGCGTAAACCGGCGCTACGCTTCCATTTGCCCGCGCGGAATCGGCCACGTACTGCTGCCCCACCAGCACGAAGGGGCGCTCGGGCATACGGCCCGCACCAATCTCGCGCTCCGCGGCAACTATCTCTGCCGCGGTGCCTCCAAGGTGCACGGTTCCCGCTCTGGCAACCTCGGGGTTACGCCACGGAATGCCGCCATCGACCGCGAGATCCACTTTGAACGCAGCGGGTCCGGGCTTAAACCCGCGAAACGCCCTACGCGAGCGAATCGGCTGATGCCCCGCGAGAATTCCCGCCGCAATGTGCGGGTGCACATCGAGCATCACGATGTCGTGCCGGGGCAGCTGATGCAGGCGCGTGATCCTCTGCCCCGTCTCGAACCGCACCCCCATGCCGCGCAACATTGCAATGCTTGCCTCGGTGAAGCGCCCAGTGCCACCTTTGATGACGGGCCACCCCACCGCGTGTCCCGCCGTGATGATGCCCGCACCGATGCCGGTGACAAGTGGCTGCCCGAGCGGCTGAATCGCGTGCGCCGCGACCCCCATGAACAGGGCCCGCGCCCGCTCCGTGCGAAACGCTTTGCCCACGAGCGTGGGCGGCGGCCCAGCAACCAGGCCAAAGCGCGCCAGCAACAGCGGATGCCTCGGCGCGCGCAGCATCGGGGCCATGATGCCCGGAGCCAGCTTGTCGAAGACTCGCGACGAGGGCCCAAACATGGCGGCCCAGCGGCGACCGTCGCGCCCCAGCCCCGCGGCCGTCGCCTCAACCGAGGTCGACAACAGCCCCGCATCACCGTCGTCGAGCGGGTGCGCCGCGTCATAGGGCGCATATGCCCATTCGACCCCCATCGCCTCAAGATCGAGGCTCTGAAAGTAGGCCGACCCGGGGGCCATCGGGTGCACCGCGGCGCAGTGGTCTTGCAGCAGCCCGTCGACGGGAGACGCAACGCTGCGAGCGCCGCCGCCGAGGTATGCAGATGCCTCGACAACCGTCACCTCGACGCCCGCCCGCGCGAGCACGGTGGCGGCAGCGAGCCCGTTAGGCCCGCTGCCGACCACCACCGCAGTTGTCATAGTTACGAAACTACCGTTCGTCGGCCGCGTGGGTGGCGGTCTCTGCCGAAGCCTCGGCCACCGCATCCTCAGCCTGACCAACCACACGCGCCACAGCGGTGTCGGTTGCCTGCCAGAACTCCGGCTTACGGTCGAGGTTGAAGGCTGGCCACTCGGCGTCGGGCCGGTGGTAGGTTTCTGGCAGCGCGATCGGGCCGTTCTCAAGCCAGGGCTGCTGCTCGACCATCTCGGAGACGTTCCAGGTGCCCTCGGCGAGCACACCGGTGGCCGCGTCGACGAGCTTCCACTCCTGGGTGCCCTTGTGAATCGGCTGTGACTCCACGAACGCGACGATCAGCTCACCCGGTTCGAAGTGGCACTTCTCTTGCAGCGCCGGCAAGATCTGGTAACCGTGCATGTGGGCGTCACCGAAGTTGAAGCCGGTGAGCGAGTTGCAGAGAAACTCGCCCTCGCGAATGGTGCGCGATTCGACGTCTGGCAGGTAGCGATAGAGCATCGAGAAGAGGCCCTTGCCTTGGCTTTGTGTCGAACGCCAAGCGATCGTCTGCTGCAGCGTAATCTCGGCGGCAACATACGGAATACCCATCGCCTGCAGCTGATCGACCTGGTTGGTGGTCGGCCTCGTGATGGCGTTCAGCTTCGCCTCGGCTCCCGGAGTGAACGAGAACAGTGCGGTTGCCCAGTTGCCCGAGTACTGACGCAGCGACGGCAAGAATGACACCTTGTCGGGGCGAAGGTTGCCGAGAATCGGGAAGAAGAGCAGCGTCACGAGCACTGCGACAAGCAGCAAGGGGCTCGAGAAGTCGCCCACTGCGAAACCCTGCTGCGCCGGAAACCCGATGAAGAGCGCGATCGCGAGGTAGCCGAACAGCACGTTCCACTCGAGCGGCACTGCGAGCGGGAACGTCGAGATGATGAAGAAGCAGAAGCCCACCATCAGAATCGCGGCGCCCCAGGTCATCATGCTGTTCGTTGAGAAGAGCAGGGTGAGCGGAGCAACGATCTCGACGATGGTGCCGAGCACGTGAGCCGTCAAGCTGGCCGCTTTTGAGGGGCGCATGTCGTTCGGAAAGCTGCGGTACATCGCGCGCTTTAGCGCCTTCGGCGCCCAGAACGGGGTGTTGCTGATCATCGGAGGGATCACGAGCGTGAAGTGACGACCAAGCTTGCCGATCGCAGCCCCCACCCACGAGGTTACGATCGCGAGCTTGCCCGCGATGATCATGTCTGCGAAGGTACCAAGCGTCGGCAGCACCGCGAAGAACAAGAAGAGTGGCAGGTACTGCTCGGCGCGGGCCGCGAGGAAGAAGATTTTGTCGCGCAGACCCAGCAGCAGCCAGAACGCGAGAGCGACAGCGAGCGGTAGCGCGTTCACCAGCCCGTGCCCCGACTTACCCCAGGTCTCACTCATCCAGGCGGTCACCTCGGCGTTTGGCACGCCCGGCATCACAAGCGCCGCGACGAGCGAGGCGAGAAAGCCGAAGTAGAGCGCCACATCAAACCCGGTGCGGTAGTGCCCCGCAGTGCCGGGCACCCACGCGAAGGGGCGCATGCGAATCGTGCCCACCTTCGAGTAGAACAAGAAGCCACCCATCATCGGCTTGAACTTGCCCGCGAGCGGCCCCCACGAACCGGCAAGGTTCATCGCTTCGAGCAGCACGGTCCAGACGACGAGGCGCTGGTAGACGATCGGGTCGTTCCACCAGATGCTCACCTCCCAGAAGGCCGAGACGCCAATGGTCGCAACCGCCACGCCCGCGAGCGCGTAGAGCACGACGATCTTGAAGATGTAGATCACATTGATATTGCGGGCAGTGCCGAAGCCGTACTCGCCCCAGTACTGCGCAAGCGTGCGCATTCTGGTTCGCAGCGGTGAATTCAGAAACGCCGCCGGGTCTACCGGCGGAAAGTTCCCCTCTTTGAAGCCCATGTCATCTCCTTTGGTGCAGGTGCTCAGTAACGCGGTGTTCGCATTCAGCGGCCGATCCTCGCCCTTGTAATTGCCGGTCACCTTCGACGCAGCGGGCTCAAATCGAGTCGCGTGCAGACAAGTTTCGGCGAGGATCACCGGGCGCCGATGTACGGGCCTGTACATCTTGTGCGCGCCCGCTGTGCACTTTGCACTGCGGCTACTTTCACTTACCCGCCACCAACACCAAAGAGCTACAATGTAGAACATGAGCATCGCCGCACATGAGTCTGAGCACAAGCACAGCGTCGGCATTCGCGCGCTGAAACAGAATGCGTCAGAGGTTGTCGCCAGAGCGGCCGCTGGCGAGATCATTCAGATCACCGACCGTGGCAGGCCCGTGGCGCAGCTTGCACCGCTTCACCAAAACAACCTTGAATCGCTCACGGCTGCGGGGCGAATCACTCTTCCAACGGGCTCCCTCGTAGAATTCTTCGACGCGAAGAAGCTACTCGATGCGGCTGACCCGGCGCGAAGCCTGCCAACGATTCCCAGCGCAGAATTGCTTCACGAACAGCGCGAGGATCGCGTCTAGTGCTCGTCTACGCCGACACTTCGGCGCTGGTGAAGCTCGTACTCCCAGAACCCGAATCACCCCCGCTTCAAACATGGGTGCGCGAACACGAAGCGAGACTCATCACCTGCGATCTTGCTCGCGTCGAACTCATGCGGGCAGTGCGACGATCGAATCCCCGCGCCGCCCCAGATGCGCGGGCGCTGTTCGAACGGGTTGCGATTCTCAATCTTGATTCATCCGTCTACGATGAAGCCGGTCTCGTTGCCCCCGTTGAGCTACGCACGCTCGATGCAATTCACCTCGCGGCAGCGCTGCTCGTCGGGGCACAGCTCGACGGCATGCTCTGTTACGACGCCCGCCTTGGCGAGGCGGCTGAGCACTCCGGCATTCGCGTGTTCAGGCCCAGCTAAGCGATCGCGCGGATAGGTGCCGTTCGCTGGGCTCGTCGAAGCGATCGGCACTCATCCGTGCGAGCACCAAGCCTCACGCAACCCCGAGCGCGCGCGCGATCAGCAGCAGCTGCACCTCGTTCGTGCCCTCACCGATCTCAAGAATCTTCGAGTCGCGGTAGTGACGCGCCACCGCGAACTCGTTCATGAAGCCGTTGCCGCCAAACACCTGGGTCGCGTCGCGCGCATTATCCATCGCCGCATCGCTCGCGGTGATCTTTGCGAGTGCAGCCTCGGTCTTGAACGGCTTGCCCGCGTCGCGCAGTCTCGCGGCGTAGTGCCACGCGAGGCGGGCGCCGTGCACGCGCTGCTGCATGCGCGCGAGCATGAACTGAATGCCCTGGCGCGTGGCGAGCGACGAGCCAAACACCGTGCGAGACTTCGAGTATTCGACGGCAGCCTCGAGGCATCCCTCGGCGGCGCCGGTCGAGAGAGCCGCGATTGCGATGCGCCCCTCGTCGAGAATATGCAAGAAGTTTGCAAAGCCCCGGCCGCGCTGACCCACGAGGTTTGCAGCGGGAACGCGCACGTTGTCGAAGGTCAGCGGGTGCGTGTCTGAAGCGTGCCAGCCGAGCTTGTCGTAGGCCGGTTCGACGGTAAAACCGGGCGTGCCATTCGGCACGAGGATCGCCGAAATCTCTTTGTGGCCGTCGGCTTCGCCGGTGACCGCCGTTGCGGTGACAAAGCGAGTGATCGGGGTACCTGAGTTCGTGATGAACTGCTTCGAGCCGTTGATGACCCACTCGTCACCCTCGAGCCTCGCGGTCGTGCGGGTCGCACCCGCGTCGCTGCCGGCCTCGGGCTCGGTCAGGCCGAAGCCCGCAAGCGCTTTGCCAGCCAACAAGCTTGGCAGGTACTCGGCCTTCTGATCCTCGTTGCCAAAACGATAGATCGGCATGGCACCGAGGCTGACCCCGGCTTCAAGCGTGATGGCGATCGACTGGTCGACGCGACCGAGCGCCTCGAGCGCGATGCAGAGCGCGAAGTAGTCGCCGCCTTGGCCGCCGTATTCCTCGGAGAAGGGCAGCCCGAAGAGGCCCAGCTCACCCATGCCCGCAACGACATCCATGTTGAGGGTGTGTGTGCGGTCTGCTTCGTACGCCTGCGGAGCGACGACGCCCTCGGCAAACTCGCGAACCATGTCGGCAAGCGCCGACTCTTCTTCGCTCAGATTGAAGTGCTCCATTGCTGCTCCCAATTATCGATGAGTAACTGAAATACACGGTAACTCACAATTTTTGAGAGATCAAGTAAATATTGGTGGTGCATTTTCAATTACTATGCCGTAATCTAAATGACACGACCACGAATCATGTGGCCCAAATGTCGGTGATGATCGGCAGCATGGTGCACACGGCTTCAGGCACAAGGTTCACCGCATTCAACGAGGAGGCACCGTGGCACCGACCTACCAAGATCTCGTAGACGAGCTACGCGAGCGCCGGGCTACGATCGCGCTCGGCGGCCCTGAAAAGTCACGCGAGCGACACGTCGCCCGCGGCAAACTGCTCGCGCGCGATCGCGTTGACCGCCTGCTCGACACTGGCAGCCCGTTTCTCGAGCTTGCCCCGCTGGCGGGTTACGACATGTACGGTGGCGAAGCTCCAAGTGCGGGCATCATCACCGGCATCGGCCTCGTGCACGGTCGCCAGGTCATGGTGGTCGCGAACGATGCGACGGTGAAGGGCGGCACGTATTACCCGCTCACCGTAAAGAAGCACCTGCGCGCGCAAGAGGTGGCGGCTGAGAATCGCTTGCCCTGCATCTACCTCGTCGACTCGGGCGGCGCCTTTCTGCCCATGCAAGACGAGGTGTTTCCTGACCGCGAGCACTTCGGGCGCATCTTCTACAACCAGGCCCGCATGTCGCGCGACGGCATTCCGCAGATTGCTGCAGTGCTGGGTTCAAGCACCGCGGGCGGCGCCTACGTGCCCGCCATGAGCGATGAGACAGTAATCGTGCGAAACCAGGGCACCATCTTTCTGGGCGGTCCACCGCTCGTAAAAGCGGCGACCGGCGAGGTGGTTACCGCCGAAGATCTCGGCGGCGGCGAGGTGCACACCCGGGTCTCGGGCGTGGCAGACCACCTGGCAGAGAACGATGAGCACGCGTTGCAGATCGTGCGCGACATCATCGCGACCCTGCCAGAGAACTCACCCCTCGCGGGCACGCCGACGAGCGTTGTCGCCGATCCCACGCCAGGGTCGTTGCTCGACGTCGTACCCGTCGCCCTCACCGAGCCCTACGATGCTCGAGAAATCATTGCGCGGGTCGTCGACGGCGGCGAATTTCACGAGTTCAAGCGCGAATACGGCACGACGCTCATCACCGCATTCGCGCGCATTCACGGGCATCGCGTGGGCATCATCGCGAACAACGGCGTGCTCTTCGGCGAGAGCGCGATGAAGGGCGCGCACTTCATCCAGCTCTGCGACCAGCGCGGCACCCCGATCGTGTTTCTGCAGAACATCACCGGTTTCATGGTGGGCCGCGAGTACGAGTCGAGCGGCATCGCGAAGCACGGCGCAAAGATGGTCAACGCGGTCGCGACGGCCACGGTACCCAAGCTCACGGTCGTGGTCGGCGGCTCGTTCGGCGCCGGCACGTACTCGATGTGCGGCCGCGCCTATTCACCGCGCTTTCTCTGGCTGTGGCCGGGTGCCCGCGTCTCGGTGATGGGCGGGCCGCAGGCGGCCTCAGTGCTCTCGACGGTGCGCCGCGATCAGATCGAGAGCGCGGGCGGCGAGTGGAGCGCCGATGAGCAGACTGCGTTCGAGGCACCGATTCGCGAGCAGTACGAGACGCAGGGCAGCCCCTACTACTCGACCGCCCGACTGTGGGACGACGGCATTATCGAGCCCGATGAGACCCGCGATGTGCTGGGTCTCGCCCTCGACGTCGTCTCGCGCGCGCCCGCAGATGCACCGGGCTACGGCGTTTTCAGGATGTGATGCAGATGTTCGATACCTCCTTACCCACACCCGAAATGGAGCGCCCAATGTTCGACACAGTGCTCATCGCAAACCGCGGCGAGATCGCTTGCCGCATCATCTCGACGCTGCGCCGCCTCGGCATCCGCTCGGTTGCCGTCTACAGCGACGCCGACGCGGGCGCACGCCACGTGGCGCTTGCAGATGTCTCGAAAAGGATCGGCCCCGCCCCGGCCGCGCAGAGCTACCTGAGCATAGATGCCGTGATTACGGCCGCTGTCGAGGCCGGAGCGCAGGCAATTCACCCGGGCTACGGCTTTCTCGCCGAGAACGCCGAGTTCGCGCGTGCATGCGAAAACGCGGGCATCGTCTTCATCGGGCCGTCATCGCACGCGATTGAGGTCATGGGCGACAAGATCTCAGCAAAATCAGCGGTGTCTGTGCGCGAGGTGCCTACCGTTCCCGGCATCGCTAGGCCGGGCCTCACAGACG
This sequence comes from Actinomycetota bacterium, assembly GCA_020161315.1. GTDB lineage: Bacteria > Actinomycetota > Actinomycetes > Actinomycetales > Microbacteriaceae > Leucobacter. The sequence goes on along the minus strand of JAIUOH010000012.1, from coordinate 37,006 downwards.
ACGACCTGATCGCGGCAGCACCCGCAATCGGCTACCCGATGCTCATTAAGCCGAGCGCCGGCGGCGGCGGTAAGGGCATGCACGTGGTCGAGCGCGGCGAAGACTTACCCGCCGCAATCGCGGCTGCGCGTCGCGAAGCCGCGGCAAGCTTCGGCGACGATGCTCTCTTCATTGAGCGCTACCTGTCAATCCCCCGCCACATTGAAGTGCAGGTGCTGGCAGACGCTCACGGCAATGTGATTCACCTCGGCGAGCGCGAGTGTTCACTGCAGCGCCGCCACCAGAAGGTGATCGAAGAGGCACCCTCGCCACTGCTCGACGAAGCAACCCGCGCTGCCATCGGCGCGGCCGCGTGCGAGACCGCGCGCAGCGTTGACTACCGCGGTGCTGGCACGGTCGAGTTCATAGTCGAAGCCTCTCACCCAGACGAGTTCTTCTTCATGGAGATGAACACACGCCTACAGGTCGAACATCCCGTAACCGAGCAGATCACCGGGGTCGACCTCGTCGAGCAGCAACTGCGCATCGCCGCGGGCGAACCCCTGGCGCTCAACCAAGACGACATCGTGCTTACCGGGCACAGCATCGAGGCGCGCGTGTACGCCGAAGACCCCTCGTTGGGCTTCTTGCCGACCGGCGGGCTCGTCACGCACGTCACTCACCCAAGCGGCGAGGGCGTGCGCGTCGACACCGCGATCGAGTCGGGGCTCGGCGTCTCGATCGATTACGACCCGATGCTCGCCAAGATCATCACCTGGGGCGAGGATCGCGAGGCCGCAAGGCGGCGGCTCGTGCGCGCGCTCGACGAGACCGCGGTGCTCGGGTTTCCGACAAACATCGAGTTCATGCGAAAGCTGCTCGAGCTTCCCGAGGTCATTGCCGGCGACCTCGACACCGGGCTCATCGGGCGCGTGCAAGACTCGCTCGAATACTCGCCCGCGGGTGGGCGGGAGTTCGCCGAGGCGGCGCTGCTGCTCGACCATGTGGCGAGCGCGACCGCCACTAGCTCAGCAAATGCTTCACGTGAAACGTTCGCGCCCAGAAGCGCCGGTACGGGCTCAACTTTCGCCTCGACGGGGCCCTGGGCGCACCGCGTTGGGTGGCGACCCGGAGCCGCAAACGCCAGGCGTCGCTACCCGCTGCAGAGCGGTGAGCGCGGCACAGTTGTTGAGATCGGCGTTGTTCCCTTGGTCTCGACAAGCTCGGCCGGCAGGGCGACAAGCTCGATCAGCAGATCGGCGGGCTCGTCCGACAGGCCGGGAGTACCGGCAGACTCACCGAGCTCGACCAGTGAACCGGCCGCCGCGCTCCCTCCGGTCATCGAGCTTGTCGAGACGCCCGGCGCCGTGCGCTCACTCGGCGACCACCGCTTCAGCGTGACGGTCAACGGCGCCACTCGCACCGTCACCGCACTCGTTGAAAGCGACAAGGTCTCGCTCGCGGTCGAAGGCGCTACCTTCGACATTTGCATTGCGCGCGCGAGCCACGGCGGTACAGCCGAGACATCGAGCGATCCACACCTCGACTCCCCCATGCCCGGCACCGTCGTGCTGGTGCACGCCGAACACGGCGCGCGAGTCGAGGCCGGCGACCCCATCGTGGTGGTCGAGGCGATGAAGATGGAACACGTGCTACGCGCCACCGTCTCGGGAGTCGTCGCGTTGAAGGCGAACGTCGGTGAGCAGGTCGCTCGCGGGCAGACGCTCGCGGTGATTCAGGTGGATACTGGAGATACAGGTGGCGACGACAGCGCAGCCAGCAAGGGAGCAGCATCATGACCGATAAGCGAATCGAACAGCGCGGGCTCTACTTCGAAGAGTTCGAAGAGGGTGCCGTCTACCTGCACCGGCCCGGCCGCACGGTCACCGAAGCAGACAACGTGCTCTTCACCACTCTGACCATGAACACCCAGTCGCTGCACCTTGACGCGGCATGGAGCTCGCACACCGAGTTTGGGGAACCACTGGTGAACAGCATGTTCACTCTCTCAACCCTCGTCGGGCTCTCGGTGTCGCAGCTGACCATGGGCACCATCGTGGCAAACCTCGGGTTCAGCGAAGTGTCGTTTCCGGCTCCGGTGCGCGTCGGCGACACCCTCTACGCCGAGACCCGCATAGAGTCCAAGCGGCTCTCATCATCGAGACCGGGTCAGGGCATCGTCGAGTTCAAGCACACCATGCGCAACCAGGTTGGCAAAGTCGTTGCCATCGCAACCCGCTCCACCCTGATGCACTGCCTGCCAGCCGGCGCGCACTCGCCCGCCGAGGCGACGCGCTCATGACGAGCATGCAGTTGCACGGCCCCGCGCTCCTCTTCTGCCCAGCTGACCGCGGCGAGCGCTACGAGAAGGCACTCGCGGCGGCCGACAGCGTCATCATCGACCTCGAAGACGCCGTTGCTCCCGCAGACAAGGCAGCGGCAAGGGCACAGCTCGTCGCGGCTTCGCTCGATCCCGCGCGCGTGATCGTGCGGGTGAACCCGGCAGGCACCGAAGACCACGAGCTTGACCTGATCGCGGTTCGGCAGGCCGCGTACCGCACGCTGATGCTCGCGAAAACCGAGGGTGCGGCGCAGCTCGACGCACTCGGAGCAGAGGGCTTTGGCGTACTTGCGCTTTGCGAGACGGCGACCGGCATCGCGCGCGCCGACGAGATCGCCGCACACCCTGCCGTGTTTGCGATGATGTGGGGTGCCGAAGACCTCGCTGCCAGCATGGGGGGCAAGGGTTCGCGCCACGATCCCACCGGCGGCCAGGCCACCGGGCGCTACCGCGATTTTGCCCGCTACGCTCGCGCCCGCGTGCTGATCGAAGCGAAGGCTGCAGGCAAAATGGCGGTCGACTCGGTGTTTCTCAACATCGCCGACGCTGAAGGGCTGCGGCACGAGGCGACCGATGCGAGCATCAGCGGCTTCGACGCGACCGCGTGCATTCACCCTTCGCAGGCCGCGGTCATTCAAACCGCCTACGCCGCGAGCCCCGATGAGATTGCCTGGGCCGAACGGGTGCTCGCAGAAGCGCAGCATCAGCCCGGGGTGTTTCAGTTTGAGGGCAAAATGGTCGATGAGCCGGTACTGCGCCAGGCACGCAAGATGCTAGGGCATTAGCGCGGAGTCACTATTCTCACTCTCGCGCCAACGCCCCAGCCCCGCTCGGCTTGATTAGGCGCAACCCTTTTGCTGAGCCCGCAAGCTGAGCCTTGAAGCTCAGCTTCCGAGCTTGCCGATCGCCCTTGCCTTGATCTGCACGGCCTGCCCGTCGGTGTATGCGACAGGGATCTCCTCGATCGAAACCACCTCAACGGTTTCGCGAAGCGCACCCGCATTCACCGCGCGTTCGATCGCTTCTTGGCCCGCGCTCTTTCGCGCTTCCGCGCGATCAGAGACGCCCTGGTAGATCTTTTCGAAGTACCCAGCAACCTCACCGAGCGCCGCACCCACGGCGTTTGCCGCGCCGAAGTGGTCAGGGCGAATCAGGTCGCTCACCCCGTCGAGCACCTCCGGTGCGATGATGCTGCCGCCGCCTACGATGATGACCGGCACGGGTTGCGCGTTCGGCTTCATTCGATCAATCGACTCTTCGAGCAGCTCGCGCACCGCGGTGTCGGCGGCGGCAAGCACCGCCTCGGGAAGCTCCACGACCGCGGTTCCCGCGATCTCAGCGTTGCCGGCGGCCAGTGCGATGTCAGTCGCGGTCAGCGTCTCGCCGCCAAAAGCGATCGCCTCACTCGTGAGGCGGTAGCCAACGCTGTCGGGTCCGACAGTAAGCGGCCCTTCTCCACTGCGCCCGCGCTCACGAATGATCGTTCCACCGCCCAGCCCCACCGAGAGCACGTCTGGCATGCGGAAGTTCGTGCGGATGCCGCCGATCTCAACCGCGTGGGCCGACTGCCTCGGGTAGCCGTCGATGAGCACACCGATATCGGTCGTGGTGCCGCCAATGTCAACGACGAGCGCATCAGCGAGACCAGACAGATGAGCTGCACCGCGAATCGAGTTGGTGGGGCCGCAACCAATGGTGAACACCGGAAACTCGAGCGCGTACTCCAAACGCATGAGCGTGCCGTCGTTCTGCCCCAGGAACGGGGTCGCCTCGATGCCGCGCTCCTCGAGCGCGCGAATGAAGCCTGTCACCATCTCTCCGAGTGTGCGCTGCAGCGCCGCATTTAGCACCGTCGCGTTCTCGCGCTCGAGCAGACCGATCGTGCCGACGGCGTGCGAGCACGATACCGGCACGCCGAGCACCGCACTCGCGATCTCAGCGACACGCAACTCTTGCTCTGGGTTTGAGGGTGAGAACACGCCCACCACCGCCACCGAATCGACCTCGCCAATCATGCGCTCGCAGGCCTCGCGCACCTCGGCCTCATCGAGCGTCGCAAGCAGGCGCCCGTCGACTTCGTAGCCGCCCCGCAAGATCACGTCGTGCTGCCCGATTGCCTCGCGCAGGTCTTCGGGCCAGCCCTCAAGCGGCGGAACAGCCGTGGTTGCTGGCCCACCAATGCGCAGCACGCCCACTCGCGAAAGGCCCCGGCGCTGCACAATCGCGTTGGTGCAGTGCGTCGTGCCGAGCATCACGTGCCCAATCGAGCTCGGGCTCACACCCGTCTCTGCCAGCACCGCGTCGATCGCGTGCGCGATGCCGTCACCGCTGTTCTCAGTTGTCGGTGATTTCACCGAGCCAACGACCTTCAGCTCCGCGTCAAGAATGACTGCGTCGGTGTTCGTGCCACCTACGTCGATACCGAGGCGGTACTTCTGTGCCTGTGCTTGCGTCACTTCGAGTTCTCCTCTGCCACGTCTGAGTCGTCAAGATTGGCCGAAGCCTCTAGCATCCCGGCAGCTACCAACTGTTCAACCGGCTGCCACTCTACGTCGTAGCCGAAGTACTGCGGGCCCGCAGTCTCCAGCCCAATCGGAGTGCGCCATTTCTCGTGACAGGGCATAGCGATCACGGCTACTCGAGCGCCGTAGCGCAGAGACTCGGTGGTAATCGGGCTACCCGTCGCGAGGTCGAGCACCGCAATCAGATCGGGGGTCACCGCGGCGAGTTCGCCGTCACGCCGAGCAAGCAGCATCTCGTTTTGAAAGTCGAGCTGCAACTCGGATCCGCGATCCTCGCCAACGCCCGCAAGACGCGCCAAACCGCGAGTAAACCCGCCAGCGAACTCACGCTGCAGGTCGGCAACCTTACCCGTGAAGAGCTTCACTGCGCCAAGCTCTCGCGAAAGCGCAGCAATCTTTTCGTCATCGCGAAGGCGCTCACCTTCGAACTCGCCCAGCAAGATCTGACCGATGCGACGCGCAAGCGTCAGCGTGCCAGGAATCGCGCATTCGCGCACCACTTCACCGTCGTATGCGTAGTCGATCATGGTGGCGCTGCCCCCAAGCTCGACGGTCACAACACGGGCGAGTCGCTCAGACCACTCGCCGTCGACAGGGCGGCTCACGATCTCGTTGCCGTGGTGGTCGACCAGCACCGTGGTGCCCGGCCCGTAGCCAGCGAGGTGAAACGTCACCATCTGCGCCTCTGGAAACGCGCGACCCATCGCATCTGCGTCGACAAGGGGCAGCCCGGTTACCGCCGCGGCAGCGAGTGGCACCATCGAGTTACCGCCGCCCACCTCGATCGGCATCAGTGCGGTGGCCTTGCGACCCACCGCACGCTCGAGTGCCTGAATCGCGTGGGCAAACTCGCCCTCAGACATGATGCGTTCGACGTCAACCGATGGTGCGCCGATGCCGCCGATCGGCAGCACGAAATCGTCAGAGGTCAGCTCGTCAATGCTGATCATGCGAACCGGGCCTTCACGGCGAATGAGGCGCTTGGCGATCAGCGAGCCGATGTGCGGGTCGCCACCGCCGCCGGTGCCGAGCACCGCTGCGCCGAGGGCAATCTCGTCGACGTGGTCGAAGTCGATCATGGTTTCGCTCACTGTGCGCTAACCTCCTGCGCGTCACCGGCAGCGGCTTCCAGCTCGCCACCCTTACGCCCAAAGACAAGGGTGCCCAGCGCGTACACGATGAACCCTACGATGAGGCCGTCGATCGACGAAACGCTCGTGAGCGTGAACCATCCCAGCCCAAGACCGCCGTCAGGTGACGCAGTGGCAAGCGCTACGAAGATGCCCACCACCCAGGCAACAATGGCCACCGGTTCAACGGTGCGGCGCGCGTCACCCGCGGCAAAGCGCGAACGCCCGCGGTCGAGGTAGAACGTGGCGAGATAGACACCACCGAACGGCGCGACCACAATGCCAATTGCCGAGAGGAAGGTGATGAAGTAATCGGCGGCACCGAGCATCGCGATCACGATGCCGATGACGCCAGCGACGATGGTCACCATGCGACGGTTGAGCTTGGGGCTGATCGACGAGAAGCTGAGCGCGGTCGAGTAGATGTTCGTGGTGTTGGTGGTCCACTGCGCAAGAATCAGCACCACGACCGCCGCGGCGCCAAGACCCAGCATGAAGAAGATCGTGATGAGGTCGTCTGCGCCGACAACTCGCGCGAGAATCATCGCGATGACCACGATGAACGAGTTGCCAATGAAGAAACCTACGAAACCGGCCGCGACCGCCTTCTTGGGGGTCTTGGCCCAGCGCGCGAAGTCTGGAGTCACGACGACACCCATCACAAAGATTGACACGACGAGCGAAACCACGGTGCCGAAGCTAAAGAGCGATTCGGTGGGCGTGAAAAGACCATCAGCACCAAAGTTCACCACCGCCATCACCACACCGAGCAGCAGCAGAATGAGCAGCGCGGGCACAGCCCACTCCGAAAGCTTCGAGATTGACCGGTAGCCCCAAAGCGCGGTCAGCAGCATGAGCACGCCGCCGATGCCAGTCATGAGCCAGACGGGCAGCTCTAGACCGGTGAGCTGCGCCACCGAGACCTGTGCGTGCAGGCCGAAGAAGCCCGCCTGCACCGAGAACCAACCGAGCAGGCAGATCGCAAGAATCAGCGAGAGCAGTGTGCCGCCGATGCGACCGAAGACGATTCGCGAGATCATTGCGGTCGACAGACCCGTGGTGGCCCCGATGTATGAGGTTGCCATGGCAAGCAGGCCAAGCACTACCGAGCCAATGAGCACGGCCCAGATCGCGGGCCAGAAGTCCATGCCGTTCGCAAGCTCAATGCCCAAAAATGCGCCCGAAAGGTCGATGCCGATCGCCACCCAAACCGCGGTCAGCGAGAACCAGCCCTTGCGCTGCTCTTGCGGCACCGATCCGTGTTCGTAGTCAGTTGTTTTCATGATGCTCCTTGAGATGCAATTCTTGCTAACTGCTGCGTCAGCTGTGGTCGTCGGTTGCGGGGTACCCAACCGCCTGCTGTTGCCGCAGCGGGTACGAGAGTCGGCTCGTCGAAAGCCCCTGGGCAAGAATGTCTTCCATTTGCCGCATGGCGGCAGCAGGGGGGTCGATGACGGCCACGTCGATGCCCTGTTCGAGCAGCGCCTCACGTATGCGTGCAGCTTCGCCCGCAAGCCCCGTGCAGCCAGGCACGATGACGTCTGCTTCGTCATCGAGCACGCTGAGCGCTGCGAGCTTGGTTTCGGCAGCAAATGTTCGCGCTGGATCGTCATCGAGTTCGAGCACGGGAATGTCGAGCGAGCGCACCGATGCGAGGCGCTCGCCCAAGCCATACGCCCGCGCACGCTCGCGCATGATTTCACGCAGGTGCTGCGCGACGGTGAGCACCGAGAAGCGGTGGCCAAGCACCGCCGCAAGGCGCATGCTCGACTCGGCCGGGCCGACCACCGGAATGCTCACGGCTTCTCTCGCGGCCGCGACGCCGGGGTCTGCCATGCAGTCGACAATTACGCCATCGCAACCATCGCGCTCGGCATCGATTGCCGCCAGCACGATGAACGGCACAATGAGTGCAATGTCTCGCCGATACTCGACAGACGGGGTGCCACCCGCGAGGTGCACCACGCTCAACTCGGTGCCTGGCTCAGCAAAAGCCTGGTAAGCCTGCAGTGTTTCTTCGTTCCACTCGGCGGTGGTGGTGGGGTTGATCACGCGCACACGGCGTTGCCGGGTCTCACTCATCGTAGCTCTCCCGCCCCGAGCTTTGCGCCCGCATCAAACCAGGTCAACGGCTTCGCCGCCGGTGCGACGTATGCCCTGGCGCTGTGAGCCTGTTGTTGTTTCACGAGTGACTTCGCCAGTTGCAGCGCAGCGAGCAGCGGGTCGATAACTGGCACGTCGTGGCCCTGGGCCGAGAGGTGCCGCTGCAGCTTGGTCAGGTGCGGGCCCAGCAGGGTGCATCCGGCAATGAGCGCGCCAGCGCCGTCTGCAACCGCGAGTTCTGCGGCCTCGACAGCTGCCGCGAAAGTAGCGTCGGCATCATCGGCAAGTTCGTTTACTCCGAGCCCCAGCGAGCGCACTCGTGCAGCGCGGTGCTCAAGCTGGTAGCGAGCGATGAGTTCGTTCACGATGGGTACGTCGGCCTCGGCAGTCGTGAGGATCGCAAACCTTGTGGCGAGGCAGAGCGCCAGCTGCATTGCCGCATGGGCGGGGCCCACCACCGGAATCCTGACTACCTCTCGGGCCGCATCGACCCCGGGATCGTCCATGCAGTTCACCACGATCGCGCAGGCCCCATCGAGCTCTGCTCTGATCGCGGCGTCAATCACCCCTGGAGCGGCGAGGTCGTCATCCCAGCGGCTTTCGATTGAGGGGGTGCCCCATCGCAAGCTTTTGCGTTCTATCGACACGCCCTCGACTGTGGGTACCGAAAGGTGAGAGGTATCTCGGGCCACGGGATCAATGATGGCTATGCGCATCTCGCAGTTCCTTTCTGCCTTCCTTGGGTTCATGTAACCGCACTGTCTCCCGAAGAGTACGCTGATGCGTGCGCAAGTTCTCGTGCCATGAGCACAGAATCAGGTCAGTTATTGTCTTTGAAGAACAGAATCGACGTAGAATTGACTCGTGCGCTCGCTCGCTTCGTTACTCGCCACTGGCTTTCTGCAACAGCTTGAGATCATCGCTGGTCACACCGTCGAGGTCAATGTCACGGCAATTGAGTTCGCTGAAGACGCGTCAGACGTGCTCGAGGGCTTCGAAACATCAGGCGTGCCTGAGTCGGCAGGCCGTCTCGTAGTGCTCGGCCGCAACATGAGTGTTGAGTTGGCGGCAGAAATGCTTCCCGAGGTGTCACTTAGGGAGTTTGCATCGCTTGGCGTGCGGGCACTCATCTTGACAGGAGGAGAGCGCCCGCAGGGACTCATGCCTTCGAGCGCAGAGATGCTCGCCCAGCTTGGCCTGGTGATTCTCTCTGCTCCCTCACACCTGAAGGTTGCCGAGTTGCTGAGTCATCTCACCTCGGCACTTGCCGGCGACGGCGCGCAGGCACTACGTCGGGTCACCCAGTATCTTGACGCCTCGGCGATGCACCAACACGCCACCAGCGGTGCGCCCGATGCGGGTGCCGATGCACTTCTCGCGATTGCCTCACGGGCGCTTGAGAACACGGTCACCCTCGAACCGGGCGACAGCATCGGGGTTGCGGTGCGGCTCGAAGGCACGCACGTTGGCAGAATCACCTCACCCCGACGATCCGGGGTCGACGGCCTAGCCGACCGCATTGTGTCTGAGCTGGTGGCGCTGCATCTTGCGGGTCAGCTCAGCAGTCGCGAGCTTTCGGGCGCCAGGCTCTCAGCCGATGTGCTGCTCAGCGAACTCATCGTCGCGGCCGAAGACCACGCAGTTCGGCTCACGCAGCAGGCGCGCAGTCTCGGACTTCCGATCGACGGCTGGCACAGGGCCCTCGTCTTTCTCCCCACACAACCCGAGCACCTGTGGAGCCCGGCCTACTTCAGCAGCCTCGGCAACGCGGCGCTTGCCGCGTTGCCTGATCCCACGCCCTGGCTCGTGACCCGCTCTGAAGGGGCGCTCATTTTGCTGCAGAGTTGGGGCGAGGATCCACGCCCGGTAGCCGCCACAGGGGACCCCGCGGGCAAGGTGCTCGATCACCTCAACGCACACTCTCGGGCCTCACGCTTTCGCTGCGGAGTCGGCTCGGTGCACCAGGGAGTTTCCGGGCTCCGCGTCACTGTCGCCGAGGGGCGCTCTGCCCTTGGCCAGCCAAGCAACAGCCCGGTCGTTCGATACGACCAAGACGGGCTGCGGCCGATCATCGTCGACCTGGCCCACACGACCGCCTCAAGAGCTTCAGCGCGCCAGCTGCTCGGGCCGATCCTCGCACTCGACAGCGCGAAGGCCCGAGAAATCATCTACACGCTGCAGGTGTACCTTGACGAGCAATCATCGCTCGCGCGCGCCGCAGAACGGCTCTCACTACACCGCAACTCGGTGGCGTATCGGGTGCGCCAGGCGAAACACCTGCTCGGCACCGAGCTCGATAACGCCGAGCAGCGACTCGCGATGCAGCTCGCATGTCGCGCCTATCTCATCGACCATGGCGGCGTCTCGTGATGGCAAGCCACGCGGCCATCACACACATTGACGAATCGATGCTCGAGCCACTTGCGCTCGGCTGTGGCATGCTCGGCGCGAGCGGTGGTGGCTCGGTACAAAACGGACTGTTGGCGGCGCAGCAAGCGATCCGCACCCACGGCCCCGTGCGCATCGTGCAGCTGAGCGACCTCGATGACGACGCACTGGTCATGCCGTGCGCATCGCTCGGGGCGCCGCTTGTGGCGGACGAGATACTCGGCGATGGCGACGAGGGCGGGCGCCTCGTGCAGCTGGTAACCGAACGGGAGCGCCGAGCCCCCGCCGCACTGATGCCCTCTGAGATTGGCGGCATCAACGGCCTGCTCCCCGTCACCTGGGCCGCACGCACCGGGCTACCGCTCGCAGACGCCGACGGAATGGGGCGCGCATTCTCGCGCATGGTGCAGGTCACGATGGAGCTCGCGGGGGTTGCGCTTGGCCCCTGCCACATCACCGACCACCGGGGGCACAGCACGACACTGCAACACCATGAGCACGATTGGCTCGAACGGGCGGCGCTCGCCATCGCGAGCGCTTCAGGTGGCCTCGTCTCGACCACCGAGTATTTGATGACCGCGGCCGTCGCCCGCAACGCAGCAATCATCGGTTCGATCTCACGAGCGATCACCATCGGGCGTGCACTCGCCGGACAAGATCCCGTCGCAACGCTGCTGCGCTCAACGAACGCCGAGAAACTGGTCACGGGCATCATCAGCGAGCTGCGGTGGCGCAACGCCCCCCGTTCGGGTTCGTGCGTCATTGAGGGAATCGGCGAGGATCACGGCCGCACCGTGCGCGTCGAGTTGCAGGACGACATGCTCATCGCCACGGAGCACGGCCGGGTGCTCGCCGCCGTGCCAGATGTGATCACCGGCCTCGCGACCGTTTCGGCTCGCCCAATCACCACAGAAAATCTGCGACTCGAGCAGCATCTTTCGCTGCTCGTGCTCCCCGCAGACTCCGCCTGGCTCAGCGAGGCCGGCCTGAAGCTCGCGGGCCCGAGCTCATTCGGGTATCAGTTGCAGCATCCACGTGCGCGAGAGGCCAACGCGTGATTCGGCTCGGCATTGATCTCACACACCAGCACGTGCACGCAGCGCTGGTAACCGGCGAAACGGTACTTTCGACCAGCCAAGTTTCGTCAGGGCTGGACCTCGCAGCGGCAATACAAGAGGCCATTATCTCAGTGATGAAATCTGCCGGCACGGTAGCGGCTGAAATCGGTTCGGTCGTGGTGGGCGCTGGCTTCGCCTCGAACGCACTCGCAGACACACCCGAGCTTGGGCGCGTGGCGGTCGCGCGCATCGGCGGCCCCTCGACCTCTGCCGTGCCGCCGTTCACGGGCTGGCCAGCCGATGTCGCGCAGCGCATCAGCGCTGGGTCGGCGCTCATCGAAGGGGGCATCGATGTTGCCGGGCGCAGCATCGCCGCCCTCGATGAGCACGCGATAGAAACGTTCTTTCTCAGTCTCGATCGCGAGAGCACCGATGTTGCGATCACCTCGGCGTTCTCCGCCATCGACAACTCGCAAGAGCTGCGGGCCAGGCAGATCGCTCGCCGCGTACTCGGCTCTCGTGCCCGCGTCGTCACCAGCCATGACGTCGGGGGCAACGGCCTGATCTACCGAGAAAATGCGACGGTGCTCAACGCAGCTCTCATGAGCGCCATGGACTCATTCATTGCGACCATGCGGCGAGTGCTTGCCGCGGTCGAGCTCGACCATGCCGTGCTGGCCTGCTCACACAACGACGGCAGCGCGATGGTTGCAGAATACGCCCGCCTTCTGCCGGTGCGCACAGTCGCGAGCCACACCGCAAATGCCGCTCAGGGAGCTTCGCTGCTGAGCGGCACATCACACGGGGTCTCTGTCTCACTCTCGAGCGATGAGGTCGAGGTGTGCGTGTTCGCAGACGGGGTCGCGCTAGAACACGTGCACGACGCCACGCTTTCGGGTGTGCGGGTCAGGCACAGCGCCGCGCACGCTGAGCGCTTCACCTTACCGACGCAGCATCGGCATACACCTGAGTTGAGCCTTCGACTCGAGGCGGCGCTGCAAGAGGCAATCAGCCAGATTAGCCCCGACCACAAAGCCGCGCCTCATCGATCGGGCCCGATCCCCCTCGTCGTAGTCGGTGAGGCGCACGAGCAGTTTGAGCGGTTATTCACGCGGCCGGCGACCGTCTTGCCGCGATCCAGCTTGATGAAACAGGCCACGCACCCTCCGCACGCAGAATCAGCCGCTGCGGTAGGTGCGGCCTATGCCACGGTGCACGGCAATGCTGAACTCGTCGTAGAGCTCGGACGCGTTGGCACGGAGCGATTGCAAGCCGAGCTCAAAGCGAAGGCCTTTCGCGATGCCGTGCGGGCAGGGGCAGACCCCGCCACGCTCGAATTGCAAGATGTCATTGAGACCCCGTTGACCTACTTCAGCGAGGCGATGGTTCGCCTTTCGGCCCGAGCCGTCGGGGTGCTCACCGAGACTCACCCGCAATAGCCTTAGCTCATCGCGCCGCCGGCCGCCTCGATAGGGCAGCCAACGACGCCGGGCACTCGCGCGCTTATTTCACGGGCGCAACAAGCGCCGCTTTTGCCATCGCGGCGAGGATCGAAGCGGCGCGCGCGCCGCTTGCCTTCGCACTGTGCGGTGTTGAGTTGAGCAGCCCGACGGTGGCGAGCAGCCGGGTCTGAGCCTCGTGCTCGTCAATCTCAGGGTGAATCGCAAGCAGCACCTGCTGCCACTCGCGTAGGTACTCACGCTGCAATCTGCGCACCTTGCGATTCGCTTCGCTCGGCAGGCTCGACAGCTCGCGATCTTGCAACAGGATGATGTCAGGTTCGTCGGTCGCAAACTCAGCGTGAAACACGATGAGCTCGTCGAGCGTTTCACTCGGCGAGAGTTCGTCACCCACGATTTCGAGGCAGCCAGCGAGCAACCGCGTGCTCACGTCGATGAGCAGTTCGCAAAGCAACGCCTCTTTGCTCGGAAAGTAGTTGTAGAGCGCGGGCCCACTCATGCCAACCGCTTCACCGAGCTCGACAGTCGACACAGCCTTGTACCCTCGCTCGGCAAACAGGTGCGCCGAGGCACGCATTAGGGCCGCGCGCCTATTCGCCTTCTGCGTTGCCCGCCAGGTTGCTGCCATGTGCGTTGCCTAGTCGAGGAAGATATCGGGGAAGAGCTGGTCATCTGGGGTGCCGGGCACTGCGGCGTACTTCGCAAAGTCGGTCACGCCTTCGGCGCGCAGCACTTCTTCCATCACCAGCGTCTGCCCCGAATACTCGGCAGCGGGCTTTGTGAGCACGACGTAGGCGGCATCGGCGCAGACCTCGGGTGTGCGCGAGACCCGCATCATCTTGTCACCACCGAGCGAGAACTGCACCGCAGCAGTCGCCACCGTAGTCTCAGGCCACAGCGCGTTTGCCGCGATGCCGGAGCCTGCAAATTCTGCTGCCACGCCGAGCGTTGCCAGGGTCATGCCGTATTTTGCCATCGTGTAGCCGGTGTGCCCACCGAGCCACTTCGGCGCAAGGTTAAGCGGGGGCGAGAGCGAGAGAATGTGGGGGTTCTCTGCCTGCTTCAAGAAAGGGATCGCGGCCCGCGACAACATAAAGGTGCCGCGCACGTTGACGTCTTGCATGAGGTCATATTTCTTCTCGGCCAGATCGAGCGAGCCCGACAGATCGATGACGCTCGCGTTGTTAATGACGATGTCGATGCCGCCGAACTCGGCGACCGTGGCTTCAACTGCGCGGGCAATGTCTTCGTCGTTGCGCACGTCGCCGTGAATCGGGAGAGCACGGCCACCCGCGGCGACGATTTCTGCTGCCGCCGTATGAATCGTGCCCTCGAGTTTCGGGTGAGGGGTATCAGTCTTAGCGATCAGCGCGATGTTGGCACCGTCAGCGGCAGCTCGCAGCGCGATTGCGAGGCCGATACCGCGGCTGCCGCCGCTCATGAGAATGGTCTTGCCTGCGAGTGACATTGGCTCTCCTTCGAACGCCGCCACAATCTAGTTGCCGCGGCCCATCCGATTACTGCTCAGTAACCGTAATGAGAATCTACCACCCGAAAGCGATCGCCGCTACTCCCCAGAGCCCAAACACACAAGCCGCTGCAACGCCCGCGTAGACCACAAGAGTAACGAGGGCCCGCTTTTTGTCGCGACGCTGCAGCGACGGAAGCAACTCGCGGCCCTGAACCACGTCAACATGGCGCGGCGCAGGGGCGGGGCCCACACGCCGTTGCACCTCATCAATGCCCAGGTGCAGGGGCATCTCTGTTTGCGATCGGGCGCCGTAGCTCACGGGCAGACCCTGCGAGAGTCCTCGCTCCCCAGAGGGCTGGTCTTCCCACGGCATCGACCCGGGGGCCTGAGCAATCGGGCGCTTCGGGTCGAGGCCGCCGCCAATGATTCGCCGTAGCAGACCCCTATTTTCTGGCTCCTCAACCGGAGGCGCAGGGTTTGACGCGCTCGGCGGCTGAGCGTATCCCTCTCCGCGACGCAAGCTGCCACGGTCACGCTTTGACGGTCGACCACTGTCGGGCGCAGGGGCGGCAACCACAACTGTTGCATCACCAACGTTCTCGGGCTGGTTCGCCACGATGGTGTGATCGTCTACTTCATCGCCAGTCAACGGTCGATTCACCACAACTGTATGGTCGCCGGGCGTTTGCTCGTTGGGAGACGTAACGACTGTGCGATCATCGAACTCAGCGCCCAGCCGCTTCACGATCGTTCGGTCGTCAACCTCGGCACTCTTTCCGCGCGGAATAACCATGCGGTTGTCCGCATCGTTCTCTTCACGACTCGCGACAACTGTTTCGCCAGCAACTGCGTCTTCCGAGGCGTCAACCCCGGCAACCGACAACACATCGGCAACGATCTCAGCTGCCGGGTCGTGCTGGTTCTCTGACTTACCCTGTGTCATCTCGACCTCGGTCTGGTTATCTCAAGCGTCATACCGTCGGTATCGTCGTGCGCCTCGCTCATGCTCGCCATTTCAATACCACCAGCAACCACATCGACAACTATGAGCGTAATGTTGTCACGCCCACCGGCTGTGAGCGCAAGCCGCAGCAGCTCGTCAACAACGGTTTCGGTTCGCCCACCGACAGCGAGTACGGCCTCAATCTGATCATCGCTGACTTCAGTGCTGAGTCCGTCCGAGCAAATGAGCAACCTCGAGCCTGTCTCGATCGGCAACAGCCAAGCGTCGTGACGGTCGTCGTCACTACCAAGTGCTCTCGTGATGATGTTCCGTGGTGTGCTCGCACCGGTGTGGTCACCGTCGGCGATCCGTTCCGTACGAAGCGAGTGGTCGGCCGTGAGCTGCCTCAGGGTGTTTCCTCGCTGCAGGTAGACCCGCGAGTCACCAACGTTGAGCACGTACCAGTGAGGCAAGCCCTGGTGCGCAATCCGAACTGCCCCCGTGAGGGTGCAGCCGGCACCGCGCTGGGTACCTGCCGCGACTTGGTCCACGCGAGCACGGGCCTCATCGAGCGCGCGCTCAATCTGCTGAGCGGTCGCCTCCCCGGGCGCTGTGAACTCCTCACTGAACGCCGAGATTGCAGCCTTGCTGGCAGCGTCGCCCTTTTCATGCCCACCCATGCCGTCAGCGACAACGAAGCATGGGTCGGCAGCGAAAAGAGCGTCCTCGTTGATCTCGCGGCGCTTTCCCCTATCGGTGCGTGCCGCGATCGTGAACCTCAGTTGAGGCTCCTGATCGAACAGGATCACGCAGCGTCACCGCCGGGCCGCAAGCGAACCTCGAGTGTGCCGAACATCATCTGCTCAGTCGCCTCAACACGCACGTTGGCCGAGAGTTCGCTCTCAGAGCCATCTTCGTTAATAAGCACAAGTCCGTTCGTCGAACCGAGATCTTCGATCGTCCACCGCTCACCCTCGCGAACGAGTCGCGCGTGCGACTTCGAAAGCGTGCGTGTGCGGTCCGGTACCTCAAGTGTTGCAGAGCCGTCGATCGAATCAGGCTTGCGCCCAATCACCACGTCGTCTGCGAGCGGAAGCACAGTACCGTCTGGCAGCTCAAGCACCCACTTAGGTGCGGAGCGGCGGGGAGCAACGACGGTACGGTCGAGATCCATCGCTTCTTCAACGACCTCAGCCTCGCCGGCGTGCGCGGCAGTTGTCGAGCGCGAGGGCAGCGGATCAATCATTCCAGTGATACCCGTCGGCTTCTGCACTGCTGGGGCCGGTGTCGGCTCGGCACGCTGCTCCGGCTCTTTCGCGTTCTCAGCAGCCGGCTCGGGCGCGGCGGGGGCCGGGGGCTGAGGCGCGGGTGGGGCAGGCGCAGGCGGCACGGGCAGAGCCACTGGCACGATCGGCGCAGCCGGAGGTGCCGGCGGCACAGGGGGTGCTGACTGCACGGGCGGGGCAGCGGGGGCTGGGGGCATCGGAGGCTCTGGGGCCGGAGCCGGGGCCGGAGTAGGAGCAGGAGCAGGAGCAGGAGCAGGAGCAGGAGCAGGAGCAGGAGCAGGTGCCGGTGCCGGTGCCGGTGCCGGTGCCGGTGCCGGTGCCGCGGCAAGCGGATGCACTGGCGGCAACACCGGGGCAGGAGCCTGCGGTGCCTGCTCACGCTCTTGCTCGGCGCGCGCAGCGGTCCAAGAGAACGGTGAGGGCGCCTGGCTCTGGCCGAGGGGCGCGGCAGGGGGTGCCTGGAATCCCTCTGATGCGAGCCTGTCGTACTCAGCCTCAGTCTCTCCACCGAGCGGCGACTGCTGCTGAGGGGCGAACCCGCCGCTCACGGCCCACGGTTGCTGCGCTGCGGGCGCAGGCGCTGCGGGCATGGGCATCAGCGGTGTCGCTGCGGCTCCCTGAGCCGGTGCCTGCTGAGCGGCAGGGGGCGCAAACGCGGTCGGTGTGCCCGGCGCAACTGGAGGAGCCACAAAGCCCGGCTGCACCGCGGCGGTGTATCCCGCCGATGCTCCCGCGGGGGCACCGGCGGCATAGTTCTTGTAAGCACCGGCCGCGGCAGACGTGCTGCCCGGCTTGCCGATGTGATTTGCGAGCAGGGTTGCCCAGAGCGGCGCAATAAACACGCCGAGCACGGTGTATCCCACGCCCGCGCCATGCTCCTTGCCAATACGGTGCATTGCCATGATCAGTATGATGGCCGGAACGATGCTCAGGCCAACGAATGAGAGCAATACGACCCAACCAGGCAGACCGGCTCGCTCGAGCAGCTTCCACTGGTTCCAAATCGGAATCCAGCCGTCGGTGCTCTTCAGGCCAATGCGCGGGAACAGCCGCGCCATCGCCCACAGATACCATACGAGCAGACCAAGGCTTACCACCACCGAGACAATCATGATGGGCACGAGTGCACCCATAGCGCTCCCCAGTGCTTCCGCGCCGGGGTCGACTGCCGAGTATCTAATCATCTCTGAGCTCCTTGCTCTTCTTCCTTCGCACCCCAGCGTCGCTGCTCAGCACTTCTGCTGATTCTGCCGCACGAGGGCGCCCCTTCACAATATTTACACCGTATGAGCGCAATGCATATCTCGCTCGGAGCCTCTGCCAAAGGCTCTGCTTTGCCCTTCGCTCGGCTCGATCTGCGTCAACCGCTGCCCACATCCAGTCAGCCTCTTGCGCAGAGACACCCTGCGCCGAGAAGACCGCCCGCGTCGCAGTTTCGGCGGCCCATCGAGCCGGCGCCGTGCCTATCGCATCGGCGACCTGCGACCGGCTCACACCGACCGGCACTTCGACGCCGCCGTCTCTGGCACCTTCCACGAGCTCCTGCCAGGCACCAAGCGCACGCAATTCAGGCACCGGTTCAGCGCGGCGCGAACCCGCCCTACGTCGCTTGGCAAACGGCAAGAACAAGAACGGCAAGAGCAAGAGCAGCAGAGCCGAGAGACTCAAGCCAACAGCCTTGAGCACAGGCAGCAGCCACGAAACCTTGTTGTCGTCGCTCGGATCTTCTGGGTTGTCGCTACGCTCCCCGACCCCGAGCGGCGGATCAATCTCTTTCGCGTCTCGCTCTTCCGGGGTCGTGGCGAACTCCGGCAGTTGCTCGCCCTCTTCGAGAGTGCTTGGCCGCAGCTTCACCTGCGGGGTGACGTCAACAGGCGCCCACTCAGATTGCGCGCCACGCACCTCGACCCAAGCTGCTACGTTCTCGCCCGTGCATTCGCTATCGCAACTAGGTACGCCCTGCACGTCTTCAGCTTCATCGCTCGTGCGCACACCGACAACCACGCGCGAATCGAAACCGAGCGCCCTCGCAAGCAGAGCAGCTGCGGTCGCAAATTGCTCGTCGTCGCCAATCGCAGCGACGAGCATCTCTTGCGATGGGTTTTCGCCCGCGAGTCGTTGCTGCGTGTTCAGCTGCGCGAATAGCGCCTCAATGCGAGCAAGTGAATGACCGCCCGCGCTCGATTCAAATCGGGTGCCGTATTGCTCAGAGAGCCGCTCAAGCCACAGTTGCTCACCCTCGGCGGTGCTGATCGAATGGCTCAGGTAGCCGCGATCACGAAGCCGCTGAATGAGCTCGAGCAGGCCCTCGGCTGTCGCCGGCTGATCTTGTGCCTTCACCCACGCCGCGAGCTCGGGCACACTCTCAAGATCGATCGTGGATGCTGACGCGACCGGGTCACCCTTCAGTTGCACATCCGCACCGGTATCCATGGTTGCCCTGAAGCTATCCCCGCGTTCAAGCCCGCGGGTCGAGGTGCCACCTGGAACCGCAATCGCGGCTTCAGTTGTGCGGTTCACAAAGAACGCGTCTGAGAGTGCATCGGCGTTCTGCCCGCCAAACACCGGCACCGATCCAAGTCCAGAAGTAGGCACCCAGATGTCGCTGTACCCCTCGTCGACCCGCACCGTCACGGTTGCCGGATCGCTCAGGCCACGCCCACTGGGAAACCGCGTAAACCTGCCGGCCTCATTGGCGCTCACGTGAAAGTCAACACCGTTATATTCATCGAGCACGGCAAGGCGCAAGCGACCGGGCATCGCACCGTTCGATGAGACGGTGAAGATGGGAGCGTCGAGAGTGCTGTCACGTTTCCACCCGCGGTATGCCGCGAGCGGGCTCGAACGCTCCCGCAACACGATCTCCGGATCAATGTGATCTCGCGGCACCTGCCTCGAGCCAGCATCGAGCACCGGCGCAAGCGCAAGCCCAGCGCCCAGCGCGACCACAACGGTAGCGCCGCCCAGCACCCCGCGGAGCGCTCGGCCACCAGCGCTGCGCACTCCGCGCACGCGACCTCGTCGCAGTGCCGCACGGCGCTCGGCACCCGCCGCAAACCAAACCCAGCACGCACCAAGCAAGGCAGCAAGCAGCCACAACCCAAGTTCGCGAGGAGCCGCAATCTTCAACGGACCAAGCATAAGTGGGGCACTCACCGCAGAAGAACCAAAGATGGTGCCAAATGCGACCGGCGCGGTGAGCGCAAATGAGGCAAGGGCAGCAAAACGCTTCGCGCGAGTCGCAATCAGTGTGGCCGCAAACGCGGTCAGCAGGTAGACCAAGAAAGCGGGCACCATCACGGCTTGATAAGTGCCAACAGGCAGCGTAAGCGTGAGCAGCTGCTTCCAGCCAAGCGCAACAGCGGCGACTCCGTCGAGCAGCCCACGGAAGAGCCCCATCGGCATCCGCTCGAATGAGCTGGGCACCGCGACAGGCACGACCGTCAGCACAAACCCGACAAAGAGTGCACCGCTCGCCACGAGCACACCGAATCGCTGTGCCACAAAACTGCCGGTGAAAACTCCGAGCACAAGACCGACACCGGCGGGCACGAGCAACCACCAGCTTTGATAGATCGGCCAGGCTGCCACCACCCCGATCGTCAGGGCGATCACAAGTGCGCCGCTAATACCGATCAAACGCATACGGGCGCTCATAGTGCGCCTCGAAGCATCAACTGTGGCAGGTCACCAAGCGCACCGATCGTAGCGAGCGTCAAAGAGTCGACACGCTGCGCCGCGGGATCGGCCAGCAGCTCGGCCCGTATCGCGAGCACATGCACATCTGGCGAGAACGAGATCGCCGCACGCCGCAGTCGATCCATCGTCGGCACAGACCCCGTCACCAGCACCACAATCGAAAGATCGCGAGCGGAATGAGCGAGGCTTCGGGCAAGCGCCTCAATCGGCTGCCCATCCGTTGCTTGCCCCAGCTCTGACCATGCGTCAAGCATTCGAGCGGGGTCACGCGACGAGAGCTCCTCGAGCCCGTCAATGCTAGGTCGCTGTTTACCAGGAGTCCACGCAGAAGCGACAAATCGCTCCCGCCCCTCGCGCACAGCCTGCACCGAGATCGATGCGGCGATGCTGACGCCGAGCTCAAATTCGTCGTCACTCGCGTACTCTTCGCGACGCGCGTCGAAGAGCACCGCGAGCCGAGCCGTCTGTGACTCTTCGTACTGCCGCACCATGAGCTGGCCGGTCTTTGCCGTGCTCTTCCAGTGAATGTGACGCATCGCGTCGCCAGGCACGTACTCACGCACCGCGTGAAACGAGAGATCGCTATCGGTGAGCCTGCGAGAGGCCTGCCCCTCGAGGTCTCGCACAAGTCCTGCCGAATTCGGCGGCAGCAGCACTGTTTTTGGGTGCACATGCACACGATGCACGTCTCGCCAGGTCATCTCCCTGCGCAGCATGCCGAGCGGATCCTGTCGAGCAACCGTCAGCGGACCCACGTTAATGACGCCGCGGCGTTCGGTGGGCACCGTGACGGGCAGGGTGACTCCGTGGTGAGGGCCAAGCAGCGGAACGGTAAGCTCGCGAAGCGCGTCACCAACAGGCAGCTCAATCACCGCAGGCAGTTGTGGCCGTGCGGCCGTGTTTTGCACTTCAACGGTGAGCAGCACATCATCACCAGCGATGACGTTCTTGCGATTCAGCCCAAGACTCGTGCGGTACGCGCGCGACCCGAGCAGGAAGGGCAATGCGATAAGCAGCACGAGCGCGCAAACCACCGCGACAAACCAGGCCTCGATCCACGAGCCCCACAGACCAGCAACCACGCTGGCCGCACCAATCGCAAACACGAACCACCCGAGCGGAGTGATCGCCCTGGTCATCGACCTCGTGCGCGCACTGACGCGCCGCCAGGTTCGCCGCCACCAGCGTCGCATCCGTGCGCGGCGATAGGCCCTCGCACCACCGGCCACCGTGGTGGCGCTCATGGTCCGCGTGCGGGTACGCGAAAGCCCACGCGTGCCTGTACCGCCGAGCGTACCGGTGCGTGTCAACCGGCGGCTCTGCGTGCGTTCAGCGTTCACGCGGTGCCGTTCTCCTGTGGCTCGGGAACGTCAAGCAGCAGCTGCCCAACAACCTGTTCGGCGGTCACTCCGTCAAACTCCGCCTCAGGCTCGAGCACAAGGCGGTGCGCAAGCACAGAGATTGCAAGGTTTCGCACGTCATCGGGCACGACGTACGCGCGCCCCTGCACAAGTGCCCAAGCAGTGGCCATGCGCTGCAGCGCAAGCGCGCCGCGAACGCTCGCGCCGAGGCGCACGTCTGCCGCTGCTCGGCTCGCCTCAACCAGTCGCGTGATGTAGTCGACGATGAGCGGGCTCACGTAGACCTGTCTTGCAAAGTCTTGCAGTTGCACGAGGCTGCCGGTGTTCATGATGGGCTGCACCTGCACAGATGAGGCCTGCTGTTGCTGCAGAATGCGACGCATCGCCATCTCGTCAGGGTAGCCAATACTCGTCTTCACCATGAACCGGTCGAGCTGCGCCTCAGGCAGACGGTATGTTCCCGCCTGCTCTACCGGGTTCTGCGTCGCGATCACCATGAAGGGGCTGCCGACCGGGTGCGTCTTTCCGTCGACCGTCACCTGGTGCTCTTCCATCACCTCGAGCAGTGCAGACTGGGTCTTCGGGCTCGCGCGGTTGATCTCATCTGCGAGCACGACGTTCGCAAAAATCGGGCCCGCGTGAAACTCGAAGATGCCCTGTCGCTGGTCGAAGACCGTGATACCGGTCACGTCGCCAGGGAGCAGGTCGGGGGTGAACTGAACTCGCGACGAGGATCCCTGAATCACCTGCGCGAGCGTGCGCGCAAGGGCGGTCTTGCCCGTGCCGGGCACGTCCTCAAGCAGCACATGCCCGCCCGCAACCTGGGTGGCGAGCACCAGCTCAATCACCCGGCGTTTGCCGTGAATAACCTGTTCCATGCCGTCTGCAGTGGTGCGCAGGGTCTCTCCGGCCCACATCGCGCGCTCGTCGCTGAGCGGTTCGGGCTGCGCAGGTGACTGCTGAGTGCTCATATGGCGGTTTCCTTTTCGATGGTCAGCGTTGGTAAGTGAATGAGCGCGGCAACAGCCGCTGAGTCTGGGGTCTAAGGGCCGGGTGGGGGCGGATCGCACACGCCAGCAGCGAATGTGATGTTGCCGCGTGTGCCACCCCAATTCACGGTGAGGTTCTTTGTCAGCGTATCTGCGACAAAGGTGTACGCACCGCCGGCAGCTCCGAGAGTGCTCACGTTCACTGCGGACACGTCTGGCGGGGTCGTGCCGTCCCATGGAAGGCAGGCATTGAGCACCATCTGGAAAGGCTCCAACCCAGCAGGGGTCACCCCGCCAGCCGGCGAACAATTCGCACCATTGGCCGCACACTGAGTTACCGTGCCTGTTGGGTTGCCCGGCCCGACGCCACCGAAATTCACGGTGCCGGTGGGCGATGGCGTGTAGTTAGGAGCACCCGCGCTGTAGACGGCGTTCCACCCCGTAACGTCTGGGGTCACGTTCACCGCATAGGTACCGTCGATGCGCGGCAGCTGATTGCCCGCCGTTTCGGAGTTCGTCGTAGCGATTCCCGTGATGCCATACGAGTTCGATGCGGTTACTGATGCACTGTAGGTCTCATGCTGAGTCAGCCCACCGCCGTTGCGTGTGCCACTTGTATTGTTGCCAGTGAAATGGCCCTCGCCGAAGTGATAGGTGAGCGCGTCGCCACCGTTCTGGTTCCAGCCGGCGGTCGTGATCTCCCACTTTGTGCGGTTTGGCCCAGAGAGAGTCAGTGCTGCAGTGCCCGCAATCGGTGCCCCGATTGCGTCAACAGGCACCCCATCACCAGCAGATCCTTGCCCGCCGTCGCTTCCGGTGTACCCCGGGGGTATCATTCCTGGATTGTCGACCGACATTGCGCTCACGGTGTGCGCTCCTGCCGAAACCACGTACAGGTTATCGCCGCTCATTGCCGTCTGCGCGCCATCAATCATGAGCACGCGGGTAGCGGCCGAGCTTGGGCCCACTTCAATGCGCACGCGCCCTTGAGCGGGGTCCGTGTTCTCTGGCCACTTCTCGGTGCTCGCGCTCACGGCCGGAGCGGCTGGCGGCTTGTATGCCCAGGTTTCGACACCGTTGCCGGTCGGGTCAGACGGCCCGATAGCGTTCACCGCACGCGCCGTGTAGGTCTGGCGCTGCCCCGGCGTTAACCCGCTCACCGTGCAAGTCGCCTGGCCGCCGCCGAGTGCGCAACTGCCGACTGGGCTGCCACCCGCGAGCAGTTCGACACCGCTCACGTCAGGGTGGGAGGCCACGCTGCTGAGCGCCACCGAAAGCACGACACTGCTCTCATTTGCGCTCACGGGGGTGATGCCGACGGGCGCCCTCGGAACGCCCTGCGCATCAAGTTCAATTGTGCCGGTGCCGGTGCGATTCTGCGCATCGCGCACGGTAAAGGTTGCGGTGCAGCGACCACCGGGGCCGCGGTTGTCTGCCCAGCTCACACTCACCGACTCGCCGGCCGCCTGCAGCGTGCCGAACTGGCACCCGCCACCGTCAACTGATACGAGATGCAGGCCGCCTCCGCTCTTGCCCGCGAAGGGGTCGTGCTCGCCGCCGATGCCAATGAGTGGTGCCGTGCACGAGGAGCCAACGGTGCAGTTCAGCGAGACTGTGCCACCGCGAGGTGCATCAACCGCGGCCTCGCCCACCCGCAGCGTCAACAGTGATTGGCTTTCGCCTGAGCCATCGACTGAAACGGTCAACACCGACTGCGAGCCGGGTGTCGCATCAGCGCGCGCAGTTGCCTGCACCTGCGCGCCAGAACTCGTGATCTCAAAGCCCGCGGCGCCACCAGAAACCTGCCAGCGCAGCTTGCCTGCGTCACCCTCGCGACCGCCCTGCCACTGCACCATGTCGCCGAGGTTCACAGATTCGGCGGCTCCGGGAGCGATGGTACGCGTCAGCGGGTTGAGCTGCACTACCGGTTCATCGGGCACAATATTCACGCTGACCGGCAGCAGGGTGTAGGTGCGCTGCTCAGTAAGACGCACTCGGACAGTGCAGGTATCGGCCCAGGGGGCCTCCTTGCCAGCGCTGTACTTCAGCGTGGTCGTGCCGGTTGCCTCGCAGCTGGCCTGCTGGCGTTGCGTGGTGAACTTTGCCTGATCTAGCTCAACCTTGTCACCGGGGCCCAGGTCGAGCATGTCGGCAATGTTAACGTCAACGCTCTTGCTCTCCGCGACGCTGATAGCAGCTGCATTCGACTTCAGCGAGAGCCGAAGCTCATCGAGCGGCGGTACCACCAGGAACCCAAACGATTCGACCTCTGCCCCGGTCACGTCTGTTCCCGACAGGCGGAACGGCACCAGGTCACCCTCGGCAAGGTAGCTGCCCACAATCGACGAGCCGTTCACCCGGTAGCGTGATGCGGCGCTCCCCCACAGCGAGAGCTTGAGCGTCGAGATATCGCCGCTCGCCCAGCGCACGCGATCGGTCACGACGTCTACGCCCGATTTTTCGAAGTCTGCGCGGTCACGAACCGAGAGCACGGTGTCGGTGATCGCAGGAGCCTGCTGGCCGATGCGCTCAGACACCTGAACCACGATGAGACCGTCTGCGGTGCTCTTGGTCTCGCTCGATCGCACGGTGTACTTGAACGAGACGGTGCCAAGCTCATCGCTCCCCTTGACTCGCACAATGCCGCTCTTCATTTCGCCAAGGTCGAGGCGACTCATGAGCGCTTCATAATCGGGCGACTCCTCGCCACCGGGAACGTTTGGCACCACCGACACGAGCTTCAGGCTGCCCCCTGAGGGATCAAGATCGTTGTCAAGGGGGCGCACGGTTGCGGCGTCGGCTGCGCCACGCGCCAAACGCACGTAATCGCTATACACGACCGGCGCGCTTCCGCCGGAGTCAGGATCGGTGACGATGATTCGCAAAGTGCCTGCGGCTTGCCCGCCAAAGGAATCACGAACTGTGTAGTGCACGAGCTTTGTGCCGCGCTGAGCGCTGGCAGACGCAGCGACCTGCACGGAGTTGCTTCTCGCGAGGATGCTGGTCGAAAGCTGCGGGTCCTCGGGGGCGTCGACGGCAACCAGCCTTACTCTGTCGCCGTCGGGGTCAACGCTCGAGAGCGGAATCGACGTTTTCACCATTTCACCGGGCGCAACACGGACCGTCACGGTCGCGGGCTGCGGGTCACGGTTGGAGCCGGTGGCGAGCACAGTCACGCGCACCTGGCCGACGTCAGATTGCTCGGGGCTAGAGGCGCCGTAGGTGGTGTAGCTCAGCGTGTATACGCCTGGCTCCTTAGGCGCGAGGTAACGCACACGGCTGCCCGAAGCAAAGGCAAGCTCGCCCTCAACGCCGGGGGCACCAATCTCGGGGTGCAGCACCAGGCGCTCGCCCGGAGGCGAGACATCGTTGTCGAGCACGGGAATGTCAACGACAGACCCTGCCCGAACCGACGCACTATCTGCCACCGCAATCGCGCCCGCGCCCGTCTCGCCAACCTGAAACACTGTGAGGCGCCCCTGGCTCGCAAGCTCATTCTCGGCAATCATCACGTCAACCGAGCCGATTCGCCCGGGCTGGCCGTCTGGGGTCGAGCCAGAGATGCGCACGCTCGAGTGCTCAATCACGTCGGCCCTCAGCTGCCCATCACGAACGGTTGCAGACCGCACCGTCAGCGCGCGCGAGTTTGCTCCGGGCACCGCGGCAAGAACGTCGACCGTGCTGTCGGCGAGCGGCCGCACGAAGGCCCGCAGCGGCGGCACCGCAAATGTGGCTCTCGACTCAACTGCGGTAATTCGGATGATGCCCGAAGTTTCCTGCGAGGTCACGGTATCACGCACCGTCACATTCACAATCGCGTTTCCCGGAGCGGTCGCGGTGAGTTCAACGGTGCCGGCGCCCGCATTTGCGACAGCGGTCACTCCGCCCAATTGCACCGTGGCATCGACGATCTCAAACGAACCTGATCCACCGGTGACCCGTTCAAGTGGGCGAACCACGGTGGCTTCGCCGACCTTTGCAGTGGTCGCAATTGGGGCGAACTCAATCGCGGCCCCCGTGCGCACTCGCACGCGAAGGTCACGCTCCGTCGCCTCGCCTCGCGAATCAACGAGGGTCACCCGAACAGTCGAGTCTGCCGATGGCGCGTTCGGGTCAGAGTGACGCACTGCGAGCCTGCCGTCGGCGGTGACAAGCGCACGAATAGGGTCTTCGGCATTAACCACGGTGGCTGCAGAGAGCATCATTGGATCGCCCTCAGGGTCTACCCAACCCTCAAGGATCGGCAGAATGAGTGTGCCCCCGGGCGCAACCTCTGGGCTCGGCCATTCTCGTTGGCAGCCTTCCACGGGGCACCATTGTGGGCCCGTGTTCACTGACTCACTTGCAACGGTCAACGTCACGGTCGCCGGCGCAGAAACGTTGATGCCATCGGTAATCCGGTAGCTGAAGCTCGTGCTTCCCGTCGCGCCCTCACTCGGCTGCACGACCAGCCCCTGCCCGTCGCTCAGCATCGTCACCGAACCAAAACTTGCATCGATTCCGTCGCCAAGACCCTCACCGACAACAGTAAGGACGTCTTTGCGGTTCGGATCGAAATCGTTCAGCAGCACCGGCAGCAACGCCGGTTCGCCTGCGCGCACACCGAACGCATCCGGGCTGGCCACGGGCGGCTCCTGCTCCGTCACGTCTTGCGTTACAACGGTGCCCGACTCCTGCTTTGGCGGGTCGACGAGGCTCCACTGCTCCACGGGAATGAGCTTGCCGTCTGGCACTGTCCACATCATGCCCGTGCGTCGCTCAACGAGCAACGCACGGCTCCCGTTGGTCCGAACCTCAAGCTCGGGGTTGCTGAAGTCTTCTACGCTGTCGTCGAGGGTGAGCTCAATCTCACCGTTCTCTTCGGTCCAGAGCTGACCGCCGGTTGATCCGACCCACGCAGCCACAGCTTTGCCGCCCACGTATCTCGGTTGCGCGGCGATGCCCGAGGCCGTTTGCACGCGGTCTGCTTTGCCCGCGTCGTCGATCTGCCAGAGCCCGTCTTCGTCTGCAACGAGTGCCTCTGCCTCTACGGCGGTTGAACCCTGCAGCTGGGCCGATCCAACGACATCAAGTGTGGACGCCCCGCCCACTCCTTTTCGCCAGAGCTTGCCTGTTTCGGGGTCGAAGAGCACCCAAGCCTCGCCAACGATGGCGAGCTGCACTCCCTCTGCGGGTACATCTGCGGGCACAGACTCGAGCCCACCAACCCAGTCACCGGTGACGGCGTCGAACCAGCGAATCGACTGCTCTGCCTGCGAGAACACTGCAACGTTGCCTTGCTCGTCGATTGCGGCCGCATTTGCGAGGTATTGCGCCGCCTCTTCTTCGCCCCCTTCGCTGGCTGCCTTTGCGCGCTCCTCAGCGAGCGGGTCGAGCAGCTCGGGAACGCCGAGCGAGGCCGAACCGCCTGGCGCCGCTGCAGACGCGGCCGACAGGTACACCTCGCCTCCCTGCGTAAAGAACAGCACGCGATCTGCGGCGGCAATGACCTGTCGGGTACCGTCTGGCGTGCGCATCGCCGCGGCACCCTCATCGGTCTTCCCGGTGTCTTCAGCCTGCGGTGACTGCTTGGGCGAGTCAGCACTTGGCGCGGGCGCATTTTCGCCCCCCGCCTCTTGTGCCGGTTGATCCTCGACGCCCTCATCGTGAATATCGGTAGGAGCCGTGGCGTCAATGGTGTGCGCGCGACCATATCCTTGGGTGAGCAGCAGCCCAACTTCACCGGCCTGCACGACCCCGCTCGGGCTCTCGGCGACACGAACAGTATCGATCTCTGCGGTATCGGTGTTCACGCGAGCATACTGGCCTGCCATGCGCTCCACCCACACCGAGGGGTCTTCGCGAGGAGTTTCTCGAGAGTCAAAACCGTTTGCCACCACGGCAAGCGTCACCACAAGTGCAGCGCTGACGCCACCGGCGATGCCGGCTATCAGGCGGCGGCGAGAGCTCCCTGGTGCCTTCTGTCGTACCGGCTTCATCCGAGCCACCCCATTCCGAATGCCGCAGCAATGACACCGCCGAGCACCAGCACGGCGATACCGGCACCGATGAGCCCAGATTTCACTGGCGAGCCCGGTGCGTCTTGCAGCACACCGTCGCTGTTCTCAAGCTGTTGATTCTCACGCAGCTCAGCGCGCTGCTGAGCTCGCGTTGACGATCTCACGCTCGTAACAACCGGGCCGCGCGGCCGCGCAAAATCTGCGGCCGGGGCAACCCACCCGGGACGAACGAGGTCAAGCGGCGTCGCGTCAAACCCATAGGCACGCTGCAACTGCCGCAGCGCCTCGGCAAACTCGTACATGCTCGCAAAGCGATCTTCGGGGCGCAGCGCCATTGATCTCTGCAGTACCGCATCGAACGGCCCATACCCCTGCGCGCCCGGAATCGGGCGATACTTCGCCTGGTAGATGCGCGCCTTCATCTTTGATTCGGTGTTTTGTGCCCGCTCTGCGTGTTCGAACGGAGCGAGCCCGGCGGCAAAAGTATAGAGCGTGGCTCCAAGAG
Organism: Actinomycetota bacterium; assembly: GCA_020161315.1. Classification (GTDB taxonomy): domain Bacteria; phylum Actinomycetota; class Actinomycetes; order Actinomycetales; family Microbacteriaceae; genus Leucobacter. Next base: position 7,772 of record JAIUOH010000012.1, on the reverse strand, counting down.
CCCAGACCTCACTCGACACAGTGCCGGGGGTTGCGCCGGTGTTCACCTCGGGCGAGGCCCATGGGATCGACAGCGCCCGCATCTTGTCGTCGGAGGCGTACTGGTTTTGCAGCATCGCAATACCAAAGTCTGTGAGCACAGGCCGACCGGTCGTCGTTAACAGCACGTTCGACGGCTTGATGTCGCGATGCATGATGCCGGCCTGGTGCGCGGTCTCAAGCGCGCCAGCCAGCCGCACGCCAGCGTCGAGCACTACTTCGAGCGGGGCCGGCTTGCCGATCGTCAGCGCACGCATCGAATCTGGGCAAAACTCCATCGTGAGGTAGGGGCGCCCATCTACCGAAATGCCCGCCGCATAAATCGACACAATCGAGGGGTGGCTCGAGAGCCTCGCCATGGCGTCTGCCTCGGCCTCGAAATCCGAGCGATCCCTTGCCTCAAATACTGGGGTCTTCAGCACCTTTACCGCGACAACGCGGCGCGGCATGTCTTGCTCGTACTGGTACACATCAGCAAAACCACCGCTACCAAGCGGGCGCACGTATCCGAGGCCGGTGATGCGGGGCGGCGCTGGTGCGGGGGAATCAGACACGATATTTATCTTATGTGAGAAAAAAGCGCGCCTCGCACCGCAGCTTTGACTCTACCGCTCAAGAGCAGCAAGCAAAAAGGATCCCCCGGCGCTTTCGCGCCGGGGGATCCTCGTAGCAAATTCGAACGAATCGCTTAGATAGCGTTCACATCGAGGGGAATGCCAGGACCGAAGGTGGTCGAGACGGCACCCTTCTGGATGTACTTGCCCTTCGACGACGAAGGCTTCAGACGAACGATCTCGTCGAGCACGGCAGCGATGTTGTCGCTGAGCTGCTCGGGCGAGAACGAAGCCTTGCCTACGATGAAGTGCACGTTCGAGTGCTTGTCGACGCGGAACTCGATCTTGCCGCCCTTGATGTCGGTCACTGCCTTAGCAGGGTCCGGGGTGACGGTACCGGTCTTGGGGTTGGGCATGAGGCCGCGGGGGCCGAGCACCTTACCCAGACGGCCGACCTTGCCCATGAGCTCGGGAGTCGAAACTGCCGAGTCGAAAGCGGTCCAGCCGCCAGCAACCTTCTCGATCAGCTCGTCGCCGCCAACCTCGTCAGCGCCTGCAGCGATAGCTGCCTCGGCTGCTGCACCGGTTGCGAACACGATGACGCGAGCGGTCTTACCGGTACCGTGGGGCAGGCTGACGGTGCCGCGCACCATCTGGTCTGCCTTGCGGGGGTCAACGCCGAGCTTGACAGCAACCTCAACGGTTGCGTCGGTCTTGGTCGAACCGGTCTCCTTTGCCAGGGCGACTGCCTCGGCGGGAGTGTAAAACTTGTCAGCCTCGATCTTCGAGGCAGCGGCGCGGTATGCCTTTGACTTCTGTGCCATGATCCGTGCCCCTTACTCGACCGTGATGCCCATTGAGCGGGCGGTGCCAGCGATAATCTTCGATGCTGCGTCGAGGTCGTTCGCGTTCAGATCGGCCTGCTTCTGCTCGGCGATCGCGCGGACCTGATCAGCGGTCACCTTAGCGACCTTGACGGTGTGGGGAGTACCCGAACCCTTCTGCACGCCAGCTGCCTTCTTGAGCAGCTCAGCAGCCGGAGGAGTCTTCAGCACGAAGCTGAACGAGCGATCCTCGTACACGGTGATCTCAACGGGGATGATGTTTCCGCGCTGGCTTTCCGTGGCCGCATTGTAGGCCTTGCAGAACTCCATGATGTTGACGCCGTGCTGACCCAGAGCAGGACCCACGGGGGGTGCCGGGTTGGCTGCGCCGGCTGCGATCTGAAGCTTGATCAGACCGGTAACCTTCTTGGCTTTTGCCATGATTGTTTCCTTTCATACGAGGCATCTCGCGCCGCTTTCGTCTTGCAACGCAGCAGCGCTGGATCCCTCTCCCGCGGCTCGGGCCGTTCCCGAACGCGGTGGGCGCTTGCGTTTCACCGATCGAGCTAGTCGAAATCAAGAAAACACAAACCACATAAGTTTACGCCAGATCTACCACTGGCGCCACCCCGGCCTGCGCTCAGCCGAGCAGCGCGTCGAGCGCGGCGTCGCGGGGCACCGCTGCCTCGGTGATCGCCTCGCCGTAGAGCCTGAGCTTCTTGCTCTCACCGAACGCCGCCCACCCTGCATCGCCCGTCTTGATGAACCGTACCCAGTCGGCGTGCATCTGCTCAGCGAGCGACTGCGGTGGGTTATCTGCCATCAGCTTTGCGTCATCGGTACCGAGTGCGTCAAACACGAAGCCGAGCTCGAGCGCATGCGTCGCGCCAAGCCCGTGTTTTGCGGTCTTCCAGGTGAATTCGTAGGCATACGTTGGCGCGCTTCGATTTCTCGCGGCGAGGATCGCCGGGCCCCGCAGCAGCCTGTCTGTAATGAGCTGGCCAAGCACTTCACCGTGGTTCGAACCCTGCCAGTCCTTTCTATAGGCAGCGACCGCTTTCTTCGAGATCTTCAGCGCCTTCGTGGCGATGAAGAACTTGAGACCACTGATCGCGGCCAGAGCCTCGGGCGCAAACCAGAGACGGTACTCCTGCGTGTTCGCACCGATGAGCACGGGCTGGGTCGCCTGCACAAGCCCCTCTGCCGGAGTGATCGGCAAGGTGTCTTCGTCGAGTGTTAGCACGTATGAGGGCGCACCAGAGAGAATCGACTTGCCGCCGACCTGGTCTGTGCGGGCCCGCAGCAACGCGCTCGGCTCGAGGCCCGCGAAGCCCTCTCTTGTAGCGGGTACGCCTAGACGCTTCGCGAGATCCTCGCTCAGCTTGCTGCTCTTTGCCGCGGGTTCTGCGCTGGTCGGGCCGCTCTGCACGATGGCTTTTGAGATGAGCGCCCGGCTGTCTGGTCGCGCGAGCAGTGCCGCGACGAGCGAGCCACCGGCCGACTCCCCCATTACGGTGATGCGCGCAGGATCGCCACCGAAGCGAGAGATCTCCCGGTGCACCCAGCGCAGTGCCTCGGCAACGTCTTCGAGGCCAAGGTTGCGCGGCACGCCCTCGAGCACCGAGAAACCCTCCGCACCGAGGCGGTAGTTGATCGAGACAAACACCACGCCATCGCGGGCGAAGGAGCTGCCGTCGTAGATGTTGAGCGCGGCACCTCCGCGCTCGAACGCACCGCCGTGCACCCAGAGCACGACCGGAAGTGACTCACCGTCAAGGGCCGCACTGGGCACCCACACGTTCGCGGTAAGAATGTCTTCGCCCGGGCGATCGATGCTCGGCAAGATCGTGCCGATGCGCCCTGGGTAGGGGGTCTGCGGCGAGGTCGGACCGAACTCTCTCGCGTCGCGAGGATCCACCCAAGGCGCCGCCGGTTCGGGCTTCTTGAACCGACGTTCGCCGAATGGCGACGCAGCGTAGGGAATGCCAAGGTATCGGTCGATGCCGTGCACGCTACGGCCGATCAGATCGCCAGTACTGATGCGGGTAGTGGGGTGCACCGAATGGTGTTCCTCAGTGATGTGCGTCGTTGCCATTCACGCAGTCTATTGCCACAAATGAATTGAGGGGGCCAACCATAAGGTTGGCCCCCTCAAAAAAGGAGTCCGGCGGTGTCCTACTCTCCCACACCCTCCCGAGTGCAGTACCATCGGCGCTGTCAGCCTTAGCTTCCGGGTTCGGAATGTTGACCGGGCGTTTCCCTGACGCTATAACCACCGTAACACTATTAACATATCAAACCACCACACCCCCACACCCGTTGTGCCAGTCTCCCGGATCACACGGCCGTAGCGTGTATGTGTTTGGGGTTCGTACGTTAAGAACCACAAAGCAGACGCGAGCACCACACACCAAAAAATTGATGTGGGCTTCATTTAGTTACATTATGCGCAACACCAGTCACGTACACGTCTTTTGAAAACCATGTACCAGGTGTTGAAAATTATCAAGTCATCGGCTTATTAGTACCAGTCAGCTCCACACATTACTATGCTTCCACATCTGGCCTATCAACCCAGTAATCTCCTGGGAGCCTCACGCACTCGAAGGTGCATGGAGATCTCATCTTGAGGCCGGCTTCCCGCTTAGATGCTTTCAGCGGTTATCCATCCCGAACGTAGCAAACCAGCCATGCCCTTGGCAGAACAACTGGCACACCAGAGGTCCGTCCAACCCGGTCCTCTCGTACTAGGGTCAGATCCTCTCAAATCTCCAACGCGCGCAGAGGATAGGGACCGAACTGTCTCACGACGTTCTAAACCCAGCTCGCGTACCGCTTTAATGGGCGAACAGCCCAACCCTTGGGACCTACTCCAGCCCCAGGATGCGACGAGCCGACATCGAGGTGCCAAACCATGCCGTCGATATGGACTCTTGGGCAAGATCAGCCTGTTATCCCCGAGGTACCTTTTATCCGTTGAGCGACAGCGCTTCCACAAGCCACTGCCGGATCACTAGTCCCGACTTTCGTCCCTGCTCGACCTGTCAGTCTCACAGTCAAGCTCCCTTGTGCACTTACACTCGCCACCTGATTGCCAACCAGGTTGAGGGAACCTTTGGGCGCCTCCGTTACATTTTGGGAGGCAACCGCCCCAGTTAAACTACCCACCAGGCACTGTCCCAGAACCCGATCAGGGTCCGTAGTTAGACATCCAGTATGACCAGAGTGGTATTTCAACAACGACTCCACCACAACTAGCGTTGCAGCTTCACAGTCTCCCACCTATCCTACACAAGCCACACCGAACACCAATACCAAGCTGTAGTAAAGGTCACGGGGTCTTTCCGTCCTTCTGCGCGTAACGAGCATCTTTACTCGTACTGCAATTTCGCCGAGTTCATGGTGGAGACAGCTGGGAAGTCGTTACGCCATTCGTGCAGGTCGGAACTTACCCGACAAGGAATTTCGCTACCTTAGGATGGTTATAGTTACCACCGCCGTTTACTGGGGCTTAAATTCAAAGCTTCGCCCAAGGGCTAACCTCTCCTCTTAACCTTCCAGCACCGGGCAGGCGTCAGTCCGTATACATCCATTTGCATGTTCGCACGGACCTGTGTTTTTAGTAAACAGTCGCTTCCCACTGGTCTCTGCGGCCACCACACCCTTTCCGAGGCAAGCTCGTATAAGTGGATGGCCCCCCTTCTCCCGAAGTTACGGGGGCATTTTGCCGAGTTCCTTCACCATGATTCTCTCGATCTCCTGAGTATTCTCTACCTGACCACCTGTGTCGGTTTGGGGTACGGGCCGCTAAAACCTCGCGCCGATGCTTTTCTTGGCAGCATAGGATCACCTGCTTCCCCATACGGGTCCGCATCACATCTCACCCAAAGCCGAAAAATATTACTAATCGACGGGCTACATGCTTACACCGGGACAACCATCGCCCGGCACAGGCTACCTTCCTGCGTCACACCTGTTAATACGCTCACCTCCCCACACCGGGTTCCCACACTCCACCACCCACACTCCCGAAGGAGCAAAGGGCAACTTCACATGGTTAGCTCTTGTGGTTTGGTCTTTGACGGTTCTTCGCGGGTACGGGAATATCAACCCGTTGTCCATCGACTACGCCTGTCGGCCTCGCCTTAGGTCCCGACTTACCCAGGGCAGATTAGCTTGACCCTGGAACCCTTGGTCTTCCGGAGGACGGGTTTCTCACCCGTCTTTCGCTACTCATGCCTGCATTCTCACTCGTGTGGCATCCACGACTGGATCACTCCGCCGCTTCACTCGCCACACGACGCTCTCCTACCCAACCAGCGGGCTGGACCACGAAGGCCTACCTGTACGCTGATTGCCACAACTTCGGTGGTGTGCTTGAGCCCCGTTACATTGTCGGCGCGGAATCACTTGACCAGTGAGCTATTACGCACTCTTTCAAGGGTGGCTGCTTCTAAGCCAACCTCCTGGTTGTCACAGCAACTCCACATCCTTTACCACTTAGCACACGCTTTGGGACCTTAGTTGGTGATCTGGGTTGTTTCCCTCTCGACTATGAAGCTTATCCCCCACAGTCTCACTGCCACGCTCTCACTTACCGGCATTCGGAGTTTAGCTGACGTCAGTAACCTTGTAGGGCCCATCGGCCATCCAGTAGCTCTACCTCCGGCAAGAAACACGCGACGCTGCACCTAAATGCATTTCGGAGAGAACCAGCTATCACGAAGTTTGATTGGCCTTTCACCCCTATCCACAGCTCATCCCCTCAGTTTTCAACCTAAGTGGGTTCGGCCCTCCACGCGCTCTTACACGCGCTTCAGCCTGGCCATGGATAGATCACTTCGCTTCGGGTCTAGGACACGCGACTGATACGCCCTATTCAGACTCGCTTTCGCTACGGCTACCCCACACGGGTTAACCTCGCCACATGCCGCTAACTCGCAGGCTCATTCTTCAAAAGGCACGCCGTCACAGGAACAAGCCTGCTCCGACGGATTGTAAGCAAACGGTTTCAGGTACTATTTCACTCCCCTCCCGGGGTACTTTTCACCTTTCCCTCACGGTACTAGTCCGCTATCGGTCATCTGGAAGTATTTAGGCTTATCAGGTGGTCCTGACAGATTCACACGGGATTTCTCGGGCCCCGTGCTACTTGGGATACACATCACGCGGTAATACCATTTCGAATACGGGACTCTCACCCACTACGGTCTGCCGTTCCAAGCAGTTCTTCTATAGCATCACTCTCACGTCGAACCACCGGCAGACAGTTCAGACATGTCCCACAACCCCATACGTGCAACCCCTGCCGGGTATCACACACGCACGGTTTAGCCTCATCCAGTTTCGCTCGCCACTACTCCCGGAATCACATGTTGTTTTCTCTTCCTGTGGGTACTGAGATGTTTCACTTCCCCACGTTCCCTCTACCCGCCCTATATATTCAGGCGGGAGTCACCAGGTACGCACGCGCCCTGGCGGGGTTTCCCCATTCGGACATCCTCGGATCACAGCTCGTTTATCAACTCCCCGAGGCTTATCGCAGATTACTACGTCCTTCTTCGGCTCCAGATGCCAAGGCATCCACCGTTTGCTCTTAGAAACTTGAAATCACATAAGTAAATAAGAAACACACACAACCAACACCCAAAAAGATGCTCATCATGCATGTAAACCAATAGAAACAAACATCATCACACCCCACCAACCCCTCAAGGCCAGCAAAATACTCTGACGTTCGCTAATTTGATGCTCGCGTCCACTGTGTAGTTCTCAACGTACGACCAGTCCTAAAAGATACGACAACACGTTCGTACCCCCCCAGGCCAGAAGACCATCACCCACCACAGCAACCACCAACCAAAGTTGATGACCACCCTCATGAGGTCTGGGCCTTCAAAACCCAACAGTATGCACCTGACGCTAACCCTTCACCACCCCAAACCGTTCCAACCGAACCTTACGATCCGGCGTACTAGCTCCAACATGGTCAAGCTTTAGCTTGTTGTTAAATGTTCCACCCATGAGCTACCAGCACAACACATTGGTCATGTTCTGGCTACTGCTGCACACCACCATCAACACCCTATGGTGTTGACACTGTGGCATGTAGTTGCTCCTTAGAAAGGAGGTGATCCAGCCGCACCTTCCGGTACGGCTACCTTGTTACGACTTAGTCCTAATCACCAGTCCCACCTTCGACGACTCCCTCCCAAAAGGGTTAGGCCATCGGCTTCGGGTGTTACCGACTTTCATGACTTGACGGGCGGTGTGTACAAGGCCCGGGAACGTATTCACCGCAGCGTTGCTGATCTGCGATTACTAGCGACTCCGACTTCATGGGGTCGAGTTGCAGA
>JAIUOH010000011.1 GCA_020161315.1 Actinomycetota bacterium | reverse complement strand
CTTCGCTCGCATCTGGACCCGCTACGGCACCCCGATCGTCGCCGCGGGCGTGGTGTCGGCCTTCGCGCTGCTCGGCCTGGTGATCCCGCTCTTGACCGTCTCGACAATGATCAGCTTCGGTGCACTCGCGGCGTTCTCGCTCGTGAACCTTTCGGTGATTCGCACCTACCTGTTCCCTAAGGGCGGCCGGGCAACACCCGCGACCGCTGGCGAGTGGTTGCGCTACGGTGTGTTGCCACTGATCGGCTTCGCGATGACGCTGTGGCTGTGGACCTCGCTCTCGGGGCAGACCTTCATGTACGGCGGCATCTGGTTGCTGCTCGGCGTGCTGGTGCTCGCCTGGTCGACGAAGTTCTTCCGCAGGCCAGTGCCAAAGATGGATTTCTCTGAAGAGGGTGCCACGACCGGCTTCATCGATGCGGTCGGCGAGGATCACCCGGCCGCGCGCTAGGCATAACGGCGAGGGGTGCTCGATCGCAGCGCGGTCGGGCACCCCTACCCCCGGGCGCGCAGGTGCTCGACGTCGGCTGCGTTCACGATGAGTTGCCCCGTCGTCGGCCGGTCGACGATGAGCGCCCCGTCGGCATCAAGGCCGACAGCGCGGCCATCGATCATCTCGCCGCCCGGCATATGCACGCGCACCTCGGCGCCGAGCGTCAGTGAGTCGCGCAGCACGCGATTTCTGGCCGCCTGCGGGTTCGACGCCGCAAGCGCGATGATGTCGAGCAGCTCACGCGTCGCGACCGACAGCACTCTGTCTGCGAGCGCAGCGCCGAGCGGGTCGGCGAGCGTCTCGGCCCCATACGTCTCACCGCCACACGCCAGCACCGAACCGGCTCGTTCGGTTGGCAGCTGCCAATCTTGCAGCAGCAGGTTGATGCCAAACCCTACGATGACTTCGCCGCCCGGCAACACCTCGCAGAGGATCCCGCAGAGTTTCGCACCCGGCCGCCCGGCCATCGCGTCTTCTTCGTCACGTACGTGTACGTCGTTCGGCCATTTCACACCGACGCGCAGGGGCTGGCGATCCTCGTCGTCAATATTGCTGCTGCCATCATCGCCGATGCCGCCGTCGCCACTGAACAGGGGCTGCAATGCGCGGGTAATCGCCGAGCCCGCAAGCAGCGGAATCCAGCTCATGCCGAGCGCGCCCTCACCGAGCCCACCGCCTGGACGCAACAGCAGCGACGACGCGAGTGCGGTGTCGGGCGGGGTCTCCCAGCCGCGCCCCTGACGCCCGCGGCCCGCGGTCTGATTCGGTGTCACCACGAGTGTGCCGTGCGGCACACTGACTCCCAGTGCGGCGCGCTCGGAGACAAGCTCGCGCAAAGCCGTGTTTGTTGACTCGGCAGAATCGAGCCAAATGATCTCGGGCAGGGCTTCGCTAGTGAGTGGCAATTGCACGCTTTCACCCTACCGCCGCGAGCCCACTTAGACGTTTCGGCAAGAGAAACCACTGTTTCTTTGGTGAATGCCTACCAGGAAAGGCATGATGCCCGCGCTAGGCTGGCTTTCGTGACCGCAGACACTGAAGCACAGACGCAGCCCGCGCAGCAGGCCCCCGCCACGACGGCGGCGAAAATCGCCGACCACCGTCGCAAGTACCAAGAGGCCGTGGGCGACCGCGACACCGCTGCCGCCTCAAAGCAGCACCCGCGCGGCAAGATGACCGCGCGCGAGCGCATCGCCACCCTGCTCGACCCGGGCAGCTTCGTCGAGTTCGACAAGTTTGTGAAGCACCGCACGCAGGGCTTCGGCATGGAGAACTCGCGCCCCTTCGGCGACGCGGTTGTCACCGGTGCTGGCACCATTCACGGTCGCCAGGTGGTCGTGTTCTCGCAAGACTTCACCACCTTCGGAGGCTCGCTTGGCGAGGTTGCCGGCGAGAAGATCGTAAAGGCAATGGAGTTCGCGCTCAAGACCGGCGCTCCCCTGCTCGGCATTCTTGACTCGGGTGGAGCCCGCATTCAAGAAGGCGTGGTCGCACTGTCGAACTACGCCAAAATCTTCCGCCTCAACACGATGTGCTCGGGCGTGATTCCCCAGATCTCAATCGTGATGGGTCCCTCTGCCGGCGGCGCGGTCTACTCGCCGGCACTCACCGACTTCGTGATCATGGTCGACAAGACGAGCCACATGTTCGTCACCGGCCCCGACGTCATCAAGACCGTCACGGGCGAAGAGGTCGGCTTTGAAGAGCTCGGCGGCGCGCTCACGCACAACAAGACCAGCGGTGTCTCGCACTACCTCGCGAGCGACGAGCACGACGCACTCGACTACGCGCGCACGCTGATCAGCTTCTTGCCCGACAACAACCTTGCCGAGGCACCGATCTACGACAGCGACACCGCGCTCGAGATCACCGACACCGATCGCAAGCTCAACAGCATCATTCCCGACAGCCCCAACCAGCCGTACGACATGGTGACGGTGATCGAGGCGATTCTCGACAGCGGCGATTTTCTTGAGGTGCAGCCGCTGTTCGCCCCGAACATCCTCATCGGCTTCGGCCGCGTCGAGGGCCGCACGGTCGGCATCATCGCGAACCAGCCGCAGGCCATGGCCGGCACGCTGAACATCGACGCGAGCGAGAAGGCCGCCCGCTTCGTGCGCTTCTGCGACGCGTTCTCGATCCCGATCCTCACCCTCGTCGACGTGCCCGGCTACCTGCCCGGCACCGAGCAGGAGTTCAACGGCGTGATTCGCCGCGGCGCGAAGCTGCTCTACGCCTACGCCGAGGCCACCGTGCCCCTCGTCACGATCATCACGCGCAAGGCCTACGGCGGTGCCTACATCGTGATGGGGTCGAAACAGATGGGTGCCGACTTCAACATCGCGTGGCCCACGGCTGAGATCGCCGTGATGGGCGGCGCTGGTGCGGTCAACATTCTGTATCGCAAGGAGCTCGCAGCTGCGGCTGAGCGCGGCGAAGACGTTGAGGCGCTGCGCGCGCAGCTCACGGCAAAGTACAACGCCGATGTCACCTCGCCGTTCCTCGCTGCCGAGCGCGGCGAGCTCGATAACGTACTCGAGCCCGCCGGCACCCGCCTCGCTGTGATCAAGTCGCTGCGCGGTCTTCGTGGCAAGCGCACTGAGCAGCCCGCGAAGAAGCACGGCAACATTCCGCTGTAGTTTTTCGCTCGAGGATCGCCAGACACCCTGCGCACACCAAGTTTTCAGAAGGAACACTCGTGAATGATCAGCAGCTGCCGCCAGATGCTGCGGCGCGCGATGCCGCGAAGCGCGAAGAGGCAGGCGAGCACGACCACGCCCTGACAGACGATGGGTTTGTCTTCGCGACCCGCGGCGTGAGCGACGAGGAGCGCGCCGCGGTCATTGCGGTGCTCACGCAGATGCGCGCGGAAGAGACCGAGCAGGTGCGCCGCGTCGAGCGCCGCGAGCACCAGCCCTGGGCTCGATCGCAGCGCGTGCCGCAAGACTTCGGCGACCTGTTGCACGAGGGGTAACTCGGTTTGAGGTTTAGTGGTTGCGGGGTGAGATCCTCGTAAATACTCGCCTCGTTACCAATCTGTTACTTTTGCGGGTATCAACAGGGGCCAAATTCGAGCCTCAATGTCAGTGGTCAATGGTTCACTCTGAACATGGCAACCAGCACACCATTTCAAACAGAGTTCAGCGTCGTTGCGCTGAACTCTGTGGTGTCGAAAATTGAGGTTGCTGAACGCGAACGCCGCGCCAGTGACGCCCTCGAAGTCAGCCTGTTTGCTGAAGCGATTGACCAGGTGCTACCCGAGCGCTTTCTCGCACTCAGTGGCGGCAAGCTCGTTGCCGGTAACGCCCAAGCAGAGATCGCATATCGAGCAATGCGCGCTGAACTGGCGCTTGCTCTTACCGCCAGTGAACACACAATTGAACGACGACTCTCGCACGCGTACGAGCTCACTCAGTACTACCACGAGACGTTTCTAAGGCTCAGCGAGGGCAGCATCAGCCGGGCACACACCGAAGTGATCGTGCAGGCCGGTCATGTTATCGGCGAGGGCATTACCATCGACGTGGCCGCGAGGCGATCAGCTTACGAGGCTGCGGTTCTTGTGCACGCGGCGAGAGAAACGCCCGCGAGACTGCGCCCAATCGCAAAGCGGCTCGCTGAACAGTACGCCGAACTCACCATAGACGAACGTTTTGCTGAAGCCCACCAAGCGCGTCGCGTATGGGTGGTCGACCAAGAAGACGGCATGAGTGACCTTGTTGCGCATATTCCGACAGTCGAAGCGCACGCGATCTACGACCGCCTCACGCAGGCGGGCAAAGCACTCGCTCTCGTAGAGGCACATCGTTTTGCCAAAGCAGGGGGTGAGACTTCGAGCGGGGGCGGGCCTGAGGCTTCGAGCGGGGGCGAGGTCGGTGGCGGGGCCAGCCTTGAATCAGCAGCTAAGGTTCAGCGTCGCAATCGCGATCAGTTGCGTGCTGATCTTTTTTTCCGATCTCTTACGCGAGGCCAACTTTGACTATGACGATCTAGTTTCATGCGCCGATGAGTCAAGCCACACGAAAGCTAGCGGTGCTGAACTGCCAGAAGGCACCGCGAGTACCGCCGGCGAAGCAAACACCGCAGGTGACACAGGCACCGCCGGTGACACTTGCACCACAAGCACTACACACAAACACATCGGCAGCTCCCCCATCTCTGGGGTGAGGGCACACGTGCAAATCTTTGTCACTGACAAAACCCTCTTCAGCAATACCCTTCAGATCAATGAGCACGTCGGTCTCGTCGGCGCCTACGCTGAACACAAATGCGCACAAGGAGGCAGCGCGGGCAGCGCAGGTACAGCTACCCTCGATTGGGGTGCTCCCTCTTCACTCCCACCAGCAGAGCTCGCAGGCAGTTGCCCGATCGACACATCAACCGCAAAGCAGATCGCAGCAGACGCCGATTCTTGGGATCTGGTACACCAGCACCCCCACACCGGCGCGATTATCAGCGTAGACAGATACAGACCAAGCGAGCAGATGCGCCGAATGCTTCGAGCAAGAGATCTACCTTGCAGGTTTCCTGGCTGTCGCGCGCCTGCACACCGATGCGACCTTGATCACACCGTCGACGCTGCGAAAGGTGGCCCGACATCCACAAGAAATCTTGCCAGCCTTTGTCGTGGTCACCACACGCTGAAGCATCACGGCGGCTGGAAGGTCACCCAAGCTGAGGCGGGTGTACTCGAATGGCGCTCGCCCACAAGCCGCACCTATATCGATCAACCACCCTCACGGGTTCGATTTGTTGCACCACCCAAACCGATAGAGCCACCCGAGCAACCCGAGCAACCCGAGCCACCCGAGCAGCCCGAGCAGCCCGAGCAGCCCGAGCCACCCAACTCGATGCCGTTCTGAACGCTCATCCACGATGACCCCATCATCGATTTGCCGCATGCCCCAGAAGCGAGATCCAGAAACGAGATTCAGTAGCGAGATACAGAAGCGAGATACAAAAGCGAGACGCAAGCCCATTTCGCTAGGGTAGGCACTATGGCAGCTGACGCGAATCAGGCACGACAACAACTATTGTCAGCAATCGCTCGTGGGTTTTCTGCTCCTTACGGCACCCTGCAGCCCACCCCAGATGACAGCACCCGAAACTCTGCCGTACTCGTACTATTTGGCACCCTCGACAAGGTGCTCGCGGCACCTGAGAGCCTCTCATCACCGGCCAGTTTGGTCACACCCGAACTCGACGTACTGCTCACCAGGCGCTCAAGTGGGCTACGCAACCACGCAGGTCAGATCGCGTTTCCGGGTGGCGGCGTTGAGCCCACCGACGCCGATCGTGCGGCGACTGCGCTGAGAGAAGCGCACGAAGAAACCGGTCTCGACCCGAGCGGTGTCGACGTACTTGGCACCCTGCCCGACGCGCATATTCCGGTCAGCAACTATCTTGTCACCCCGGTGCTAGGTTGGTGGCGACTGCCGAGCGAGGTCGCGCCAGACGCAAGTGAGTCGGTTGAGGTGTTTCGCGTTCCCGTAGCAGAGTTGCTCGACCCCACCGCGCGAGGCACGTGGCAGTTGCGGTACGGCAATCAAACGTTGCGTGGGCCGGGGTTTCAGCTCGGCCCACAGTTCGGCAGCCATCTCGTTTGGGGGTTCACCGCTTTACTGCTTTCAGGTATCTTCGAAGCCGCAGGATGGGGCCAAGAGTGGGATCAGAAACGCCTCTTCGAAGTACACCGCTAGCGCTGAGCGACAGACTGCTACGCACTAGTCTGTGAGCATGGGCAACGCAGGCAATGAGACAAAGGCGACGAGCATTCCCGCGATCGAACGCGCAGGTGAACGCTCGTGGGCCGACTGGCTCGAGCTATTCGAGGCCGAGGGTGCGGCGCAACTCTCTCCCCCCACCCGAAATCGCTCGCATCGCGCTCGCCGCTCTACCCGAGCAGCTACAGAACCCTCACTGGTGGGCGCAGAGCGTGGTCATCGCGATCGAGCAGCATGTTGGCTTACGAGTGCCGGGGCAGTCGTCGACTGGTGATTTCCGTGTCAGTGCGAGCCGCACGATGTCTTGCGACCGCGACGAAGCCGTCGCGCGTTGGATCGCCCGCTTCGCGGGCAGCCCGCACCTGGGCCTCGAGGTGCAGTCGGCGCGGCAGTCTCGCACCGAGAAGCGCACATTCTGGCGGGCCACTCTCGACGGCGCCGGCAAGCTTGAGGTTGCCGCCGAAGCGAAGCCCCACGCTCGGTCGCTCATCTTCGAGCTCGAATGCGCGGCATACAACAGAGCCCCGAACGCTACACTTAAGCGCATGAGCGAATCACAAGAAATGACGCCAGAGCTCCTCGCCAAAGCTGCAGCCAAGGTCATCGCAGAACGCAGCGGTGTGGCGACTCACGACATCGCACTGACGCTCGGCAGCGGTTGGGGCAAGGCCGCAACCGCGATAGGTGAGGTGGTCTCTGAGATCGCGGCAGAAGACGTGCCCGGTTTTCACAAGGCCGCAGTTGTCGGCCACGGCGGTAAATTGACCTCGATTCGCATGAACGACGGCCGCCACGCGCTAGTGATCGGCGCGCGCACCCACTTCTACGAGGGGCACGGGGTGCGCGCGGTCGTGCACGGCGTGCGCACCGCTGCCGCTACCGGGGCGAAGACCATGGTGCTCACGAATGGCGCCGGCGGGGTCGACCCGAGTTTCACCCCGGGCAAGCCCGTGCTGATCAGCGACCACATCAATCTGACCGCGGCATCACCCATCGAGGGCGCGAACTTCGTAGATCTGACCGACCTCTACTCGCCCCGCCTGCGTGATCTTGCTCGCACGATCGATCCGAGCCTCAACGAGGGCGTCTATGTGCAGTTCACCGGCCCACACTACGAGACACCCGCCGAGGTGCGATATGCGGGCATCATCGGCGGGCACATCGTAGGCATGTCGACGGCGCTTGAGGCGATTGCCGCTCGCCAGTCTGGCATGGAGGTGCTCGGGTTCTCGCTCATCACGAACGCTGCTGCAGGCATCTCCGAGACGCCCCTCAGCCACGAAGAGGTGCTCGAGGCCGGTCGCGAGGCCGAACCAAAACTCGCCGCGCTGCTGGCCGAGTTGGTGCCGCTGCTGCCCTAGCCGCCGGTTAGCTTGCCCGCGTGAATGCCTCGGCACCGAGTACCGTCTGAGCTGTTTTCATTCCACCGGAGAGCGAGGCGCTGTCGAACCCCGCCTGCACGAGCACCCGGTTTGCAATGTGAGAGCGCACGCCCGATGCGCACAGCACGCGAACAGGCCTGCCAGCGGCAGCTTCGTGCACCTCGTCGAGTCGCTGCCTCAACTCGGTGTGTGGCACGTTGAGCGCGCCGGGCAGATGCAGCCCCGCAAACTCAGCTTCGCTTCGCACGTCAAGCACCAGCACCCGCTTCGGATCAACGATGTCGACAGTGCCACCGGCAGCCTCACCCCCGGCCCACTGCTGCGCGTACCAAAGCTTCAGCGTGCCGTCGAGCACGTTTGAGGCGATCATGCCGATCATGTTTACGGGATCTTTCGCACTGCCATAGACCGGCGAGTACGCAAGATCAAGGTCGATCAGGTCTTCGGCGGTCATGCCCGCACGAATAGCCGTCGCAAGCACGTCGATGCGCTTGTCAACCCCCTCGCGCCCAACCGCCTGCGCACCGAGCAGCAGCCCGTCTCCGCTACGAATGTGTGCGACGATCGACAACGGGGTGGCCCCCGGAAAATACCCGGCATGCTGCGCGGGGTGCAAATGCAGCGTGTGAAAGTCGATGCCTGCCTGCTCGAGCGCCGACCTGTTCGCCCCGGTCATTGCCGCGGTGAGCTCGCCCACACGCACTATCGCCGTGCCGATGGGTGAGGGCAGGGGCCGTGCTTTCGCCCCGAGAAACACGTGATCGGCGATCTGCCTGCCCGCACGGTTTGCCGGCCCGGCGAGTGCGACCGGTCGCTGAGCACCGGTGACTCGATCGACCGAAACCACCGCATCGCCCGCAGCGTACACCTGCGGCAGGTTGGTCTGACCGTGCTCGTCTACCACGATCGCTCCGCGTTCGCATGCGACACCTGCCGCCTCAAACACCGCAGTGTCGGGTCGCACCCCAACAGAAAGTACGATCAGGTCGGCCTGCAGTCTGCGCCCGTCGCTCAGCAGCACAGAGTCGTGATCCTCGCCAATCTCAATCGCTTCTGCCGCGGTGCCATCGTGCACCTCGATGCCAAGTCGACGAAGCTCGGCGGTCACGGTCGACGCAAGCTCATTCTCGAGCGGCGGCAACACGTGCGGCGCAAACTCAACCAAGTCGACGTGCAACCCCTGCATTCTGAGCGCCTCGGCAGCCTCGATGCCGATAAACCCAGCACCGAGCACGACCGCCTTGCGCGCACCGCTCGACACGCGATCTCGCAGTGCCACAGCATCGCCCACGGTGCGCAGCGTGCGAACTCGAGGCGAGTCGAGGCCGGCAATGGGTGGTTTCGTTGCGTACGCACCAGGGGCGAGGATCAGCACCTCATACGACACCCGCTCTTCACCGCTAGGGCCCACCACCGTCACGGTCTTGCCCGTTGCGTCGAGCGCGGTCACCTCGTGATTTACGCGCACGTCAAGGTCAAGCGAAGCGCGAAGCGACTGCGGCGTGTGCAGCAGCAGGTCTTGTTCTGCCTCGATCTCGCCACCCACGTAGTAGGGCAACCCACAGTTCGCGAACGAGACGTGCTCGCCGCGCTCAAAGACAACAATTTCAGAGTGCTCGCTGAGGCGCCGAGCCCGTGCTGCTGCGCTCATGCCTGCGGCGACGCCGCCTACGATAACGATCTTCATGGGTGTGCTTTCTGCTGACTTGCTGTTGGTGGGTGTGCGCGGGTGGGTCTGCGCGGGTGAGCGCGAGCCGGGCTCAGCACGCCCAGCGCCCACACCTTGAGCCTATTCGACCCGTGCGCCTATTCGACCCGTGCGCCTATTCGACGACTACCGCGATGCCCGTAGCTTGAGCTGCCTGTTCAAGTGAGCCCAAGTTCGTCACGTTCTCAATGCCGTCGCGCTGCATGAGCGCCATCGCCTGCCCGGCGCGGTTACCCGAGCGGCAGTAGATCACATACTCCGCCTCGGGGTCGAGGCTCGGCAGAGCGGCCGCAAACTCACCGCTGTTGAAGTCGAGCAGCTGGGCCCCCTCAAGGTGACCGCCCGCAAATTCTTCTGGGGTGCGCACATCAAGCACAATGGCGTCTTCGCTGAGCTGCACTGGCTCTTGCCCGGCCGACGAGCAGCTGCTGAGCCCCAGCATGAGCGCAGCTGCGCCCAGCGTTGCGGTCGCGATCTTGATTGCAGAGAGAGTGTTGCGTTTCATGATGTGGTCCTTTCACACGTGAATCAAGGTTTGGGTAGTGGCGTTGGTGGTTTCGGTATTGAAAGGGGTGAACAGGGTGAACGGGGTGAACAGGGTGATGGCAGTAACCCCGTCACCAACCGACAGCAATGTCACCGCACTTCGCAGGTGTCTCCCGGGCAATATTGTGGCTGCTCTTTGCTGAACACTCGTTGCAGCGCACAGCCCACGCAAATGCCGAATGCGGTTTCGAGAAACAAGAATGAGAGGCAGACCCCGCACAGGGCAAGCGTCACCCACAAGGGCGCCTGCAGCAGCCCCGTGGCCAGGCACGCGGTGATGCCCATGCCGTACCCGAGCCACCAGGCAAACACCTTCTGTGGCGCACCGACCCACTCTGGCGCTTGCCGCCTGACGATGAGCCGAGCGAGCGCAAGCGAGGGGGCAAAACGATCGCCCAGTGTCACGCGAATCATCATGTCGATCACAAAGAGCGCGCCGAAGGGCTTGAGCGGATCTGCGGTGCCGAGGTGGGCTGCAGTGACGTAGAGCACGATCCCGGGCAAAAATAGCAGGCCGGCCGCCGCACGCGCTTCTCGCTCATTAATTACCGGGATCGCATACCCGGCAACGTATCTACCCACTCGCGGGCGACTGGGTGTTTGGGCAGTCTCGTGGTTCACGCGAAACCTCCCAAGAGCTTTGGAATTTCTTGCACGAGCACAAAGACCCCCATCACCAGCACAAACCAACCAAACCCGCGCCGCAGCGCCTTTTCTGGCACGAGGCCCGCAAGCTTGACCCCGAGCAGCGAGCCTACGATAGCGACCCCGGTGAACCCCAGCACAATTGGCCAGTCAAGCTGCACCGAGAAGAGGTAGCCCGCAAGCCCCGCAAACGATTTCATGACGATCACCAGCAGCGACGTCGCGACGGCGATTACCATCGGCAACCCGCCCAGCAGGTTCAGCGCCGGCACCACGAGAAAGCCGCCGCCAGCACCAACCAGCCCGGTGGCGAGGCCCACGAGCAGGCCGTCGAGCACCACTCTGAACAGCGGCAGGTGCGGCACCTGGCCCGGTGCGGCACCGGTGGCCCCGGCAACCTCAGCCTTGGCAGGCTTACGCCCGCGAATCATCGCCACCGATGTCGCGATCATCATGACCGCGAACAGCAGCATCAACACCACGCTAGAGATGTAGCCGCCCGCGATGCCGCCCGCAAAGGCGCCGACCATGCCCGCGCCGCCAAAAATGATGCCGGTCTTCCACTGCACCCGACCGGCACGAGCGTGGGTGAGCATGCTCACCGCACTGGTCATGCCCACGATGAACAGCGAAGACGCGATCGCCTCGCGCGCGTCCATGCCGACAACATACGTGAGAATCGGCACGGTCAGAATCGACCCACCGCCACCGAGCAGCCCCAGAGAAACGCCAACCAGCACTGCGAGCAGCATGGCGATCAACAGTGTGGGTTCCATGGGGCTCCTCAGAGAAGATAGGTCAGGGTGGGGGTGTTCGCGCGCATTACCCGCGATCGCGAGCACAGCTTGGTGGGGGTGCAGCAAGATTGCCTTGCCCCACCCCCACCTGCGCGGGCTTTCTACGCGCTGACGAGCGCGCTTTCGGTCACTGGCTGACCGCCTGAGGCAAGCCACCCAAGGTAGCTGCCGCTGAGCTCAGCCACGTCATAGCCCTCGCGGCGCAGCGCACTCGCGGCGACACTGTTGCGCACCCCGCTCTGGCAGTACGTCACAATGGTGCCTTCGCTCGGCGACGGCAACTCGTCGAGGTGCCACAGCACGCGCCCGCCCGAGAGCTGCGCGGCACCTGGCAGGTGCCCCTCAGCAAATTCAGTCTTGTTGCGCACGTCGAGCAGCAGCGTGCGCTCGAACCCGTCAAGATCGGCGGGGGCCAGCATCTTCGGGGCGGCAAGCTGAATGCCGGCTGCTTCGAACCCTGCAAGCGAGGTAATGAAGCCGCGAGCAGTGTCTATGCCGACGCGCACGAGGTGGTCGCGCATTGCCTCAGCCGCCTCTCGAGACTCGGCGAGTAGCACGAGTGGCCGATCCTCGACCTCTGGGTTGTAGACCCACGCCCCGTAGCTTGCCGCTTTCGCAACCCCTGGAATATTCAGCGAACCCACAACCGTGCCCTCGTGCACTTCGCTGTTGTGACGGCTGTCGATAAAGATCACCTCGTCACGCTCAAGCGCTGCCGCAAGTTCGGCTGCCGAGTATTCGGTGAGTTCTTGATTTGCTCCGAGGATCGCCGGACCCACCTTGTTCTGCACCTTCATGCGCCCGAAATACGCGTGCGCATCTGGCTGGCCGCTGAGCAACTCATCGACGAAGCCCTGCTCGTCGTTCGCCGCAAGGTATTTGCCCCACCACGCGAAATTGCGCTCGTACCCAACCGTGGTCTGCGCGATCGCGCCGAGCGCCTTTCCGCACGCCGAGCCCGAGCCGTGTGCGGGCAGCACCTGCACGTAGTCGGGCAGGGTCAAAAAGTGCTCGCGTAGGCTCTTGAACAGGTCTTTCGCGCCACCGAAACGTGTGTCAACGAAGCCCGCAGCCTCGTCGAGCAAATCGGGGCGGCCAAGATCGCCGACGAACACGAAGTCACCGGTGAGCATGAAGCCCGGCTCGGTCGCCTGCGCGCCGTCGGTGACGAGAAACGACATGTGCTCGGGTGTGTGACCCGGGGTGTGCACGGCCTTCACGGTGATGTTGCCGAGCGCGATCTCGTGCCCGTGCTTCATGCGTATTGCGCCCGAGCCAGCGGGGCCGTCGAACTCGGGGCCGTACGTCCAATCTGGGCCGCCCTCGTCAGAGACATACATCTGCGCGCCGGTTGCTGCCGCGAGTTCGCGCGTGCCAGAAAGGTAATCGGCGTGAATGTGTGTTTCGGTCACCGAGGTGATCTTCATACCGTTCTTCTCGGCGATTGCCAAGTAGACGTCGAGGTCGCGGCGGGGGTCGACCACGAGCGCCTCGCCCTTGGCCTGACAGCCGATGAAGTAGCTCGCCTGGGCGAGGTCTTCGTCATAGATGCGTTCGAGCAGCATGATGCTCCAATCGGGGGTGTTGGTGGTGTGGGTGTGAGCTGAGGGGATACGAGATGCCCGAAAGTATTTGTGGGTACCCGTGGCTACTCGCCGCAGTGGCAGCGGTCTGCCTCAGCCACGCCGTAGAGGGCGTCTTCGATATGTTGGCCGCAGCCAGCCCAGGTCGGCTTCTGGCAATTCGGGCAGGTGACTCGTGCGCACATGGGGTACTCCTTCTAAGTAATGCGTTGTGTAGTGGTGTTGATTGTTGAGTTGTTGAGTGTGATTACGTGGTCGTTCGTGGTTTGAGCTTGACCAGTTGCCACCAAGAGCAGCGGCTCAGCGGTCAGACCCGCGCCCCGTCAGCAAACTCGCCGGCGGTCTCGTCTGCTTCTTGCGCGGCGATCTGTTTTCGCACCTCGCCCATGTCGAGCGCGCGCACCCCTTCGATGACTTGCTCAAGCTGAGGGGCCGCGAGGGCACCCGGCTGCGAAAAGACGATGATGCCGTCGCGAAACACCATCAGGGTAGGGATCGATGTGATGCGAAAGCCCGCTGCGAGCTGCTGCTCGGCCTCAGTGTCGACCTTCGCGAAGGTGATATCTGGGTGGGCTTCACTCGCAGCTTCAAAGACCGGAGCAAACGAGCGGCAGGGCCCGCACCATGCGGCCCAGAAGTCGACGATCAGAATGCCGTCGCTCATGGCCGCTTGCTCGAAGGTATCTAGGGTGAGGTTTTTGGTTGCCATGTGAACAATATACCCCCGGGGGTATTATTTTGTCTAGTCCGGTGTGTTTTGTGATTTCCGGCGCGGCCGGCGCCCCGACCAGCCCATTCGCCAGCGACCCAACCGAAGCCCAGAGGCCCGGCATTTGAAGGCCCAGCGCCCGAGGGCCCGGCACTTGAAGGCCCAGCGCCCGAAGGCCCAGTGCCAAAGGCCCAGCGCCCAAAGGCCCAGCGCCGAAGGCTCAGCGCCCAAACATGCGAGCAAAGAACCCCTTGTTCGCGTTTGCCTCGTCGATCTCTCGCTGGCTGTGCTTGCCCCCGCACCACTGCGAGGCCGGCACTGACTTCTTCACCTGCGAGACGTGCTGGCCACAGCCAGCCCAGGTCATCTTGCCGCATACCTTGCAATTTACTGGCCTGCACATTGTGGTCTCCTCATATTTGCTCTTGCGCTTAGCTTCTTGCCAATTTCACACTCGCGCCAATGATGACGCGCACGCAAAAATACCCTTGGGGGTATCAAAATAATATACCCACGGGGGTATCATTGTCACCATGATCGATAAATCAGTCGAGGCCCAAGACTCACAGCGCAAGATCGAAAACCGCCTCAGGCGGGCGCACGGCCAACTCGCCGCCGTCATCGCAGCCGTCGAAAGCGACGCACCCTGCCGCGACATCGTGCAGCAGCTGAGCGCGGTCTCAAAAGCGATCGACCGCGCAGGCTTTCTCGTCGTGTCGACCGCCCTCAAAGAATGCCTCACCAACCCCGACGGTGAGGGCGAGCTCGACGCCGGTGAGCTTGAGAAACTCTTTCTCTCACTTGCCTAGCACTCGCTAAGGCGGCTCTTCATCTCAGCGTGATACTTTTTAGTGATCAACCCCGCCAGGGGCACGCGAAAGGTGAGGTATGGCCATCGATGCTGCACTCGAAGAGCAGGTGCTCACTTGGATCGAGAACGACCCCGACCCGGCCACACGCAACGAGGCGACCACGCTGCTTCACGCAGCGCAAAGCGGTGACGCCACAGCCCTCACGCAACTGAGCGATGCGTTCTCGGGCCGCCTGAAGTTTGGTACGGCTGGCCTGCGAGCAGAGCTCGGCGCCGGCCCCGCGCGCATGAATCGAGTCGTCGTCTCGCAGACGAGCGCCGGGTTCGCCCAGTTCTTGCTCGAGCGCGCGGCCCGCGGCGAGACCAGCACCCCCCCAAGCATCGTGATCGGCTATGACGGCCGCATCAACTCCGACGTGTTTGCACGCGACACTGCCGAGATCATGGCCGGTGCGGGCATTCGAGTCACGCTACTGCCCAAGGCTATGCCGACCCCAGTCACCGCGTTCGCGGTGAGACACCTGAATGCTTCGGCCGGGGTGATGGTGACGGCGAGCCACAACCCACCCCGAGACAACGGATACAAGGTCTACCTGGGCGACGCCGATGCGGGGTCGCAGATTATTCCGCCGGTTGATGGCGAGATTTCCCAGAAGATCGCCGCAGCCGCCGCAGCGCCACTCGCCAAGCTCGCACGCTCGACCGACTACACCGTCGCGGGCGACGAGGTGCAGCAGGCCTATATCGACAGCGTGACGAAGGCCGTCAGCGAGGGGCTGCCCCGCGACCCAAGCAACGCGGCTCATGCCCTCGCCGCAGATGTGTCGCTCAGCGTCGTATACACCGCGATGCACGGCGTCGGCTCAGAGACGGCGAAGCGCGTCTTCGCGAAGCTCGCGCTGCCCGAGGTGGTACCCGTGCCCGAGCAAGACCAGCCTGACGGGCGATTTCCCACCGTGTCGTTTCCGAACCCCGAAGAGCCTGGTGCGCTCGACCTCGCGTTTCGCACCGCACGCGAGGTGGGGGCCGAGCTCGTCGTTGCGCACGACCCCGACGCAGACCGCCTAGCGATCGCGCTGCCCGACCCCGAGTCACCAGACGGCTACCGCCGCCTGACCGGCAATGAGCTTGGCTTACTGCTTGGGTGGCGCGCCGCCGAGCGAGCAGCAACGCAGGCGCAGCAGCAGGCTCAACAGCAGGGCCAGCAGCAGGGCCAGCAGCAGAGCCAGCCGGCGCGGGGTGCGCTCGCTTGCACCAACGTCTCGTCACCCGCCCTCAGCGCCGTCGCCAGAGCCTACGGCCTCGACTACGCCGAGACGCTCTCGGGCTTCAAATGGGTCTCACGTGTACCCGGCCTCGTCTTCGGCTTCGAAGAGGCCATCGGTTACCTCACCCACCCCGAGGTGATTCGCGACAAAGACGGCATACTTGCCAGTGCCGATGCGATCGCAATGGCCCGCGAAGCAAAGGCGCAGGGCAAGACCCTCTGGCACCTGCTCGACGACGCCAGCATGAGGTTTGGCCACTTCGCGAGCACCCAGGTCGTGGTGCGCCTGGGCGGCATGGCAGAGGCCACGCAGCTCGCGTCAAAGTTGCGCGCGCAACCGCTCACCCAGCTCGGCGGCGTAGCAGTCACCGACTTGCAAGACCTCATGACGCCAGGCAGCGCCGCGGTGCCCGCGAACGTGCTCTGCTACACCCTCGCAGACGGCACTCGCGTCATGATTCGCCCGAGCGGCACCGAGCCGAAACTCAAGGTGTACATCGATACGTTCTCTGACATGGGGTCTCTCGACGAGCGACAGCAGCGCGCCGTGAGCGCGCTCGATACGTTCGAGACGGCTCTGCGCGAATACCTGGCGCATGCGGCTGATTAGTCATGCAGCCAATTGAGTGGCGCTGTGCTGATGCGGCGGCACTGCTGAGCGCCCCGACTGCAACAAGCCACAAGTACACTCGAGGGGTGCTGGGCTTGCGCACCGGCTCGAACGCCTACCCCGGAGCGGCAGTGCTGGGGGCCGAGGCTGCCTGGCGCACCGGCATCGGGCTCGTGTGCTACTTCGCCCCGCACGAAGAGGCAGCGCCCGCACTCGGCCTGCCCACACCCGCTGCGGCGATCCTCGCGAAACGACCAGAGACAGTTTTTTCGCAAGATTTCGACAAGGATCAAGCCCGCTGCGATGCCTGGCTCATCGGTAGCGGCACCGACCCCGCGAGGCGCGGCCCCGCCGAGCAGCAGGCACTGCTTGCCCTGTTGGCAGGCACCGCACCAATCGTTGTCGACGCGGGGGCGCTCGACCTGGTCGCTCAGCACCAGCCACAGGCTGCAACAATCATCACCCCACACCGGGGCGAGTTCAACAGGTTATGGGTGGCGTCAGGGCTCGACCCAGTTGGCCTTACTGAGCGGGAGACCGCAGAGCTGGCCCCGATGCTCGCCTCAACACTCAATGCAACCGTGCTGCTGAAAGGCGCTATCACCGTGGCCGCTGCCCCCTCAGGCGAGGTCTACGCCTACGGGCCGGCCACCCCATGGCTGGCAACAGCCGGAACAGGCGACGTGCTTGCCGGCATTTTGGGCGCGCTCGCCACAACCCACGCACTTCGGGCGCGTAGTGACGGCCCCCTGCTCGCTCAACTCGGGGTGACCGCAGCGCTATTGCATGACACCGCCGCCCGTCTCGCGTCTGGTGACCCCAAAGCACACGGTGAGGGCGCAGCAATCACCGCATTCGACGTTGCAGAAAAGTTGCCACGGGCAGTTCAACTGGTGAGATCGGAGATCTCTTGAGCTTAGAAGAAACGTCATACGAGGTCATTGCGGGCCCATCACTCGAGTCGCTGATCGCCGAAATTGAGGCGACATTCGACAGCGGTGATCATGCGAGTGCAGGTCAGCTCATCAAACGCAACCTCATCGAAGCGTGGTTTGGGTTTCGGCCAGAGCACCTGCGCCAGATGCTCAGCACCATTGCGAACTCAAATATGGCAAGCAGACCATTTGCCGTCGGCATGATGAATTTTTTCGCCGCATCAGCGGGCTCTGGTGATGATGACGGCAGCGCCCTTGCTGCGCTGAGTGACCAGACTGTCATGAGTCCAGTCTTTTCACAGATCGCAAAGGCAACAGCGCTGCGCATCAGTGGTCGCAGCCTAGATGCATTGCGCCAGTTCGACAGACTCGACCCAGGTTCTCAGACAGTGCAGACCGTGTTTGACACACAGGGCGGGTGGCAGCTGTTGCTCGCCGTACAATCCGGCGTCACCGCGATGCTCGCCGGCGAATTTTCGCGAGCACTGACCCATTTTGACGCCGCAAAGCTACACCCACTGCGGGGTTCGCTCGTATTTCTCACGAGAGATGCGTACATTAAGTCGGCCGTGATTCACTGCACTTTCGGTGACGTCAAGACCGCGCGCAGAGACCTTGCGCAGGCTTCACGGCTACCCCGAAGCACGAGCTGGGTAGAACCGCTTATCGATGCCGAAGCCGCGATGGTCGAGGCGCTACTCTCAGCAGACTCTGCTGAAGCAATCAACCTATTTCTCGACATTCCGCTTCGAGACGTTGGCGAGCTTTGGCCGTTTTACGTGGTGATCATGCACCGAATCTATCGCCGAGCTGATCGTTTGCACGAGTTCAATTCACATCTCAGCAAACTCGAGCAGCTCTCATTTCCGTACGAAAAAGGCGTGGGGTTTGCTGGCAGTGTGTTTCGACTCACCCGCGTGGCGTTGAGCATCGACCTACAAGATTTTGAGGCTGCACGTCGGCTTGTGAGCGAAACAGACGACTCGTTCATGGGCAGCAAAATACTGTCAGCGGCCATAGACCTGTACGACGGCCAGCCGCAACGAGCAATTGACTCCGTCTTACGATTTTCGCTGCACTCAAATGCACTTCGCCAATGCGAACTCTGGCAACAGTTCATTCTCGCGCATGCGTATGTTTCGCTCGACCGCCCCGACGAGGCGCGCGTCTGCCTGCAAGCCACGGCGCAGCGCTGCGGCCCGATTCTCGCGAGCGACCTTGAGTTTATTTCACCCGAACTCAACGATTTTGCGTCAGCCACCACCGGTTGGCCTCACCATGCCATGCCGAGAGCACGGGCCGCTGACACACCGCTCAAAGAACAACCTGCAGGTCTGACTAGTCGAGAACGCGAAATTCTTCGCCTACTCGCGCGCGGCACATCGCGCACTGAAATCGCAGAAGAACTCTTCATCAGCATCAATACGTTGAAAACCCACCTCAAAGCCATCTATAAAAAGATGGGGGTCAGCAACCGTGATGCTGCACTGCTGCGGGCAAAGAGCGAGGGCTGGCTGTTCTGATTGGCAAGTTAACGCCCGCCTAGCGGCGCAATGCAGAAGCCAAAATAAGGTGCCGCGAACGAGAGCGAGTCGGAAGATCTCTCGTTCGCGCGAAGCAAGCAGCGACAAGGTTGGGGGTTACCGCTACCCACTCCAGACGTGCCGGCGACAGGTTTCTTCCAAACCACTGTGTGCCTGCAGTCATCTTCAGGCTATGCATCTCACCGAGTCGCCTCTTGCATACAGATTGATAATCACCCGCTTCAGCGCACAAGATCACCCTCTGCAGGGTTCAGTAGTGTTCAGCAGGGTTCAGCAGGGTTCAGCAAAATCGGCAACCCGAGCGTTCGGTCTAGGCCTGTCGCGATCCACGAAGCGGTCAATAGCAGCACCCGGCAAATAAAGTTGAACCACAACAGCACACCGATGAACAGCGCGAACGAGGTCAGCAACGGGTTGCTGGTGGCCCCGCCGAGCAGCGCTGCACCGAGCACTTTCAAGCCTAAGAGAGTGAGCCCACCCAGCGAGCAACCGACAATAAGCCTGAGCCTCGACACACGCACCTCGGCAAGAAAACGGTGCATTGCCATCAGCATGAGCACATCAAACACATACATCGCCGCATAGCGGGTGAAGGTGCCCATGGTGCCAAACAGCCAGGTGTCTTGCCGCCAACCAAGCACACCGAATATCGCATCAACGAGGTTCGAACTCAGCACAGTCAGTGCCGCCGAAATCAAAATAGCTGCCCCAAAGAGCATGGCCAACACGAAGTCACGCAGTTTCAGCAGCACTGCGTTGCGATACTGCTTCACATCGAGCCCAAAAATGATTCTGATCGAGCGCCGCGTGCCTGTAAACCAGTTGATCGCAACCCACAGCAACGACACCGCGGCAACCACACCCGTCCAGCTGAGAATAGACGCTGACAGCAGCACATCAACGTCTACGAGACCACCCTCGCCCGCCCCGATCAGGCCAGGCACAAATGTATTGAGCTGTTCGATGAGGGTGTTCAGCAGTTCGACCCGCCCCGACAGCATGATGCCAAAAATGCCAAACCCCACCCACAGGGCCGCAAACACCGCAAACAGCGCCTGATAACTCATGCCCGCCGAAAGCACGCTGCCGCCGACGTCTGTGAAGTGTGAGAACGTGCGGTACGGACGGGTGCGCTGTGCCCACTGCCAGAGCTCGCGGGCACGTTCAATCATGCTTCGAGTGTAGCGAAGGGGTGAGCAGGCAACGAAAAGCGCGGGGTGTCAGCAAACTAGCCGACGCCCCGCGCTTTTCGTAATCGAACGCTGTCGCGCTACTTTGTCTTGCCCGAAATGATCGCGGCCTTGACCTCGGCGATCGCCTTCGTCACCTGGATGCCGCGGGGGCATGCGTCGGTGCAGTTGAAGGTGGTGCGGCAGCGCCACACGCCCTCGGTGTCGTTCAGAATGTCGAGGCGCACCTGAGCCTGGTCGTCGCGCGAGTCGAAGATGAAGCGGTGCGCATTCACGATGGCAGCGGGGCCGAAGTACTGACCGTCGGTCCAGAACACGGGGCACGAGGTGGTGCAGGCCGCGCACAGGATGCACTTCGTGGTGTCGTCGAAGCGCTCGCGGTCTTCGATCGACTGCACGCGCTCCTTGCCCGCCTCGGGCTTCGAGTCGGCGACGAGGAACGGGTTCACCGCGCGGTATGCCGCGAAGAAAGGCTCCATGTCGACGATGAGATCCTTCTCGAGGGGCAGGCCCTTGATCGCCTCAACGTAGATCGGCTTCGAGATGTCGAGATCTTTCACCAGCGTCTTGCAGGCGAGACGGTTGCGCCCGTTGATGCGCATCGCGTCGCTGCCGCAAATGCCGTGCGCGCACGAGCGGCGGAAGCTGAGCGAACCGTCCTGATCCCACTTGATGCGGTGCAGCGCGTCGAGGATGCGGTCGGTCGGGTACATCGGAACGTCGAAGTCCTCCCAGTACGCCTCGCGGCCCGACTCGGGATCGTAGCGGCGCACCAGCAGGGTGACGTTGAACGGCTGAATGCCAGCCTCTTCCGAGGGGTTTCCGGGCGAACTGGAGGTCACGGTCGCGCTCATTCTTAGTACTTCCTCTCCAGCGGCGGGTAGTTCAACTCGCCCTTCTCGTTCTTGGTGAACACGACGGGCTTCCAGTCGAGCCTGATGTGGTCTTCGGCGTCGGCAGAGTGCGGATCGCCCACGAGGTACGCCATGGTGTGCTTCATGTAGTTCTCGTCGTCACGGTTCGGGTAGTCGTCGCGCATGTGGCCGCCACGGCTCTCCTTACGGTTACGAGCGGCGAAGACGAGCACCTCGGCGAGGTCGAGCAGGAAGCCGAGCTCGATCGCCTCGAGCAGGTCGGTGTTGTAGCGACGGCCGCGATCCTGGATGCCGATGTGCTTGTAGCGCTCGCGCAGGTTGTGGATCACGCCGAGCACCTCGGTCAGCGACTCCTCCGTGCGGAACACCTGGGCGCCACGGTCCATCGCCTCCTGCAATTCCTTACGGATTTCTGCGACGCTCTCGGTGCCTGCGCTCGTGCGCACCTGCTCGACGAGCTCGCGAACCTCTTTCGAGGGGTCTGCGGGCAGCTCGACGAACGAGGCGGTCTGCGCGTAGTCGGCAGCGTTGTTGCCGCTGCGCTTGCCGAACACGTTGATGTCGAGCAGCGAGTTTGTGCCGAGGCGGTTCGAGCCGTGCACCGAAACGCACGCGCACTCGCCCGCGGCGTAGAGGCCGGGCACGATGGTGTCGTTGTCCATCAGCACCTCGGCGTTGTTGTTCGTCGGGATGCCGCCCATCGCGTAGTGCGCGGTCGGGAACACGGGCACAGGCTCGGTGACGGGATCGACGCCGAGGTAGGTTCGGGCAAACTCGGTGATGTCGGGCAGCTTCGTCTCGAGCACCTCAGCACCGAGGTGGGTGCAGTCGAGGTAGACGTAGTCCTTGTGCGGGCCGGCGCCGCGGCCATCGAGCACTTCTTGCACCATGCATCGAGCGACGATGTCGCGCGGGGCGAGGTCTTTAATCGTGGGCGCGTAGCGCTCCATGAAACGCTCGCCGCTTGCGTTGCGAAGGATCGCGCCCTCGCCGCGAGCACCCTCGGTCAGCAGAATGCCGAGACCGGCAAGGCCCGTCGGGTGGAACTGGTAGAACTCGATGTCTTCGAGCGGCAGGCCCTTGCGCCACACGATGCCGACGCCGTCGCCGGTAAGGGTGTGCGCGTTCGAGGTCGTCTTGAAGATCTTGCCGAAGCCGCCGGTGGCGAAGACGATCGACTTCGCCTGGAAGACGTGCAGGTCGCCGGTTGCCAGCTCGTAGGCCACCACGCCCGAGGGCTTGCGATCCTTGCCCTCGCCTGTCATGACGAGATCGAGCACGTAGTACTCGTTGTAGAAGTTGACGCCGAGCTTGACGCAGTTCTGGAACAGCGTCTGCAGAATCATGTGGCCGGTGCGGTCGGCAGCGTAGCAGGCGCGGCGAACCGGGGCCTTGCCGTGGTCGCGAGTGTGACCGCCGAAGCGGCGCTGGTCGATCTTGCCCTCAGGGGTGCGGTTGAACGGCAGACCCATGTTCTCGAGATCGATGACTGCGTCGATCGCTTCTTTCGCGAGAATCTCTGCGGCATCCTGGTCAACGAGGTAGTCGCCACCCTTGACCGTGTCAAAGGTGTGCCACTCCCAGTTGTCCTCCTCGACGTTGGCGAGCGCCGCTGCCATGCCGCCCTGAGCCGCGCCGGTGTGCGAACGCGTCGGGTAGAGCTTGGTGATAACGGCGGTCTTGGCCTTGGGTCCCGCCTCGATCGCGGCGCGCATACCCGCGCCGCCTGCTCCGACGATGACAACGTCGAACTGGTGATAGGTGACGCCGTCTTTGACGGTCACTTCCTCGCCCTCATGGGTGTTGGTAGTCACGGGTTTGCTACTCCTTCAGAAGAAACGTAGATCAGCTCAGGCCACGCAGAACGAGGCGACCAAGTCGGGGAACTCGTCGGCGCCGAGGCACGGATCGAAGGTCAGCACCACGAGGGTACCGAGCAGGATCAGCAGCGCGGCCGAGAGGAAGAGTGCGACCTTGAGGCCCTTCGCCAGTGCGGGGCGGCTCACGTAGTCGTTCACGATCGTGCGCATGCCGTTCGCACCGTGGATCAGCGCGAGCCAGAGCAGGAGAATGTCCCAGACCTGCCAGAACGGGTTTGCGAGCTTGCCACCGACGAAGCCGAAGTCGATCGCCGAGATGCCGTCGCCCACCATCAGGTTCGAGAAGAGGTGGCCGAAGATCAGCACGACGAGCAGCACGCCCGAGGCGCGCATGTAGATCCAGCCCCACTTCTCCCAGTTGGTGCGCTTCTTCGCGGGGGTCTGCGAGCGGGGGTTTTCGATAGTCATAGTCATCTCTGTAACTCCTCGCCCTTAGTGACCGAACACGTTCATCAGGTGGCGCGGCGCGAAGCCGAGCATCACAACAACCCAGAGGGCGATCACGATCCAGAACATGGCGCGCTGGTACTTGGTGCCCTTGCTCCAGTAATCGACGAGGATGATGCGCAGGCCGTTGAGCGCGTGGAACGCGATCGCGCCCACAAGCGCGGTCTCACCAAGGCCCATGATCGGGTTCTTGTAGGTGCCCATGACGGCGTTGTAGGCCTCGGGGCTCACGCGAATGAGCGCCGTGTCGAGCACGTGCACGAGCAGAAAGAAGAAGATGGCAACACCGGTGATGCGATGGAGCACCCACGACCACATTCCCTCATTGCCGCGATAGAGCGTGCCGCCTGGGCGACTCTTCTTCGCGACCGCGGGCGTCGCCTGTGCGGGCGTAGCTGACACGAGCATCCTCCTTGGATCGGGTTGCACCGGAATTCGATATCCGAAAAGCGAGGATCACAGTCACGCGCGCACGCCTGAGCTGGGAACCTGCCGCGAATCTATTATGTCACTCTTCCAAGCGCTTCCCGCGCCACCCGCCACTCATGGCTTTTTCGTCGACATGCACCTCCCACGGCTATCCCCACCCGCTTCCTCACCTGCGCAGACAGAAGGTAAGTGTCGCTTCACTCCGAGCAAAGAGACACTTACCGCCCGTCTCCGCCGAGCGACTGCGAGAAAAACTCACGGGTAGGCTTGAACGCATGAACGAACACACGGCGATGGATCGCTTCACCTGCGTGATTCCGGCGGGTGGCGCTGGCTCGCGGTTGTGGCCGCTCTCGCGAGCCAACGCCCCGAAGTTTCTGCTCGATCTCACTGGCAGCGGCAACTCGCTACTGCGCACCACTTGGGATCGCCTCACCCCGCTCGTTCCAGCCGAACGCATCATGGTCGTTACCGGCTCGGCTCATCGAGAGTCAGTCGAGCGGCAGCTCCCGGAGATCGGTGCCGATAACCTCGTTATCGAGACCGAGCCAAAGGACTCGTCTGCGGCAATCGGTCTCGCGGCGGCCCTGCTCGAGTTGCGAGATCCGGAGGCCATTCTCGGTTCTTTCGCCGCCGACCACGTGATTCGCGGCAGCGTGCTCTTTCAGCGCGCGGTGCGCACTGCGGTGCAGGCGGCAGACCAGGGCTACATCGCGACGATCGGCATTCATCCCGCGTTTCCCGCCACAGGTTTCGGATACATCGCGTGCGGGCAGGCCCGTGGCGACCTCGCGCCCTTCGACGTGTACGACGTGACAGAGTTCGTCGAGAAACCAGACGAGGCGACGGCGACCGAGTACTTGCAGCAAGGCGGGTATCTCTGGAACGCCGGCATGTTCATTGCAAAGGCGAGCGTGCTGCTCGAGCAGATGGCGCTTGCGCAGCCCGAGATGGTGGCCTCGCTGCGCGAGATCGCGGCCGCCTGGGGCACCGACCGCGCCGCCGAGGTGCGCGAGCGCCTGTGGCCCGCGCTGCCCAAGGTCGCCATCGACTACACCGTCGCAGAGCCAGCCGCTGAAGCCGGCCGCATGGTGTGCGTGACGGCGCACTTCGAGTGGGACGATGTGGGCGACTTCGCGAGCGTCGCGAATCTGCTTTCGCGCGGGCGCGCGGGCGACCTTGCCGTGCTCGGCGACGGGGCACAGGTGCTCAGCGACCGCTCGAGCGGCATCGTCGTCAGTGAGAGCGACCGACTCGTCGCCCTCGTCGGCATGCAAGACATCGTGGTCGTCGATACGGCAGACGTATTGCTCGTCACGTCAAAGCAGCACGCGCAAGACGTCAAGGGTCTCGTCGAGCGCATGAAGGGGCGGGGCGGTAAACACCTGCTCTAGAAGCAGCTCGTCTCTCGCCTGGTTGTTGGAATTTCCAATAACGACAGCCGAGAAAGGGATCAGGGCATCGGCCGCGAGTCGACCGCTCCGAGACCGCCGTTGCGCGACGCATGCAGCCAGGCGAGCGTCGCCGCCGCGATCAGGCACGCGGCGATCATTGCGACGGTGCCGCCCCAACCGGCAGCGGCAAACGCAAGACCTCCGGCCCAGCCGAGCATTGTCGACCCCGTGTAATAGGCGAGGTTGTAGAGCGACGGCGCGAAGCTCGTCGCGTTCGGGCCAGCGCGCCGGCTGACCAGCGTCAGAGCGATCGAGTGCGCGCTGAAGAAGCCGATCGTGAACAGCACCAGGCCCGCGATGATGGCGATCAGCCACGGCAGCAGCGTCAGGCCGAGCCCGGCAAGCATCGAGGTGATGCCCAACACGAGCACGCCGACGGGAGGGATCCTCGCCGTAAAACCCCAGGCCTGTCGAGACGCGAATGCGCCAGCCAGATACGCGAGAAACAACCATGACACCTGGGTGAGGGTCAGCCCGAACGGCGCCTGCTGCAGCCTGAACGCAAGGTAGTTGTAGGCGGCGACAAACCCACCCATCAGCAGGAAGGCTTGCAGCACCATGACCATCACGGCCGGGTTACGCATGGTCGCAAGCGTGGCCTGCCACAGGGGCAACCCCTTCGCCGCGGGCACGGCCGTCGGCGGCATGAGCAGCACGAAACACAGCGCGGCCGCCGCTGCGACCATGCCGACCGCGAACAGCCCCCAGTGCCAGCCGAAGGCCTCCCCCGCAGCGGCGGCGATAATTCTTCCGGCGAGGCCGCCTATCGTGTTTCCGGCGATGAACGCCCCCACCGCACCGCCGAGCGCGGCCGGGGTCACGGTCTCGGCGAGGGCTGTCACACCAATCGCGGGCAAACCCGCGAGCATGATGCCCTCGACGAACCGCACCGCGACCAGCGCCTCGAAGCTCGGCATGAACGGCGTCGTGAGACCCACTACGATCGCGAACGCGACCGCCCAGCGCATCGCCCGCACGCGGCCGATACGATCGCTGAGCCGGCCCCAGGGCAGCATGCCAAGGGCGAGCCCGATCGTCGTCGCGCCGATCGCAAGCGACGAGGCACTCTCGCTGAGGCGAAACTCCTCGGCAATCTGCGGCAGCAGGGCCTGCGGTGCGTACACCTGCGCAAAGGTCGCGACCCCCGCGCAGAAGAGCGCAATGAGCGCCCGCCGATAGCGCGGGCTCCCCTTCGCCGCGCGGCGATCCTCGCCCATCTGGCTCATGTCGAGGCCGCCGCCCGAACCGCTACTTGACGAGCGGGAACAGGATCGTCTCGCGAATGCCGAGGCCCGTAAGCGCCATCAGCAGGCGATCCATGCCCATACCCATGCCGCCGCTCGGGGGCATGGCGTGCTCGAGCGCGCGCAAGAACTCCTCGTCGATCGGCATCGCCTCGTCGTCGCCACGAGCCGCTTCAGCCGCCTGCTGCACGAAGCGCTCGCGCTGAATCACCGGGTCGACGAGCTCGGAGTAACCGGTTGCGAGTTCGAAGCCTCGCACGTAGAGGTCCCACTTCTCGACCACACCGGGAATCGTGCGGTGGTGGCGCGTGAGCGGGCTCGTCTCAACCGGAAAGTCCATGACGAAGGTCGGCCGGGTGAGCGAGTCGATGACGAAGTGCTCCCAGAGCTCTTCAACGAGCTTGCCGTGGTTCGGCAGCTTCACTTCGACGCCCTCGGCTTCTGCGAGCGCGAGCAGTTCGTCAACACTGGTCTCTGGGGTGATCTCGCGCCCGGCAGCGTCGCTGAGCGAACCGTACATCGAGATGCGATCCCACTCGCCGCCAAGATCGAAGAGCGTGCCATCGGCCCACTCGACCACGTGGCTGCCCTCGCGCTCGGTGCCGACGTTCGTCGCGAGCGCGGCGTTCTGCACGAGCGCCTGAGTGAGATCGGCGATGCCGTTGTAGTCGGTGTACGCCTGGTACGACTCGAGCATTGCGAACTCGGGGCTGTGCGTCGAATCGGCTCCCTCGTTGCGGAAGTTGCGATTGATCTCAAAGACGCGCTCGAGGCCACCGACGGCAGCGCGCTTCAGGTAGAGCTCGGGCGCAATGCGCAGGTAGAGCTCGGTGTCGAACGCGTTCGAGTGCGTCACGAACGGGCGCGCGCTCGCGCCACCGTGCATCGTCTGCAACA
The DNA here is from genome assembly GCA_020161315.1 of Actinomycetota bacterium. Classification (GTDB taxonomy): domain Bacteria; phylum Actinomycetota; class Actinomycetes; order Actinomycetales; family Microbacteriaceae; genus Leucobacter. The sequence continues at coordinate 48,330 of JAIUOH010000011.1, read as the reverse complement.
TCGGGGTCTCAACCTCGATGAAGTCGCGCTCAGCGAAGGTCTGACGCAGACTCGCCATGGTCTTCGCGCGGGTGAGCACGTTGGTGCGGGCGCGCTCGCGCAGAATGAGGTCGAGGTAGCGCTGGCGCACTCGGGTCTCTTCGCCCAGAGTCGCATCGGCGTGCATCTTGGGGAGGGGGGCGATCGCCTTCGCGGCGATGCTCCAATCGCTCACCATGATCGACAGCTCACCGCGACGGCTCGAGATGACCTCGCCGCTCACGAAGAGGTGGTCGCCGAGGTCGGTCAGCTCCTTGTAGCGAGCAAGCGACTCTTCGCCGACGCTGGCGAGGCTGATCATCGCCTGGATTCGGGTGCCGTCGCCGGCCTGCAGGCTCGCGAAGCACAGCTTGCCCGTGTTGCGCTGAAACATGATGCGGCCTGCGACACCGACGTACTCGCCTGACTGACTGTCGGGCTGCTCTTCGAGGTGGGCCCACTTCGCGCGCACCTGCGGAATCGTGGTCGTAACAGGCACCGAGACCGGGTAGGCGCCGCCGCCGAGGTCGCTGCCCGCAAGCGCGTTCAGCTTGTCGCGCTTCTCGAGGCGAACCCGCTTCTGCTCAAAGACCTCTGCGTCGGTTGCGCCTGCGGCGTCAATCGCTGAGGTCTCGGGCGTCTCGGGCGTGGGCGTGTCGCTCATGGTGGCGGGTTCCTCCGTAAAAGATGGCGTAACCCCCCAAGTCTATTCGAGCGCGCAGGTGCGCCGATTACTAAGATCGCTGTGTGACCACCCGACCGCGCCTGACCCCGCTGCTGCTCGGCGTGCTCGGCTTCACTAGCGCGGTGAGCCCGCTCGCAACCGACATGTATCTCGCGTCGTTCGGCAGCATTCAGCACGACCTCGCGACCACCGCCTCGATGGTGCAGCTCACGCTCTCGGTATTCTTTCTCGGCAACGCGGCCGGGCAACTGCTGATCGGTCCGCTCTCTGACAGCTTCGGCCGCCGCCGCCTGCTGCTCGGCTCGCTCAGCCTCTACGCGCTGCTCGGCGTCGCACTCGCCTTTACTCCTTCGATCGAGGTGTTTATCGCGCTGCGCCTGCTGCTCGGCTTCACCGGCGCGGCCGGCATCGTACTGGCGCGCGCCATCGCCGCCGACCTGAGCGAGGGTGAGACCGCAGTGAAGGCGCTGAGCGTAATTTCCATGGTCGGCGGTCTCGGCCCGCTCGTTGCGCCACCAATCGGTGGACTCACCCATGAGCTCTGGGGGTGGCGCGGCACGCTCGCAACGCTTGCCGCCGTCTCGGTCGTGATGCTCGTGCTTGCCTGGGCGCTGATCCCCGAATCGCTGCCCCGCGAATTGCGCAGGCCCGCAAGACCAGGCGCCACGTTCACCGCGTTCGGGTCGCTCATCATCGCGCCTCGGTACATGCTGTTCGTGCTCACTTTTGTGGCGGGCTTCAGCGCCATGATCGCCTACATTGCCGCCTCACCGTTCGTCGCGCAGCAGGTGCTCGGCATGCCGCCACTCTTGTATGCGCTGGGGTTTGCGACGAGCGGCACGGCTCTCGTGCTCGGCAATATTGTGAACGCGAGGATCGCCGAGCGCGTCGGGCCGACTCGCATGCTGGGCGTCGGAGTGCTGTTGCTGCTGCTCGGAACGGGCGGCATGCTGGCCCTGGTGCTCACCGGCACGCTCGCGATCTGGAGCTTCATCAGCTGCGCGTTCTTGCTGACCGCGGGCGCAGGAGTCACGATGTCGAACGCGAGCGCGCTCGCCCTTGCCGCGGCCGCTCACGCGAGAGGCTTCGGTGCCGCGCTCATGGGCAGCCTGCAGTTCACGCTCGGCGGTCTGCTCGCCCCGCTCGTCGGCGCCTGGGGCGACGACACCGCTGTGCCGATGGGAGTGGCGATCTTCAGCGCCGCCTGCCTCGCCACGATCTTCGCGGTGCTCGGATTCCGCTCTCTGCGGCCGGCTCAGCCGTAACAGCCGGGTTTCCGGCTAGTCGAACGGGCGGGCAGCCGGGCCAGAGTTCAGTCTGGCCAGCTCAGCTGTCGAGGTCTTGCGCGAGACCCGCCGCGGCGCGCAGTTCTTCTTCGAGGGCCGCACGCACGAGGCCCCCGAGCACGCGATCGGGTCGGTCGATGCCGATCTCGCGCAATGCTTCTGCCCCCTGGCGCACGACCGCGCGTGAGAACTCTTGCGCCGCCGAGATGGCCTCCGCGTAGGCGGCGCGTTCGCTCTCGTCGACGACGACTGGCTCGGCCCCCATTTCGACCGCGAGGGCCTGCCCGATCGGCAGCACCGGGGTGGGCGCGGTGACTGCCATGCTCGAACCGGCGAGCCTGCCGAGGTCGAGGCTCGTGCCGGTGAAGATCAGGGCGGGGTGCAGCGCAATCGGAATCACGCCAGATGCGAGCGCTGGGGCGAACACGCCGTAACCGTGCTCGGGCGCGGTGTGCAGCGCGATCTGCCCAGGCTGCCAGGCTCCGGTCTCGGTGAGGCCCTGCAGGAGCTGCGGCAGCTCGCTGCCGGGAATAGCGAAGAGCACGAGTTCGCTGCGGCGCACCACTTCGGGCACTTCGAGCACCGGCACGCGCGGCAGAAGCGACTCGGCACGTTCACGGCTCTCGGCGCTGATCGCACTGATGCCGGTAATCGCGTGACCGGCGCCGGCGAGTGCGAGCGCGAGCACGGGGCCAACCCGACCCGCACCGATCACTCCGATGCCGAGGCGCCCATCACGAGTCGAAGCGTTCATGCGTTCTTCTCGCGGGTAACCCGGTTTGATGCATCGTGGCCTTGCACGCGCACCACCGTTTCTGCGAGTTCGTCGAAGGTCTGCTGCGCCACTTCAAGGTCGATGCCGCGCATCTGCATGCGCACGGGGCCGAGCACCGTGTGCGCTTGCAGCGAGGCGAGGCCGAGCAAGTGGTGTGCGAAGGGACGACCCAGCTGGATCGATTGCGCCCGCACAATGGGCATCACCGCGAGTGAACGGGTGAGCCAACCCCGGCGCACACGCAGGCTCGCGTGCGGCTCGCTGGCATCTTCGATGCGCAGGCCCGCCCGGCGCACGCCGAACCAGAGCAAAGCCGCGGCTTTCGATCCGGCACGCACGTAGCCCTCGCCCGAGCCCACGAGCGCGTCTCGCAGCGCGTTGCGGCGGCGCCCTGCGTTGGCAGACTCGTCATCTTCGACGGCAGATCCAGCGACAGCAGACTCCACAACGAAAGATTCGGCGACGCTTCTTGCGCAATCTCTCCCGGCGGGGGCGGCCGAGAGGCGCGGATCGGCGGGCAGCAGGGTCTCGAATACTCGCAGCACGTCTTCGATGTTGCCCACGGGCAGCACCGTGTTCTGCATCTTGTTCTGACCGCCCTCGGCGGCCGAATGGCCGGCGGTCGTGATGCGCACCTTCCACCAGCCGAATGGGCGCCAGCCGATCGGTTGGCGCGCCTCAACGGCGTGCACGCGGCCAGCGGGAATGGTCTCGGTCGAGGTCGCGGTGAGGCCCGCCCCAATGCGCACGCCGTCTTCTGCTCGCGACAGCACGAAGTTGAAGCCCTTGTTGAACTGCGAGATGAGCATGCTCACCATGACCAGACCGACCGGCACCAGACCGGCGAGTGCCACCGGGGTTGCCCAGATGCTCGTCACCGCGATTGCCACGACGATGATGAGCACCGAGAGCATCTCGGTGCCGAGCAACAGGCTCGCAACGAGGCGGCCCACCGGGACTCGGATCAGCGCACCCGACTCTCGCGCATTCGGGTCGATGTCGAAATCGGCAATGTCGCGCAGCCTGCTATCGAATGCGCTTGGCGCAACCGCATACGCCTGCCCAAGCGGATCGACCGCAATCTGTGATGACGCTGCCTCGATGCCGTGCTGCGCAGTCGCCGCGGGCATCACCTGAGACGCCCCGCCCATTTTGCTCGCGCGAGACGCGAGCAAAATCTGCTCGCGCACCTGTTTTGCATCGCGATGCCCGAGGTACTGCAGCGCGACCTTGCCGCCCTGGCCGGCGGTCTGCACGTCAACCTGCGTAAGCCCGAGCAGGCGCGCAAGCAGCGAACGCTGCAGGTTCACACTCTGAATGCGCTCGAGCGGTGCACGCCGGTGCTGGCGAAACAGCACGCCGCGCTTCGACTCGACGGCCTCGGGGGTGATTCTGAATGTGCTGAAGCGCCAGCTCAGCCAAGAGATGGCAACGATCACGAGAATCGCAGCGAGCACCGCGACAAGCCCCCAGATGAGCAGGCGCTGCCGCGCAAGGTAGTCGATCAGGTCGCCCTCGTTCGGGCCCATAGCGTCGACAAATCGCTGGTCAAGGAAGAGCTCGAAGATTCGATCGCGCAGGTTCGCGACGATAATGCCGACCACGACAAGCAGAAACAGCCCGCCCCTGAGCAGAGGCGAAAGCGGGTGAAGTCGGCGCCACTGGGGCTCGACCGGTGCCTGAATCGGCGGCACTCCCGCGACCGCCGGCGCGTCACCGCTCGACAGAGGTTGTACTGCAGATGCCTCGCCCGGGGGCCTCTCGGGCTCGGGCACGCCGAAAACAGGGTTGTCACTCACAGCCCCGACCGCCTCGTCTCGGCGAGTTCAACCAACCGATCTCGCAGAGCCTCGGCCTCGGCCTCTGGCAACCCCGGCAGGTTCACGCCGGTCGCCACGCTCGCGGTGACGAACTTGAGTGTGGCCAAGCCGAGCGCGCGCAGCAGCGGCCCGCGAGTCACGTCGACCAGCTGCAAGCGCCCGTACGGCACCGCAATCACGCGCTCGAACATGATGCCGCGGCGAAACAGCAGGTCGTCTTCGCGCAGTAGATAGCCGATGGCGCGCACCCGCCGAAACGCAAGCACCGCGTTGACGAGCAGCACGAGCGCCACGGCCGCAACGATGAGGTGCACGGCCAGCGGCGGCTTCTCGTCGGCAAGCACCAGTGCGACCACCAAGTAGCCGCCCGCGGTGACGAGCACCCAAAAGAGATTGAGAACGAGATCTACCCAGGCATACCTCGGAGAGACTCGCTGCCAGTTCTCGGTGCGGGTTGGCCACTCAGTTTCGGTCATAGTACAAGCCTAGAGCGTGCCGCCGACATTGCTCAGAAGTCGTAGCCGCAGCCGCGAAAGCCGCTAACTGGGTGAGCTGCTCGATTCAAGTTGGATCACGCCGCACCCGGTTCGGGGCCCGTGCGAGGGGCGATCCCGCTCTTATTCTTGCCCTCGCCCTCGTCGTCACCGCTCGGCGGCACCCGGCACAGCATCTCTGCGATCACGCCGCAGGCAACGAGCACTGCGCCCGCGACGAGTACTAGAACCATCGGAACCCACACCGACGCCTGCGGCATGACGCTTCGCGAAAGCAACTGCAGCCCAAGGCCTCCGCCAAAGCCACCGATCAGCGCGCCCACAAACTGCGCGGTTCTCGCACCTGCCAGCAGTCGCACCGCGTGAAACGGATTCACCGGCTTGCCCGACTTTCGGTTCACCGCGCGGCGCAACGAGATCGCGAGCACCACCAGCACGGCACCGAAGACGAGCAGCGTGAGGGGAAGCGAAAGCGGCGGCACGAGTGGCGCCTGCCCCTTGGTAGAACGGAAGAGCTGCACCAGCAGGCCGACACCGGTGCCGATCACCACACAGGTCGCGATCGCGAGCGGAGACGTTCGTTGCAGGTTACGCATGCGCTGCACTTTCGCCAGCATCAAGTGAGTGCGCACCCTCTTGCGCCTCACTCGCGTCACTCGCACCCTCGAGCGGCCTGGTCGTGTCGCCGATCGCCGCAAGCAGTGCGTCGACACGGCCATGCCCCATTAGCACCGCGTGCGGGTCTAGTGCGAGCCAAGGCGAGAGCACGAAGTCGCGCTCGTGCGCCCGCGGGTGCGGCACGGTGAGACGCTCGTCGCGAATCACGCGGCCGCCGTAGAGAATCAGGTCGATGTCGAGCGTGCGGTCGCCCCAGCGCACATCGCGCACCCGGCCGTGCTCGTGCTCGATGCGCTGCAGCAGGTCAAGCAGCTCGTGCGGCGAGAGCGAGGTTTCTGCCCGCGCGACGCCGTTCAGGTAGCGCGGGGCGTGGGGGTCTGGCCCAGACGGGGTCAGCGCAATGGTCTCGCGCAGAGGCGATGCCTCGAACCGCTCGATGCCTGACGATTCGGCGATCCCCCGCTGCGCGGCAGCGATCGTTTCGCCGCGGTCGCCAAGGTTCGCACCGAATGCCAACAACACGTTGACGCGTTGGGCGATCACTCGACGCCTCGTTCGATCGTGACCGACACGTCGCCGAAGGTCGCGTCGATCGGCGCGTCCGGCTTGTGCACCGTCACGCGCGCCTGCCGCACGCCCGCGAAGCCGAGCGCCACGCGCGCGACGCGTTCGGCGAGAGTTTCGATGAGGTCGACGGGGTCGTTCGCGACGGCTTCGAGGATCGTGCCTACCAGTTCGGCGTAGTTCACCGTGCGGGCGAGCTCGTCACCGGCGGCGGCAGCGCTGAGATCGACCGCGACCTCAGCGTCGATGATGAAGCGCTGCCCCTGCTCGCGTTCGAAGTCGTACACCCCGTGGTAGGCGAACACTTCGAGGCCGGTGAGCGTGATGCGGTCGCGAGTAGGCTGTGCTTCGAAGCCTGCGCCGGCCGAAGTTGCCGTGCGCGCGCCAGCCTCGAAGGCGGCTGTGACGGCGAGGGCGGCCGCGGTCGAGGCCACGTCATGCACTCGTACGCCCCAGGCCCCTGATCGAGCCACAAGCGAGCTCACCACAGCGGTCGCGAGATCTCGGGCTGCGGTGTCGTCGTGCGCGCCCAGTGTCTCGGCGAGCATGCGCTTGCGAGACGCACCGATGAGCACCGGATAGCCAAGCACGGCGAGGCGTTCGAGGTGTGCGAGCAGCTGCCAGCCCTGGGCAGCGGTCTTGTCGAAGCCGAGCCCCGGGTCGAGCACAATGCGGTGCGGTGCGATGCCCGCCGCGACGGCACGCACGGCACGTTCGGCGAGCGCGTCACTCACCTCGACCACAACGTCGCGGTATTCGGAGCGGCTATGTGCGGGATCAGGCACCCCTCGCCAGTGGCCGATGATCATGCGAGTGTCGTGCTCGCCCGAAAGCCCAGCGACGGTCTGGAACATCTCATCGTCGTGCAGCCCGCCGGAGACGTCGTTGACGTAGTGGGCGCCGGCACGCACCGCAGCCCTCGCTGTCGCGGCGTGCAGGGTATCGACCGAAACGGTGATGCCCTCGGCGCTCAGCGCCTCGATGACCGGCAAGATGCGGCGCTGTTCTTCTTCGAGGGACACGGGCGAAGCCCCCGGCCTCGTCGACTCACCGCCGACGTCGATGATGTTGGCCCCCTGCCGCACCAGTTCGCGCGCCCGTGCGATTGCGACCTGGGGGTCGAGATACTCGCCACCATCGCTGAACGAGTCCGGGGTGACGTTGAGCACGCCCATGATGAGCGTGCGCGGTGGCGCTAGACGACTCGCGGAGTTCATCGCTCGCTCGAGCCGATCAGCGCGAGCACCTCGGCTCGCAGCAGAGGCTGCGAGAGCGAACCCCGCGAAGCGATCGTGACCGCGGTCGCCTCTGCCTGTTTGACGCCGCGATCGGCGACGCAGCCGTGCGAGGCTTCGAGCACGACGAGCACGCCCTCGGGGTCAATGCCCTCGACGACAGCGTCTGCGATCTGTTCGCCGAGACGCTCCTGCAGTTGGGGACGGGCAGCAAGTGTCTCTACGACTCGCGGCAGCGCGCCGAGCCCAACGACCTTTGCACCCGGCCGGTAGGCCACGTGCGCACGCCCGCGGAACGGCAGAAGGTGATGTTCGCAGACCGAGCGCAGGGCGATGTCCCTGACGAGCACAAGCTCGCCGGTGTCGGCACCAACCGGCACCGCCTCGGCAAGGAGCCCGACCGCGTCGACGCCCACTCCCGAAAAGAACTCGGCGTAGGCGTCGGCAACTCGAGCCGGCGTGCCCGAGAGCTCAGCCCTGTCGGGGTTCTCTCCGATGGCGCTGAGCAGCTCGCGCACCGCACGCGCCACGCGCTCACGGTCGACGACTCCGCTCATCAGCTGGCCGAACCGTTCTCCTCCGGCGACTCAGCCGGCTCGGCGTTCGCCCCGGCAGCAGGCTCGGCATCGACGGGCGCTGAAGCCTGAGGCTCGACGTTGTCAGTGCTCACGCTCGAGGGCACCTCAATCGGAGGCAGATCGCTCACCGGGCGATCGTTGCTCGACAGCCACAGCTGACGCGGGGGCAACTTCACCACATCGCGGAAGATCTCTGCCACCTGCAGGTGGTCGAGGGTCTCCTTCTCCATGAGTTCACCGGCGAGTCGGTCGAGCACGGCGCGGTTCACGGTGAGCGCTTCGTAGGCTTCGTTATGCCCCTGCTCGATGATCGAGCGGATCTCTGCGTCAACCGAGACGGCCACGCCCTCACTGTAGTCTCGGGCCGAACCGAACTCACCGAGGTACGGCGAGGCCTGAGCCTGGCCGAGCTTGACGGGGCCGAGCGAAGACGACATACCGTAGTCGGTCACCATTTTGCGCGCGGTCGCGGTCGCCTTCTCGATGTCGTTGCCCGCGCCCGTGGTGGGGTCGTGAAACACGAGCTCTTCTGAGACACGCCCGCCAAGCGCATAGGCGATCTGGTCTTGCAGCTCGTTACGAGTGATCGAGAACTTGTCCTCGAGCGGGATCACCATGGTGTAGCCGAGCGCACGGCCGCGAGGCAGAATGGTGATCTTGGTCACCGGATCGGAGTGATTGAGCGCCGCAGCCACGAGCGCGTGACCACCCTCGTGGTAGGCGGTCATGAGTTTCTCTTGGTCTTTCATGACGCGCGTGCGGCGCTGCGGCCCAGCGATGACGCGGTCGATCGCCTCGTCGAGCGCGCGGTTGTCGATCAGCTGCGCGTTCGAGCGCGCGGTCAGCAGCGCTGCCTCGTTGAGCACGTTCGCGAGGTCGGCGCCCGAGAAGCCAGGGGTCTTGCGAGCAACCACATCGAGATCGACGTTCTTCGAGAGCGGCTTGCCCTTCGAGTGCACATCGAGAATCGCACGGCGACCCTTCATGTCGGGCGCATCGACACCGATCTGGCGGTCGAAGCGACCTGGGCGCAGGAGCGCTGGGTCGAGCATGTCGGGGCGGTTGGTCGCCGCGATCATGATCACGTTGCTGCGGTCATCGAAGCCGTCCATCTCAACGAGCAGCTGGTTCAGGGTCTGCTCGCGCTCGTCGTGGCCGCCGCCCATGCCCTGGCCGCGACGCTGCCCGACCGCGTCGATCTCGTCGACGAAGATGATGGCAGGTGCGTTCGCCTTGGCCTCTTTGAAGAGGTCGCGAACGCGGCTCGCGCCGACACCGACGAACATCTCGACGAAGTCTGATCCAGAGATCGAGTAGAACGGCACCCCGGCCTCGCCTGCGACTGCACGCGCAAGCAGGGTCTTGCCCGTGCCGGGAGGGCCGTAGAGCAGCACACCGCGCGGAATGCGCGCGCCGACTGCCTGAAAGCGCGAGGCATCGGTGAGGAAGTCTTTGATCTCGTGCAACTCTTCGACAGCCTCGTCTGAGCCCGCGACGTCTGCGAAGGTCACCTGCGGGGTCTCCTTTGAAGCGAGCTTCGCACGAGACTTGCCGAACTGCATGACCTTGTTGCCGCCGCCCTGCATCGACGACAGAATCCACCAGAAGAACAGACCGATCAAGAGCAGCGGCAGAATGAAGCTCATGAGCGACCAGAATGCGTTCGGCTGCGGCACCTGATCGGTGTAGCCGTCTTTCGGCTTCGCATCGGTGACCGCGGCGACGACGTCGCCACCGCGCTGCATCACGTAGTAGAAGTAGACGTCGGTTGCGCCGGTCTTCTTGTCTGCCTTCTCGAGCGTCAGGTTGACGCGCTGATCGCCGTCGACGATCTCGGCCTTCTTGACGTCGCCGTTCGCGAGCATCTCGAGGCCCTGCTCGGTGGTCACCTCGCGCACTCCCGCACCCGAGAGCAGCGACCACCCCAGCAGCACGATGATCGGTGCGAGGATCAGGTAAACCAGCGGACCCTTGAAGATCTTCTTCAGGCGGGAGCCACCGGGTGCAGTCTCAGCCAATGCGAGGCCTTTCTCTTTGAACTGCAATAAGCGTAGCCGCCGCCACCGACAAACCTTCTGAAGATTCGCCCAGCGCGGACAAAGACGCACAGAACAACGCGACGGGGCGCGTCGCCTGAAGCGTCCTAGTCTGAGTACACGTGCGGCGCAAGCACCGCCACATCGCGCAGGTTGCGGTAGTTCTCTGCGTAGTCGAGCCCGTAGCCGACCACGAATTCGACCGGAATATCGAAGCCGACGTATGCCACGTCGACCTCCACCTTCAGCGCCTCCGGTTTGCGCAGCATGGTGCAGATCCTCACGGACTTCGCACCTCGGCTCAGCAGGTTCTCCTTGAGCCACGACAGGGTGAGGCCCGAGTCGATGATGTCCTCGACGATCAGCACGTCGCGGCCGGTGATGTCGGTGTCGAGGTCTTTGAGGATGCGCACGACGCCGCTGGACTTGGTCGAGGCGCCGTACGACGAGACCGCCATCCAGTCCATCTGCGCGTGGAAGCGCAGCTCGCGCGCGAGGTCTGCCATCACCATGACCGCGCCCTTCAGCACGCCGACGAGCAGCGGCGGGGCGTCGCCGTAGTCCTGTTCGATCTGGCGCGCCATCTGCGCGAGCCGCGAGTGCAGCTCGGCCTCGGTGTGCAGGACAGTGCTGAGATCGTCGCCGAGCTGTTTCGCATCCATGGCTCGATTTTACTGTGCCGGAGGAGCCTCTCGCGCGGCGAGCGTCAGCCGGTCGCCGGCGCGGCTCACGACGAGCCCAGGCACGTGGATCGGCCCCTGCCCTCTCCACGCCGTGACGAGTGCCGCGATCGCCAGGGTGTGCTCACGGCTCAGCTGCGAGCCGAACCACTCGGAGGCGGCGAGTCTGATCATGCGGTGGCGCAGCGCGGCCGGCAGCGAGGCGAGCTCCGCGACGGAGAGGTCGGGGGCGGGGATCCCCCGCAGCTGCTCGCGCGCGAGCTCGTCGAGGGCGTCGGCGTCTTCGCGGGCGAGGTCGGCGGTGCGGGCGAGCGCATCGGCGAAGCCGGGCCCGAGCTGTCGCTCGAGCAGCGGCAGTGCATGGGCGCGAACCCGAACCCGGGCGAAGGAGGGATCGGAGTTGTGGGGGTCGTTCCACGGCTCGAGGCCGAGCTCGGCGCAGGCCGCCTCGGTGGTCGCGCGGTCGACCCCGCGGCGCTCGTCGAGCAGCGGCCGCAGCACGAGGACCCCGGAATCGAGCATGCGCGAAGCCGGGATGCCGGCGAGGCTGCGCGTGCCCGACCCCCGCGCGAGGCCGAGCAGCACCTGCTCCGCCTGGTCGTCGCGGGTGTGGGCGGTCAGCACGCAGATCGCCCCGGTCTTCTCCGCCGCCTCGCGGAGCGCCTCGTAGCGCGCCGCGCGCGCAGAGGCCTCTACTCCCCCGGTGACGCTGGCGGGCCCGGACTCGACCTCGACCCGCTGCACGATCACGGGGCCCAGCCCGAGCGATGCGGCCTGCTCGGCCGCGCGATCCGCGGCCGCCGCGGATCCCGGCTGCAGCCCGTGGTCGACGATCGCGGCGCCGGCGCGCACTCCGGCGCCCGCCGCCTCCGCCGCCGTCGACGCGGCGAGCGCGAGCGAGTCCGCCCCTCCCGAGAGCGCCACGAGCACGAGCGGTCGGGGCCGCCCGTGCGGCCCCGGATCCTCGTCCCGCTGCGCGGGAGACGGAGGCACCGACCGCAGCGCTGCGCGAACCGCGGCGCGGATGCGCATGGTCGCGGGCGTGCGAGGAGCTCTGGTCACGTCTCCACGCTACATTCACCGCTCCCGCCCCAGCCGCCAGTCCGCTCAGAACGAGCACCCCGGGTTCGGAGGATCGGACCGAGGGGCGCGATCCGGCGGTAGGTGCCGCTCGCGGGCCTGCGAGGCAGCACCTACCGCCGGATCACCGGGAGAAAGAGGTGGGCCCCCGTGGGAAAAACGGGGGCCCGGGGGGATTTCGTCGAGGCCCGGATGCCGGGACCCAGGGGGGTGAGGCCCCGGCGCGAGTGATCTCGACGAGTTCAGGAGGAGATCAGATGTCGCCTCCCGAGTCTCGGTCGCCGAGGATCGCGCGATCCCGGCGGCTTCGGCGCGCGAGCAGCAGCACCGCGCCCGCCACGAGCAGGCCCGCACCGGCCCAGAGCGCACCGACCGGCAGCTCGCCGCCGGTGTTCTTCAACGGCGGGTTGGGGAAGGTGTTCGTCACCTGCACGAAGTTCTCGGTGCCCTCGAGCTCCGTCACCTCGCCATCGGTCACGCCGCCCTCGGTGGTGCCGTCCGAATCCTCGATCGTGACGGTCGCGCCGTCGGGCACGTTCGTCTCGACCACCTTGCAGGAGACGCCGGCGGGCACCGTCACGGTCTTCGTCTGACCGTCCTTCAGGCTGAACTTCGCATCGCCGTCGGCGAGGGGGTACTCGACGTCCTCGACGCCGTTCTCGCCCTGCACCGGATAGGTGCAGGCCAGCTCGAAGTCGTACGCCTTGCCGGTGCCGGGCCCGACGACCTTCTTCGACACGGTCAGCGTCGCCTGGTCGAAGGTGTTCACCGCGCTCAGCTCGAGCGTCTGGGACTGCGCCGAGTCCTCCTGGGCGACCACGATCGCCGCGTTGTCATAGCCGTCGAAGTTGAACGAGGCGGCCTTCGCCCCCTGGTCAACCGACTCGCCGTCGATCCAGCAGCGTGCGCCCACCGGCAGCAGCAGCGGCGCATCGCCGACCGTCACCGGCTGCGCGGCGCCCGGCTTCAGGGTGACCGAGCCGCGGAAGTAGTCCACGCCCTCCGCGACCTGGCAGACGAGGTCGAGCGTGTACTGCTGGTCGAGCAGGAACGCGTCGTCCTTCGCGTCGCCGTCGAGCGCCTTCGCGATATCGAGGGTGCCGGCCGAGAACTCGTTCACGAACGGCCCGACCTCCTGCACCGTCTCGGGGTCGCCGTCGATCACGACCTGCAGCGGCTGCGGCGTCGTGTCGGCTCCGCCCGCGCTCGTCTCGGTGACGGTGCAGGTCGCCCCGACCGGCAGGCCCGCGATCTCCTCGGAGGCCAGCGTGCCCGAGCCGTCGTCGGCGAGCGTCACCGTCTGCACCGGCACGTCGCGGCCGTTGAAGACGCACGCCACGGTGAAGGTGTAGGTGCGACCGGTCTGGGCGATGCCCGCACCGGCGCCCTCGACGCGCTTCGCGATCTTCAGCGAGCCCACCTCGAAGGTGTTCGTCACGGTGAGGGCGAACTCGCCGTCCTCGTCGTCGAGCGTGATGCCGTCCTGCGGGGCGATCGCGACGCTGGTCGCGTTGCCCGTGCCGGTCTCGCTCGCCGCGCACTTCGATCCGAGCGGTGCGGTGAGCGTCTGCTCGCCCGCGCCGTTGAACGTCAGCGTCTTCGGATACCCGGGCGCTGCCTGGCCGTTGAAGGTGCACGCCACCTGGATCTGGAACGGGCCGACGCCGTACGATGCGGCGGGGCCGTCGACGACCTTCGACACCTTGAACGACACCGCCGGCACGAAGGCCATATCGAGCGTCAGGTTGGTGAAGTCGTCACCTGTCATCGGCGGCAGTACCAGGCCCTTGACGTTGTCGTTGGTCGGCTCCAGACCGCGGATCGGATCTTCCGAGTCATCGGCGTCGAGGGTCAGCAGACCCGCCGAACGCGCTCCCCCGCCGTTGGCGATGGCGTGGTGATCGGTGTTCTCGTTCTCGTCGGCGTCGGGATCCGCGCTCGCGTTCGGGGCCGGCGTCGCGCCCTCGAGCGGCTTGCCCGCACCGAACTCCGAAGCCGGGATCACGGCGTAGTACTTGCCCCTCGGCAGCTTCGAGACGGACCAGCGGCCATCGGCGTCGGTCGTCGCCTCACCCACCTTGGTATCGGTCTCGTCGTAGACCTCGACCTTGATGCCCGAGACCGGACGATCCGTGCCCTCGGTGAACTTGCCGTCGCCGTCCGTATCGAACCACACCAGGTCTCCCACGGCGAAGCCCACCACTCGCACCGACACCAGGTTCGAGGTCAGCAGCTGATAGTTCTGACCGTTCTTCAGCGTGTTCGAGAACGCTGTGAAGCGGTTCGAGTAGAAGTCGCCCGCACTGTTCGCGGTCTGATCCGTCGTGAACTTGATCGTGAGACCCGACTTCGAAGGGTTGGTCGCGACCGAGAGCGGGTTCGCAGCGACGAACTTGAAGGCCGTGGCATTCGCGGTGAAGGTCGTGGACCAGATCGACGGGTCGGTGTCGGCGTTCAGGTTCTGCGGCACGGTGGCCGGGTCGGCCGTCGTGTAGTAGAAGGTACCCGCCAGAGGCGTCTCTCCGTCGAACTCGAAGGCCTCGGGAGCCGCCTGCAGCCGATTCTGGCCGGTGAACTCCGAAGCAGGCGATCGGTTGACGTTCCAGTCGTTCGTCGCATCGCCGTTGTAGGGCAGCACGTCGATGACCGTCGGGGCCAGGATCGGCAGGGTGTCGCCGAAGTTCTTCAGCTGCAGTGTGTACTCCTGGGTGTCGTTCTGCAGGTCGAGAGTCTTGTCGACGCTCTTCTTCAGCTGCAGTCCGCCGGCCTGCTCGAGCTTGACCGTGTGGTCGTCCCTGTGCGCAGACACCGGGACGATGCCGTCCGCCGTGATCGCCGCCTTGTTGACGACGAAGGTGTTGTTCGGCGCCAGCGTGTCGGTCGTGGTCGCGACCTTCAGCACGGGCAGGTCCTGGTTCGGCGTGCGCGTTCCCAGGTTCCACACCAGCGTCGTGGTGCCGTCGGGGTTCGGGGTGACCGAGGTCGGCATCGGGAACCCTCCGGCCGTGGCCAGCGCCGCGGTGCCCGCTTCGTCGTAGATCACGTACTCGGGCAGCGTGTCGGTGATGACCACGTTGTTCACCGGGGCAGCGGGACTCGCGATCGCGGTGAGCGTCGAGGTGATCTCCCAGATCACCGGCTTGCCCGCGACCGCGGAACCGGTGATGCCGAAGTCGGCGACACCGGAAGCAGCGTCGCCGCCGATCTCTCCGGCGATCGTGCGCTTCTTCAGGTTCATCTGCGCGCGCACAACCGTCCAGCGGTCGCCGGAAGTGGCACCGTTCTCACCCGGCCACCTCTCGGCCGCGGGCAGCGGCGCTGTGGTACCCGCGCCGGGGATATAGCCCGGGCTGCCAGCAGTGTCGTTGCCCTGTCGATTCCAGCCCTGCAACCAGCCCGAGGTCTTCACAGAACCGTAGTTTGCCGCGACCGTACCTGCCGGGATCGCCCCGCCATCATGCGGGCCGCCGTGGTAGCTGTCGCGCTGCTCGAAGGCGAGGCGCCAAGTCTCCTTATATCCGGCTTTGAACACGTAGTCCGGTGCCGTCTGAGTCCAGACGACGTTCACCGCATCAATGCCGCCGGGCACCTCGGTGGGGCTGTCGTACCAGGTGATGGCATCCGAGCCGCAGATGGTGTTCGCACCGCTCGCGGCCGCTCGCTGCTTGCTCCAATCGCCCTCCCAACGGTTGGTCTCGGTATCGAAGACGCCAGAGTTCGGGTCATCGCCGCTCAGGTCGACATGGCCGTACTTGGTGATCCACTCGCCCTGTCGCGCGATCTGATCTGCAGGGGACGGAGCAGCGATGCCCGGCTGCGTGCGGAGCACGGCAGAGTAGAGGTCGTCCGGGTAGGGGTTGGAACTCGAGATGTCCTTATTGAGCGGGACGAGCTTCAGCACGGTGTTGTCGAACACATCGCACATCTGCGCACTCGACCAGTCGGTCGCGGTGTTGCTGAGGTTCTGCATGCTCGTGAACGCCTGGCCCGGCTGCACGAGTGCGGCGCCGTCATGGTTGCCTCCGCCATTGATCCAGCCGTAGCCGGTGCTCCACCCGGTGGTGGCGTCGATGAAGTACTTGGCCCAGCTTCCGGGGGCGATGCGTTTGGTGTGCGGACCGACCACGTTGTTGGAGCGAGTCTCGTCTTCCATGTCGTCGCACTTCGTCGCCCGGTCAGCGGGTTCGCCGGACTCGCAGTAACCTGGCTCGACGCCGCTGCCGAAGTTCGACGCACCCGAAGTGCCCACCGGATCGAAGTCGCCCACACGGTTGAAGATGCTGAACTCGCCCACGCCGTCATCGGGCGCGCCCTGGGTCCGGTCGAGCTCCGACATGGGAATGAAGACCTGCACCCGATACGAGGCGACGTAGTAGGGACCCGCCGCGAGCGAGGCGCCGGCAACCGTCTGCGTCGGGTAGCTGAGGCCCGAGGTGTCGATGCCGTTCATCGAGAGCGTGTAGCTGCCAGTGTCGTCTGCGGTGCGATTACCGATGGTGCAGGTGCCCGAGTCGCGCACACTGTTGGCAGCGGTTGCGACCGAACCGGGGGCCCCGATCTTGCCGTAGACCAGGCCCGCGTCGGTCTGACCGGAGCGCGGTGCCGGCGATGGCATGCAGTTGGTGATGTACCACTTCAGGTCGGTGATCGGGGTGCCGACCTCCTCGCCGTTCGGGCCCTCGACGCTGCGAACCGCCCAGAAGCTCTCCTGCATCGTGATCGGCTGCTGGAACGCCTCGACGCCCACCGTACGGTCCGTCGAGATCTGCACCGTGTAGTACGAGTACATGCCGTAGGTCTGCACGCCGTTGATCGTCTGGTTGCCGTAGTAGCCACCGGCTGCATCGCCGTTGATCTTCTCCACGTCGTAACGGGGGGCCGCGGTGATCTCGATCGGCGGGCTGTCGACACCCGCGGAGGGCTGCGCGGTCGCGGTGCCCGTGGGGTCCACCGCGTAGGCGCGCGAGGTCGTCGTGAAGGTGGAGCCGTTCTCCGAGGTGGCCATCGGCTGCACCGAGGTCGGGAACAGGTAGCTCGCCTTGTCCTCGCCCATCGCGCCCAGGTAGCAGCTCAGGGTCACGCTCGTCGTGCCGGCGGGCGGGGTCGTGCCCGCCTGGATCGTCGATCCCGAGGGCTGCGCCACGATCGTGCTCTTGACAGGGTCGCAAACCGCAGGGCGGTTGGCGAAGTTCACCACGGCTCCGGGCTCCATCTCGATGGTCTGCTCGAAGACCACGTCGGTGAAGCTGTCGCCGAGCGACTCCTCGGAGTCGGCGGTGAGCGACCAGTTGAAGGAGACGATGTCGGCCGAGCGCACCCGGTCGTTCGCCATGCCCGAGTCGTTGCCCGGCTCGGAGTCGTTCGCGTCGAAGGGACCGGTGCCGGTGCGAATCGCCGTGCCGTTCAGGCCCTCCGTATCGGCGGCGAGCGCCAGATCGAGCGACCAGACCGGGTAGACGAGCGCGTTCAGCTCGCCGTCGTCGGGCAGATCGGCGAGGCCGACATTCGCTGTGCTGCCGCGCGCGAAGTCGTTGGGATCAGCTGCGGAGGCCGGGAAAGCGTAGACGTTGCCGTTCGCATCGGATGTCGTCACGCGGACCTTGTAGGGCCCGGAGTCGGGCGACGGCGCGTCTGCGACGGACCAGGATCCGTCCGCTCCGGTCACCGTCTCGGCGACGACCGCGTCGGCGGCGTCGACGATCTCGACCTTCGCCCCGGCAAGACCCTTGTCGACCTGTCCGGCCGCACCGCTCGCATCGATCGCGCCGTTCTTGTTCGCGTCGACGGTGACGACGCCCCAGGCGAAATCGCCCGGCGCAGCCTGGGCGGCGACCGGCGTCAGCAGCATGGCGAACATCGCCAGCACCACGCCGAGCACCGTCGTGCCCCTCATACGTTCGGGCGTCGTCCTCCGCGTTCTCCGCGACGCGACTCCCCCACTCTTCGACATCATCCGTTCTCTCCCTCGACCTCGTCGGTAAGACTCTCCCCGAGCGAACGCCGCTCAGCTCCGTCTCGCCGGAGCCCGCCGCGCGCACTCTGCACACAGATCGCCCCTGTGCGAAGGCGCGATCACTCTCACAACTCTGGGCCGCTCCCGACTCGATCGGCTCGGCTTCCGCGGGTGATCCGCGGGTGGCAACGCACGATTGTCGGGGTGATATGAGGGTGGTTTGATAATCATCACAGGGTGAGATTGGGGTGAGTTTATGTGCGGTAACGGTTCGGACCTTCCCCGGCCGTGCTAGAAATGCGCAGGGGTGTCGTACAGTGGGACGCAACGCATTCGAATGTTCGGCGCGCAGTCGAGCCGGGAGCGGTGCTTGACGGGGAGCAGAGATGCACGTTCGAAGCAGACGAATGGTCGCGGTGGCCGTCGAGAGACGATCCCATTCCTCGGGCCTTCCGAAGCACGACGTGCGGCTGTTCTACGCGCTCGCCGACTCCGACGGCAGGGTCGTCCAGGAGGGGCGGCTGCCCGCCCACGTCGCCGCCGACACCCTGGTCGTCGCCGATTTCGGCCTGATAGATCACCCCGAGACCCAGCGACTGCGCACCTCCCGCGTCGGACTCGTGACACCGCGCTCCCCGGCGAGCCGCCCATGGGTCTCCAACCCCTCGGACGCGGCTGCCGTGCTGCGGGAGTGGCGCGACGAGCCGCAGCAGACCCGTGCGGTCGTCGACGACTCCGAGCTCGGCTCGCTGCGCCGCTACCTCGAGGCGAGGAGCGGACTCACCCGCCTGCGCGACCAGCTGCTCGAGCAGATCGTCGCGACGCTGGGCGCGGCCTCCCGCGAGTATCTCGAGATCATCAGCGAGGACGGTCGGCTGCTCTCCGAGACCGTGGCGCTGCTGCGCGAGTACCCGACTCCGCGGACGCTCGACGACAAGGGCGTCATCATGCTCACCCGGGCCATCGAGCGGGCGGCGTCCAACCCTCAGCCGGCGATCGACCGGCTGATGCGGCTCGTGGAGCAGCCCGAGAGGCTGCGCAACACGCTCGACTCGGAGCTCGCCGAGGTGCTGCTGCCCGGCAACGTCGAACGCTACCTGATCATCCCGCGGCAGCTTTACACTCTCGACTTGCGCATCCACCACGCCGCCCGCTTCGGCGTCGCGCCGGCCGGCGGCGGGACGCCCGACGGTGGTTCGGCCCAGATACGGGGAGAGGGCGCGACGACCTTCTCGCTGTACGCGAATCATCTGTTCAGCATCGCGCGGCAGCCGCTCTCGCCGGTCGTCGACCTAGACCAGTCGCTCCGCACCGTGCACGAGATCTACGAGCGGCGATCCTCGCCCGAGCGGAGTCCAAGAGCCGACTACGAGCTCTATCGCGCGACGCGCGCACCGCTCGACGCCGAGACGCTCTCCGCCGAGGACGCGGTCCGGCTCGAGACGGTCGGGCAGCTGCTGGCGCTCGCGACCGGCGACTTCCTCGACGCGATCCGCTTCCGCACCGCCTGCGACAGGCTGCTCTCCGAGGCGCTCGAAGACGGAGGCCTGTCGGAGCGGGTCCACGCGGACGCCGCGCTCGCGCTCGCGCTCACCGAGGTCTGCGCCGTCGACTTCGTCTCGGGCTTCGCCTCGCTGCGGGGCGTCGTCGAGAGCGAGCTCGCCGCAAAGGGCACCCCCGAGCTCGTCACCGAGGCCATCGGTCTCATGTCGCTCATCATCGTGCTCTTCGGGGAGTACCTCTCGTACCCGGAGGTGCTGCAGATCGCCCGGGCCGGGATCGAGGCGCACGGCGGCTGCGGCGCCTCACGCGCGGCGGCGGACATCGCAGAGCTCTTCCTGACTGCAGGCAGGCCCGACACCGACTCCGAGACCCTCGAAGCGGCGCACGATCAAGCGGAGCGCAGCAGCCGCGACACGGTGTACCGCTCCTTCTACCACTACATCATGATGCTCTCGACCTACATCACGAAGGACATCGAGCGCGGTCTGCACCACTACACGATGATCAAGCAGCAGGGCTTGTGGTCGAGGTTCGACCGGCGCTTCGACCGGCTCGCGCGCCTCGCCTACGCGATCCACCTCGCGGGCCGGGGCGAGTTCGCGACGGCGAGGCGGCAGCTCAGCATCAGCAACGTCTCGTACACGAGCATCAGCGACGGCGCGGACTTCCTGATCCAAGGCCTGTTCCAGCTGCGCCTCGATCTCGCGGTCGGCCGGCACCAGCAGGTGCTCGCCAAGACCATGCCCGACGGGCCGTTCGGCGAACTGCAGATACAGAACGTGCACCTGCGCCGCTACGCTCCGGTCTCGCTGCTGCTGCGGGGAAGCGCACTGATCCGCGAGGGAGAGCGAGAGCTCGCGATCGACTGCTTCACGCGCGCCACCCAGCAGTCGGCGATGAGCGGCGAATGGCTGGCGCTGCTCGCGGCCGAGACCCCGGAGTACCGGGAGTGGCTCGAGTCGTTCGACCCCTCGGAGCCGGATCGGCTGCCCGCGGGGCTCACCCCGCGGCTGCGCGAGGCGATCCTCGCCCGCCCCTTGCTCGTGCAGCACACGCTCGATCCGCTCACCCCGCAGCAGACGCGCATCCTGCGCCTGCTCGCCCAGGATCGCGCCGCGGCCTCCATCGCCGCCGAGCTGCACATCTCGGCGAACACCCTGAAGACGCACCTGCGCCAGCTCTACCAGCGGCTCGGCGTGCGATCGCGCGAGCAGGCGGTGCTGCACGCCGAGATCTACGGGCTGCTCTGAGCCCGCCGCCCGGCTTCGCGCGCTCCGCACCCTCCGGAACGCGTATCCTGGAGAGTGGAACAACACCATAGATAAAGGAGCGCGCATGACCGCCGCATTCGACGCCGTCATCGAGATTCCCAAGGGCAGCCGCAACAAGTACGAGGTAGACCACGAAACCGGTCGCGTCTACCTCGATCGCGTGCTCTACACGGGCTTCGTCTACCCCACCGACTACGGCTTCTTCGAGGAGACGCTCGGCGAGGACGGCGACCCGCTCGACGTGCTCGTGCTGCTCGACTACCCGGTGTTCCCGGGCGTCGGCGTGAAGGTGCGCCCGGTGGGCGTGCTCAAGATGAGCGACGAGGCGGGCGGCGACGACAAGGTCATCGCGGTGCAGCACAAGGATCCGCGCTGGTCGCACATCCAGGACGTGGCCGACATCCCCGAATACACCCGCAAGGAGATCGAGCACTTCTTCGAGCACTACAAGGATCTGGAGCCCGGCAAGTGGGTCAAGGTCGACGCGTGGGGCTCGGCCGCCGATGCCGAGCGGCTCATCGTCGAGGCCCAGGAACGCCTCAAGAGCGAAGGGCACTAACTTCTCATGGCCAACCCCCTTAAAAAGGACAAGAATTCCGACAAGCAGGTCGTTTCGGCCGCGGGAGAAGAGTTTCTCGCGGCCGAAGTCGGCCAGATTGACGTTACGCCTGAGATCGATGAGATCGGCGAGTTGACCCGCAAGCTTCAGGGCGGCAAGCGCCCGAAGGACAACGGGCCGGACGCCCCCTGGCGCCAGGGATACCCCTACGCCGAGAAGATCAGCACCGCCAAGTACGAGCGTGAGAAGCGCAAGCTGCAAATCGAGCTGCTGAAGCTCCAGACCTGGGTGAAAGAGCATGGCGAGAAGATCGTCATTCTCTTTGAGGGTCGCGATGCTGCTGGCAAGGGCGGCGCGATCAAGCGCTTCACCGAGCACATGAACCCGCGCGGCGCACGCGTGGTGGCGCTCGAGATTCCGACCGAGCGCGAGCAGAGCCAGTGGTACTTTCAGCGCTACGTGGCGCACCTGCCCGCCGCGGGCGAGATCGTCATGTTCGATCGCTCCTGGTACAACCGAGCCGGCGTCGAGCGCGTCATGGGTTATTGCACCCCGCAGCAGTACCTCGAGTTCACGCGCAGCACCCCGGGCTTCGAGCTCAACCTCATCAACTCGGGCATTCACCTCTTCAAGTTCTGGTTCTCGGTGGGCAAGGCCGAGCAGCACGAGCGTTTTCTCTCGCGCGGCAACGACGAGATCAAGCAGTGGAAGCTGTCGCCGACCGACCTCGCGTCGCTCGATAAGTGGGATGACTACACCGCGGCAAAAGACGCGATGTTCTTCTACACCGACACTGCCACCGCGCCGTGGACGGTCGTGAAGTCGAACGACAAGAAGCGCGCCCGCCTCGAGGCGATGCGCTGGGTGCTCTCGCGCTTCGATTACCCGAACAAGGACTACAAGCTCGTGGGCACTCCCGACCCGAGGATTATTGGCAAGCCCGCCGATATGTATGACGACGGCGAGGGCCAGAGCACCGCATTTCCGGTTGTGAAGTAGCACCCCGTGCGGTGAGTCGCGGCCCTTCGCCACGACTCGCCGACGCAGCCGTGCTGGCCGCGCATCGCGCGTTCACCGAAAGGATATCCAAACCAAGATTTCGAGCGGATTTCGCTTGAAATTCACGCATTTTTCGGGTTTGGATATCCTTTCGGCATTTCTGGGGTTTGGTTAGGTTGGTTTGGTTTGGCGTGGGATCGCGGCCCGGCCCACACCAGGTGCTGCCCACCGCCGGGTTACGCCGCGTGACCACTCGCACCGACGACAATTGCCAGACGGGGGCAGAATGGTCGCATGACCGCCGAAAGTGACTGTTACACCGCAGCAATAGGTGCAGGCGTAGACCCGTCGGGCACGCCGTGGGCCGAGCTCGATCCCGCGTTACTGCAGACAAAGCGCAGCAGCATTAAGTGGGCCCGCTACCCCGCCGACGTGCTGCCCATGTTTGTCGCCGAGATGGATTTCGCGGTCGCACCCGAGATTCGCGCGGCCCTGCACCGCGCGGTTGACGCGAGCGATATCGGCTACGTCGATAGCCCAGTCTCGTACGCCGAGGCGTTCTCAGATTTTGTCGCGGATCGCTGGAACTGGCAGCTACCTCGCGAGTATGTGCGACTGACCACCGACGTGGCGACCGGGGTGGTCGAGGCGTTGCGTCTGGCACCAAAGGGTCAGCAGGGGCGGCTTGTGCTTTCGACGCCGTGCTACCCGGGTTTCTTCGAGATGCTGCAGGAGCTGCCGTTCGAAGTGGCCGAGGTGCCACTGTTGCTTGGGCGTGAAGCGCGCGCTCACCTCGACAAACACGGTGAGAACGACCAACCGGTCGCCGAGCTTGTCGAGGCGGCCGGCAACCCAGCCACCCTCAACCTCGCCGCAATCGAGCACGAGTTCGAGGCGGGCGCGGCGGCGTTCATTCTTTGCAACCCGCACAATCCTCACGGTGTGCCCTTCAGCTCGGCCGAGCTGACCTCGCTCGCGAAGCTCGCCGCCGCACACGACGTGTTCGTGGTCAGCGACGAGATTCACGCACCGCTCACCCATCACGGCGCTACGTTTACCCCGTTCGCGCCGATCGCGGCTGAGACGGGTGCGCTCTCGGTCACGGTGACCTCGGCAAGCAAGGGCTGGAACCTCGCGGGCGCCAAGTGTGCTTCGATCGTCGCTGCCGATGACCGCGCCCACCGCCTGCTCGGCGGCCTGCCCCCTGAGGTGCTGACCCGCACGAGCATTCTCGGTGTACACGCGGGCATCGCGGCGTTCACCGAGGCCCGCGACTGGCTCGATCGTGCGGTCACCCAGATTCAGGCGAACCAGCGGCTTTTTGTCGCGCTCGCGACAGCGCAACTGCCGAGCGTAGGCTACGCGCCGGGTAGCGCAGGCTACCTCGCGTGGCTCGACCTGCGTAGCGCCAGCCTGGGCGACACCCCCGCAGAACGTCTGCTGCAGGAGGCCCGCATCGGCCTCAACGACGGCAAGCACTTCGGCACGGGCGGCCTGGGCTTTGCCCGTCTCAACCTCGCCTGCGCACCAGACACCATCGTGCACGGTGTCGAGCGGATCGCATCGCTCGTGTCGAAGGCAGCAGCTCAGACCGGAGACCAGGCATGAACCCGCAGGCAACTCAGTCAGCAGTGGCGACGCAGGCAGCGCCGACCGCAGAAGCAAGCACGACAGCAGAGGCAACAGCCTCGCCCATCTACGACTGGCGGGGTTTCAGCTTCGAGACCCGCCAGGTGCACGCGGGCGAGTACCCCGACAAGAATCACGGGCTACGGGTGCCGCCGATCGCGCTCTCGGCCGGCTACCTCTTCGACGACTTCGACGACCAGGTGAACCGCTTCAACGGCAGCATCCATTGGCACCCCGATCAGGCGACGCACTCCCCCTCAGAAGAGGCGCCGATTTATTCGCGCCAGGGCAACCCCTCAAACTGGGTCGCCGAAGAGCGCCTTGCCTCGCTCGAGGGCGGCACCGTCGCGGTCGCGGTCGCGAGCGGCCAAGCAGCGATCAGCGCGGCACTCTTCACGCTCGCTAGCCAGGGCGATCACATCGTCTCGACGGCCTCGATCTACGGCGGCACGAGGATTCTTTTCGGGCGCAGCTTCAAGCGCTTCGGAATCGATGTCGACTACGTCTGGAACGCAAACGACGACGCCGAGTGGGAGCGCGCGATTCGCCCCGAAACCAAGGCGATCTACACCGAAACTGTGCCAAACCCGTGCAACGACGTGACCGACCTCAGGCGCATCGCCGCGGTCGCGGCGCGCTACAACCTGCCCCTGGTTGTCGACAACACTGTCGGCACCCCCGCGCTCATTCGCCCCTTCGAGCACGGCGCGAACATCGTCGTGCACTCGACCACGAAGTTTCTCACAGGCCACGGCTCGGCTGTCGGCGGTGCGGTCATTGACGGCGGCAACTTCGATTGGGCAGCTGCCGAGGCTGCGGGTCGATCCTTTTCGCTAATTACCCAGTCGGCGAGAGCCGGAGTTGCACCGATGCTCGAGCGCTTCGGAACCGGCGCGTACGCGCGGGCCGTGCGCGAGTCGGTCGTGAACGATATCGGCCCGACGCTGTCGCCGCTGCACGGCTTTCTGCTGCACCAGGGCATGGAGACGCTGTCGTTGCGCATGGAGCGTCACGTTGAGTCGTCGATCAAGATTGCGCGTTGGTTCGAGGATCAGCCCGAGGTCGTCTCGGTTGACTATGCGGGCCTGCCATCGAACCCGCTCTACGACGTCGCCGTGCGCGACTACGGTGTTGATGCTGAGGGGTTTGCCCGCACCGGCTCGGTGTTCGGCGTGACCGTGCGCGGCGGGCTCGAGGGCGCGCGGGCGTTCGTCAATGGGCTGCGCGTGTTCTCGCGCATGACCGGGATCGGTGACACGCGCTCGATGGTGTTGCACCCGCTCACCTCGACGCACTCGGCGTTTGCTGCCGAGCTGAACGATCGGCTCGGTATCACCCCGGGATTGCTGCGGCTCTCGGTCGGGCTCGAAAACACCGATGACCTGATCCGCGACCTGCGCGGCGCGCTCGATCGGGTGGCGGCGCTGTAGGAGCTTGCCCAGCGTGCTCTCAAAAGGCTCACCCAGGAGGCCTCGGTGACACATATGACATCACACGGGAAGGTCAGCCTCCCGCCCAGGGTGCAGAATTTTAAGAGATCATGTGACCGCATGCAAGATGACAGCAGTTTCCTGTTTGTGAGTCAAGAATCTACGCTAAGCCAGCGCGTAATCTCTCTTTGTGACTCGCAAACGTGACCAATGCCTGACACGCTCGACGCTATCCGCTCTTTACTGCCGATAGCCCTGAAAGTTCGCTCGCGCCCCCACCAAAACCCGAAGCACCGTGAAGTATTTCGAACACGAAGACATTGTTCGCTTTTATTAACACCGATCTTGTGTTATCTTTATCGAACATCATTACCGTGTTAATTTTTCTTCACAAATCTGAGGTGGTGAGGCAGCATGCAGATTCAGAAACCGTCTGATCTTGCCCGCATCGTGAAGACTCAACGACAAGCGCAGGGACTTAGTCAGCAAGCTATCGCAGATACTGTCGGCATCACCAGGCAGTCGCTGGCACGAATTGAACGCGGAAATGGCGGCGCATCGTTCGACACGGTGATCCGCATCTTCGACACGCTTGGTATCAGTCTTGATGCAACCCCGAGCCGTGAACACCACACAATCGCCCAGGGGGTCGATGCAGCAGACACGGCCGCCATAGCTGCCGCCGCTGCCCCAGCAGCCAGATCCCGGCTCGCCAGCAGCCCGGCGGCACTGCCTGCGTTGCAGTCAGCGCTCAATCAATTTGCAGATCTACTTCAGAAGAATAATGAGCACACCCTGCGCGAAATCGACGCGGCGAGGGCAAGTCAGGCGCAGCTGAACACGCGTATTGAAGCTGGAGACCCCGATCGCACACCTGAGAACACCCCTGCGTGTCAGGGTTGGGTGAGTCCACCGGTTCATAGCAAGTTCGCCTCGCAGGGCGTTGAAGGATCACCAGTCTGATGAGTTTGAGTTCTTTGGCCCCGGTCATCGTGGTCGCTGATGATGGTGTTGTGGCTGCTCCATCGAATCCTGCCGGTCGTGCGCGTCGGCGCACGTTCACCCCAACGCAGAAGCTGAAGTATCTGTCCGAGTATGAGGCCGCCTGCGAGACCGGGCAGGGCAACGCGTACTTGCGCGGCGAGGGCCTGTACTCATCGCTGATGACGGAGTGGCGCCGGCTGCGCGACGCGGGCGTCCTGGACGGGCGCGACCCGGGCGAGCCTCTCGGCCGGCCCTCGCGGGAGCAGGCCGAGATCGCCCGGCTGAAGCGTGAACTCGCCAAAGCGCAGCAGAAACTCGCGACGACCGAGATGGCGTTGGACATCATGGGAAAAGCGCACGCGCTCTTGGAGCAGATCTCCGAGAGCGCGGACACCGGCAAGCCTCACGGGACACGCTGATGACGACCTACACCCAGCTGATCGGGGTCGGCGTGTCCACCCGGCAAGCCGCTTTGTTCACCGGTATTCCCCGGGCGAGCGCGGCCCGCGCGAAGATCCCGGCCTCGCCCGCCCCGACCCATCGCCCGGTGCCGGTCAACAAGCTCACCGATGCCGAACGGGCCACGGTGCTTGCGGTACTCAATAGTGACGAGTTCGTCGATAAGCCACCGTTGCAGGTCTATGCGATCCTCCTCGAGCAAGGCCGGTATATCGGCTCGGTCTCAACGATGTACCGGGTTCTGCACGAGAACACGCAGGTACGAGAACGCCGCCGGCAGGCCACGCACCCGCCAAGGAAAGTACCCGAGCTGGTCGCGACCGCGCCCGGACAGGTCTACACGTGGGACATCACGAAACTCGCCGGCCCGGTCAAGGGCACCTACTATGACGCGTACGTGATGATCGACATCTTCTCCCGCTATATCGTCGGCGCGATCGTCCACGCGGTCGAGGACGGGATCCTCGCCAAGGAGATGATGCTTACCGCGTTCGGTATTCATGGCACCCCCGAGGTCGTCCACTCCGATGGCGGCCCCTCGATGACGTCGAAGACGGTGACGACACTGCTCGCAGATCTCGGCGTCACGAAGTCCCGGTCTCGCCCGCACGTGTCGAACGATAACCCGTACTCGGAGGCTCTGTTCAAGACGATGAAGTATCTGCCGGTGTTCCCTGACCGGTTCGCTTCGCTCGGTCACGCGCGCGAGTTCCTGGGCGAGTTCGTTCAGGCGTATAACCATCATCACCGGCATACCGGGATCGGGATGCATACTCCTGCTGATGTGCACTACGGGCTCGCGGACATGATCGACCGTGACCGTGATGCCGCTTTGGAAGCTGCCCGCCGCGCGCACCCGGAACGCTTCGGGTCCCGGGCGCAGGCCCGGCCCAAGTTCCTCGACCGTGACCCTACGGCCTGGATCAATCAGCCACCAGCTGACGAGCTCCTACTCGCGGCCTGACACCCACCGGCCTCACCCACCTTGACAAATACCGGAGGAGCAGCATCCCAGATGTTGCCGGTGCTATGAATCAGACCAGATATCACCGTATACACGCTGTATGTTCCAAGAGCCGTTGCGACAAGCGCACCGCCCCCTTCGATTACCGCCTTCAGAAAAGAGACCTGGGACACCCAGAGGAACGCCTCGTCAGCTCGATACCTAATTTGCCCGGCTTTTGAGTTAAAGACAGAAGCAAGAGCAACAAAAAGCAAAAGGATGAGCGAAAAGGAAATACTGATTCTCAAGAATCCGGCCTGGAATGACAGGGGCTGAAAGTATCGGATTCCGATCACGATGATCAAAATAAAGACAACGGCGAACCCACTCACCAAAAGCCGTTTCCCGAATGCGTAAGATACCGGGTCGACACTATTCCCCAGGCGATCTCGGAACCGAGGACTCAAACGAACGATTTCGACTTGAGTTTGTGACTTCTTCATCTGAAAGACCCGTATGTATTCCACTGGTTGCGTATACGGGGATCAGTTGTCGGAGATATCCGGTACTTCCCAGCCACACCCTCATCAATGGCCTGTCGAGTGCGCAAGGAAACCTGTTCCTCCCATATAGCACCACCTCGATAGCTACTGAGGTATCCGCCAGCAGAACCGACCAGAATGCCGCCAAGAGTTCGTGAGACAAGGGCACCCGTCGCAGCGCGTATGATCCCATCTCCGCTACGTGATGACAAAGTTCGCCCGCGCGTCAAGCTTGCGCGTCCGTGAACCGGCGAATCGCGTCTTCAGGGTGAGCGAGAAGATCACGCTCTTGCGGGCGATCGAGGTAGTACTGCATGAACGCGGCCACAACATTCGGATCAGAACCGAGCTGCACAATATCGACGTAGAAGGTATCTCTATCGCGAGTGTCGATTCGCACGCAGGAAACCACCCTCCCTTTGCCTCCTGAGACCCTATTCACGGCTTCGGCGGTGACGTTCCTGATCTGACCCCAATATAGGGTGATATTTCGGTGTTGATAGTTGATGCCAACACGATTCGGAAACATACGGATTCCGAGGGTCACTCGAAGCGACAGAAAAGTCATCCGCCACGCATACACGCTCAGCACAACAGAGGCAAAGCCAAGTATCCATGCCGCGCGAGGGATAGTGCCCCAAAAGTCTCCACTATTCTGCGAAACTCCGAAGGCGACAAAGACAGCACCATAGCCCACCAGCGCAGTGCCTATGAAGGCGAAGCCTAGCGACGCCATTGGCCCAAGAAGCGGCGGCAGCGAGACCCAGGTAGATCCCGTGATGTCACGATATCTCACCTTCCCGGGCTTCGCCCCATCGCGTGATCCAAAGAACGCAAGCGCCAGCAACAGAGGCCAAATAAGGGAGCTGATCATAACGAAGCCTGAGATATATGCCGGAAGCGGCAAGAGCCAGACTCCGATAACGGTCAGAAGTATGGCAAGAACCGCGATGCAACTCAATGTAATGAATTGCAGATTCCTGGGCCCGAGGAGACGAATTCGCTCACCGAGACGCTCTTGGGCGCGTTGACCCAATGATGCCTCTGCGACGTGACTCTTGTGCTTTTTCATCGAAACGAACCGTGCGCCTCAACTTGGTAGCGTGTGCGAGGGTCTGTTGTCGTGGATAGATGATACTTTCCAGCGAGGCCCTCATCGATTGCCTGCCGCGTGCGCAAAGAAACGCCATTCTCCCATGCGTCTTCGCCAAGATCACTACCGTAGTACCCTCCCAAGGCTCCGAACGCGGCTCCAGCGGCCCCGCCGACGAAATTGCCGATCCCGGGGACCACAGTTCCCCCTATCGCGCCCGCGACAGCGCCTGCGGCAGCACCTGCGGCGGCACCCGTAGCGCCTCCGACAGCGCTTCCAACCGCACCGGCAGCTACCTTCGACGGCGACTCGCCATCATAGATGTCGTACGCGGCAGCAGCCAGGCCACCGAGCAAACCAGCCGCCTTGCCGCCCTTGGTCAGAAAGTCTGTCACTCCAAGTTTCTTGATCTCCGCGTCAATACCGTCGCGCGCTTTTCGATGCGCGTCCTCGTCGTATCGTTCCCCGCGTTCCTGACGAGCGGGATCACCCGAGCGTCGGTCTTCCTTGTGTTCTTGCCAACGCTCCTCGTACTCTTTCTGCTTATCAAGAAAATGCGAAAGGTCTTTACTGATTCTGCTGTCCGACTCGCCCGCGAGCGCGTCAAAGGTCGAAAGGCCGGCGTCGCGTAGATGCTTGATGAGTTCTTCGACCGCGTCAAGTTCTTCGAGGCGACCAAGGAGCGGGCCAAAGTAGTCGTTGATCCATTTTTCGAGGTCCGAACGCCAGGTCGCTACAAGATCACGGATTTCTCGAAATAGTTTGGATTGATCTTCATACGCAGATATTGCTTTTTGATCTGATCCGTCAGTTTGGCAGACCTCTCGGCTGGGGGCTACCGGAGGATGAATATATCGGGCATCTGCAACAGTCAGATTCGCCGCTTTTGCCGCATCCGCATAGTCAGCGAACTGATGGCGGCCTCGTTCGATCAGCCCACCATAGGCGTCTGTTACAGATGATGCATCCTTGGCGAAGGCGGCCACGACCTTAATCGCATCCGCATGCTGCTTTGCCGCGTATGTGAATGATTCGAGAGACTCTCCTTCCCAGAAAGAAGCCATGTTCTGAGGGATGATTGCCAGACGACCCGCCACGTCGTAGAGCCGGTCGTGCACGGTTGACATGCTGCGAGAAAGCTCGTACAGGGCGGGAACATCGCCCACGATTTTCAGATCGATGGGCCCGCTAGACGCGAACGTCGCGGGGCTGAGCGGCCTAACCATCAGGCATCACGTCTTTCAGTTTCTTGAAGACGCCTGCAGCATCTTCGTCGCCCGAAAGGAGATCGTTCACCACTTCAAGCACGAGGTCGCTCAACCCCTCTTCGGCAAAGACCACCCGATCCGCTTTCGACTTCAGCGCAGCCACGATCGCCCCGATTTCACCCGAGGCCGACCCCGCATTCGCTGTTGTCGGAAACCCGTTCAAAGACCCCTTCAGATCCCCAATGATGTATGAATAGGTGTTGAGCTGGTCATTGACGCCAGCCAGGTCGACTTCAATGCTGCCGCCACTCACGCGATCTTCCCGTCGGCAAGCATCTCTTGAGGGATCTCGGGATCGAACGCCACGATGTCGAAGGGTTGCGTCTGCTGAATCTCGTCGAGCGCAACGGTTTCCACTAACTTCCATGGCTGATCTCTGCCACAGGCATTCAGCAACCGGTCCAGTGCCGTGAACACGAAAAGTGCGTGCCTTCGGTCGGTGGTCTCGTGCACCTCGGCAATGAGGCCCCCTTCGAGAAGCTCGCGTACTGGCAGGTACAGCACCGGCGGCACGACAACCTCGTCCGAGTTCACCGCCGCCATTTGATGAGACTGCGTACGCGAAGACGATAGTTCACCAGAAGGTTGAGTGTAGGACATTTCTACGACCTCATCGTATTTCTCTCCGGGATATGAAAAAGGAGAAACCGATCCCGGTTTCTCCCCGCGAGTCAGCCTACGTCAGACAACCGTGTGATCCAAATCACGCCCGTGAACCGGGTTCTTCTCTCGAGCAGAAGCCCTACCGCACCACAGCGCCGACGATCTTCGAAAGCAGCGCCTCGAGTGGGCCGCGGCGCTTTGTGAGCGAGAGGATCGCGCCAATCACGAGCACGCCGACCAGCTGAGCGACGAGAGCCCAAGGCCCCATGACCCACCATGGAATGCCTGTCTCGGGCAGGGCGCCTGCCCGCTCAGCGGCTCGGAAGAACGTGCCCTGAATGATGCCCGACACGACGATGTGCGTCGTGTAGATGGTGAGGGGTGCGGCGCCGGCCGCGCGCACGACGTCGAGCAGGCGGGCGCCGATGCTGGGCTGGGTGGCCGAGCCAGCAAGGCTAGCCGTGCCGGGCTGGCTGGCATCGGCCGCCGCTACAGCACCCGAAAGCCGCGGCCGCTCCCTGTCGCACAGCCACACGAGCAGTCCAATCACAAGTGCCGACAGCGCGATCGTGCGCGCGAGATCCATGATCGAGCCCGAGTGCGGCGCCGCGATCAGTTGCGACACGATGTGCGGTGAGACGGGAGCGCCGCTGCCCCCGAACTGCAAGATCTGGGTCTGCGCGGCCTCGAGCACCTCGGCCCGCGACATCTGCGCCGCCTGGTCTAGCTGAACCACGCCGAAGTCGAGCAGTTTGCCGAGCAGCCAGTTCGAAACGAGCTGTGAGACGACAAACACCGCACCGCCGATGAGTGCTAGCTTCGCGGCCGCGCGCCCCAGCGCCCCGCGGGCGGTCGCGCTGGTCAGCGCCCGCCCAATCAGCATGCCGACGAGCAGGTAGGTCACCCAGGTGATCGCAGGGTACTCACCGGTCACAAAGATGGCGCGCAGGGTGCCGAGCGGATCGCTCGTGATGAACCCGACATTGATGTGCGGGCCCTCCATGTGCACCTCGAGCGAGCGGCGCAGGGTGATGTTGAGCCAGCCGAAGCCGAGACCCAGCACCGCCGCGATGCTCGCCAGCACCCAGCTCTTCGCCTTGATGAGCGGAGCCACCAGAATCATCGCGACACCGTAGTAGGCCAAAATCACGATGATGTTGTTGTCGACAAACCCGAGCAGCACGCCGAGCACGATGAGCACGGCGCCGCGCACAACGACCGAGAGCATTGCCTTGCCGGTCAGCCCACTGCTCAGCTGTTTGCGCGTCGCGAAGACGATGCTGACGCCACCGAGCACGGCAAACAATGCGGCCGGCGCACCGTTCGAGATGAGGCCCGCACCGCTTGCGAGCTCGCGATCTGCGTCACTGACACCGGGGAACGATGCCAACGGTGCAAGCAGGTGCGCCGCCATCATGCCCGCGATCGCGATGAAGCGGGCGAGGTCGACGCCGATGTAGCGCACGCGTGGGCGCGCAGGGCTCGGGGCGGCAGCAACTTGGGTATCGGGGAATGCCATGAGCTTCAGTATGGCGGGGTGAGGGGTCGCGCGGCAGCCCGGTGCGCAATCTGCCCGCTACGTTCGCGGGTTGGTCGCCGGACGCCGCTTCAGAGCGGCCGCCACGAGCACACCAGCGACGAGCGCCCAGAAGGCCGAGCTCAGGCCGGCAGCGCTCACGCCCGATGCCGCGACGAGCAGGGTGACTGCCGCGGGAATGCGCAGTGACTCGTCTTGCATCGCACCCGCGCACGCCGATGCGAACGCCGCCACGAGGGCGACGCCAGCAATCGTCTGTACGATCTGCACGGGCGCGGCAAGCACGGCAGTCGCGAGACCCCCGCTCAGCAGGCCGAGGGTGAGGTAGCCGAAGCCGGCGGTGACGCCGGCGATCCAACGTCTATCTTTCGGGCCAGCCTCGGGGCCGGCCGCGAGGGCAGCACTGATCGCGGCGAGGTTGATCGCGTGGCCACCAAACGGTGCGCCGATAATCGATCCGATGCCCGTCACCGTGAGCGCCGGCTGCCAAGGCACGGGGTAGCCGAAACTCGCCATCACCGCGACGCCGGGAATGTTCTGCGACGCCATCGTGACGATGTAGAGGGGCAGTGCGATGCCGGTGAGCGCCTGCAGCGAGAACGTCGGGGTGGTCCACTCGGCGCGGGGCACGAACGCGCCGGGCGGCAGCGGCGTGCCCGATTGCACGAGCCAGATCACGATTACAATGAGGCCAACCGCGAGCGCCGCGGGCACCGCCCACTTCGGGCGCAGCCAGGTGAGCACGAGCCAGGTCGCGAGAATCGGTGCGACCGCGAGCGGTTCGATAACGAGTGCCCCGACGGGCGCGACGCAGAGCGGCAGCAGAATTCCGGCGAGCATCGCCTGCGCGATCGGTGCGGGAATGCGCTGCACCAGCCGCGCGAGTCCCGGCCACAGTCCGGTCAGTGTGAGCAGTACGCCGCAGGTGACGAATGCGCCGATTGCGGCAGGCCAGCCGCCAGCCGCGGCGCTCATGCTCATGAGCAGCGCGGCGCCCGGCGTCGACCAGGCCGAGGTGATGGGCATGCGGTAACGCCACGACAGCAGCACCGACGCGGCGCCCATCGTGACGGTTGCGGCGAGCAAGCCAGAGGCGGCCTGCGCCTGCGATGCGCCGACGGCCTGCAGACCCGCGAGCACCACGGTGAACGCAGCGGTGAAGCCCACGAGGCTTGCCACCACACCCGCGCCGATGGGCACGAGCGCGGCCGATGCGACGGGGGTTCTGCTCACAGAACGACCCATACGCCGAACGTACCACGGGCACTGGCGGCGTTCGTGCGCCGGGTGATCCTCTTCGAAAAGGATCGCGGCTGCCCGCGGCCTACTGAACCGCGACCGCCGGCCGCCTGAACCGCTCGAGCAGCCCCTGGCTCGCAACGATGCCGAGAATCACGATGAGGCCACCGACGGGCTCGTTCCAGTGCACGCCCTCGCCCAAGAATAGGGCGCCGAAGGTGACCCCGACGACCGGGGTGAGATAGGTAACTGTCGAGGCGCGTGCGGCACCCCAGGCGCGCACGGTCATGGTGAACCAGATGTACGCGATGCCGCTGCCGAGAATGCCGAGGGTCAGCATCGCGAGCACCACGGGCGTGGTGAGCGTAACGGGGCCGAGCGAGACGAGCGGCGCGATGAGCAGGGAGAGGCCCGTTGCTGTGATCATCTGCACGGCCGCGATAGTGATGGAGTCGTAGCCGACTCCCGCGAGAAAGCGGCGCATGTAGAGGCCGCCGAAGCCGTAGCAAACGGTCGCGCCGAGGGCAGCGAGCATGCCCGGCAGCGACACCGAATCACCGCTCATGATCATGCGCCACGGGCCCACGAGCACGATTACGCCGATGATGCCGATGAAGAGGCCAAAGCGCTGCGTTCTCGAGAGCTTCTCGGTCGGCAGCAGCAGAGGCGTGAGTAGCAGCGTCATGATCGGGGTCGAGGCGTTGACGATGCTCGCGACGGTGCTCGGAATCATGGTCTCGGCCCACGCGAAGAGAGTGAACGGCACGGTGCACATCGCGGCACCGACGACGGCAAGGTGTAGCCAGACTCGCGGTTCGCGCGGCCACTTGCGGCGCGTAAACACCATGATCGCAACGAGGGCCAGCGCGCCGAGGGCGATGCGGCCGAGCGCGACCTGGCCTGCCGACAGGCCCTCAAGGCCGATCTTCATGAAGAGAAAACTTGAGCCCCATACGAACGCCAGCGCGATGTAGGCGAGGGTCACACCAGAGATCTTGCGCGTCGTAGTCATGAAGATTAGGTTAGGGAGCATCGGTACATGAGGCAAACAGATATGCTTCATGTCAGCATGAGGAGGGCTCATGAGTCTTACGGTGCAGCAATTGCGAGCGCTCGTTGCGGTCATTGACCGAGGATCGTTCACCCTTGCGGCTTCTGATCTTGGTGTGAGTCAGTCTGCCGTCTCGCACGCCCTCGCGAGCATGGAGCGCGAGCTGGGCGGTGCACTCGTGATGCGCGAAACCCCGCTGACCCCGACCCCGCTCGGGCATCGCGTGCTCGCCCACGCGCGCTCTGCCGCCGCCGCGATCGATGCGCTCGAGTCGGCGGCGCGCGGCGATGAATCCCTGCAGGGGGTCGTGCGGCTCGGAACCGTGCCCACCGTGTGTCAGGGGCTCATGCCGTCGCTGCTCGAGGAGTGGGCGATCGCGCTGCCAGGGGTGCGCATCGAGGTCTATGAGGGCGACGACGACGAGATTCCCGAGTGGCTCGAGGGCGGGCTCGTTGACGTGGCGATTCTGGTCGAGCCGACGTTCTTGCCCGATTTGCCTGGCGGGTCGAAGATCGTCGACATTGATGAGTTCGCGGCGGTGGTGCGCGACGACCATCCGTTCGCAGGGGGTGACGCGATCCCGCTCGAAGAACTCGCAATCGACGGGCTGATCGTGTCAACCGGAGGCTGCGAATCGCACGTGCAAAGACTGCACGAATCTGCGGGCATCGACTTCAACGTGCGGCACCGGGTGCGCGAAATGAGCACGCTGTTCGCGATGGTGAAGCAGGGCTTCGGAGTGTCGATTGTGCCGTCGCTTGGGCGGGGCCTGCTGCCGCGCGGGCTTACCATGCTGCCGCTCGTCGAGCGCCAGGCGCGGCGGCTCGTGCTGGCCGGTCCGTCGAACCGCGAGCATCACCCGGCCGTCGGGCCGCTGATCGAGGCTGCGAGCACGCGGCGCACCATGTCGCAGGTCGAACTCGCGCGGGTGTGAGCGTGCGGAGCCTTCAGCCTGGCGAGTGGGCCCGCCCGCACCAGCCCGCACCAAGGCGCGTAAGCTTGCCTGGTGAGTACCCCAGACGCAGCAGCACCCGCACCCGAGCCCCAGAAGACCCCGCAGATCAACCCGTGGGCGGCGCTCTGGACGCTCGTGCTCGGCTTCTTCATGATCCTGGTCGACACCACGATCGTGTCAGTCGCAAACCCCTCGATCATGGGCGCGCTCGACACCACCATGACCGCGACGCTGTGGGCCACGAGCGCGTACCTGCTCGCCTACGCCGTGCCGCTGCTCATCACCGGCCGCCTCGGCGATCGCTTCGGCCCGCGCCGCATCTACCTCATCGGGCTCGCGACGTTCACACTGTCGTCGCTCGCATGCGGCCTTTCGCCAAACATCGAAACGCTCATCGCGGCTCGCGTGTTTCAGGGGCTCGGCGCGTCGATGATGACCCCGCAGACGATGGCCGTCATTACGCGCATTTTTGCTCCCAGAGAGCGAGGATCGGCCATGGCGATCTGGGGCGTGACGGCAGGGGCGGCGACGCTGATTGGGCCGATCCTCGGTGGATTCTTGCTCGACTCGCTCGGCTGGGAGTGGATCTTCTTCATCAATATTCCCGTTGGCGTGGTGGCGTTCGCGCTGACGCTGCGCAACGTGCCGGTGCTGCCGACCAACGCGCATCGCTTCGACTGGCTCGGTGTGGCGCTCAGCGCCGTCGGCATGTTCTTGCTGGTGTTCGGCATTCAAGAGGGCGAGAGCTACGACTGGGGTGCAATCTGGGGGCCGGTCACGGTCTGGATGCTGATCGCGGCGGGTGCGCTCGTGCTTGGGCTGTTCTTCGTGTGGCAGCGCGTGCAGCGGGGCGAGCCACTGATTCCGCTTGAGATCTTTCGCGACCGCAATTTCTCGGTCGGCACGCTCGTCATTATTACCGTTGGCTTCTCGGTGACGAGCATGAGCTTGCCGCTGATGTTCTACCTGCAGCTGGTGAAGGGGCTGACGCCTACGCAGTCGGCGCTCATGATGGTGCCGATGGCCGTGCTCTCGATCGCGCTTGCGCGGCCGGTCGGCTTGCTGATTGACCGGCACGAGCCGCGCCGCCTGCCGATCATTGGTCTGCTCGGGGTCGCCGCGGGCATGCTGCTCTACTTCATGATGTCCTCGCCCGACACGCCGATCTGGTTGCTGCTCGTGCCGAGCGCCGTGCTCGGGCTCGGCAACGCGTTTATGTGGGGTCCGCTCGCGTCGATCACAACGTTTGCGCTCGCACCACGTCTTGCCGGCGCGGGATCGGGCGTCTACAACACCAGCCGCCAGGTAGGCGCCGTGCTCGGCTCGGCTGCGATGGCCGTGATGATGCAGGCCACACTCACTGCTCAGTTTGGTGAGGCAGCTTCGTCGGCCGGAGGGTTTGCTTCTGGCTCTGGTTCTGGTGCGATGGGTGCGCTGCCTGAGCCGCTGCGCGAGGGCTTCGCGACCGCGATGGGTCAGTCGATTCTGATGCCGATGGGCGTGATTCTTGTGGGCGCGATCGTGGCGGTGTTCTTTGTGCGGCGGCCCGCGCGCACGGGGGCGGTCTCGACCGAGGGCTGAGCCACTCAACTCGCACCCCCGCACGAAGGCATACCCGCACCCGCTTAAGCTCGCCCTCTCCACCCACTCTTGAATCATCAGATGATTGCGCTTACGCTAGATGCTGGTTCGGTCTGACGAACCAGAACAGAGGGCAAATTGGTCGCGTCAAACATCGCTGTTGACCACGCGACGACGGGTCTCGTTCACGCAGAGGTTGAGCGGGCGCAAAAGATCTCGCCCCACTTCGTGCGCGTCACGCTTGGCGGTGAGGGGCTAAGAAGCTGGCGTCACCTCGGTTTTGACCAGTGGTTTCGTCTCGCACTGCCGATCGCCGAAGACACCTGTTTTGATCGGCTCTCGGACCGCTTCGACATGCGCGGCTACTTGAAGTACCTGTCGCTCCCCAAAGCTACGAGGCCCGTCATTCGCAACTACACGGTGCGCGAGTTTCGGGCCGAACAGGGCGAGCTCGACATCGACTTCGTCGTGCACGGCACCGAGGGTTTTGCTGGCAACTGGGCTGCTTCGTTGCCAATCGGTTCGCCTGTCGCGTTGCTCGATCAGGGCTGTGGTTTCACGCGCAATACCGAGGCTGACAGGGTGCTGCTGGTGGGCGA
Source organism: Actinomycetota bacterium (assembly GCA_020161315.1). Lineage (GTDB taxonomy): Bacteria > Actinomycetota > Actinomycetes > Actinomycetales > Microbacteriaceae > Leucobacter. The sequence continues at coordinate 10,263 of JAIUOH010000011.1, read as the reverse complement.
AGAGAGCGCTCTGCCGGCGGTGCTCGGGGTGCTGCGCGACCTGCCCGCACACACCGTGGGTGATGCGATTATCGAGATTGCCGATGCGGCAGACCGCCAACCCGCTCCGGGCCCCGCTGGCGTGCGACAGCACTGGATCGTGCGCCCAGACGCCACCCGCCCCGGTGCCCTGGCACTTGACGCACTAAAGCAAGTCGCGACCTCGGGCGAAGGGCTGCAGGCGTTTATGGTCGGAGAGCAGCAGCTTGCGAGCGGTGGCCGCAAGCACCTCGTCAACGAGCTTGGCGTGCCCAAGTCGGAGGTGAAGTTCTGCGGCTACTGGCGACAGCGTTAGTTTCGAAAAGGATCGCGGACGGGCGAATGCCCGCCGCTGCGCCCTAAGCGGAACGTGCCCCGATTAGGCCACGTTTGTCGGTGGCTCGGAGTAACCTCCGAAGCATGAGCATTGCACAGGGCGCACGCGGAGGCGGCGGTGGGGGTGGCGGCCGTGGTGGCCGCGTCTCTGGCGGCGACTTCGAGAAGCAGCGCGCCCTGAACAAAGAGGCACCGCAGATCGAACGCCTCGGCGCGCGCATTGCCGAGCTGTTTCAGCCCTACAGAGTGCAGCTCGGCGTGATTATCGCGCTCGTACTGGTGTCGGCGGCACTCGGCATTCTGCCCCCGCTCATCACGCAGCGAGTGTTTGACGATGGGCTGTTTCCGAAGACAGGCACCCCAGACATGCCCGTGCTGCTGTGGCTCGTTGTCGCAATGCTGCTCGTGTTCATTGTGAGCCAGGTGCTCGGCATTGTGCAGACGCGCTTCACCGCGAGGGTTGGCAACCAGGTCATGGGCGACCTGCGGGTCAAGCTGTTCTCGCACCTGCAGTCGATGGAGCTCGGTTTCTTCACCCGCACCAAGACCGGCGTGATTCAGTCACGGCTGCAGAACGACGTAGGCGGCGTTGCCAACGTACTCTCGAACACGGTCTCGAGCATCATCGGTAACACCGTCACCGTGATTGCGGCGTTCGTCGCTATGCTGCTGCTCAGCTGGCAGCTCACGATCATCGCGCTCGTGCTTCTGCCGATCCTCGTGCTGGGCCAGCGCAAGGTGGGTCAGATCAGGGCGCGCATTGCGGGCGAGACGCAAGAATCGCTCAGCGAAATGAGCGCGATCACCCAAGAGGCGCTTTCTGTGTCGGGGGTGCTGCTCGCGAAGACCTACTCACGGCAGGGTGCCGAGACCGAGCGCTACGCATCAGAAAATCGCAACCAGATTGAGCTGCAGGTGCGGCAGGCCATGAGCGGGCAGCTGTTCTTCGGGGCGATTCAGATCTTCATGTCGGCGGTGCCCGCGATTGTCTATCTGATCTCTGGGTGGTTGATCGCCAGGGCGCAGGGGCAGGGGTTTGACGCGGGCATCACCGCGGGCACGATCGTCGCGTTCACCACAGTGCAGGCGCGGTTGCTGTTTCCGATGATGGCGCTCATGCGGGTTGCGCTCGACCTGCAAACCTCGAAGGCGCTGTTTGCGCGCATCTTCGAATACCTCGATCTGAACCCGGCGATTGTCGACGCGCCCGATGCTGCCCTGCCCTCCGACGCCGAGGGCCGTGCGGGTCGCGTGCAGTTCGACCACGTTACCTTCAGGTACCCCGATGCCGCACCAGACGCGAGGCCGACGCTCGATCGTGTCTCGTTCACCGTGGAGCCGGGCGAGTTTGTCGCCTTCGTGGGCGCGTCGGGTTCGGGCAAGACCACGATCGGCTCGCTGATCCCGCGCCTCTATGAGGCGAGCGAGGGCAGCGTGCGCTACGCGGGCGATGACGTGCGGGGCCTCAGGCAAGAGCCGCTTATGGATCGCATCGGGGTGGTGACGCAGGAGCCCTACCTCTTTCACGCGACCATCGCCGAGAACCTGCGCTACGCGCAGCCCGACGCGACGCAGCAGCAGATCGAGCAGGCGGCAAAGCTCGCGAACATTCACGACACGATCATGACGTTTGAGCACGGCTACGACACGGTGGTGGGGGAGCGGGGCTATCGGCTCTCGGGCGGCGAAAAGCAGCGCATCGCGATTGCCCGCGTGCTGCTGAAGAACCCGCGGGTGCTCGTGCTCGACGAGGCGACGAGTGCGCTCGATACCGTGAACGAGCGCATCGTGCAGCGCGCCCTCGACGACGCCCGCAGCGGTCGCACGACCATCGCGATTGCGCACCGGCTCTCGACCGTGGTCGACGCCGACCGCATCTACGTGGTTTCGGCGGGCCGCATCATTGAGCAGGGCGCGCACGACGAATTGCTCGAGTTCGACGGGGCCTACGCAGAGCTCTACGCGCAGCAGAGCTGACTTCGTGATGAGCTCGGGGCGGGGCTCAGGCTGGCTTGGGCTCGGGCTGGCTTGGGCTTGGAGTCAGGCTCAGGGTTCGGCTTTCATTGCGGCTCAATCGAGCTCTGGCCACAGCCGGACCGCGACTGCCCGTTCATAACAGCGGATGACGCACGGAACAGCGGACCAAAATGCGAAATCCATCCGCTGTTACGTGCGTCGTCCGCTGTTAGCGACACCGGTGGCGGGGCAGGTGCGGCGGGGCAGGCGTGAAGGGGCAGGCGCGGGGTACCCCGCACGAACGGAGTAGCCCGCGAGCGCAGTAATATTTGAACCGTGCGGCCTATTACACAATCGAGCAAGCTGGCGGGCGTTCGCTACGACGTGCGCGGCCCCATTCTGCAAGAGGCCGAGCGCCTCGAGCGCGAGGGGCACCAGATACTGAAGCTCAACATCGGCAACCCGGCGCCCTTCGGCTTTGAGGCCCCGCCCGAGATCGTCGAGGCGCTGTGTCAGGCACTACCCGGCGCGCAGGGATACAGTGACTCGCGCGGCATCCTGCCCGCACGCGAGGCGGTCGCGCGCCACTACACCGAGCTCGGCATCGCGAACGTGGGCCCAGAAGACGTGCTCATCGGCAACGGCGTGAGCGAATTGATCTCTCTCGTCTTGCAGGCCCTCGTGAGTCCAGGCGATGAGATCCTCGTGCCATCGCCCGATTACCCGCTGTGGACGGCGCAGGTGACGCTGCAGGGCGGTCGCGCCGTGCACTACCCGTGCGACGAGCTGAACGGCTGGATGCCAGACCTCGAAGCCATCGAACAGCTCGTCACCGAGCGCACCAAGGGCATCGTGCTCATCAACCCAAACAACCCCACGGGTGCCGTCTATTCGGCCGAGCTCGTGCGCGGTTTTGCGGCGCTCGCCGAGCGGCACGGGCTCGTGCTCATGGCAGACGAGATCTACGATCACATTCTCTACGACGGTGCGAGCCACGAGCACGCCGCGCTGCACGCGCACGAGACTCTCTGCCTTACGTTCAGCGGGCTGTCGAAGGTGCAGCGGGTCGCGGGGTATCGCTCGGGCTGGGTCTTGGCCTCGGGCAACCGTGCGCTCGCCGCAGACTTTCTTGAGGGCCTCACCCTGCTCGCGAACATGCGCATGTGTGCAAATGTGCCCGGGCAGCATGCCATCCCCGCGGCGCTCTCGCCCGAGTCGAACTGGTCGGGCATTGCAGAGCTCTGCCAGCCCAGCGGCAGGCTGCTCGAACAGCGCAACACCGCGCACGCGCTGCTCACGGCGATCGAAGGTGTGAGTTGCGAGCTGCCGGGCGGCGCGATGTACCTGTTTCCGAAACTCGACCCCGAGCGCTACCCGATCGCCGACGATCAGCGCTTCGTCATTGAGCTGCTGCGCGCGACGCACGTGATGGTCACGAACGGTCGGGGGTTCAACCTGCCGACCCCAGACCACCTGCGCTTCGTCACGCTGCCCGCTGTGCCCGTGCTGACCGAGGCGATCGGGCGCATCGCTGGCTATCTTGACACGGTGCGGGTCGACTAGCGACATGAGCATTCGCATTCTCGCCGCGACGCCAGCGCCGCGATCGTCTCGATCGCGGGTAGGTTGCAGCTCATGAGCATTTGCATTCTCGCCGTGGGTAAGAAACACGAAGGCTGGGTCGCCGACGGCATCGCGCGTTACGAGCAGCGGTTGCGCAAGCCGTTCGACACTTCGTGGCAGTTGCTGCCGCACTCGGCCAGAGACGGCGAGGCGGCACGCGCCGAAGAGTCAGATCGAATTCTTTCGAAGCTGGATCGCGATACCTTCGTCGTGCTGCTTGATGAGCGCGGTCAGAACGTCGACTCGCCCGCCCTCGCCGGGCGCCTGCAGGGTGCCTTCGATAGTTCACGCCAGGTCGCGGTGGTCATTGGGGGTGCCTACGGTGTCGACGACCGCGTGCGCCAGCGCGCCGATTTCGTGTGGAGCCTGTCAAAGCTCGTGTTTCCGCACCAACTCGTGCGGTTGATCCTCGCCGAGCAACTGTACCGGGCGCAAGAAATCGCTGGCGGTCGGCCCTATCACCACGTGTGATCTCTGCCTCTTTAGGCGAGGCGTGCATCTCATTAGTGTTGAAAACATGACTGAAACCCCCCTCGAATTTGACGTTCTGGTGGCTAAGTTGCCACAGCTTGCGCAGCGCATCTGGCTGGGCGAGATCACGGGTGCGCCCGCGCTGAATGCACTGCTCGCCGAGCTCGATTTGCCGCAGATTGACTACGACGGTGACCGCACGCGCTACGGCAGACAGCGGGTGAAATTTGTGATGCCCGAAGACGTGAAGGCTGCCGAACGGCGGCTGCGCGCGGCGATCTCGAAGCTCGCGGGCAAGGCGGCCGGCAACAGCAAGTATTGGGATCTCGGCGGCTACGAGTTCACTGTCGAGATCTACGAGGATCAGCTGACCTATCGCTTCGCGTCGCTTTATTCGCTGCCCGAGTACCGAGCTGCTGCGCGCGGGTGGCTTGACGGTGCAGACTCGATGGAATGGTTGGTCAAGCACCGGTTGATCGACCCTGCGAACGCCGAGCAGAACGAACGAGGATTCTTTGAGAAGCCGGAGTGGGGCATGAGCTGGCCGCTCGCTCGGCTTCACGAGGGAAAGGCGCGGGTGTCTGGCTCGCTGAACCCTTCGTCAAACCCGCCGGGCGTGAGGCCGAAGAGCGCCGAGGCAGGCGGGCTTGCGATAGTCGAGTACCTGAGTGAGGCTTTGGGCGAAGTGACAGACCCCGAGGGAGTCGCGCGCCATCTCGCGCAAGCGATCTGGAGCCACGGCGACCGGTCCGTGAGCATGCGGGGAATCATGGGCGCTAGAGCGCGCTCGATTGAGTTCACGGAGAAGTAGCGAGCCTGGCACCCCGGAGCTCTTGGCGGCGTCTTGAGTAGCGCTTGCCGTCTCTGGCTGCATTGTTGTGCCCAGAAATGTCGGTGGCTCGATTTAGCCTGTCGGCATGAGAATTTGTGCTGGTTTTTTCGACAGGGATCGCGCCCCGCCAACCCCTATGCGGGCTCGAATCGCGACACGCCGAGGTAGGGGTGTGGGCAAAAATACTTTCCCCCTCCACTGCCTGTGGATAAGTCGCCGCGAGGCGCGGAATTCCGCCGCTGCCTCTCCCCAACGAGGCATCTTTTATGGTGGAAACCCGGTGGAGAACTACATTGGTGTAACTACTGCATGTTGTGGTTGGTCTTCGTGTGGTTCACTAGATGTTGTGCCTCGGGCGAGGTAAAATGGTTTTTGAGGAAAGGGCGTTAAGCATGGCTACTACCGTGTACACCAAGCCGTCGTGCGTGCAGTGCAATGCAACCTACCGAGCTCTTGATAGCAAGGGCATCGAGTACGACATCATCGATCTTTCAGAAGATCCTGCGGCGCTCGAGACCGTGAAAGAGCTGGGCTACCTGCAGGCTCCCGTGGTCGTGACTGACGACGAGCACTGGTCGGGCTTTCGCCCCGACAAGATCTCAGCACTCGCGAGCCGTCTCGCCGACTGAGATGAGCAGGGCCAGTGAAGTCACAGCTTGATTTCACGCGGCCCGCACCGGCGGCGCGCACGCAACGAGGTTGAAAAGAGGCAAGAGATGTCGACCCTGGTCTACTTCTCAAGCGTCTCGGGCAACACCGATCGCTTCGTCGCAAAGCTGGGTCTCGCGGCGAAGCGCATTCCGCTTCACGCGAAAGATGAGCCGTTGGTTGCACACGAGCCCTACGTGCTCATCGTCCCCACCTATGGCGGGGGCCCCGACACCAAAGCGGTGCCAAAGCAGGTCATCAGGTTTCTCAACGACGAGCACAACCGAAAACTCTGCCGAGGCGTCATCGCCGCGGGCAACACCAACTTTGGTGAGGCCTACGGTCTCGCGGGCAACATCATCGCCAACAAGTTGCAGGTGCCCTACCTGTATCGCTTTGAACTCTTTGGAACACCCGACGACGTCACCGCCGTCAAAGAAGGATTGGAACAGTTTTGGACTCAGCAGCAGGTACCGCAGTAATGGAGCCAGAGCACGCATCTTCAAAGGTCAGCGAGATGGATTACCACTCGCTGAACGCGATGCTGAACCTCTATGATGCGAACGGGCAGATCCAGTTCGACAAAGACCGTGAGGCTGCGCGCCAGTACTTCCTGCAGCACGTCAACCAGAACACGGTCTTCTTCCACAACTTCGAAGAGCGCATGCGCTTTCTCATCGATAACGACTACTACGAGAAAGAGCTCGTAGATCAGTACTCGATCGAGTTCATCGAGCGCCTGACGAACGAGGCGTACTCGATGAAGTTCCGCTTCCCGACCTTCCTCGGTGCGTTCAAGTTCTTCACCTCGTACGCGCTGAAGACGTTTGACGGCAATCGCTATCTCGAGCGCTTCGAGGATCGCGTGGTTATGGTGGCGCTCGGTCTCGCACAGGGCGACGAAGAGCTTGCGGGCGGCTACGTGCGCGAGATCATCTCGGGCCGCTTTCAGCCAGCCACCCCGACCTTCCTGAACCTCGGTAAGGCGCAGCGCGGCGAACTCGTCTCGTGCTTCCTGCTGCGCATCGAAGACAACATGGAGTCGATCTCGCGCGGCATCAACTCGTCGCTGCAGCTCTCGAAGCGCGGCGGTGGCGTTGCTCTCTCGCTGACCAACATTCGCGAGTCTGGTGCACCGATCAAGAAGATCGAAAACCAGTCATCGGGGATCATTCCCGTGATGAAGCTGCTCGAAGACAGCTTCAGCTACGCGAACCAGCTCGGCGCACGCCAGGGTGCTGGTGCGGTGTACCTGAGCGCGCACCACCCCGACATCATGAAGTTTCTCGACACCAAGCGCGAGAACGCCGACGAGAAGATTCGCATTAAGACGCTGTCGCTCGGCGTAGTGGTGCCCGACATCACCTTCGAACTCGCGAAGAAGAACGAAGACATGTACCTCTTCTCGCCGTACGACGTCGAGAGCGTCTACGGCGTACCTTTCGGCGACATCTCGGTGAGCGAGAAGTACTACGAGATGGTCAACGATGCGCGCATCAAGAAGACCAAGATCAGTGCGCGTCACTTCTTCCAGACCGTTGCCGAGCTGCAGTTTGAGTCGGGCTACCCCTACATTGTGTTCGAAGACACCGTGAATCGCGAGAACCCGATCAAGGGCCGCATCAACATGTCGAACCTCTGCAGCGAGATTCTTCAGGTGAACACCCCAACCACCTATAACGAAGACCTGAGCTATAAAGAGATCGGCAAAGACATCTCTTGCAACCTCGGTTCGATGAACATCGCTGCGGCGATGGATGGCAATGACTTCGGCGGCAGCGTCGAGCTCGCGATTCGCTCGCTCACCGCGGTCAGCGACATGAGCCACATCACTTCGGTGCGCTCGATCGAAGACGGCAACGACAAGTCGCACGCCATCGGCCTCGGCCAGATGAACCTGCACGGCTACCTGGCTCGCGAGCGCGTGCACTACGGCAGCGAAGAGGGCATTGACTTCACGAACATCTACTTCTACACGGTGCTGTTCCACGCGATTCGTGCGTCGAACAAGATCGCAATCGAGCGTAGCCAGGTGTTCGAGGGCTTCGCCGATTCGAAGTACGCCTCGGGCGAGTTCTTCGACAAGTACACCGAGCGCGAGTGGGCGCCCGAGACCGAGCGCGTGCGCGGCCTGTTCGCGGACGCTGGCATCTCGATTCCGACGCAGGCCGACTGGCTCGAGCTCAAGGCGAGCGTGCAGCAGCACGGCATCTACAATCAGAACCTGCAGGCGGTGCCGCCGACCGGCTCGATCTCGTACATCAACAACTCGACGAGCTCGATTCACCCGATCGCCTCGAAGATCGAGATTCGCAAGGAAGGCAAGCTGGGTCGCGTGTACTACCCGGCGCCGTTCCTCACGAACGACAACCTCGAGTACTACGAAGATGCATACGAGATCGGCCCCGAGAAGATCATCGACACCTACGCTGCCGCAACGCAGCACGTCGACCAGGGCCTGTCGCTGACGCTGTTCTTCAAAGACACGGCGACCACGCGCGACATCAACAAGGCGCAGATCTACGCATGGCGCAAGGGCATCAAGACGATCTACTACATTCGTCTTCGCCAGCTCGCGCTCGAGGGCACCGATGTGTCTGAGTGCGTCAGCTGCATGTTGTAACCCTCTCGGGTTGCGGCAATCATTCGGGCTATTGAATCGAAGAAGGAATCGATGAACTTCAAGCTGGGTCATGCGGTGCAGGCCATCAACTGGAACCGCATTCAAGACGAGAAGGATCTCGAGGTATGGAACCGCCTCGTGAACAACTTCTGGCTGCCTGAGAAGGTGCCGCTGTCGAACGATGTGCAGTCGTGGGCGACGCTGACACCAGATGAGCAGCTGCTCACCATGCGCGTCTTCACGGGCCTCACCCTGCTCGACACGATCCAGGGCACCGTCGGCGCTGTCTCGCTGATCCCCGATGCGATCACCCCGCACGAGGAGGCCGTCTACACGAACATTGCGTTCATGGAGTCGGTGCACGCGAAGAGCTACTCGTCGATCTTCTCGACGCTCTGCTCGACTGGCGAGATCGATGACGCCTTCCGCTGGTCGACCGAGAACCAGAATCTGCAGAAGAAGGCGCAGATCATCATCGACTACTACGAGGGTGATGATCCGCTGAAGCGCAAGGTTGCCTCGACTCTGCTCGAGTCGTTCCTGTTCTACTCGGGCTTCTACCTACCGCTGTACTGGTCATCGCGCGCCAAGCTGACCAACACGGCAGACCTGATCCGCCTCATCATTCGTGACGAGGCCGTGCACGGCTACTACATCGGCTACAAGTTTCAGAAGGCCCTCGAGAACGAGACCGAGGAGCGCCGCCAGGAGCTCAAGGACTACACCTTCTCACTGCTCTTCGATCTCTACGAGAACGAGGTGCTCTACACGCAAGACCTCTACGATCCGGTGGGTCTCACAGAAGACGTCAAGAAGTTCTTGCACTACAACGCGAACAAGGCGCTCATGAACCTCGGCTACGAGCCGATGTTCCCGAAGGAGATGACCGACGTCAACCCGGCCATCCTCTCGTCGCTCTCGGCAAACGCTGACGAGAACCACGACTTCTTCTCAGGATCGGGCTCTTCGTACGTCATCGGCAAGGCTGTTGCTACCGAGGACGAGGACTGGGACTTCTGAGTCGTTGATGTAGCCCCAGGCCCGTGAGGGCTGATGAGAGGCCCGGAACTGCAGGATTCTGCAGTTCCGGGCCTCTTTTCATGCCACCTCCTGATGAACAGAGGAGGACGGAAATGCACATCAGTATCCAGTCGGAGTGGCACGGAGGTGGCACGGGCGCACCTGCCAGACCAGAGCGGGGTGGGTTCCCGGACGGAAAGCAGGTTCGAGAGGTCACCGAGGCCGTGCCACAACGTGCCAGCGAGGACGTTTCAGGCTCGCTCGGAACTGATTCGCCCTGGGTTTAGTTCCGACCCGTTTGTCCGTCACCGAGTCAGTGCCGGAAGCGATTCAGTGCCAGCATAATACGCAGCCTTGATTCGCCCTGGGTTTAGTTCCGACCCGTTTGTCCGTCACCGAGTCAGTGCCGGAAGCGATTCAGTGCCAGCATAATACGCAGCCTCGACTTCCATCGGGGTGTGCATACCGAGCTCGCCATGGAGCCGTTCGTGGTTCCACCACCACACATACTCGAGCGTCGCGAGTTCGACTTTTTCAACGGTCTTCCAAGGGCCCTGCATTCTGATGAGTTCGGTCTTGTAGAGCCCGTTCACTGCCTCCGCGAGAGCATTGATGCTCCTATAGTTGTCAACTCATGATTTCTCCGGTTCTTGGGTTGACTTTGACCAGGTGGTAGAGCTCTCGGATCACGTAGCGCTTCAAGCAGCGGATGATGTCGCGTTTACTCTTGCCCTCG
>JAIUOH010000010.1 GCA_020161315.1 Actinomycetota bacterium | reverse complement strand
AAGTCGGTGCGCTTAGCGTTTGCACCTATGTTTTGCGAAGAGCGTTAACGAGATAACTCCGCATCCTCGACCCGCTTCTCACAGTCTCAAATCGACGTGTCGAAACCGATCGGCCCCTTGGCGCGCGTGACTATGTTGCGCGTTGCTCGCTTCGCAACCGCAGCCTCGCGCTGGGTAAACCTCACACACTGTGGAATTATCAACCCCGGCTTCACGCTGGTGCCGCGTTCGCGACGCCTTGTTTGGCCGGGCCTTACAGAATATCACTTCGCGACCGTGCACGGCAAGGTGGCAGGCACGGTCGCGAGGCAACACGCTAGGGCATGTCTGACAAATGGTGCCGCGCTGCGGTGCCCCCGAAATCAGCGCTCGCTTCGTTGTCGTCGCCCGCTTTGCCACCAGCAAAGCCGCCTCCTCCGCCTCGCGATCACTAATTTCGGGCGCATCCTCGCCAGCACCACCATTTGTCAGACATGCCCTAGTTGAGGCGCTCGCCGCTCTCGGCGTCGAAGAGATGCGCGTGCGCCATGTCGGGCACGAGGGTAACGGTGTCACCCGCAACCGGGTGGTTGCGCCCGTCGACGCGAGCCACGATGTCGCGGCGCTCACCCCCGTCAACAACATGTCCATAGAGGTAGCCGTCTGCGCCGAGCTCTTCGACGAGATCAACCTCGGCAACGATGCCGGTCTCGCCTGGCGAGGCCACGCGCAGATCTTCGGGGCGCACACCGAAGGTGATTGCGCCGGCGTTCGGAGCCGTTGCGGCGGCCTCACCAACAAGCGCAAACTGCTGGCCACCGAAGCTCACGCTGCCGGATCCCGCGGTCGCGGGCAGCAGGTTCATTGCGGGCGAACCGATGAAGCCCGCCACAAACACGTTCTTCGGTGCACCATAGAGCTCGCGCGGGGTGCCCACCTGCTGCAGCTTGCCGTCTTTCAGCACCGCGATGCGGTCGCCCATGGTGAGCGCCTCGGTCTGATCGTGGGTCACATAGACGGTCGTGACGCCGAGCCTGCGCTGCAGCGACGCGATCTGGGTGCGAGTCTGCACGCGCAGCTTTGCGTCGAGGTTCGACAGCGGCTCGTCCATAAGAAACACTCGCGGTTCGCGCACAATCGCGCGCCCCATCGCGACGCGCTGGCGCTGGCCACCCGAGAGCGCCTTCGGCTTGCGGTCGAGATAGTCGGTGAGGTCGAGCAGTTCGGCGACGTCTTCGACGCGCTTTCTGCGGGTCTCTTTGTCGACGCCCGCAATCTTGAGCGCGAAACCCATGTTCTCTGCAACCGTCATATGCGGGTAGAGCGCGTAGTTCTGAAACACCATCGCGATGTCGCGGTCCTTTGGCGCGACGTTCGTGACGTCGGTGTCGCCAATCAGAATGCTGCCGCCATCGATGTCTTCAAGGCCCGCGAGCATGCGCAGCGTGGTCGACTTGCCGCAGCCCGAGGGGCCAACGAGCACGAGAAATTCGCCGTCGGCGATCTCGAGGTCGAGTGCGTCGACCGAGGGTTTCGGGTTGCCCGGGTAGACGCGGGTAACGCCTGCAAACGTGACTGATGCCATGATTTTCCTCCACCGGCAGGTACGTGCCGGACGATCCGTTGTGAAAGACGGCGTCCTCGCGGCCGCCGCGGCTCTTCTTCAAGCCGCTCCCAGATTAACACCGGGGGCCGTGCGCGAAAGCGCTCGGTGCCTCGCAAGTCGTCTCAAAGTGGGGTCTAAGCGCCAACGAGACCCCACTTTGCGACGACTTGCGGGAGTAGGAGAGGCCACATCCTTGTGGTTATTGGTGTTTCCAATAACCACAAGGATGTGGCCCGCAGGAAAAGTCGCCTGCGGCAGCGCGCGACACCCCTTTCTTTGTTGTTGGAAATTCCAACAACAAAGAAAGGTTGCACCGAAGGGTGCGCAGAAACGGTGCGCCGCGAACCGTGGCGCACCGATCCTCGCCCAAAAAACTACTGCGACAACTTCTCGAGCATCTCTGCTGCGCGGTTCGAGAAACCCCACTCGTTGTCGTACCAGCTGGTGACCTTCACGTGCTTGCCCAGCACCTCGGTCAGCTCAGAGTCGAAAATCGAGGAGTGGGCATTACCGACGATGTCAGACGACACGAGCGGCTCGTCAGAGAACTCGAGGATGCCCTTGAGTTCGCCGCCCGCGGCCGCCTTGTACGCCTCGAGAATCTCTTCACGGGTGACCTCGCGCGACACCGCGGCATTCAGCTCGACGATCGATCCGACCGGCACAGGCACGCGCATCGAGGTGCCCGAGAGCTTGCCGTCGAGCTTCGGCAGCACCAGACCGATGGCTTTCGCCGCGCCCGTCGAGGTTGGCACGATGTTCAGGGCCGCGGCGCGGGCACGGCGCGGGTCTTTGTGTGGGCCGTCGATAAGGTTCTGGTCTTGCGTGTAGGCGTGCACGGTCGTCATGAAACCCTGCTCGATGCCCGCAAGGTCGTCAAGCACCTTGGCCAGCGGGGCAAAGGCGTTCGTGGTGCACGAGGCGTTCGAGATGATCTCGTGCAGTTCGGGGTCGAAGAGGTCATCGTTGACGCCGCGCACGACGGTGAGGTCCGCGTTCGTCGCGGGAGCGCTCACCAGCACGCGCTTCGCGCCAGCCTCGATGTGCTTGCGCGCATCTTTCGCATCGGTGAAGCGTCCAGTCGATTCGAGCACCACATCGATGCCGAGCTCACCCCATGGCAGCTTCGCCGGGTCGGGCTCGGCGAACACCTTGATGCGCAGGTCGTCGACGTGCAGCTCGCCGTCGACAAACGAGATTTTGCGACGCAGGCGGCCGTAGACGCTATCCCACTCGAGCAGGTGGGCGAGCATGTCGCCATTCGTGAGGTCGTTCACGGCGATCATCTCGAGGTCGATGTCACGCTCAAGCAGCACGCGCAGCACCCCGCGCCCGATGCGGCCAAATCCGTTGATTGCAATGCGGCGAGTCATGTCGATGCTCTTCTTTCTGTAACTGCCTTGTTGTTACCTTCATTCTGGCGCGAGTTTGGTGGGTGCGGTAGTGGCAAGAATGCCGATGTGCGAAAGTATTGCGCCATGCCTCCCCTGTCCGTTCAGTCGGATCGCGCACGTAACAGCGGACGAAATCGATGAAACCTTCCGCTGTTACGTGCGTCGTCCGCAGTTACGAGCACAGGGCAGCAGCGAGTTCACATGCGCGGGATCGCGGGCGCCCCAGCGCCCGCCCCTCACTCCCCCTTGGTGAAGGTGCGGCGGTACTCGCTCGGCGTCGTGCCGAGCACCGAGCGAAAATGCAGCCGCAGATTGGTGCCAGTGCCAAGGCCCACACTCGTGGCCACCTCGTCGATGCTGAGCTGGCTGTTCTCAAGCAGCTCGCGTGCAAGGTCGAGCCTCGCACGCATCACCCAGCGCATTGGCGTGTAGCCGGTCTCGTCGAGAAACGCGCGCGAAAAAGTGCGCTGCGAGACCAGTGCGTGGCCCGCGAGCGCGGCGATTGTCAGCGGCTCGTGCAGGTGCGCGAGTGCCCACTCGCGAGTCGCCGAGAAGCGCTCCCCGCTCGGGTCCGGCACGCTGCGCGGCACAAACTGCGCCTGACCGCCGCTGCGGTACGGGGCCGCAACGAGCCGACGTGCGGCATGGTTCGCGACCGCGAGACCCTGCTCGGCGCGCAAGATGTGCAGGCAGAGGTCGATACCCGAGGCCGCCCCAGCAGAGGTGAGCACCTGCCCCTCATCGACGAAGAGCACCCCCTCATTGACCTCAACATTCGTAAAGCGCTCAGAGAACGCCGCCGTGTAGTGCCAGTGCGTGGTCGCCCGCTTGCCGTCGAGCAGCCCTGTCTCGGCAAGCGCGAAGGCTCCCGTCGAGATAGCCGCGAGCTTCGCACCGCGTGCGTGCGCCGCCCGCAGGGCATCAAGCAGAGCGGCGGGAGCCGGGTGCGTGTCGGGCTGCAAGTAGCCCGGAATAAAGATCAGATCGGCGCCTTCGAGCGCCTCGAGGCCCTGGTCAACATGGTACGAGAGGCCATCTGCCCCCGAGACGAGCCCGGCGTTCACGCCGCACACCCGCACCGAGTACGGCATGCTCGGCCGAGTGGTGAAGACCTGCGCGGGAATGCCGACGTCAAGGGGCTTCGCCCCCTCAAGCACCACAACCGCAACCCGCCTCACGCTGCAACCCTATCTGCCACCGGGCACTCTCTCCCCTGCTCGCCCAAAATTCGGGTCAGAAATGGCCGGTGCCACGGCCCTATCACCCATCATTTCTGACCCGAGTTCCCAGCGGCGGGGCGCGAAAGGTACGTCGCGAGGGCGGCACAAGAAGCCGGTAGTCTGAAAGTTATGACAACGAGGCATGCGCGCATTGAAACCGAGCTTGGCGGCATGCTGTTGGTCGCCCATGATGACGCGCTCGCGGGGGCATACTTCGACGGGCAAAAGTATCCGCCGGCCGCCGACGCCATCGGCGATGAAGTTGCACTCTACGAGGATCGCCTGCTGTCGCAGGCCGCCACCGAGATGCTGGCATACCTCGCGGGCGAGCGCGATTCGTTCGACGTAGCGATCGCTCCCCAGGGCGATGACTTTTCGCAGAGGGTCTGGCAGATCCTCTTGCGCATTCCCTACGGCGAAACCATCACCTATGGCGCAATCGCTGACGAGCTCGGCAGCAAGGGACTTTCGCAGCGCGTCGGGCAGTCGGTCGGGCATAACCCACTCAGCGTGATCGTGCCCTGCCACCGCGTGCTCGGCGCCGATGGCTCACTCACGGGCTACGCCGGTGGGCTCGACCGCAAGCGCGCACTGCTCGCGCTCGAAGAGCCCGATGCCGCAGACGCCGGCCGACTCTTCTAAACGATTCGCCTGCACAGCGAGTTCCCGCGCAACAAGCCTCACATCCACCGCCGACCCCAATTACATACACACGAAAGGCAGCACCATGAGCGCGGCAACGACGCCAGCCACCGAGACCGCACACGCCAGCACCCGCGACGCAGCAGAGGCGAGTGTCGAAGCCGCCCGCCGACACCTGCTCGCGCGAGGCTGGTCGGGCGAGATTCTCGAGTTCGAGGAGTCGAGTGCAACCGTCGAGCTCGCCGCGGTCAAGGTTGGCACTGAGCCCGCCAGAATCGCTAAGACACTTGGGTTCTACGACCCGAGCGAGCCAGCGCGAGCGGTGCTCGTGGTAGCCGCCGGTGACGTGAAGGTCAACGGTGGCGCGTTCAAGCGCACTTTTGGGGGTAAGCCCCGCATGCTGCAGGGCGACGACGTGCTCGCGCTCACCGGCCACCCCATCGGCGGGGTATGCCCGTTTGCTAACGCCCCAAGCGCTCGCGTGTTTCTCGATGAGTCACTGCGTCGATTCGAAACGGTCTACCCTGCCGCTGGCACCAGCACCTCGGCGGTACAGATTGACCTCGCCGACCTCGAGCGGCTCAGCGACGCCGAGGGCTGGGTCGACGTGGCAACCGGCTGGCGCGAGTAGCCGCCCGGCAAATATCAAGCGCAGCGGGCAGGCAGGCTCCTACATCGCCCGCAGCGCGGCGATGTGATCAGCGGTTTTCTCTGCGACGTGCGCAGCATACTCGGGGTGCTTCGGCAGCCACGCGGCCACGTACGGGCACACCGGCACAATCTTGCGCCCGGCGGCGATCGCGTCTTCGACGGCGCCCTTCACCAGCACCGATGCGAGGCCCATGCCGCCGTACTGCTCAGAAACCCCCGTGTGGTACATGATGCGCTGTTCGACACCGTCAGCCTCGTAGTCGAGGTACGACTCTTCGCCAGCCTCGGCAGCACCCGGCTCGGCCTCACCGTCGAGCAGCACATAGCGCGACTCGTCGCTGCGGTTCTCTACGGTAAATCGTGCTTCAGACACCTTGTCTCCTTCTGTTCTTACATTTGCGTGGGATCGCGGCTGCACCCAAAGATCTAAGCGCGTGGCCGCAGCCGCGTCAGCGGCAGCACGGGCGCCGGAATCGGGGCCGGCTGCCCGGCAGGAAACTCGCCAAAGAGTGGCCGCTTGCCTGTGTCTCGCGGATCCTCGTCTTCAAAACCAAGCTCTGCCTGATAGCGGCGACGAAACTCGACTATCTCGTCGTGGTCGCGCCCAATGAAGTTCCACCACATAACGATCTCTTCGCCGAAGGGCACGCCGCCAAGCAGAATCACGCGCCCTCCGTGCTCCCCTGCGGCGATCGTGAGCGTGTCTGCACCCGTCGGCACGTAAGCGAGCGAGCGATGTTCGAGCGGCACACCGTTCACCGCAAGATCGTGTGATTCGGCAAGCACGGCGTGCTCGAAGTCGGGCCGCACCTCGAACGAAACGCTCGCACCGGGTTCGAGCAGCAGCTCTGCCCCGAGCATGGGGGTGGTTCTCGTCTCGACCGGCGAGACTGACCCAAGCAACTCGCCGATAAACACGCTCGCGGTCATGCCCGGGGCACGCACCGGCTCTGGCACGTAGTGCTCAAAACCGTTCTCGCCGAATCGGTCATCGGCTGGCAGCGCGTACCAGAGCTGCACACCGTGCAGCAGCTTGGTCTCTGGAGTGCTGAGCTCTTGGTGGGTGATGCCGCGGCCCGCAATCATCACGTTGAGCTCACCGGGCAGCACCGGGGCTGCGACGCCGGCCGAATCGAGGTGATTGATGCCGCCGGTAAACAGCCAAGACACCGTCGCGAGCCCGGTGTGCGGGTGCCGCGACACGTTCATGCCGCCGGTGTCAGCCACGTTGTCCGGGCCATAGTGATCGAGAAAACACCAGGCGCCGACAAGCGAGCGGCCGCGCTGCGGCAGCGTGCGGTACACCGTCATTGCACGCAGCCCACCCAGCGGAACCTCGCGAGGCGCCAGCACCTCAACCGCGGTGCACGGTTCGCCTGGGCCGAGCACCGCGATTGCCTGGTCGGTCTCGAGATTACTCATCGCGTTGACTCCTTCGCTGCTGGGGCGGGCGGCGGCCTAGCGTGCCGCGATCCCACTTGCCAACATACTCTTGCTCGGATGCAATCGCCCGAGGCGTCAGGATACGCCGCTTGCAGGTGCGGCTTCGACCGTTGCCCCGCCGGCTGCGTGGTACCGCTCGGCTGCACAGCGTACGAGAGCTGCGTTGCGTGCGAGATGTGCAATATGTGCGAGATTCTGGCCGGATTTCTCGCACGCCGCGCAGATCTCGCACGTAAGGCCCACCCGGCCGCGCGACCCTGGGCAATATGATCATTGGATGCACCGTATCTCGCCCTTCGCTATGCTGCGCCAGGCCTGGCAAACAGTGCGACGCGCCTGGTTGCCGCTCGTCGCGACGATGATGGGCTTTCACCTGCTCATGCTCGCCGTGGTGAGCCCGCTCATCGCCTGGTTGTTTCGCGAGGCACTGCGCGCGAACGGCATGGTCGGGCTCGATTTCAGCGCGATGCGCTTCACCGGCGGCATCGGCATCTCAATCACGCTGATCATTGTGATCATGCTGCTGGCCTTCTGGCTCGCGTCGCTGCAGTTCATTGTGCTGGTACTGATGCTGCGTCGGGTGCAACGCGACGAGTCGCTACGAGCCACAGAGATCTGGGTCGACGTGCGCAGAACGATGCGCAAGCTGCTGCGCCCCTCGTCGTTTTCGCTCTTCTGCTATCTCTTCTTCATTGTGCCGCTGAGCGGTTTTGGCTTTGCGTCGGTGCTCTCGCAGGGCATTGCCGTGCCGTCGTTCATCTCGGGTGAGCTGCTGAAGAGCCCCGTGACGAGTGCCATCTGGACGGGCTTCATGCTGCTCATCGCGCTGCTCAACCTGCGGTTTGCGCTGAGCCTGCCCGTGTTCGCGCTGACCACGGCGACGGGTGGCAGGTCGATGCGCCTCAGCTGGCGCCTCACCCGCGGCTGGGCTGCGGTGCGGCTCGTGCTGGCCGCCATCGTTGTGCTGTTGCTCGCGGGTATCGCCACGCTCGTGCTCACGATGCTCACCATTGCTCCGACGTCACTGAGCGATGTGGCGGCTCCCGCCGCCTCGCCGGCAGTCGCGGCGTTCAGCCTCGGCATCGCGCAGGTCGTCGGGTTGGTACTCACCGCGCTCGTGTTGGTGATGCTCGGTGGCGTGCTGCTTTCGCTTGTTTCAGAGCGCGAGGATCAGCTCGCAGCCGAGCTTCACGAGCCTTCGGGCGCGGCTGATCCTCGCCCCAAAACTGCGCAGCCCTCTGCCTCCTCGACACCGCGTCGCAAGCGAACCGGCGCGTTTATCGCCGCGGCTACGGCGCTCGCTGTGGCGTTCGGGTTCTTTCACCTCGGCACCATGCAGCAGCTGGCACAGCACCCGGACACGCTCGTGCTCGGCCACCGGGGCTTCAGCGCTGGCGGGGTCGAGAACACGATTCCGGGGCTCGAGGCTGCCGTAGCAGCGGGTGCCGATCTCGTGGAGATCGACGTCATGCAGACCGCAGACAAGAAGTTTGTGGTGATGCACGATGCAACGCTCGACCGGCTCGCGGACCAGAGCGTGAAGGTGAAAGATCTCACGCTTGACGAGCTCACGCAGATCACGGTGCACGATCAATTCGGGCACGAGGCGAAGATTCCGTCGCTCGAAGAATACATTCGCCGCGCGCAGCAGCTCGAGATGCCCTTGCTTATTGAGGTGAAGTCTGGCGGGCTCGACACCGCCGACCGGGTACCCCTGCTCGTGGCCGAGCTCGACTCACTCGACGCGATGAACAGCAACATCTTCCACACGCTCGAAAACACCGTCGTGTCAGAGCTGAAGCGGCTTCGACCCGACTCAACCGTTGGCTACATTTTGGCGTTTGCCGGAGTCGATATTCCTGACACCGACGCAGACTTCGTGGTGGTTGAGCAGTGGTCAGCGACACAAGAGATGCAAGATGCGGCCTACCGCGAGGGGTACGGCTTCTTTAGCTGGACGGTCAACGAGAGCACCGGCATGCGCGAGCTGCTGAGGCGCGACGCCGACGGCATGATCACGGATCACCCCGACGTGGCGCTTGCCGCTCGCAAGGAGATGCAGCAAGAGACCGGTCTTGCGGGCACCCTCACCGACGCGCTCACGCGTTTCGTTGCGGTGTTCTAGGGAGCTGAAAAGCGAATGGCTCCTCACCCTGTCGGGTGAGGAGCCATTCGCTTTTCAGTGGTGGATTACCACATCACGGCAAGCACCATGTTGAGCAGCGCGAGGCCGCCGATGGCGCCGAAGACACCGGCGCTCACGCTCGGCTTCTTCTTGTTGATCAGCGCGATGACGACGATTGCGATGACCACGACGGTCTTCACGCCGATCTTCGCGTTGTTCACGAAGTCACCAGCGCCGGTCGCGTATGCCATGCCGACAAGCGCGAGGCCAGTAACCAGCTGCAGCAGCGAGCTGTGCAGAATGGCGCCGTTAATCTTTGCGGTGCCCTCTTTCACGCGGGGCATCTGCATCATGACGCCACCGATGATGCCAGCGAAGCCTGCAATGTGCAGTACCAGCAGAATATTTCTTACGATTTCCATGTTCTCAACCTATCTTGAATATCTTCGGTCTCGACAAGCTCGACCGGCGGGTGCCGAGTCTGCCACTTAGTGGAAGAAGTGGCGCTCCCCGGTGAAGTACATCGTGACACCAGCGGCCTCGGCCGCAGCGATCACCTCTTCGTCGCGCACTGAACCACCGGGCTGCACCACCGCACGCACGCCGGCGTCAAGCAGCACCTGCAGGCCGTCGGCAAACGGGAAGAACGCGTCAGAGGCTGCGACGGCACCCGTTGCGCGATCCCCCGCCCTGGTGACTGCGAGACGGCACGAGTCGACACGGTTGACCTGACCCATGCCAACGCCAACCGAGGCGCCGCCCGAGGTGAGCAGAATGCCGTTCGACTTCACCGCGCGGCACGAGCGCCACGCGAACTCGAGCTCAGCGAGGGTCGCCTCATCGGCGGCGGTGCCCGCCGCGAGGGTCCACGACGAGGCGGGCGCGAAGTTTCGGTCAGCATCTTGCAGCAAGAAGCCGCCCGAGACCTGGCGCAGCTCGACCGGGTTCTGGGTGAAACCAATCGGCAGCACCAGCAGGCGCACGTTCTTCTTCTTGGTGAGAATCTCGACAGCCTCGGGTTCGAAGCCGGGGGCCACGATGACCTCGGTAAAGATCTCGGCGACGGTGGCCGCCATGCCAGCGGTTACGACGCGGTTCGCGGCGATCACGCCGCCGAATGCAGAAACAGGGTCGCAGGCGTGCGCCAGCTCGTGCGCGGCGGCGATGGGGTCTGCCGCACCCTCGGGTGCAATTGCGATGCCGCATGGGTTCGCGTGCTTGATGATCGCGACGGCGGGGCGCTCGTGGTCGAACGCGGCGCGCACCGCAGCATCGGCATCAACGTAGTTGTTGTACGACATCTCTTTGCCGTGCAGCTGGGTCGCCTGCGCGATGCCTACGCCCTCGGTCTCGCTGAAGAGTGCCGCGCGCTGGTGGCTGTTCTCGCCGTAGCGGAGCACCGACTCGCGCAGACCGAAGATCTCATAGCCAACGTATGCCTCGCTCTGCGAGAAGATCGCGCCGATCGAATCGTCGACCTCAGTATCGCCGAGCGCGTCACCCTCGGGGTCTACGCCCCAGGCGCGATCCTCTTGATCGAGAAACCAGTTCGCAACCGCAGCGTCGTACTGCGCGGTGTGCACGAAGGCTTCGGTCGCGAGCGAACGGCGCAGCTCGAGCGTGGTGCCGCCGGCCTGCACAGCTTCGACAACCTCGGCGTAGCGGCCGGGCGACACGACGATCGCGGCGTTCGCGTGGTTCTTCGCGGTCGCGCGCACCATAGCGGGGCCGCCAATGTCGACGTTCTCAATCACGTCTGCGGCGGGCTTGCCTGCGGCAACGGTCTGCTCAAACGGGTATAGGTTCACGACGACAAGCTCGAACGGGGCAAAACCGAGCGTCTCAAGCTGTGAGCGGTGATCTGCGAGGCGCAGGTCTGCAAGCAGGCCCGAGTGCACCGCGGGGTGCAGCGTCTTCACGCGGCCGTCGAGCGCCTCGGCGAAGCCCGTTACCTCAGCCACATCGGTCACCGAGTGACCCGCGTCGCGAATGGTTTGCGCGGTCGAACCGGTCGATACGATCTCGACACCGGCAGCGGCGAGGGCGCCAGCCAGATCGAGCAGGCCGGTCTTGTCACTCACCGAGATGAGCGCGCGGCGCACCTCGATCTGATCACGGTGTTCGTACAGGCTTGCGTCTTGACTCTGGACTGCCATGCGAGGGCTCCTCTG
Source organism: Actinomycetota bacterium (assembly GCA_020161315.1). Classification (GTDB taxonomy): domain Bacteria; phylum Actinomycetota; class Actinomycetes; order Actinomycetales; family Microbacteriaceae; genus Leucobacter. The sequence continues at coordinate 65,162 of JAIUOH010000010.1, read as the reverse complement.
TTGTTGGCTGGTTGCTTGCGCCGCGTCGTTACGCGGAGGTTAGTGGTAGCGCGCCGGTCGCGATGTCGCGCACCGTGTCTACGAGCAGTGGGCGTTCGATCTGTTTGATGCGCTCGTGCAGATCGTCTTCGCTTTCACCGGCGAGGATCGACACTGCCCTCTGGCACAAGACCGGGCCGGTGTCGACGCCCTCATCGATAATGTGCACGGTGACACCAGTCTCGGTGGCGCCCGCGGCGAGCGCGTCACGCACTGCGTGTGCACCGGGGTACAGCGGTAGCAAGGCCGGGTGTGTGTTGATCAGCGCGGGCGAGAACTCGCGCACGAAGCCGGCGGGCAGTACACGCATCAGGCCCGCGCTCACGACGAGGTACCGCTCAGCGAGCTCGTTGCCCCGCCCATCGAGCTTGTCGAGATGTGCGGGAGCCTCAACCGACGACTTCGAAAGATGCTCACGAATCTGGGTGGCAAAGGCCTCGCCCCAGGCGTCGCGGTTCTCGAAGTCGCGCGGGCGGACCACGAAGGTCTCGATGCCCGCCTCCCTTGCATAGTCAAGCCCGGCGGCGTCTGTGTCGCTGCCAACGGCGACAACCCGCGCGGGGTAGGTGGGTTCGGCGGCGGCGTCGAGCAACGCTTTGAGGTTGCTCCCACCGCCAGAGATCAAGACCACGACCTTCAGCACCCGTCTAGTCTACCCGCTCGGCGGCGGGGTCAGTTCGGGCATAATTACTTTCAACACACCAGTTCACCACCGAAATCGCAGCGAGGAGCGCCCAACGATGTTCCGCTCGCTCGGTAATCGTATGTTTCGGCTCTGGTACGTGGGCGCCCTGCTGTCAAACGCGGCCTTTTGGGCGCAGAGCACCGCGATCAGCTGGATCGTACTGACTGAGCTCACCGACCACGACACCTTTGCGGTGGGTATCGCTCTGGCGTTGCAGTTCGGCCCGCAGGTGCTGCTCGCACCCCTCACCGGCCATCTCACCGACCGCTACCCTCGCCGCCGCATCTTGCAAATCACGCAGCTCGCATGGACGGCGCTTGGGTTGGCGATGGGTGCGCTTCTGCTGTTCGGTGCGGCCGAGCTGTGGCACGTCTTCGTGTTTATGGCGCTATTTGGCACGGTGAACTCGTTTGACGCACCAGCCAGGCAAGCGTTTGTTTCTGACCTCGTCGCCCCCGCTTTGGTGCCAAACGCAGTCGCACTCAACTCGGCTTCGTTCAACGCCTCCCGGCTGCTCGGCCCCGGCGCGGCGGGCTTGCTTATCGCGGTGTTCGGCGCTGGCCCGGTCTTTCTCGCAAACGCCGGCGCGTATCTTGTGCTTTTTGTCGTGCTGGCGCGCATTACCCCTCAGCACGAGCTTCTCTCGAGGCGCGGCAGCGTTGATGACACCACTGAGAGCGTTGGTCCAGTTCGCTATTTGCTCGGCCGCAGCGATTTGCTCGGCGTTTTCTTCATCGCATTTCTCGTCGGAATGTTTGGCATGAATTTTCCAATCATCTCATCTGCGATGACGCTCGAACTCGACGGCGACAACGTTGCGCTCTATGGCATTTTCTCGTCACTACTGGGTGCGGGATCGATGTTCGGGGCGCTCTATGCCGCGACGCTAAAGCAGGTGCGACTTCGCTTCATCTCGATCGCACTAGCACTGTTCTCGCTCAGCTACGCGATCGCAGCAGTAATGCCGTCTCCGCTCACCTTTGGTATCGCGGTCTTCCCCGTTGGTTTCTTTCTCGTCGCCGTGGTGAGCAGTCTCAATAGCTATGTGCAGGTCACTTGCGAACCGCGACTTCGCGGGCGCGTACTGGCAATCTATCTCGCGGTGCTCTTCGGTGGCACGCCTATCGGCGGGCCGGTGCAGGGCTGGCTCTGCGACATACTCGGTGCGCGGTCTGGATTCGTGACGGCGAGCACAGCTGCGGCAATTGCACTTCTTGTCAGCTCAGCCCTGTTCCTAAAGCACCGCCGCGAACGCAGCAACCCCGCACCCTGAGCCATTCGACAAGCTTAAGAACCCTTGTCGAAGGGTGTGCGGGGTTGCCTAGGCGAAGTGACTTCGCAGAGGCTAGCTCTCGCGCTTGCCAGCCTCGAGCTCCTCATCGTATGCGTCGGTATATGCGTCGATGACCTCGGTCGAGGGCTCAGCCTCATCGAAGTTCATGCGCGGCACGGGGCGACGGAAGAAACCGGTCTTGATCGCGAGAATCGCGAAGCCGATGACAAACCAGATCGCACCGATCAGCCAGGTCATCGGGTGCAGCGAGGTCCACAGCCAAATCGAGAGCACCACGCCGATCGCGGGCACGATGCCATAGAGCAGGATGCTCTTGAAGCTGCGGTCTGCCCCGCCCTCCTTTGGAAAGAGGTATACCTTGATCACCGAGAGGTTGACCATGGTGAACGCTGCGAGCGCACCGAAGCTGATCATGAACGCGGCCTGCTCAAGGGTCAGGAACAGGCAAGCCAGGGCGAAGACCGAAACGGTGATTGCGGCCACGACCGGGGTACCGAAGCGCTTCGAGAGAAACCCGAGTGGCTTGGGTAAGGTGCCGTCACGGCCCATCGAGTAGAGAATGCGGGCAACTGAGACCTGGCCGGCAAGGCCCGATCCGATGCAGCCAACGATCGAACCGAAGACCACAAAGATCTCAAGCATTGGAGCAAGCGAACCGCCGAGTTCGGTGATCAGCGCGACACCAGCCGCGTTGATCATCTCTTCCGGAATATTGGCCCAGTTCTCGGGGCGGTAGGCCAGTGCACCGATCCACGAGACGAAGATGAACAGGCCGCCACCGATGAGCGTGGTGAGCATGATGGCGCGGGGAATATCTCGGCGCGCGTTCTTCGCCTCTTCAGACAGGGTCGAGACCGCGTCGAAGCCGAGGAATGAAAGCGCGAGCACAGCAGCCCCCGAGAGCGCCGGGCTGAAGCCCTCGGCGCCAGGAATAAAGGGCTCGAGCAGGCTTGGCGCGTTCGGGTCACCGATAACCGCCTTTGCCGCGAGGATCACGAAGATCATCACCGAGGCGAGCGAAATGGCGACAATGAAGCCGTTGAGGCGGTTCACAAACTTGATGCCAAGAATATTGAAGATCAGCACCAGCACGAGCGCACCAAACGCGAACACCTGCGAGGGGATGCTCGGAAACTGCGTGCCAACGTAGAAACCGAGGATCATGAAGTTGATCATCGGAATGAATAGGTAGTCGAGCAGTAGCACCCAGCCCGTCAGGAAGCCGGCGATGCCGCCGTAGGCCTGCTGCGTGTAGGTGTAAGCAGACCCCGCAACCGGAAACTTCTTGACCATAGCTGCGTAGCTTGCCGCGGTGAAGAGCATTGCCACGAGGGCGATCACGTATGACAGGGGCAGGTGGCCGTTGGTGAGCTGGTTCACCACACCGTAGGTCGTGAACACCGTGCCAAGCGCCATGTAGCTGAGGCCGAATGCGATCAGGCCGACTAGGCCGAGTGTGCGACGCAGATGTGCGCCTTCTTGCTGAGCCACAGGTTCTCCTTTGAAAAGCGGACGTTCGCAAAAATACTAAACCGATATAGTTCATCGCGCAAATACGAGTTTGTAAGTGATACGGTTCACTACATGTCACCGAAACGCGCCGTCACGCTGCAAGATGTTGCAGACCACGCCGGCGTGTCACGCGGCGCCGCTTCTTTTGCTTTAACGGGGCGCAACGGCGTGTCAGAAGCCACACGCGAGCGCGTACGTGCCTCAGCCGAAGCCCTCGGCTATCGCCCCAATCTCAGCGCAAGAAACCTTCGTGCAGCTCGCACCGGAGTGATTGCGGTATATCTGCCTGCTGTCGCCCCTACCCTGAGCTACTACGCCGAGGCAACCTTCGGCATTGTGAACGAGGCAATGGCTGCTGGCTTGGTGGTGACGCTTGTTCCGAGCCCCGCACCTGGCACCATACTGCCCCGCCTGCGCGCCGACGGACTCATCGCGATCGACCCGGCACCGGGCGACCCGGCACTCGAGCAGCTGCTCTCTGCTGGCATGCCCGTCGTGAGTGGCGAAGAGATGCCTGCCGAGTATCGCAGGGTGCGAGGTGAGGTGCGATCAGATCACACCGCCGCAACCCTCAGGCTGCTCGATCATTTTCACGCAAACGGGGCCAAGGCGCCCGCGGTGATCAGTCCCGAGGGCTCGCTCGGCTGGGCTGAAGAAGTCACCACCGCGTATCGAGCCTGGTGTGCTGAACACGGCATCAAAGAGCGGGTCGAGGTGGTGCGACTCGATTCGCTACCCGAGTCAACGGTCGCCGCCACCGAGACCCTGCTCGGCGCAAGAGATCCTGCTGACGCGATACTCGCGCTCACCGAGGGGTCAGTGCTCAACGTGCTGACGAGCGCCACAGAATACGGGCGATCGGCCGGCAACGACCTGCTCGTCGCCGCCGCAGTTGACTCCCCTGCCCTGCAGTTCACCGAGCCGACCATCACCGCGATCGACCTCAACCCTCGGGAGTTTGGGCGTGCGTGCATGCGCATCATGCTCGATGTACTCGAAGACCGAGCGAGCACGAGTGAGGTCGTGCGTCACAACGTGCCGATCGAGATCAATTTTCGCGACTCGACGCGCGGTAAACGCGTCTAGGGCGCGTCTCCCAAATCGGTTTCGTGGCGAGGATGCGGCCGAAAATTGTGATCGCAAGGCAGAGGAAGAAGGCTCTGCTGGCGCCGACCGCACCACGCAGAACGCATCGCGTTCTGCGTGGGAGGCGGTGACGCTACTGCGTCAGAAGCCGACGACGACAACGCAGCGAGCGCGGTCTTCGGCTGCACCGCAGCACTGATTGATTTGGGAGACGCACCCTAGTGTCGCGTGTCGGAAGTTGCTTGCGGAATGGTGTTCCGACATGGTGCATCGCAAAGCAGGTGAAGCGAAGGCTTGCTGGTGGCAAGTCGAGCGAGACTGCTGCCGCGAGGTGCCGTGTCGGGGCACCAGGTCGTAAGCGAATTTCCGACACGCGACACTAGCTCGCAGCACCCACTTCACTCGCAAGCCTCCACGGCTTGTGCGCCGCGTAGTGCACCGCTTCTTGAGCAGCCCAGCGCTCCCAATGCGGGGCAAACGTCTCACCATCGCGGGCGAGGGCGCGCTCGCGCCGTATCGCCTCGTCGCACTCGAGCCAGACAGCGCGCACGTTGCCCGCCCCAGCGCCCGCGGGCACGGCCGAGAGCACCCACTCGCGCGCAGCCTCGAGGTTCGCCTCGGTCAGGGCGCCGCAGCCCTCAATCACGAGCGGGCGCGCAGGGTCGATGGTGATCCTCTTCGAAGAAAACTTGCCAGCGTGCCAGTTGTACGGGCAGTACCAGCCGTCGCGCAACACCGCGGCAACCGCAAGTGACCCCTCAGCGAGGCCATCCCATCCGGGGTACAGCAGGTCAAGGTGCAGCACCTGGGCGGGCTCGCCCGTGCCACCCAACTCGACCGCCATGCGTGCGGCAAGCGTTGTCTTGCCCGACCCGGATCTGCCGTCGACCAGCACGACCCCGGGCGGCGCCGGTGTCTCTATGTCGCTACTCACGAAACGAGTCGCCCCGCCCACATCTGCAGCACTCGATCGGCAACCGTGTCGGCTTCGTACGGGTCATGAGTCACAAGGATCGCGGTGGTGCCCGTCGCGCGCAACAGTGTAGCGAGCTCGCCCGCGAGGCGCTCACGCAGCTGCCGGTCGAGCGCTGAGAGCGGTTCATCAAGCAGCAGGAGCCGAGGTTTCGGAGCAAGCGACCTCGCAAGCGCGACTCGCTGCCGCTCTCCACCCGAGAGTTCGGTGACCGCACGGCCGCCGTAATCGGGCAAGCCAACGAGTTCGAGCAGTTCGGCGACGCGACCCTGCCGCTCGTCCTTCGAAAATTGCTTGGCGCTCAGCCCATAGGCGACGTTCTTCGCGACCGTCATGTGGGCGAAGAGCTGGCCGTCTTGAAACATCAGCCCGAAACCGCGCTTGTGTGGCGGCACCTGGGCGAGATCTTCACCCGCCCATCTGACGCTGCCCGAGGTGAGCGGCTCGAGCCCTGAGATCGCGCGAAGGAGCGTCGATTTGCCGCAGCCGCTCGGGCCCGTGAGCGCCACGACCTCGCCGAGGGCGACGTCGAACGAAGCGTCGGTGACGGCAGGGGCTGCGTCGCCGTAGGCAACGGTCACCCCGCGCACCCCGAGACCTTGGTTCATGCGTTCCTCGCTCATATCTCTGAAGCTACCTCTCCACGCCACCGCTCAGCCACCAGCATCACCGATGCGGTGAGCAGACCGAGCAGCACGGCGGCCGAGAGCGCCATGCCGTAGTTTTCTGCGCCCTGCCGCGAGATCAGCTGCGCGACCATCACCGGCAACGTCTGCGATTCGGGGCGCACCAGAAACGCACTCGCCCCGAACTCACCGAGCGAGGTCGCAAACGCGAAGCCGAGCGCGAGGCCGAGGGGCCTCGCGAGCACGCGCAGGTCGATTGTCGCGAGCACCCTGAGCGGCGAGGCACCGAGCATTGCGGCGGCATCGCGCTGGCGCGGGTCGATCCCGCGCAATACGGGCAACAGGGTGCGCACGACGAGCGGCATCGCGACGAGCGCCTGCGCCACCGGCAAGAGCACACCCGAGGTGCGCAGATCGAGCCCGATGCCGAGCGGGCGGTGCATCGTGAGCAACAGGCCAAAGCCAACCGTCACCGCAGACACCCCGAGCGGCAGCATGACGAAGGCATCAAACGCGTCAATACCTCGCCTCAGCGTTCGGCTGCGTGGCCTGCGCGACGCCACCAGGGCGACGAGCACCCCGAGCACCATCGCGATTGCGGTGGCGATGAGCGCAATGCCGAGCGAGAGCACGGTCGCGTCGATCACGCTGCCATTGAGCCTTGCTTCGGCGGGGGGCGCGAAGAGGCGTGCGTAGTTGATAAGCGTGAAGTTGCCGTCGCCGTCACGTAGCGACCTGGTGACGAGGGCAAGAATCGGCAGCGCATGCAAAAACAGCGCGGTCGCAGCAAACACAAGGATCGCCGGCAGGTGCGCACGCGATACCCGCGCGGCCTGCCCCGCGTCAAAACGCATCTCGTTCGCCCGCTCGAGGCGATGACGCAGGCTGCCCGAAACGACGAGCACGGCCGCCACGATTGCGAACTGCACGATCGACAGCACCGCTGCCGAAGACAAATCGAGGTATTGCACCGTGAGACGGTAGATCTCAGTCTCGATATTCGAGAAGCTGCGACCGCCGAGCACCAGCACCACGCCAAAGGAGGTGGCGCAGAAGAGAAACACGAGCGCGGCAGACGACGCGATCGCGGGAGTAAGCCGCGGCAGCGTGACGGTCGCAAAGGCTTTCGTGGGCGAGGCCCCGAGCATGCGTGCGGCTTGCTCGGCACGCCCATCGAGCTGAGCCCAGAACCCGCCAACCGTGCGCGCGACCACCGTCACGTTGAAGAAAGCCAGCGCCAGCACAATGATGAGAAAACTCTGGTCGAGACCGAGCCAGCCAAGCGGGGCACCCGGGCCGAGCAGCGCGGTGAACGCGACACCGACCACCACCGTCGGTAGCACGAACGGCACGGTAGCGAGGCCCCGCAACAGGCCCCTTCCGCGAAACCGCAGCCGGTAGAGCACAAAGGCCGCGGGCAGACCGAGCACGAGTGAGAGCGCGGTGCCGCTGACCGCCTGGGCGAGCGTCTGCGCGATGACGCGCCAGGTGCGGGGGTCTGCAAACACGGTCGTGAATGTCTCGAGCCACGGCGATCCTCGCCCCGAATCGACCTGTGCGGCACCGCCACCGATCGAGGTGAGCCCAAGCCCAACTGAAAGCAGTGATACCACTGGCCACAGAAAGAACAGCAGCAAGAAGCCGAGGGGCAGCGCGGCGGCTACCCCCCAGCCGATGCGGCCTGGCCAGCGGGCTGCACTCACCAGCCTGTCGCTTCGCTCCACTTCTTCAGCCACGCATCACGGCCCTTGCCGATTTCGGCCGGGGTGAGATCGTTCGGCGCGGTGGGCATCGGCGCAAACTGAGCCCACTCTGCGGGCACATAAGCGTCGGGGTCTACCGGGTAGACATACATGGTGTCAGCAATGGTGTCTTGAAACTCCTGCGAGAGCAGGTAATCGACGACTGCCTTGGCACCTTCGGTGTTTGCCGCACCCTCAAGCACACCCGCATACTCGATCTGCGACGAGCAGGTGTCGAGCAGCGCCTTTGTGGTTGTGGCGCTGCCGTCTTCGGTGACGGTCCAGGCCGGCGATGAGCTGTACGAGAGCACAATCGGGTAGGTACCCTCGCCACCACCCTGGGTAAACTGACCGTTGTAGGCTTCAGTCCACCCTTGCTCAACGCGGGTGTCGTTTGCGGCGAGCTTCGTCCAGTAGTCGGCAAAGCCGTTTTCACCGAACTTCGCTACGGTGCCGATCAAGAACGAGGCACCAGTGGTCGAGGTCGACGGGTCGAGAATGACCGAGAGGCCCTCGTATGCGGGGTCAACGAGGTCGTCGTAACTCGCGGGCTCGGCGATGCCGTGCTCGGCGAACCACGCGGGGTCGATGTTGATGCAAGTGGCGCTCTGCGTGACGGGTTTCGCGGCCTGCTCGCCAGCGATCACACCACCATCGACGAGGCGCGAGAGATACACGTTGTCGACGCCGAAGAAGGCGTCAGCAACCGGCGCGCTCTGCGTGAGCACCAGCTGGCTCGTGAGCTCACCGCCGTCGCCCGCCGAAACAACCTTGACGTCATAACCGGTGGCCTTGCTTGCCGCCTTCGCGAAGTCTTCATTCGGAAACGAGTCGTGCACGATCAGGGTGACAGTGTCTGCGCTCTTCTCGTCGCCACCGGCGCCACCGGCGCCACCTGAGGCGCAGCCGGTCAGTGCGAGAGCGGCCGTCGCGACGAGCGCGACCCCCGTCATGAGCTTGCGTGCGGGCGTAGTCATAGAGTTCCTTCCTCCGCTGGAATTACCCAGATCAGGTTGAACGGTCGAAGCTCGCGCGCTTCATCTCAGCCCGCCGCGTGCGGGCCCCCGTGGATTGCACCGCCAACCATAGCACCTTCCGGCTCGTGCCGCTGGCACGCACGTAACACGAGGATCGCGGGCCGACGGCCCCGCGGCGATCAGTCTTCGCGGCCCAGTTTCGAGCGCATGCGTGAGCGCCAGTCGCGCGTGCCCGGTTCTGCCGCCGGCACTTCGGGGGTGGCAGCATCCCACGAGAACGCTTGCAGCAGCGGGTCGACCGCCTCAGCTGGTTCTGGCTCGGGCTCGGGCTCGGGCTCATCGAGCCTGTCGAGATGAGCGAGCTCGTCAACCTCAAGCTTGGTCTCGACTAGCTCGACCCGCGCAGGCTCAAGTTTCACCTCGACAGGCTCGACCAACGCTGGCTCGACAACCGAAGCTGCTGTCCGTTCACTGATCCTGTCGAAGTGCACGGCATCGTCATCAATATCAGCAACGACGGCCCCAAGCGGCTCAATCTCGACCGTGGGCTGTTCATCAGCGAACTGCGCTTCTCTCAGGGGCTCAACCGGCTGCGTGGCCATGAGATCCTCGTCGAGAGCAATGCGACCGCGGCCGAGGGTGCTATCGGGCGCACCGAACCCATCGGAAGCCACGAGTCGCTCATGCGGCAAGCCGGGCTCACCGTGCAACAAATCTTCGTCGCGTTGCAGGCTGACCGGCACCATCGTGCGCAAGCGGGCAACATCGAATCGACGGGCAAACACTCCGAGGCTCATGCCGAATGCGAGCTCAAGCGCAACAAACCCACCGACCTGCCACCAGACAGGCCCAGTCTCTGCGAGACGCCCCGGCCCAATTGCGCCACTCGCCAACACGCTGAACAGCGCAACGACGAGGCCGACGATCAGAGCCGCACACACGGGAACGGCGATCGCGACTACCGCCGACGCACGGCGCATCATTGGGCGCCCGCCCGCAAGACCCCCCAACACAGTGCCTATGACCACCACAATCGCCGGGGCGAGACCACCGGCCCAGCCCCAGCTCGACGGCAGTGCCCCGAAGAGCGGCAGCACCGGCAACGGGCCAAGCAGGGTGTCGAAAGGTGTCACCGAGGTCGCCGCACCCACCGCGAATCCGGGGCCGGCGAACCAAGAAATCGCCCACACCCAGGCCGTAGGCAGGTACATCAATTGCAGCACAAACAGCGCGAGCACGCCAAAGACGTTGAGCTGCAGACCCTGACTCAGGGTAATGATGTCAACGTAACCAGCAACGATTGCTACCCCAACGCCGAGCGCGCCAAGAATCAGTAGCGTGAGCAGCCCGCCTGCTGCAAGACGAAGCGCTTCGCCAGCCCGTTCAGGCAGGGCGGCGGCCCCGGTAGGTGCCAGGTTCGCCACAAGCTTCTGCAGCGATCGAACGAACCCTTGCCACCACTCGTGGTCGTCTTGAGCTGCTCGCAGCACAAACCCGAACACCATCGCAATCGCGTACACCGCGGCGGGCACCACGACGCGCGCCCACTGCGGCCACACCGAAAGATTCGCCGCAAGCAGCCCAGTGGCCCAGGCGGCACCCGCAAACCCGCCGATGCCCCCGACAAGCGCCCAGGCCCCCTCACCGCCGCGATTCGCAAAGCGGGCACCCGAGCGGTACGCCAGCAGAGCCGTGCCAAGAGTGAGCGCGAGCGGGGCGAGCGAGAACGGCATCACAAGCTCCGCTGCGGGCAGCCCCAGGCCAAGCGCCGCCTGCGCAGACACGGTGAGCTGCATGGGCACAAAGTGAGCCACCTGCCAGAGCGCGGCGATGGCCGAAGCGAGGGCTTCTGGCTCTGCGCCCAGATCGAAGCTGAGCCACCAAATGAGCACCGCGGGTATGCCGATCACGGCGAACACCGCGAGTGCCACGGCGGCCGCCTCGATCGCGGCAATCACCGCAGTCAGAAGTGCTCTCATCGTTGTAGAAGTCTATCGTCGGCATCCGACGTAGGCTTGGAGCATGCCCCTGCGTTCACCGTATGAGGCAGCCCTCGGCGAGCGGCTGCACGAACTACACCCGACGCTGCGCAGGTATTTCACCGCGATCCCTGAGGGCTACGTCGGTTTTGGCGAGGGCGTGTTCGCCGAGTTCGGCACGCCGCGCCGTTGGCTGTGGCCACTGCTGCGGGCTTTCGAGACGCGCGGCGTGATCGTCGCAACGCACGCACGCTCTGCCCGCTTTCGCATCGTGAATCGCACCGAGCCCACTGGCGGCCACGCGGGTCACGCCACCGCGGTGCGCGTCATCGAGTTGCCCGGCGGTGCCTGGCGCATGGTCGACTCGGCTGCACTCGTGCGCGACGGAGTGGTCGTCGACAGGCTCGGCACACCCCGCACGGTCGCCGCGGTCTTCGATGTCGAAGTGCGAGATGGCGGCCTCGCCCTCACGAGCCGCAAGATAGGCATCGCACTCGGCCGACTGAGGGTTCGCGTGCCGAGTCTGCTCGCACCGACCGTGCGGCTCTCTGAGCACTACGACGAAGTGAGCGGTCTGCAGCGGGTCGAACTCACCATTGATGCGCCGATCATAGGTCGCGTCTACGGCTATCTCGGCCACTTCAGTTACGGCATTGTGCGCGAAAAACCAGATCACGACCGCCCCGAACCGAAAGCAGCGTCTTGACAGATCAGATCATTCCCCAGACTGGCCGAGTCGTGCTCGGCGGCGCAGGCGGCTTCATGGGCGGCTACCTTGCGCAGCACTACCGCGAGCAGGGTCGCGAGGTGGTCACGATCGGGCGCAGCGGCAGCGAGCTGCGCTGGGGCGATGCAAGTGGGATCGCAGCGGCAGTCGACGGCGCCGCCCTCGTGGTGGGGCTCGCTGGCAAGAGTGTGAACTGCCGCTACAACAAGGCAAATCGCGCCGAGATCTTTCGCTCGCGCCTCGACACCACGGCACAGCTTTCTGACGCGATCGCCGCGGCGGCCGCTCCCCCACCCGTGTGGGTGAACTCGTCGACCGCCACTATTTATCGCCACGCCGAGGATCGCCCAATGACCGAGGGGGCCGGCGACATCGGGGCCGGCTTCTCGGTCGAGGTGGCGAAGGCGTGGGAGCGGGCCCTCTTCGCGGCCGAACTGCCGGGCACCCGCCGCATCGCGTTGCGCAGCGCGATCGTGCTCGGAGACGGTGGCGTGCTCGGCCCGATCAAGCGGCTCGCTCGTCTGTGCCTCGGCGGCGCCCAGCACGACGGCTGGTGGCTGGTCACCCGGGGGCGCGTCGCCGCAGGCACCGCCCACTACCCGGGTGCGAAGCGGGGTGCACAGCGGTTCAGCTGGGTGCACATTGAAGACATTGCGAGGATCCTCGACTTCGTCGAGATCGACCCCTCACTTCACGGCCCGGTGAACGCGAGCGCCCCGAACCCCGTCGACAACCGCGGCTTCATGGCGAGCGTGCGGCGCGTGCTCGGCACCCCGTTTGGGCCGACGATGCCCCGTTGGATGCTGGAGCTCGGCGCGATCGGCATTCGCACCGAGACCGAGCTCGTGCTGAAGAGCCGCTGGGTGCTGCCCGAGAAACTCGAGGCGGCGGGCTTCGAGTTCGCGCACCCCGAACTCGAGCCCGCGCTGCGCGAGATCTGGGCTAGACCCCGGGCATAACTACAGCGCCACCGTGGGTGTCGGCGCGCAGTTCTTTCGGAAACCAAAACGCCACGAGAAAGAACGCTACGAGCAGGCCGGCCTGCACAAAGAGCGTCTGCCTGAACGCGTCGCCCGGCGAGGCATCGCCCACCAGCGAGTTCATGAAGATCGAACCGAATACGGCAACCCCGATCGAGCTCGCGATCGCCTGCACCGCGGTCAGCACGCCCGAGGCCGAGCCGATCTCGGCGTCATCGACGGCGGCAAGAATGCTGCTGAACAGCGCCGCGATCACGGCTCCCCCGCCAGCGCCGAAGAGGAAGATGCCGGGCACGATGCTCCAGATGCTGAACGGTGTGCCGTGATCCAGCTCGAACCAAAGCAGCACCACACCGGCGAACTGCACGATTGCCGCCAAGTGAAAGATCGGTCGCCCAATCTTCTCGGCGAGAAACGCGCCGCTGATGGCGCCGCCGACGGCCGAACCGATCGCGATCGGCAGATTGCCGAGCCCCGCCTCGCCAGCACTGAAGCCGTTGCCCATCTGCAAGAAGAGGGTCAGCACGAGCTGCGTACCGATGAGGCCGCTGAAGAAGAGCGCAATACCCACAAGGCCGAGCGTGTAGGCGGGCTTCTTGAAGATCGCGGCGACGACAAGCGGCACCCCACCGCGCGCGGTGAGGCGCTGCTGCTGCCAAGCGAACAACACGAAGCCGAGCAGGCCGGCTGCGATGCAGAGCCACGTCCACAGCGGCCAGTCTTGCTCGACCGCGAGGTTCAGGGCGAGCACGAGCGAACCCGACGAGGCAACGATAATTGCGGCCCCGAGCAGGTCGATGCCGATCGCCTTGTCACCCGAGCGGCGAGGCAGAATGAACCAGGCGATCGCAAACGCGGCGATGCCGACGGGCAGATTCACAAGAAATACGACGACATTCGGGCACGGGTGCAACAGCTCACAATGCGACAGCAGCGCTTCGAGCGCTCACTCGCAAAGCGGCTCGCGATCGACGCGCACGGGCTCGAGGCAATGGACAACCTCATCGCGCTCGGGCCGCTCACCCCCACGGAGCTTGCACACAGGCTCGACATCTCAACCGCCGCGATGACGCTCGTACTCAACCGCCTCGAAGACGCCGGGCACATTCGCCGCGAACGGCACCCAAACGACGGCCGCAAGCTGCTTGTGATCGCAAGCGAAGCATCAGCCGATCAGGCACAAAACATGGTGCTACCACTCGTCGAGGGCGTCGAGGCGCTCATCGCTTCGATGAGCACCTTCGAGCGCGAGATCGCATCACGCTTCGTCGACGAGCTGATTCGCCTCTACGACGAGAGCACGCCTGCAACAAGGTAGCAGCGCGGCGTAAGAAAACCCGCAAACCACCTGACTACGCCCGCATCCGCGCCGCACATCACTGGGCCTAGAGCCATTAGGGCGCCGTTTGCTGCAGATCTGCAACCACACGGCGAAGCTCAAGCACGCCCGGGTGGTCGTCACCAGTGCGCGTACAAAGCTCGACAGAGCAGGGGTCAATGCCTTCAATCGGCACGTATGCCACCTCAGGGTTCGAATGGTAATCGGCAAGCGAGGCAGCAGTGATCGCGGTCGCGAGACCGGCAGCCACGGTCTGCAGCTGCTCGTCCATGGTGCGAACGGGAGGCCCCCATTTCACTGGCCTGCCGCTCGGCCTTGGATCCACCGCCCAATACGAGATCCACTCCGGGGCAGCCCGGTCTGTCGAGACATGCACTTCGTCGTCAAGATCATCAATCGATACACTCGGCAGTTCAGCGAAGCGGTGCCCACGATGCACCATCACAACCCGAGGCTCGACAGCCACCTTCTCAAGAGTGAGCCCGTCTAGCAAGGGCAAAGGTGGGCGCACAAAAGCTGCGTCTACTGCTCCCGAAGCCACCTCGCTCAACTGCTCGTGCCACTGAAGCTGTACCAGCTCAAGGGGTGATTGAATCTGGGCAAGCAGGCTCGTGGTGAGACTATTTGGTCCACCGTTGATGAATCCCAGCCGCAGCACTCGGTCCTGGCGGCGGGTAAACCTTGCAAGATCGAGTGCAGTCTGCTGCGCCTCGCGCAACAGACGATGTGCGTGTGGCAACAGAGCTTCACCGGCAGCGGTCGGCCTGACCGGATGCGCCTCGCGATCGATCAGCTTCATGCCGACCTGCTGTTCCAAACGCCGAATCTGTTGGCTGAGCGCGGGCGCCGTCACAAAGAGCCGCAGTGCTGCCCGCGCAAAATGCCCCTCATCGATGACGGTAACAAACGCGTGCAGTGCCCTGATGCCAAGGTCGAGACGAACCGCATCGTCGTAGCTCACTCACTCCTCCTTCGCAGAAAGTGACGCCTTGCCGCCGGCTGCGGCCAACAAGTGTCATCACCAGACTAGGCCGCTAGTGACGGTCTCGCGCATACCGACGTTAACGATTGCGTGCGAAGCAGCACGGTTTCGGACATGTACAGCTGCTGCCACCTCAGCCCAGACTTGCTGGCACACCACACTTCAGTTCAAGGAGGAACGAATGACGAACAAATTGGCAATCGTAACCGGAGCATCGGGCGGCCTCGGCCTCGCGATCGCAAGCAGAATCGCAGAAGACTTCGACACCGTGATGCTCACTGATTTGCAAGAGGAACGTCTCAGCGAGGTCGCCGAGAGCATCGAAAGCAGCACCTCGGCACGAGTGATTGTCTCTGCCTGCGATGTTTCTGATCAGGCTCAGGTCGCTGGCCTCTATGACACCGCCGCCCGCGAGGGTGCGATCACTGGCCTCGTGAACGCCGCGGGCATCGGAATGTTCACCCCCATCGCTGAAATCGATGTCGAACTCTGGGACAGGGTCTTCGCGGTCAATACCCGCGGCACCTTTCTCATGTCGCAGCACTTCATTCGTACCGCGCAGCCACCTGCAGCGATCGTCAACATCTCATCAATCGGAGCTCGCGCGGGCAACGATATGCTCGCGCACTACGGGGCGTCAAAGGCAGCTGTCATCGAGTTCAGTCACGCCGTAGCACGCGGCTGCGCACGTACCGGCATCCGCTCGAACACGGTCATGCCCGGGTTTATCTACACAGATATGTGGCGCAATACCGTGGCATACCTGAAACAGAATGATCCCTCGCTCGCAGATCTCACTACCGAACAGGTCTTTGCAGGAATCGTCGACCAATCGATCCCGATGGGGCGAGCGCAAGAACCCGAAGATATCGCCGAGGCCGTTGCGTTCTTCCTCAGCGATCGCGCGAAAAATATCACCGGCCAAACCCTTGCCGTCGACGGCGGCACGGTGTTGACCTAACCGACATCTGGCCCGATCCTCGCTCTGAAAGTACTCACGAAGAAAGCAGACTGACAATGACTCTTCCCACCCGCTACCTCATCATCGGGGCCGGACCCTCTGGTCTTATCGCCGCCAGGGCATTCACACGCTATGGCATCGAAGTTGATATCGTCGAGCGCCATACGGGGCTCGGTGGTCTCTGGGACATCGACAACCCCGGTTCACCAATGTACGAATCGTGCAGCATGATCTCGTCGAGGGTTGCCGGCGGCTTTGTCGGGTTTCCGATGCCAGATGACCTACCTATGTACCCGCGGTGGTCTGATCTGTACGCATACATTCAAGAGTTCGCGCGCGAGTATCAGCTCGAAGAGCTCTGTGAATTCGGTGTCTCGGTCGACGCAGCAGAGCCTATTGATACCGATGAGGGGCGATTCTGGCGGGTGCAGCTCTCGACCGGAGAGACACGCGACTACCGCGGCATCTACTCGGCCATTGGCACACAATGGCAGCCTCAGATGCCCCAGATTGAGGGGCTCGGCACGTTCACGGGCCAGGCAATTCACGCGAAAGACTATCGTTCGCCCGACGAGCTACGTGGAAAACGCGTGCTCGTAGTCGGCGCAGGCAACAGCGGGGTCGATATCGCCTCGGACGCGGCTTTTCATGCGGACACAGCGTTTCTCTCTACGAGGCGCCCCTACTATTTCTTCCCCAAGCAGATCTTCGGTGCCGCGCTGCCCGACCTGCTCGATGGCAGGGCCCAGATTGAACCCAGGCCCTGGATGGCCGGGCTTGAGCCGCAAGACTTCATGGACGTGATCCTTTCGACCGTCGGTGACCTTTCGGTGTTCGGCCTGCCCAAGCCCGAAGGCCCAATCGGCGAAACACACCCGATCGTCAGCAACACCATCTTGCACGCGCTGTCGCACGGGCTACTCTCTCGTCGACCAGATATCTCTCGCGTCGATGGGTCAGTCGTGCACTTCAGCGATGGATCGTCGGAACAGATCGACACGATCATCTTCGCGACCGGCTATCAGGTACACTACGACTTTCTGCCAGAGGGCATTGTCGAGTATCGCCGTGGACACCCGAAGCTGCACCTCGAAACGTTCTTCCCTGGCCAGCCAGGCCTCTACAGCGGTGGCACGATCCACGCGGCCATCGGGGCAGGATGGACCGTCTACGACTTCTTTGCAAACTTTGCCGCGGCAGATGCGCACGCGACGCTTACCGGCGAGAACGCAGAGAACATGCGTCGTTTCATTGATGAGTATGACCCTGATATGAAGGCCGGGTTTCCGTTCGTCGACACTCCGAGAAACGAAAACCAGTACGACGCGGCCATGGTGCTCAACACCATTCCGAATGCCGCCCGAGAAGAGTTCAACATCGCGCTCCCGTCAGGGTTCGATGATGCTGACTTCTATGCGGGAGTGTCTCGCGGCTGACCAGCGCAACCGAAGACTCGTGGGTGCGGTAGCAGTTGACTATCGAGCAGCTGCTGCCGCACGAGCAGTCGTGCAGGGCGAGGCCCGCGCCCGGCACGACTGCAACAGCTAGGCTGCAATCATGAGTCTCTTTACTGGCCTCGGCGCGTTTCCGCTCACCCCACTCGCAAACGACGCGGTCGACGAGGGAGCGTTCGTCGCGCTCGTCGAGCGTTTGGCCAGCGCAGGGGTCGACTCGATCACGGCACTCGGTTCGACCGGATCGTACGCGTACCTGAGCGAGGCCGAGAGGGCTCGCGTGGCCCGGCTCGCGGTTCAGTACGCGGGATCGACCCCGGTGTTCGTCGGCGTGGGTGCACTTCGCACCTCGCAGGTGCTTGCGAATGTCGCACATGCCGAGGCCGCGGGTGCCGCGGGCGTACTGCTCGCCCCAGTCTCGTACCAACCGCTCACCGACACCGATGTGTTCGAGCTCTTTCGCGCGGTGAGCGAGCACACCGAACTGCCGATCATTCTCTACAACAACCCCAGCACGACCCGCTTCACGTTCTCAACCGAACTCTACGCGCGCATCGCCGAACTGCCCGGCATCGCCTCGATCAAGATGCCAAGCGTGCCAGCAGATCTCGCCCGGGCCCGCGAGCGGGTTGCCGAGGTGCGCGCTGTGGTGCCAGGTCAGGTCTCAATCGGCATCTCAGGCGACGCCACAGCGGCGTACGCACTCAGCGCAGGCTGCGATGCCTGGTACTCGGTGATCGGCGGCACGCTGCCCGAGCCAGCGCTCACAATCACTCGTGCAGCGCAAGCAGGTCTGACCGACCAGGCGATCGCCAAGTCTGACCGGCTCGCCCCGCTCTGGCAACTCTTCACCGAGCATGGCGGTAGCATCCGCGTCATCGCTGCGGTCGCCGAGCATCTCGGTCTCACGTCTGAGCGCTGCCTGCCCCTACCAATTCAGGGACTCGACGCCGGGGCACGGCGCCGAGTAGCTGAAGTGGTTGAGTCGCTCGAACTAGCGTAGACACCACTCATCTCGACAAGCTCAATGAGCGGGCCGCCGGTCGAGCCTGTTGAGACCAGGCCCACTACCAGGCGGCTGCCACCGCCCGGTGTGCTTCGAATAGAGACATAGCAGCGCCCTCTGGCGCCCGCCCGAAGCCGCACTCGGTTGCGACACCGAATGGGCGCGTCACGTGGGCACGCGCCGCGGCAAGGCGGCGTTCGGCCCCTTCTGCCCCGTCTTCGCGGTGCACGAGGCCAAGGTAAAGCTCGGTCTCGGGCGAGATTGCGAGCTGCGCGAGCGGGGCAAAGAACGCCTCGTCATCGCGCTCAATTGGCACGGGCAGGTGCACCCAGGTCAGCTGGCGCTCAGCACGCTCTGCGAGCAGGTTCGCGAAGCGCGTGAGCACGGCGGTGTCAGTGGGCTCGGCAAAGTGCTTCTCAGCGACATCGCCATAACAGAGGTGCACGCCGACTTCTACGGAGTCGGGCACACGGTCGACCTGGCGGGCAAGGCGCTCGCTCGTGCCAGCCCACACGTCCTCAAACCAGGGCTTCGACGGCGAGCCGTACCCAGCACCCTCGAGGTGCGCGAACTCAAGCGCCGCATCCCACTGAATTGCCAGTTCCTCGTGCGGAATCGCATCGAGAATCTGCTGCAATTCGCGCGCCAGCGCCGCCTCATACACGGGCTCGAACGAGGGGCGATCCTCTTCGCGCACAAAGCTACCAACCACACCGAGCGGGGTAGGCAGCGAAACCTGAAAGCGCGTAGCTGCGGGCACCACGCCCTCCTGCTTCAGACGTGAGAAAACCTGCCACGACTCGAGCGCAGCTTCGGCGTAGCCGAGCGGCCTCAGGTCGAGGTCTGCCGCCTGCACGCCGTCTTCGAGGCGCACGGGGCGAAAATCAACGCCGCGCACGACGACGGGTTGATCGCCGACGCGGCCGATGCCCTCGCTCTGCGCGAGGCGGTCGGGCTGAAAGGCAATCCAGTGCCAACGCTCCCCCACCTCGCCGTCAGGAATGCGCTTCAAGTGCTCACCAAGCTGTTCTGCGGCGATGCGAATCGTTGCTTCGGCCTCGTCGAAGTTCACGCTGCCGACGAGGTGGGCGCCGATCGCTTGTGCGGCAACGCCTCGCGCTGATGCGTGATCGGCGCGAAGACCACCGTCTTCGATCGCTTGGGGTTCGGCTGCTTGGGTGGCTGCTAGCTCAGTCATGCCTCAAGTATTGCGCGCCGCGCACGCCGAGAAGCGTTCGTGACAAAGCGTGACAACGCGTTGAAACCCGTTGAAACCCGTTGAAACCCCGCAAAGCTCCGATCCGCAAAAACACGGTAACCAGCCAAAGAGGCACAAGAATTCGGGCAATTCGTGTACCTTTTCGATCGGCTTGTGCTTTTCCGCCGGCGCGCTGGCTCTGAACATCTGGCCCGCAAAATGCAGAAACGAGTGTGGGGGTGGGTGCCAGTGGCACCCACCCCCACACGGGATCCTCTTAGAGGAAGAAATTACGCGATGGCTGCAACTACCGCAGTGTGCAGTACCAGCATTCGCCTGTACTCGCTTGCGCGCTTACAGCTCAGCGAATGCTGCTCGCAGGAGCTGAGCGGTCTCGGTAGGCGTCTTGCCCACGCGAACGCCGGCGGCCTCGAGGGCCTCCTTCTTCGCCTGTGCGGTGCCAGCCGAGCCAGACACGATGGCACCTGCGTGGCCCATGGTCTTGCCCTCGGGAGCGGTGAAGCCTGCGACGTAGCCGACAACGGGCTTCGTCACGTTCGCCTTGATGAACTCTGCCGCGCGCTCCTCAGCGTCGCCACCGATCTCACCGATCATGACAATCGCCTTGGTCTCGGGGTCAGCCTCAAACGCGGCGAGCGCGTCGATGTGCGTGGTGCCGATGACGGGGTCGCCACCGATGCCGATCGCGGTCGAGAAACCGAGATCGCGCAGCTCGTACATCATCTGGTAGGTCAGGGTGCCCGACTTCGAGACGAGGCCGATGGGGCCCTTGCCGGTGATGGTCGCGGGCGTGATGCCTGCGAGTGCCTCACCGGGGGTGATGATGCCGGGGCAGTTCGGGCCGATGATGCGGGTCTTGTTACCGGTGGCCTTGGCGTGAGCCCAGAGCTCAGCCGAGTCCTTGACGGGCACACCCTCGGTGATGATGACGAGCAGGCCGATGCCAGCGTCAATCGCCTCAACCGCAGCGTCCTTAGTGAAGGCCGGGGGCACGAATGCGACCGAGACGTCAGCGCCGGTAGCAGCCATCGCCTCGCCAACCGTGGCGAACACGGGCAGTTCGACGGTCTCGCCAGCGGCGTTCACGTGCGACACGGTAGTGCCAGCCTTGCGGGCGTTCACGCCGCCCACAATCTGCGTGCCAGCGGCGAGCATGCGGGCGGTGTGCTTGGTGCCCTCGCCGCCGGTGATGCCCTGCACGATGACCTTTGAATCCTTGTTCAGGAAGATAGACATAGTTCTAAACTCTCTCTTCGTCTCGTGCGCTTAGGCGGCTGCGTTTGCGAGCTCGGCGGCCTTGTCGGCGCCCTCGTCCATGGTGGCGGCCTGAACGACGAGCGGGTGGTTCGCCTCGTTCAGAATTGCGCGGCCCTCTTCGACGTTGTTGCCGTCGAGGCGCACAACGAGCGGCTTGTTCGCTGCATCGCCAAGCTTGGCGAGCGCGCCCACGATACCGTTTGCGACTGCGTCACACGCGGTGATGCCGCCGAAGACGTTCACGAACACCGACTTCACCTGCGGGTCACCGAGGATGACGTCGAGACCAGCGGCCATAACCTCAGCCGAGGCGCCGCCGCCGATGTCGAGGAAGTTGGCGGGCTTCACGCCGCCGTGGTTCTCACCAGCGTAGGCAACAACGTCGAGGGTCGACATCACGAGGCCAGCACCGTTACCGATGACACCCACCTCACCGTCGAGCTTCACGTAGTTGAGGTCTTGAGCCTTGGCCTTCGCCTCGAGCGGGTCTTCAGCCGACTTGTCGGCGAGCGCCTCATGGCTCGGCTGACGGAAGTCTGCGTTCTCGTCGAGAGAGACCTTGCCGTCGAGCGCGATGATCTCGCCCTCACCTGTCAGCACCAGCGGGTTGACCTCGACGAGGGTTGCGTCTTCGCCGACGTAGACCTCGTAGAGCTTCACGAACACAGCCGCAACCTTGGCGATGAGCTCTTCAGGGAAGTTCGCAGCGCGTGCGATCTCTTCTGCCTTCGCAGCGTCGATGCCCGTGATCGGGTTGACCTCGATGCGAGCGAGCGCCTCGGGCTTCTCGACCGCGAGCACCTCGATCTCCATGCCGCCCTCGACGCTGCAGAGCGAGAGGTACGAGCGGTTTGCTCGGTCGAGCAGCACCGAGAAGTAGAACTCCTGCTTGATGTCGGCGCCAGCAGCGACCATCACCCGCTTGACGACGTGGCCCTTAATATCAAGGCCGAGGATCGCCTGAGCAGCCTCGTATGCCTCGTCTGGGGTCTTTGCAACCTTCACACCGCCAGCCTTGCCGCGGCCACCAGTCTTTACCTGAGCCTTCACGACGACGACACCGCCGATCTTCTCGGCAGCAGCGCGCACCTCCTCAGGAGTGTCCGCGACGATACCGGCGAGCACCGGCACCCCGTACTGTTCGAAAAGATCTCGTGCCTGGTACTCGTACAGATCCACGTACTGTCCCTTTGTCCTTCGCTATTGGTCAGAATTGAACCGAGGCAGAAAAATGTCTCGACGTCGAGATAACTCGACCAGTTGCCAAGTGTAGCACCGCGATCTTACGAAACCCTCGCTGTGCCATGCCACTGCCGCGCGACTGTTGCGGCAGTGGCATGGCAGCCACAATCCGTGCGACCTCTTAACCGCCGACCGCCCACATGCTCTCCATGGTGCCCGTCGCGCGGTTCGTCATGCAGGTGCTGAACACGTCGAGACTGGCCTGCGACCCCCACGCCTCGTATGCCGAGGTCTCGATGCCGATATTGCCCGCTGCGGCAGCGTCATACACCGACTTTGCCGCAGTGATCGCTTTCACCGCTTGGGTTCCCGGCGTGGCCGCGGCCTTGGCCGCCTGCGCCTGGGCTTTGAGCTTCGCAAGCGTGCTGTCTGGCGCACTCTGCGACTGCTGCTGCGCACCCGATGACAGCGCAGTGACCACCGCGACACCGATGGCATTCTGCGCCGCGTACACCGCGGTGTTCTCACCACCCGCAGACCAGGCGGTGATGCAGTCGAGCGGCGCCCACATCAGGGCAATCATGTTCTCCATCGCCGCCGCACCGTTCTTCACAGCGTCAAGGCCGGCTCCGTGCACGCCCAGCAGTTCAAGCCCCTGCGCGGCGTAGCTGATCCCTTGCGCCACCAGCGTGACCTTCGAGAACAGCACCTTCACGTACGCGGCCACGGCTGCCGAGGCGATGCCGACCATCTTCTTCGAAGCGATCGCCATCGCGTCGCCGACAAGCGCACCGTAACTGCTGAGCTGCTCCCCCACCGACTTCGTCGAGTAGTACGGAACGACTTTCGCATCGCTGTCCATGATCACGGATGCCCAGTGCGGATCGTCATCGACGGCGTCGACGCCGCTCACCCAGTTTCGAAACAGCGTGTCGCCCTTGTCTGCCGCGTGCAGCACGACCGCGGTGCCGCCGAGGTACTGGTGTTTCGACGCGTCGACCCCCGGGCAGTTCGGCGCGGTCAGCACCTCCACCTTGTCGGCGTCCGAAGGTATCGAGAGCGTGTAACAGATGGCCTCGAAGTTTGCGGTCACCCGGTAGTGGTAGTTCTGCCCGCTCGCGGTGTGCCCGGCTCCGACCAGTTTGACGGGCGCGTTCGGGCTTTCACCGCTGCCGCTCGCATCGCCCGACCAGCCGGTAAACCGATACGCTGCGGGGTCGGCGGCCACAAGTGGGGTCAGCTCTGTACCCACAGTCCAGGCGTAGCCCGCGTACCCCGATTTCGGGTCTGAACCCGTGCCGCAGTTCGCGTCTTGCGTTTGCACGAAGCGGTCGATTTTCGAGTCTCGCGTCATATTGGTGGCGCCCGCGCTGGCCACCACCGTGCCGCCGGGGGCTGATACTGCCGCGTCGATTTTCACGAACTCGCAGGCGTATGCGATCACCTGCGAGGGCCCGTAGAGCTCCTCGTTGAGCGAGCTACTGCGGCTCCAAATCTTGCTGATCTCGTTGTTCGTGTTCGGCTCGTTGGTGCTCCAAACAAAGACAGTCTCGGCGCCCTGCGCCTCGGTGGTGGCGGCGCTCGCGTCGATCGTGATGCCGTTGCCCGAGGTGCCCTGGTCGTAGAACTTGTCGCCGTACATCGCGGCACAGGCGTTCGATCCGAGCGAGAACTTCGTGTCGAGGCTCAGCGCACCCGCTGGTACCGCCTGAACTTTGAGCGGCCTACAGTTCGCGTTCGTGCCGTACGAGGCGGTCACGCGAGCATCTTCATTCAGCGCAAAGCTGATCGTCGGGCTCAGCAGCTGGTTCTTCGCGATCGGGGCGCCTGCCCAACCCAAAAACTTCAGCGAAGTGCTCGACTTCACCGCGCTCGTCGCGGCCGTACTGAGGCTGACCTGTGTGCCGAGCTTGTACCAACGCTCCCCGTTGTATCCCGCGCCAAGCGGGCAGTTCGCGTCGGTCTGCATCGTGATGGTGCCTGGCGGGCCGGCTGAGCTATCACCAATCACCTCGGCGCCCAGCGTCGCGCATCGACCGTAGCTCGCGCTGAGGTCGTAGGGCCGCTCGGCGATTTTGAACAGCACGGTTCGCGACGATCGTCGCACGCCGTTCGCATCGGTGCTCGTGTCGCTCGCATAGTCGCGAATTTGGTCGGTCGCGCCGATCCAGCGCTCAAAATAGACGGGCTTCTGAGCAACCCAGGCCGTCGTGTCATACGATCGCGCGGCACCGTTCGGCAGGGTATACGTCTGTTTGACCGATTGCACGCTCTCGCCGACGCTGTCGCTGAGCGTCGCGAGTCCGACCGAGCCGAACGTCCATCCGCTTGTTTTCGTCTGCGGGTCGTAGCAGTTCGGCTTCGCGAGGGTGACAGTAATGGTACCGTCGCTCGGCTGGGCCAGCTTCGGGGTGCCCGTAAAGCACACCGGCCCGAACGGCACATCGATCACGTTACTGTCGGGAACGATCGTGTAGCTAGCTCGATCAGCGAAGGCGTCGCCTGCAAAGGCGCCCTGCCATCCGTAGAACTTCATGCGCTCGGGCAGCGTCTGCCCGTAATAGCGCACCGTCAGCTTCGAGCCCGCCTCAATCGGCACCTGCCACCTCGAGTTGTCGATCTTTGTCGATTGCAGGCCGCACCTCTGGTTCGTGAACCAGTCGACGACGTCGCGACCGCTCATGCCAGCGGGCAGTCCGGTCACCCGAATCGTCGCCGTGATGCACTCGGCCTCAGTGACCGGAGCCGCAGTGAACGGCACCTGCACACCGTTGTCAGTCACAACCGTCGGTGAGGCGATCATCCAGGCCGAGCCGTTCGAGCCGAAGCTGATCGACTCCTTGGGGTACGGAAAGCGATCGCCATATTCGCCCACGGGGGCACCCGAGAACCCGGTTATGCGCCTGCCGGGCTCGGGCGTCGCCGAGAACACGATTCGATCTGACACGTAGAAGCCAGCGGCCTCGCCGCTGCCGCAGGTCGTCTGGCCCGGGCTAACCGTGACCGTTGCAGAGCCAACAGGCAGCGCCACGGGTTCGAGGTACGGAACGCAGGCATCAATCGAGCCGGTGACGCTCTTATCGACATAGTTCCAGTTCGGGGTACCGCTGTACTGCAGCAGCAATCGCGCACCAAACTGCGAGCGGTCGAAGGCCGGAATCGGCACCTCGCACGAACCCGACATCGACGCCGAACTGCACACGGTCTGTGTGCCCCTGGTCACCGTGACCGTGCCACCCTGATCTGGGCCAACGACGTTCCAGCTCACGGGGATACTGGTGAGCCCCCGCCACGGCTCTTCTGGCGCTGTCAGTGTCAGGGTTGGCGTGCCCTTGCTGACCGTAGTGATCAGCGCCGCAGAGGTTTCGGGTTCATAGCTGTGGTCACCAGCGAACTCTGCGGTGACCGAGTGCTGGCCGACGCCGTCGAAGCTCAGGTTGCAGCTGCCACGGCTCAGTTGCCCACCCTGGTCGACGAGATTCGCGTGACAGACCGCCCCCGAGCCGTCGCTGATGGTGACGGTGCCGCTGGGAGCGGCGGGCCGCAGGAGTTCGGGCAGGTACTGAAACTGGTGCCAGTCAAGCTGCGCCGTCACGAAGTAGTTGCTGGGCGATCCGATGGTGTTCGCGAGCGGGCCGTTCAATTCGAGCAGCACAGGAGCCTGCTGCCAGCGATGCGCGAGCCTGCCCTCGCCGCCGACGATGTTGGCCTGACCAGAAGTGACTCGCGCAACGATGTCGCCCGACCACGCTTCGCCTACGGGCACGAGGATCGACGCCGACGCACTGCCGCCACCGAGTTCGGGCGCAAGGGTCGCCTGCCCGATCTGAGTGCTGTCGCGGAAGAAGGTCACATAGCCAGCTGGGGCACCGAGCGCCGAGGTGACCGTCGCGGTGTAGCCGGCTTTGCCACCGATGATCGCTGGGTAGGGCGAGTTCACGCTCGTGACCGTGACGGTGCTGCTTGCGGGCTGCACCGAGACCTCAAAGGGCGCTGAGTTCGCTGCGGCCAGTGTGCCGTTGCCGACATAGTGCACCCGCAGCTGCTGGGTGCCGAGCGGCAGCGAGCCGTTCACCACGATCGAGGCGTCCCCGTGTGCAAGATCTGTCTCGTCACTGACGGTCTGATAGCCGGCTCCATCCCAGCGCTCGACCCGCACGCGACCGGTGGGGGTCACTGCGCCCACCACGCTTGCCGTCACCCTGAGGGTTTGCCCGAGCTCGATGCTATTCGGCGCCGCCGCGGTGACGCCTGACGAGCCAGCGGTGATATTCACCGACTTCAGCGCGGTGCTCGCGGGCAGCTGCGCGACGATGCGCGGGTCGAGGTTTCCCGTTTGATAGGTTGCGCGCACCGACCAGGTACCCGCGAGATCGACCAGCACCGGGTCGAGGTGGTTCGCGGTCAGGGCCTCGGCGAGCGACACGCGCCCATCGACGAGCGCCACCGGGCCGAGCTCTTGCAGGCCGAGGCCGCTCCTATTCAGGGTGAACGTGACGTAGCCGCGCGGCACGATGCCGAGGTCAGCTGGGCCGGCGGTCACCGTCGCCTCGGCGGCGAGCGCCTGGCCGAGCACGGCAGTCAGCTGCAGATCGACCGCGGCGGGCACCGGCTGCAGCACGATCACCTTGCGGTCGTCGGGGGCGGCCTCGCTCAGTTTCGAGACGGCGAAGCCAGCCGCGGGCACGAACTCGGCAGTGAGTCTGCCGTCCGTGGGAACGGTGAGTTGGGCGCCGAACGTTGCTCGCACCGTGACAGTGCGGCTCGCACCGCTTGCGTCGTGCGCGTCGCCGAGCGTCGAACGTCCGAGCTCGACGCCGTTCCAGGTGAGCACGACCTCCCCTTCGGGGCGCTCGCCGGTCGAAGTGTTGGTCACGGTAACCGGCACGGTGACCGAATCGCCAAACGCCGCTGCGCCGGGGAGTGCGCTCGAATCCCAGCTCACCCGGGTCGCGGCGGCGCGCACCTCAAGCGTCGTGGTTGCGGATCCAGCTTCGAAGCTATCGTTGCCAGCGAAACTTGCCGTCAGCGTGTAGCTTCCCGGCAGCAGCCCAAGGGCGGCCGGGTTGAGCGGCATGGTTTTCGATCCGTTGGTGAGATGTACGCTGCCGAGTGGGATCGGTGCGCCGCCTGCGGCCCTGGCCTCGAGCACCACTTCTGCCCCGTCGGCGGGCAGGTACCCTGCGGCCTCAATGTGCACGCTGATCTGGTCATGATCCTGGTAGAAAAGTGCACCGGGCGCCTGCATCGTGACGGTCGGTGTCGCCTTTGCCACCGCGTATCCCGCGATTTCGCCTCTCGAGGCGGCATAGTTGGGAGATGCCTCGAGCGAGGCGGTGAGGTCGACCGCACCGAGTCCGACCGTTTCGGCATCAACGATCAGCGTCGCGACCGCGCAATTCGGATCACCGCCGCACGGCGAGGTAGTCGCGGTGCCGAGCGCACGACTGCCCGCGGCGAACGCGACCGTTTGCGCACCAGCGCCCCCGAGGCCGGGGCCCGTGACGGTTGCGGTGAGCGTTACTTGTTCGCCGAACGCTGCGTGATCGGCGCTGGCGGCGAGCGAAGTGGTGGTCGCAGCCGCGGCGATTTCGACACCGAATGGAGCGACCGTCGAGGAGGCGGCGAAACTCGCGGTGGTGGGGGTGAACGTCGCGGTCAGTTCGTGTTCGCCGCCGGTGAGCACACCCGCGGCAATCGGGGCAGTCACCATGACACTGCCGTCACGCGTGGCGTCTGGCGTGATGCTCACCGGGTCAAAAGTTCGTTCTGCCGGGGTACCGGCGTCGGCCACCACGGTAACCGTGCCGAACGGATCGGCCGTGCTTGGAGTGTCAGCACCCACCCTGATCGTGGCCGAGATCGCGTCACCGAACCGCGCGCCCGCAGGGTCAACGCTTTCGATTGCAATGCTGCTACTCGTCTGGGTGGTGCGGTAGGTCACGAGGTTCGACTCGGCTGCACCGTAGACGCTATCGCCCGTGTAGCTGGCCGTGAGCTGCTGGTCGCCCCCCGGCAACAGGCTGAGGTCAAGGTGGGCGGTGCCGGTGGCGTCGAGCTGCGCGCTCTGGCCCCGCACCGTGACCGACCCGGTGGGGGTCGCGGCCCCTTGCGCGCCCGTCACTGCCACTGTTGCGAGCCCAGCCACCTGGTCGCCGTACTGACCGCTGCCGCCTGGCATCGAGAGCGTCACCGTTGGGGTGCGCAGCACGGTGACGGTGCGCAGCGGCGACAACCCCACGTACTCCTGGCTGTCGCTGCGGTAGGCGGCGTAGATCGAATGTGCGCCGAGCCCGAGGTCGGTTCCGCTCAGCGTAAACTCGGCGGTGCGGTTCTGCTGGTCGACCGCTACGGGGGCGGCGATCTCATGCTGGCCCGCCTCGTCGCTCGTGAGCGTGATGGTGCCCGGCTCGCTGTCTGGGGCAAGCGTCGCAGCCAGGTCAATCGAGGCACTGTCTACGATGTTCCAGTCGGCACTCGTGCAGCCCGCGGTCGTGTGCGCCTCGCCGCCAAAGCAGTCGAGCGAGACATCGCGCCGTAGCGGTTGCGGGGTGTAGTCGGTGCTGGCGTCGCTCGGGCGCAGCACCCCGTCTGGCACGTACGCGGCCGTCACCGCGTGCGAGACCCCGATCCCCGCGAGGTCTACGCTCAGCTCGGCCCGAGCAGCTCCCGCGACGCCCGGCACCGCAGCTAACGAAACCGTCTGGCCAGCGCCGCCATCGACCACGAAGTTCACCTCGCCCGTCGGCACCGCACCTGACACGCTCGTCACCGTTGCGCGAAGCGCGACCCGGCCGAATTGGGCGGCGTCAGGCACCGTTTCGAGGGTCAGCGACGTGCCGCCTTCAGTCTCGGCAGATCCGAGGTCGCACCCCTGCGCGGGGCGCGTGCGGCCAAGTGCGTCTTCGGCCGGGCAATCTGCGCCGCGCTGCATCGCCGGGTTGCCCGCCGACGGGTTAAGCGGAAACACCGGCACGGCGCCCGTCGTGTCGAGTACCGACAAGACCTGAAACGCAGTCTGGGTGCCCTGCGTTCCCGGGCACGTCGTGTCCCCGTTCGGCATGATGTTGTTGCCACCGCTGAATGCGACCGGGCCGCGGCAAGCCGACCCACCGCTTCCCCAGTTCGTGGTGAAGATCGAGTTCGTCACTGTCGCCTGCGTCGACGCCGTACTCAGAGAGCCGCGCTCATAATTCGAGAACGTACTGCTACGCACGGTGAGCGGCCCGTCACTGTAGACGTCTGCCCCACGGTCAATCGCTCCCGAAAACTCATCGCCGACCGCGTTCTGCGAGAACGTCGAGTTCTCGACACTCACGGCACCCGTCGCGCGAATCGCGCCACCGGATGCCAACGCTCCGTAGTACCGAGCACGGTTGTTGATGAAGGTGCTGCGTGTCACCGTCAGTGCACGCCCGAACACCGCGCCTGCGCTTGTCGAAGCGGTGTTGTTTTCGAAGACCACTCGGTCAAGAGAGGTCTGATTCACCCCCGCAAGCAGTGCCGCACCGTCTTGCGCCCACCCGTTCTGCATCGTAAGGCCTGCGACCCGCAGGTTCCAGAACTCACTCGTGACGAGCATGATCTGCGTCGAGATGGCACCGTCGAGCACAACGCCCTGGCCACCACCGTCGATTTCGAGCACCGCGCCGCTCACGAGCGCCGGGGTTTCTGCGGGGCTGAACGTGAGCGGCCCAGCAACCGAAATGGTCATGCCTGACGCGAACGAAATTCGTGCGCCCTCGGCACCTGCCTCTGCCGCCGCTTGCGCCGCGCGCAGAGCGCCCCGCAGCGTGCAGTCACCTCCCGCCATCGCACAGCTGGCCTGCTGAGCCGCGATCACGCCGGCGTCAAGCGCGTCGGCATTAGAGGTCACTGTGTAGGAGTTTCCCGCGACGGCCACCGCCGCAGCTGGCGGCAGCACGATGCCGCTGATCGCGATCGCCGCAGCGGTCACCGCAGCGAGTCGCGCGTACGCTGGCGATACCTTCCCGACTCGCGTCGCAGCGTCACTACCCGGCGCGCGTGCTGGCACCTTCGATGGCCTAGACAACGCGCCCTCGCCGCCGAGCCTTCGATAGAGCATGACCGCGACCACGGTCGGCAATGGAATCGCGATGAACTCGACAAGAGTGCCAACTAGCGTCAACGCAATGCCGCTACCGATGCTGGTCCCGAGTAGCGCGCCGAAGCTGACCAGCGCGACGCTGAGCAGCGTTGCGATGCCTGCTACAACAAGGATCAGCACCCGTCGATGCTTTGCGAGCGTCATTGCGGCGCCCCAGACGCGGCGGGGGCTGCTGCCCTCAAACACCGCAACCGGAAACAACAGAAAAGCAGTCGCCACCTGGCGCAGGGCGACCGCGAACGGAATGGCAATAAATCCCCAGCGCGCGGGGTTTGCCCAGGCATGACGCTTCGCGAGTTCTGGCCTCGCAAGACGCAATACCGAGGTGACGAGCAATCCCAACAGTCCGGCGAGCACCAGGAACGGCGACACGATAAGCGCCCCGAAGCAAAGCGCAATCGCGACAAGTAGCGCAGCTCCAGCCGGGAACAAGCGCATCACCCCAGTTCGCAGGGCTGGCCGGAAGCGTGCGCTGCGATCTTTGCCCCTGTCAACGCCAGGATCTACCAGCGTTGCGATCGCAATCAGCGCAGCAACGAGAAACGGCAATGACAGGAGCACCGCCCCGAGCGCGACTGCGATGCCGACCCCTGCGAGGCGCCCTTCGGCCTGCAGTGGGTTTGCGGCGAGAAACCTCATGATGCCGTCTTTGCCGAGCACGACACCAGCAGTGACTGCTATCACCGGAATCGACACCGCGAGAAGGGCGAGCAACTGCACGAGCAGCATACGCCACCACTGCGAAGCAAAACCGCGAAGCGTGTCTCGCGAAACGAGCGCAAGAAGGTTGCGCGGCGTCGCGTCATTGCGTTTTGTCATGATGATGGGCCCCCCGGTCAGCATCAACAGCCCCACTATGTGGGGATTTCTCCCCACATAGTATTTGTATTACCGTCACACTTCAACTCTCATCGCTACTATTAAGGTCATGGCGAACTCGAAGCGGCAGCGCGCTGAACGCGTTGAAGTCACCCGCAGCAGGGCACGCATTCTCGAGGCCGCAGAGTCGCTCTTCGAAGTGCAATTGCCAGAGCCAACAATGTCGACGCTCGCTGAAACCGCGGGAGTGAGCAGCGCTACGCTGTATCGACGCTTCGGCAGCATGGAAGCAGTAATCGAAGCGCTACACGAGACGCTCATGGCACACTTCGAAGAGGTCGCTCAGCAATCGCTCGCTCGGCCCACGGGGTGGGATGCCCTCGTGACCGCAATCACGGGCATTGCGCACACCATCGGAGCACACCCCGCGATTCCGGTAATCTACCGCAAGATGGCGTACCTCAACCCCGATTACGAGCTCGGCCCGCAGTGGGATGCCGCGCTCAAGAGCATCGCTGCACGCGCACACGCGGAGGGCATGCTGCGAGAAGACGTCGAGGTGAACGACGCCACTATGGCCGCGTTTCGCATCGGCGAGTACGGGCTGCTCCCAGAGCCCGCGCGATCGCACGTGATCTCTCGGCAGCTCGCAATCGTGATCGACGGGCTGCGCGCGACGTCAGCACAGACCCCGGTGCCCAGCGGCGAGATCACGACAGAAGAGATCAACGCACACATTCACATCGAAGCGCAGCGGCAGAGCCGCGGGCGGGCCTGAGCAGCACACCGGCAACACCACAAGGGCGGCCGCTACTCAACCTTCTCAATCGGCGAGAGCTTAATAAGCAATTTGCGGTCGCCGACCGAATCGAACACCGCGTGCGCGATGCGCTTCGAGCCTTCGCCAGTGACCGCAGTGACCCGACCCTCGCCGTAGTCGTCGTGGCGAATGCGATCGCCTGGCACGAGTTCGAGGTCGCCGTTGTCACGCACGCTCGAGCCGACCATGTTCGGAAACCCGCCGCCGTTCTTTTGCGCCTCTTTTGCGAGACGCTTGCGCTCACGCCACTGATCCAGTGCCGACTGCATGCCACCGCTCGCGGGCTCACTCACTGCGGCGCTGCCAGACATGCGGCCGCCAGACGAACCAAAGCTCACATTCGAGTCGACCGGGCGCCTCGATGCGCCACCGCGCGAACCGTAGCTGCCCGAGCCACCCCGGGCGTTCAACGCGCGCGATGCGACTCGTTGCGACTCGGTACCACCTGACGCAGTAGCGTCAGCACGTCCCGCGCCAAAACGCGATGCGTTTTGACCCAAGCGGGCCGTGCCGGTCACCTCACCCGGCGACTGCCGCCATTCAACGAGCTCATCGGGAATCTCTTGCAAGAAACGCGAGGGCATCGCGACGTTGATGTCACCGAAGGTTGACCTGGTGCTCGCAAGCGTCAAATACAGGCGTTCGCGGGCGCGCGTGATGCCCACATACATGAGCCGGCGCTCCTCACTAATGCCGCCGACCTCATCGACCGACATCTGGTGTGGAATCAGCCCCTCTTCAACACCGGTCAAGAAGACCGTGTTGAATTCAAGGCCCTTCGCGGTGTGCAGTGTCATGAGCGAGACCGTGCCGCTCTGATCGTCGAGGTCGTCTGCCGCGGCGACCAGACTCACTTCGGTGAGAAACTCGAGCAAGCCAGCACCGGGGTTGCGCACATCAAACTCACGCGCCACAGAAACGAGCTCTTCGAGGTTCTCGGCGCGTGCCTCATCTTGCGGGTCTCGCTTTGCCCGCAGCTTCTCGATCATCTCGGTCTCGTCGAGAATGAGCTTCAGCACGTCTGCCACGGGAGCTGGCTTCTTGCGCGTCTCGTCGTCGGCACCGCTCGAGCCGCCACCTGGGCTGCCCTCGTCGCGCACTTCACCGGTGAGCGGGTCGTAGCTGATGTCGGTAGGCCCGCCGCCAATCGCCATGCGGGTTGCCCGCAGCAGCAGCTCGCCGAGCTGCTTCACCGCGTCGCGCACCTTTGGGCCGAACGGCACCTCATCGGCTCGCAACATCGCGTCGTGAAACGAGATGCCCTGGGTCTCTTGAAAGTGCGCGAGCTGCGCCTCGGCCATTGGTCCGATGCCACGTTTGGGCACCCCAATGAGGCGCGACCACGCAATTGGGTCGTAAGGGTTTGCGAGGCTCGTGAGGTACGACATCGCGTCTTTGATCTCGGCCCGCTCGTAGAATTTTGTGCCACCGAGCACGCGATACGGAATCGCCCCGCGAATCAGCAGTTCTTCGAGTGCACGGGTCTGCGAGTTGGTGCGATAGAACACCGCGATGTCACCATAGGCCGTGCCCGCACGGTGCAGATCTTCAATCTCTTCGGCCACGAAGCGTGCTTCGTCGTGCTGCGAGTACCCGGTGAAGCCGACAAGCTTCGCACCGTCGCCCGAGGTGGTGAAAAGGTTCTTCTCTTGCCTGTCAAAGTTGTTACCGATCACAGCGTTTGCGGCCGAAAGGATGTTTTGCGTCGAGCGATAGTTCTGCTCGAGCTTCACTACCTCGGCGCCCGTGAAGTCACGCTCGAACTCGACAATGTTGCGAATATCGGCCCCGCGGAACGCGTAGATCGACTGGTCGCTATCGCCGACCACGGTAAGCGATGCACCCGGAATACGCCCAGTACCGTCAACCTCGAACTCGCGCGCCGGCGGCACGAGTCGGTCAACATCGGCCGCGTCAACGCCGCGCGTGAGCTCACGAATGAGCGAGTACTGCGCGTGGTTCGTGTCTTGGTACTCGTCAACCAGAATGTGCCGAAAACGTCGCTGGTAGATGGCAGCCACGTCAGGGTGCGCCCGAAACAGGTGCACGGTCTGCCCGATGAGGTCATCGAAGTCGAAGGCATTTGCGCGCCGCAGCTGCTGCTCATACTCGTGAAAAATCTCAACAAAGATGCGCTCGCGCGGGTCGCTCTCGTTTGCAGCCGCGCGGTAGCTCGCGGCATCTTGCAGCTCGTTCTTCAACCGCGAGATCTTCGAGCCGGTGTTTGCCGGGGTAAAGCCGTAGCTATCGGCCTCGCTCTCTTTGATAATGCGCTTCAGCAGCGCCCGCGAGTCTGCAGAGTCATAGATCGTAAAACCAGAGACATAGCCAAAGCGCTCAGCCTCGCGCCGCAAAATTCGCACGCATGCCGAGTGAAACGTCGATATCCACATGCCGCTGGCAACGTCGCCACCGAGCAGATCTTCGACGCGCTCACGCATCTCGGCCGCAGCCTTATTCGTAAACGTGATCGCGAGAATCTGGCTCGGCCAGGCTTCTCTGCCCCGAATTAGCTGCGCAATGCGGTGAGTAAGTACGCGGGTCTTGCCTGATCCCGCGCCCGCAACAATCAACAGCGCCTGGCCACGTGCCTCAACGGCACGACGCTGCTGCGGGTTCAACCCAGCAACCAGCGGGTCTTCACCCGCGGGCTGCCCGAGCGGAACCCCCGAGGGGTCAAGGAGCACGAAATCGTTCATCGCTTCAAGTCTAGAAGCGACTACTGACATTTATGTGCGCGGGATCGCTGCGGCCACACGCGCACGGCGAACACACGACAGAATAGAGGCATGCGTCACTCAGCCTCGGCACCCCCAGCAGCGCGCCCAGAAGTGCTCATCTTCGCCACCGGCGGCACCATCGGGATGCGCGAAACCGACCGCGGCCTCGCCCCCGACCCCGGATTCGAAGAAGCACTCGATCACATGGTGCAGCGCATCTGTGAGCCACTCGGCATCGACTACCGCATCAACCACCTCAGCCCCGCAATCGATAGCGCAAACGCCGACGCTGAGACGGGCGCACGCATCGCACGCGCCGTGCGCGCCAGGGTGCGCACCAAGCGCCCGAGCGGGGTCGTGATTACGCACGGCACCGACACCCTCGCCTACACCGGCGCACGCATCGCCTTCGAGTTTGACGGCCTCGGCGTACCGGTGGTGCTCACCGGCAGCCAGCTCGCGCACGGTGCACCCAGCAGCGATGCGCACGCGAACCTCTCGCTCGCGATCAGGGCCGCGGTCAAGGCCGGCGACGATGCCCCCGCGTGCATCGCATTCGGCGGCGCACTGATTCCGGCGATACGCGCGACCAAGGCACAGGCAGAAGAGCTGCGCGCATTTCGCGCAGAGCGCGACCTCGGGCCGACACCAATCGGCGTACCAAAGAAACTGCTGAGCGGTTCAGACCGGGTCACCCCCGCCCGCACACTCGCGTTTCGCTTTGTGCCGGGTGTTGTAGCCGAGGATCTGCGCGCGGCCGTGGGCGGCGGCCCCGATGGGCTCGTGCTCGAGTGCTACGGCAGCGGCAACGCGCCGATGGCGCGGCCTGGAATGGCAGATGTGCTGCGCGAGATCTGCGGGGTGATGCCCGTGGTCGCGATCACGCAGTGCGCAACCGGCAGCGTCGACCCGGGCCGCTACGCGGTCGGCAGCGAGCTGGCAGACACGGGGGTCATCGCCGGCGGCGACATGACCGCCGAGGCTGCCCTTGCGAAGCTTGCGTTCGGCATCGACGCCGGGCTTGATGGGGCTGCGCTTCGAGAGTTCATGACGAGCAATATCGTCGGCGAGCGTCAATAGGTGAGGGCTTCGCTCTCTTCGACAGGCTCAGGGAACGAAGCTTCGGGAACGATGCACGGTCGGCGCAGGGAGCGAACGACTAGAGCACCTCGTTAAGCAGGTCGGGGTGGTCAAGAAACACCCCGTCGAGTCCGGTTGAGAGGATTAGCCGCCACTCATCACGCCAACCGCCCCACTCGGCGCGGTGTGCGCCAGAGCGAAAACCTGGCACCAAAAAGCCGTTCTCCGGGCGCAGCGTCCAGGTAAACACGAGCAGCCCTCTGGCGTGCGCGCGCGCGACGATGTCTTGCACACCAATCGCGTGCCGCCGCTCGTTCACCACCAAAAGGTCTCGCTTCGAGAGGCTGATGCCGTGCACGCGCCCCACGAGAGCATCGAGACCGGCGTCGCTGCGGTACCACGCATACTCGTGCGCTTCTGCGCCAAACTTCGAGATCTGATCGGGCGGCGATCCCGCGCTCTCCATCAAAAAAATGAGCCTGGCGGGGGTACCCATCTCACGAAGCCTGTCGAGCGGGTCGATCTCGAAGCACTCGATTGTGAGCAGCTCCGGTCTTTGATCCCAGCCGCGCTCCGCAAGCTCGGTGAGCATGAGCGCAACAAGATCGTGCCCTTGCCTAAGCAGAAAGTCCACATGCTTTAGCTCGATGACGAGACCAACAGGCTTGTCGTGCGCCGCATTCCATTCGTCAACGAGTTGCAACAGGTCGTGCAGGCGCAACATGCGCTCGGTGCCGTCAAAAGCAGCGTTGCCCGCCCGCAGCTCGGGCACGCGCTCCCGACAGCGCAGAGTTGCAAGCTCAGCCCACGTGAAGTCTTCAGTGAACCAGCCGTCGAGCGTCACCCCGTCAACCACTTTCGTGGTGCGGCGATCGGCAAACTCTGGGTGATTGGCCACGTCTGTTGTGCCTGAAATCTCGTTCTCGTGGCGAATCACAACGACGCCGTCGCTCGAGACCACCAGGTCGGGTTCGACCGCATCGACGCCCTGTTCAAACGCAAGCAAATACGCCGAAGCAGTGTGCTCTGGGCGATACCCGGATGCTCCACGGTGACCGATCAGCAGGGGCCGCGAGGGTGAGGTCGACGTCATTTACGCAACTCTAGGGCACGCTGGTTTCGAAATCGTGAACGGCCGCCGCACAAAGTGCAGAGACCGCTCTCGGCGAACGCGCACGATCCTGCGCAGAAATTCAGCCAACTCTCTAGCCGAATCACTAGGATTGAGGCACGTACCTGACCCGCAAAGGATCCCGTGCCATGAGTAATCCAGCTCTTTCGAATAATCCGGCTCTGAACGGAAAAACCCTCACCGCTGAGGAGTTGAACCGCATCTACGATCAGCCTGCCGCAAACCTGCAGCGCCCCGGTGTCGACGGTGCAGCTACCTCGGCAGCCGCGGTCAACGCTGCAACGCACGCGGGCTTCGGCCAGCAGCCTCCAGTGGTTGGCAGCGACCAGCCGATGACCTACGAGAACACCATCAGCAAGACGGTGTTCCTGTTCATTCTTGTTGTCGCGGGCGCGGCACTCGGGTGGTGGATGCCGATTCTGATGATTCCGGGCGCCATCGTTGGCCTCGTGCTCGGCCTCGTCAACGCGTTCAAGAAGCAGCCGAGCGTGCCGCTGATTGTCGGCTACGCCGCAGCACAGGGCATGTTCCTCGGTGGCTTCTCGATGTTCATGGAGGGCATCTACCCCGGCATCGTTACCCAGGCCGTGCTCGGCACCCTATCGGTGTTTGCCGCAACCCTGTTGCTGTTCCGCAGCGGCAAGGTGCGCACGAGCCCCAAGCTGAACAAGATCTTCATGATCGCCATGGTCGGCTACCTCGTGTTCTCGCTGCTCAACGTAGTGCTGATGCTTACCGGCGTCGTGACTGACCCGTGGGGCATGCGCAGCGGCTGGCTCGGTGTCGCAATCGGCGTGCTCGCCGTGCTGCTCGCCGCTTACTCGCTCGTGATGGACTTCGAGCTCATCAAGAACGGCGTCGAGAACCGCGTACCCGAGAAGTGGGGCTGGTCTGCCGCGTTCGGCCTCATGGTCACGCTGATCTGGCTCTACGTTGAGATTCTGCGCATCCTCGCAATTCTGCGCGGTGACTAATTTCTGATCCTCTACAGAGATCACAGCCGGTGGCAAGGCTCACGCCTCGCCACCGGCTGTTTGTTTGCCCCGCGTAGACGATAGCTCTGTCTTTTTCTTCACGCGTCCAGATAGCCTGGAGCTATGACTGGCACACAGTTCAACGTTGAGGTCGAGGGCTCGAGCGGGCTGAGCGACCATGATTTCGTGGCGATACGCGAGATCGCCAGACGTATTGCGGTCTCGCTTGGGCGGGTGCTGAACGGCGCACCCGAAGCCATCGAACTCGCCGTCACCACACTGTTTGCTCGCGGCCACCTGCTCATCGAAGACGTGCCCGGCGTGGGTAAGACCACCCTCGCTACCGCGCTTGCAAAATCAATCGATGCCAGCATGACTCGCATCCAGTTCACCTCAGATATGCTGCCAACCGACATGACGGGGCTCTCGATCTACGACCAAGATCACCACGCGTTTCGTTTTCACCCCGGCCCGATATTCGCAAACGTCGTGGTTGGCGACGAGGTCAACCGGGCGACGCCTCGCACGCAGTCTGCCCTGCTTGAGGCGATGGCAGAGGGCGCAGTCACGATCGACGGGCACACGCATCACCTACCCCAGCCCTTTATTGTGCTCGCCACCCAGAATCCCGGTGACATGGAGGGCACCTTCGCACTCCCAGAGGCACAGCGTGACCGCTTCATGACCCGCATCTCTCTCGGTTACCCCGCGGCGCAGGCAGAGGTCTCGATGCTCACCGCCCGCGGTTCAGTAGACCCGCTCTCGCTCGTCACCGCAGCTGCAGGCGTAGACGAGGTGCTTGCCGCACAGCATCTGGTCTCGCGCGTGCATCTGTCAGAGGCCGTCGCCCGATACGCGGTCGACATCGTCTCAGCGACGCGCACACACCCGTCCGTCTCACTCGGGGCGAGCCCTCGCGCCACGCTGCACTTAACCCAAATGGCCCGGGCGCGGGCTGCATTTCGCGGCCAACAGTTTGTCTCGCCTGATGATGTCGCAAACCTTGCCGCCACCGTACTGCCGCACCGTCTCGCTATGCGCGGGCATTTCGCCTCAATTCGCGAGGCACACACGGCCGCAGTAGATACGGTGTCTGAGATCGTGGCTAGCACTCAGACACAATGACACCATTGCCCATATCGCTCACTCGCCGCGGCTGCTGCTTCACCGCCGCCGCGGTCTGTGGATGGGCGAGTTTTCTCGTGATTGGGCTGCGAGACATCTGGTACCTCGCGGCACTCTTTACCGCGTTCGTTACGCTGGCAGTCTGCTGGGTCACGTTTGGGGCGCTGCTCGCCCGCTTCGCTGTGGCTCTCGCGGCCTCGAGCACCACCCCAAGCGCCGGTGAGACCATCGCGCTCACGGCGACGGTTACGCACCGGCTCCCCAACCTAGTCGCAACGTGCTTCGACTGGCTGCTCGAGGCGAGCGTCGTGTGGCGACTCGGCAGCGAGTCGGCAACGCAGCAGCTGCGAGCGTATGCACCGGGCGGTGGATCGGCGCGCGTTCTGCTCTGGGGTGTGCGCCGAGGGCGGCTGACGCCCGCTGCAGAGGCAATCTTGCTCGCCGATCGGCTGGGCCTCGCAACCTGGCGGATTCGCCAGGAAACCCAGGTTGAACTGCTCGTGCTACCGCAGCTTGACCGTGCGCTCGGGCGAAAATTGCAGGCGGCAGTGAGCGCGCCCGGTCTCTCGCACCAGGCGACACCGCACGCGCAGAACCATCGTTCCGACTCGCCAAGCGGTGCCGTGCGCGCGTACCAGGTGGGCGACCCCATACAACAGGTGCACTGGAAGCAGAGTGCACGGCAGGGCGAGTTGCTGGTGAGGCTTCCCGAAAACGGCGAGCAAGCGAAATTCGCGCTCTATCTCGTCGATCTGGCTGAGGGCTATCTCAACCCCGACGATTTCGAGCTTGCCGTTAAGGCGGCGGCCGCGATCGGCGCAGAGTGGATTGCGCAGGGGCTGCAGTGCGAACTTCATCTCAGTTTGGGAGCCACGCTGCGCTGCGAGACCGAGGCTCAGATGCTGCGCGCGCTCGCCCAAGTGCAGCTTGCTCACGCGGCGGTGGCCGCGGTGCCTCAGGTTGCAAGGAGCCAGCATTCGTACGCAGGTGTGGTGATCACAGGGGTGATCCCGCGCGGACTACTCGAGGGCATTCACCAAGTAGGCACGCTCATCACGGTCGGCGCGACCCACCCGTCTTTGCCCGAAAACTGGCGGCACATCGCGCTCCATCCTGAGGCGCCAAGAGTCGAGGCCGGGCCACTGCTGCGATTGGCAGAGCATGAATAGCCGCGATGTCGGCGACGTCGGCACTCGTCACGTGCGCAGGCCGCTGTTGCTCGAAGCGGCAATCGTGTTGGCACTCTGGGTTGTCGTATTGCTTGGGCTCTCACCAGTGTTCGAGCCGGGCACCTGGATAGCCGCATCAGTCGGTGTCGTTACGGCGACAACCGGTGTCGCTTGTGCGTTTCGGCTGCGGGCCGAAACTCGACTGCGCCGACGACGGCAGGTTGGGTCGATGGCCACTGGCGTGGCCCGGCCACGTGGCCAGCTGCGGCCACGCTACGGCGCATCGGCGTGGATGGTGGGCACTATCGCGGGCATATTGTGCACCGCTGGCTTCATAGCGCTATCGGGGCGCGGCAAAAGTTGGCTGCAATCCCCCTCGGACGCGATAGCGCAGGCCGTGACCAGTGCGCTGCAGGAGATCGCACCCACGTTGCCTGCCGAGTATTTTGCTGACGTGCTACTGGTCGCGGTGCTGCTGATCGCATCACTAAGCGCGCTGCTGCTCACCGGAGTTTGGCGGTGGCGAGGCAGCGGTCTGGTGTCGGCTGCGTGCGTCTCGCTACTCCTGCTGATCTGCCCGGGCATCACCGGCACCCCGCCGCCGTGGTGGGCGATCCTTTTCTCTGGCTTGATTCTCGCCGCGCTCGTCTGGCTTGGGGCACCACGCCCCCGCCGTCGAGGTCTGCTATCTGCCGTGCTTGCTGTGGCGCTTGCTGCCGGAGTGTTCGCGATAGCGCCCCCGGCTCGTGACCGCACCTGGAACGACCAGATTCTGCAGAGCCCCATCACGTCAACGGTGCCAGACCTGACTGTTTCGTTGGCTGAAGATCTGCGCGAGCGCAGCCAGACACGGGCATTTCGGTATCGACTGGGGCCGCCACGTGCCATGCGGTTCACACTCGTCACACTCGCAGACTTTGAAGGCGGCGTATGGCAGCCCCAGCGCGAGCAGAATTCGCGGGGCGCAAACGTGACGACGCCACGAACAATACCCGGTGTGCAGCGCACGGGTGACGAAGCCACCGAGTTCGCTGCTGCACAAGCAGCGCTCGAAGATGCGTTCATGGGCAGGCTCGCGCAAAGTGGCGACGT
Organism: Actinomycetota bacterium; assembly: GCA_020161315.1. GTDB lineage: Bacteria > Actinomycetota > Actinomycetes > Actinomycetales > Microbacteriaceae > Leucobacter. The sequence continues at coordinate 24,083 of JAIUOH010000010.1, read as the reverse complement.
CGAGATCACCATTGAGGGGCTTGTGAGCTCGTGGCTTCCGCTCCCCCAGGCTCCCGGCGGTGTGACTTCCGTCGATTCAAACCGGTTCGACCCGGCACAGTGGGTCTGGTCGCAAGAGGCAAACACCGCGAGCTCAAGTCACGAGCTCACTCGCATAGGCGACAAATATGTGGTTTCGAGCGAACAGCTCTCGCCCATGGGAGTCACAACGCTTCGCGAAATGCTGTCCTTTGACATGAGCGGCTTCGGCGCCGACGCGTTTCGCACCTACCCCGATGTGCGCTCGGCTCCGGTCGAAACACGCCAGTATCTCGAGCTTCCAGGCGAACTGCCCCAAGCACTCAAAAATGCTGCGGACCAAGCTGCGCAAAACGCCGCAGAGGTTGCCCGCAGATCAAGCGTGGTGTTCGAGGGCGTGTCTGAGGCTGACATGGCCAGCGCTGCGACGGACCGCATCTACATTGGCATGGCGCTCGAGTCTCTCTTTCGCGGTGGCGAATTCGCGTACGACGAGAGCGCGCCATACGAGCCGGATGCAGACTCGAACGACCCGTACGCAGTGATGAGCGCACTGCTCACACAGAAGCGCGGATTCTGTGTGCATTACGCGTCAACATTCGCGATACTCGCGCGCCACCTCGGCGTGCCGACACGCATCGCACTCGGCTATGCGGTGCAGTCTACGCGTGCCGACGGTGTCGTGCTCGGCGGAGATCTGCACGCCTGGCCAGAAGTGCTCATCGACGGCGTCGGCTGGGTGCCATTCGAGCCTACCCCCGGCGGGGCCGGCGTGCGCGCCGACACTTTTGTCGATGTGCCCGCCACTCCCGAGGCGCAGCCAGAATCAGAATCGCCATCCCATTCGCCATCGCAGCAAACGCCCTCGGCAAGGCCCGATAACGAACAGGCCGCAAAGGACCCCGACGCGAAGAGCAAGGCCAATGCCCCAACAGGCGATTGGTGGCAAGCTGTGGCTGGCACAGCGCTATCGTTGCTCGCGGCCGCGGCGCTCATCGCATCGCCCGCGATACTTCGCCGGCTGCGCACTCGCCACCGCTTTGCTTCGATTACACGAGGCGAAAAGCCGGGTGAACATGCTTGGTGTGAGTTCGTCGATGTGGCGGTTGACCTTGGTTTGCTACAGCGAGCGAGAGGCGCCCGGGGATTCTCTCGTCTGCGGGCACAGACCGATCTTGCGATCGTTGAGCACCTGAGCAGTGTCGGCGCACTCTCATCACCTGCATTCGAAGCTGCCCTTCTGCTGGCCGCTGTGCAAAGCGCTGAGCGATACGGCTCTCCCGCTGCCGACGACATCCGCACCGCCAGCGACTCAACAGAACTGCTCGAAGCACTCCAAACCGCGCTTCAGGGTATGCGCTCAAGTGCCTCGCGCATCACGAGGGCGCAGGCGCGGATCGCCCCCCGGTCGATCCTGTCGCACGATGGTCGAACTCATCGGGACAAAGATCAGACAGCTCCGCAAGTTCCGTGATTGCTGCAGTAGCGGTTGCTCGCGGCGACCGTCAGCTGCCGTCCGGCATGGCCGACTGCGGATCGGATCGGTCAGTCCCGACAAGCGCCAAACTTGGCTGCGGCTCAGGCCCGAAGCCACTTCTCGCCCAGACGTATCGTTCCCATAAACCGAGCCGCTCGTCGTGCCTCGCAAGCTGCGCCTCGACGCGACCAAACGATTCCTTCGTCTCGAGACGAAACTCGACGAACTCTGCGTAGTAACGGTCGAGCTTTCTTTCGAGGGCATCGCTTCTTGCAGTGGCCTTTTGGTCGAACGTGTCATCTCTCGCCGAGAGTCTGTGCTCCACACCCTCGATCTTCTCGGTGAGCTTCGCCTCTACACCGTCGATTTTCTCGGTAAGCTTCTGCTCCACGCTGTCGATTCGATGCGTGAGCTTTGCCTCCACGCCGTCGATCTTCTCGGTAAGCTTCTGCTCCACGCTGTCGATTCGACGCATGAGCTTCAGTTCAACACCGTCAATCTTGAGGTCTAGTTTGTCGATCCGGCGACTCAACTTTGCTGAGCTTCCAAACACAGCGGCGAGAATCGCGAGCACGCCGGCAACAAATGCCACACCAGTGAGCAGACTCTCTAGATTCACCTCGATCACACCTCCATTCTGACAAGAACAACCGGGTCGATCGAGTGTTTCAACTCAATCGACGCGTATGGATATCAGCAGAATATGCGGCTATCGAACCCCAAACCGGGTTACTCACAAAAGTCACTCAAACTCGTTCAGCCGACCACCTGTGGAAAGCAACTCGACCGACCGAGCACCACACAGCACCAATTACTCGGGGGAATAAAAGAAGGGGGCCGAGGCCCCCTTCTTTTATTCGGTCATTCCCACTCGATCGCGAGCACGATCGAGTGCCACACAGTATTCATTTCTCGCGGAATAGAAAGAGGGGGCCGAGGCCCCCTCTTTCTATTCCCACTCGATGGTTCCCGGCGGCTTCGACGTCACATCGAGCACTACTCGGTTAACCTCGGGCACCTGGTTGGTGATCTTGTTCGAGATGCGGGCAAGCACGTCGTAGGGCACGCGAGTCCAGTCGGCGGTCATCGCGTCTTCTGACGAGACCGGGCGCAGCACGATCGGGTGACCGTAGGTGCGGCCGTCGCCCTGCACGCCCACCGATCGCACATCTGCGAGCAGCACGACCGGGCACTGCCAGATCGAGTTGTCGAGGCCGGCGGCGGTAAGCTCGGCGCGCGCAATCGCGTCTGCCTCGCGCAGCACGTCAAGGCGCTCGCGGGTCACCTCACCGACGATGCGGATGCCGAGACCTGGACCGGGGAACGGCTGACGACCAACGATCGCCTCGGGAATGCCAAGCTCGCGGCCGATCGCACGAACCTCATCTTTGAACAGCGCGCGCAGCGGCTCAATCAGCTCGAAGTCAAGGTCGTCGGGCAGACCGCCCACGTTGTGGTGGCTCTTGATGTTCGCGGTGCCGGTGCCGCCACCCGACTCGACCACGTCTGGGTAGAGCGTGCCCTGCACCAGAAACTTCACCGACTCGCCCGAGGCAGCCGCCTCGGCGACGAGGTCGCGCTGCACCTGCTCGAACGAGCGAATGAACTCGCGACCGATAATCTTGCGCTTCTCTTCAGGGTCGGTCACACCCTCGAGGTGGCCCAAGAAGGTGTCTGCAGCGTCAACGGTGATCAAACGCACGCCGGTCGAGGCGACGTAGTCGCGCTCGACCTGCTCGCGCTCACCCTTGCGCAGCAGACCGTGGTCAACGAAGACAGCGGTGAGCTGGTCGCCAATTGCCTTGTGCACGAGCGCTGTCGACACTGCCGAGTCAACACCGCCCGAGAGCGCCGAGATCACGCGGGCGTTACCCACTTGCGCGCGAATCGCCTCGATCTGCTCGGCAATCACATTGCCGGCGGTCCAGTCAGCAGGAATCTCGGCGACATGGTGCAAGAAGTTCTCGAGCACGCGCTGACCGTGGTCAGAGTGCTTCACCTCGGGGTGCCACTGCACGCCGTAGAGCCCCCGCGCCGGCGAGCCAAATGCCGCGACGGGGGTCAGCTCGGTGCTCGCGTACACGTCGAAGCCCTCGGGCGCCTGTTGCACGGCGTCGCCGTGGCTCATCCAGACGTTCTGCGTCTCGGGCTGGCCGCCAAGAATCGCGCCACCGTCACCGAGCACAGTCGCCTCTATCGCACCGTACTCGCGGTCGCCGGTGTTTCCCACCGTGCCGCCAAGGGTGTGCGCCATCACCTGGAAGCCGTAGCAGATGCCGAGCATGGGCACGCCAAGCTCGAAAATCTCGGCGTCAAACTGCGGGGCACCCTCTTCGTAGACCGACGAGGGGCCACCCGACATCACGATGCCGAGCGGGTTCTTCTCGCGAACCTCTGCAGCGGTGATGGTGTGCGGCACCAGCTCCGAGTACACGCCTGCCTCGCGAACTCGGCGTGCGATCAGCTGCGCGTACTGCGCACCAAAATCGACGACGAGCACGGGGCGATGCGCCTGTGTGGCGTTCATACGTTGCCTTCCGTAATGGGTTCGGGTGTCTGTGGCTGAGTCGAGGCCTCAGCTGATCCACCGTTGTGGGAGTCGAGAAATGCGTTCACCTCGCGCGCAGTACGCACCTCAAGAAAGAACGACATGAACGGGATCACGCCGCCGAGCGCGAGCAGCAAGAATCGCACAAACGACCAGCGCATCGGGCTCCAGAGCATGAAGTTCGAAATCAGGTACACGACGTAAAACCAGCCGTGCGCAATCAAAATCGCTTTGAAGAGATCAAAGCCCTGCGGCACAAAGTCGGCCTCGACGCCCTCTGGCGCGAGTGGCTCGAACTTCGCAAAGCCGTCTGGGGTAAACAGAAACAGCTGCACCCCGAAGGCATACTTCATCACCATCACCGCGCACAGCAACAACAGCATGACACCGGTAATTACCGAGGTGACTTTGTAGATACTCAGCGCTCTGCGAATGGTCGGGTAGTCGGCGGGCTTGGGCTGCAAAACCATGATGTCCATTCTATCGCGCGCCCACTGATGCCTCTTTCAGCATTCTGCGTTCATGGGGCGTGGGATCGAGCCCCTCGAGTTAGGGTGCGGTCTCAGCCGCCGCAAGCAACTGCAGCTCGTGAATCTTCTCCCAGTCGTCACGCACCAGCCGATACCAGAAGAAGATCGCAAAGCCCGCAAACACTACCCACTCAACCGCATAGAACAGGTTGAGCCAATTGATTGCCCCGATCGGCAACGGCGGCACAGAATCGATCACTTCGAGACCTGCCGCGTGCAGCACATCGGCGCTCAGCAGCTCGCCCGGGTGCATGACCAGGAAACCAGCATACGAGCCGCCCTCGAACGGCTGCCAGAGATTCACGAGTTGCGACGGCGCCATGCTCAACAGCACAGCGGGATCGGCCTCTGGACCCGGCACGACAGGAGCATCACCGGGCATGTAGCGCCCCTCGAGAGAAAGCTTTTCGCCCGCAAACCGCTGCTCGATCTCAGACAGAGCATCGCGCGCTGACGCCTCATTTGGTGCCCAGCCGATCGCAACCGCAAGGCCACCCGACGGCGATCCCTGCGCGTCAAGATGCCCGACCACCCACGCGCCGTCGGTGTCACCGTTGCGACGCTGCTCGACAACAGCAAAGTCGCCGGCCACGAACGACCCCGAGACGTCGAACACGTACCCAGCGGTCTCGTCGGTGACAGGCTTTCCGGGCGCTGTTACCTCGTTCAGGGCACGCACGGCCAGCTCGTCGACGCTGCTTTCACTGTTCTGAGTGATTGCGTGCCCCAGCTGCCACTGCCCTAGCCATGCGAAGCCGCCAGCCACGAGCAGCGCGAGCAAGAGCGCACCGATCCATTTCGGCATGCGCATCACCGCTCCGAGCGTGGGGGCGCCCTCGTATGACGGGCGTGCCCGGCGCTTGGGTACCTCAGTCACTCGCTACGACCCGCACTCTTCGCCTGCTTTGACTGCCTCAGCTTTGCGGCGGGCTTCGCGGCACTCGGCTCTGGCGCAAGCAAACGCACACGGTCGGCCGCCTCGTCGCTGAGCTGTTGCTGGCTCGCGATCTCGGCCTCGACTCGCGCGAGGTACTTTGCCACCTCATCTTCGGTGCGCTGCGCTGACCAACCGAGCACCTCGGCCATCAGTTTCGCGGCGACGGGTGCGGCGGATACGCCGCGATCCCACGCTTCAATAGAGATGCGGGTGCGACGTGCGAGCACGTCGTCAAGGTGGAGGGCACCCTCGTGACTGGCCGCGTACACGACCTCGACGCCAAGGTAGTCATCGGCACCGGGCAGTGGCTCGGCGAGCTCGGGGCGCTCTTTCACGAGGTCGAGCAGTTCATTGGCAAGCGCACCGTAACGACGCAGCAGGTGCTCGATGCGGGTCTGGTGCACGTCAAAGGCGCGGGCGACGCGCGCGCGGCGGTTCCATGCAGCCTTGTAACCTTCGGCCCCGAGCAGTGGCACCTCAGCGGTAATCGACTGCGGCACGCGCCCGTCGAGCGCATCTGCCGCCGCGTCGATCGCGTCTTTCGCCATCACACGGTAGGTGGTCCACTTGCCACCGGCGACCATAACGAGGCCAGGTACGGGCTGTGCCACGAGGTGCTCACGCGACAGCTTCGAGGTCTCGTCGCTCTCGCCAGCGAGCAGCGGCCGAAGACCCGCATACACGCCTTCAACGTCGTCGCGAGTGAGCGGGGTCTTGAACACTCGGTTCACGTGTTCGAGCAGATAGTCGATGTCTGCGGCGGTCGCGGCGGGGTGTGCCTTATCGAGCTCCCAATCGGTGTCGGTGGTACCGATGAGCCAGTGCCGGCCCCATGGAATCACGAACAGCACACTCTTCTCGGTGCGCAGCAGCAGGCCGTACTTCGAACGGAAGCGGTCGCGTGGCACCACCAGGTGGATGCCCTTCGAGGCGCGCACGGAGAACGTGGCGCGCTCCCCCACAAGCGCCTGCAGGTCGTTGGTCCACACGCCGGTCGCATTCACCACCTGCTTCGCGCGAATCTCGAAGGTCTCGTCTGTCATGAGGTCGCGAGCGGTCACGCCGACCACACGCTCACCGACCTTCACGAAGCCCTCTACGCGCACCCGGCTCGCGACGTGCGCACCATACGACGCTGCCGTACGAGCGAGCATCGCAACGTAGCGCGCATCGTCGACCTGAGCATCGCTGTAGCTCAGTCCACCGCGAAACGCATGTGGCTTCAGGCCGGGGGCCTCTCGCGTGAGCCTGCGCCTGCTGATGTGCTGATGCCAGGGCACGCCAGGGGCCATGCCGCCGGTACGGGCAAACAGATCGTAAAGCATCATGCCGGCACCCACGTAGGCGCGCTCGATCACGGGTGTAGTCACCGGGTAGAGAAAACGTACGGGGTGCACGAGGTGCGGCGCGAGTCGCTGCAGCAACAGGCCTCGTTCGATGAGCGCCTCGCGCACGAGCCCAAAGTTCATCTGCTCGAGATAGCGAATGCCACCGTGCACGAGCTTCGATGAGCGGCTAGAGGTGCCAAAGCCCCAGTCGCGCGACTCAACGAGACCCGTAGAAAGACCGCGGGTCACCGCGTCGAGCGCGGCACCCGTGCCGGTAATGCCGCCGCCAATAACGAGCACGTCAAGTTCGTGCTCGGGATCGCGAAGGGTCTGGATTGCTGCTTCGCGCTCGCTCGGTCCGAGCTTTGCGGTGGTCATTGCTTGCTTCTCCTCTGTCCGGCATTACGCGCCGGGAAGTCAGATCTAGCGTTCGGCGTAGACGACACCGACGCGCTGGAACTCTTTGAGCTCGCTGTATCCGGTGGTCGCCATAGCGCGGCGCAGTGCGCCCATGAGGTTCGAGCTGCCGTCTGCAACGTGAGCGGGGCCAGCGATGATCTCGCTGAGCGGCGCGACACCGCCAACCTGCACGCGCTTGCCACGAGGCAGGTCGGCATGGTGTGCCTCTTGGCCCCAGTGCCAGCCGCCGCCAGGAGCGTCGGTTGCGCGGGCAAGCGCAGCACCGAGCATCACGGCGTCTGCGCCGCAGGCCATCGCCTTAATCAGGTCGCCAGAGCTGCCAAGCCCGCCGTCTGCGATCACGTGCACGTATCGGCCGCCAGACTCGTCGAGGTAGTCAGTGCGCGCGCCCGCAACATCTGCGATCGCGCTTGCCATTGGTGCGCGAATGCCCAGCGTCACGCGGGTGGTCGACGATGCGCCACCGCCGAAACCAACAAGCACGCCGGCTGCGCCGGTGCGCATCAGGTGCAGCGCCGACTGATAGGTGGCAGCGCCGCCAACAATGACGGGCACGTCGAGCTCGTAAATGAACTGCTTCAAGTTCAGCGGTTCGCGACCGGCCACCGACACGTGCTCAGCAGAAACGGTGTTACCGCGGATCACGAAGAGATCGACGCCCGCGCTGGTAACGGTGTCGCTGAACTCTGCGGTGTGGTGCGGCGAAAGCGCGCCGGCGACGGTGACACCGGCGTCGCGAATCTCGCCGAGGCGATCACGAATCAGCTCGGGCTTGATGGGTGCCGAGTAGAGCTCACGCATGCGCTTGACTGCCGCTGCGTCATCGCCCAAGAGTGCGAGCTCGTCGAGCAGCGGCTGCGGATTGTCGTAGCGAGTCCAGAGGCCCTCGAGGTTGAGCACTCCGAGGCCGCCGAGCTTGCCGAGCGCAATTGCGGTCGCGGGCGACATGACCGAGTCCATCGGTGCGCCGAGCACGGGAATCTCGAATTGGAACGCGTCGATCGACCACGAGGTCGACACCAGCTCTGGGTCACGCGTGCGACGAGTCGGTACGATGCCGATCTCATCGAAGGTGTAGACACGACGGGCTCGTTTGCCCTTGCCAATCTCGATCTCGTTACTCACCCGACCAGTCTATCTGGCGCGGCTGGGCGATTTCTTGGCTGGGCGGTTACCGCTTGTAGCGGGGTGCTTCGACAACCATCTGCACGAGTGCGCGCTGGAGCTATGAGCGAGAGCCATTTCTGGCTCTCGCCGCGACGCCAGCGCCGAGGCCGTCTCTGCCTCGATAGAAATCACCGCTTGTAGTTCGGTGCCTCGACGACCATCTGCACGTCGTGGGGATGAGATTCCTTCAGCCCCGCAGCCGTGATGCGCACGAACTCGCCGCGATCTTTCAGCTCGGTGATGGTGTGCGCGCCGACGTACATCATCGACTGGCGCAGGCCGCCGATGAGCTGGTGCGCGACCGAGCGCAGCGGCCCGCGGTACGCAATCTGGCCCTCAATGCCCTCGGGAATCAGCTTCTCATCGCTCGAGGCGTCGGCCTGGAAGTAGCGATCCTTCGAGTACGAGGTGCGCTCACCGCGGGTCTGCAGCGCGCCGAGCGAGCCCATACCGCGGTAGTTCTTGAACTGCTTGCCGCCCATGAACACGAGGTCGCCGGGGCTCTCGTCGGTGCCCGCAAAGAGCGAACCGATCATGACTGACGACGCGCCAGCAACAAGTGCCTTCGCGATATCGCCCGAGTACTGCAGGCCGCCGTCGGCGATCACGGGCACACCGGCAGGGGTCGCGGCGCGAGCCGCCTCGTAGACAGCGGTGACCTGGGGCACGCCCACGCCCGCGATCACGCGGGTGGTGCAGATCGAGCCCGGGCCAACGCCCACCTTGACCGCGTCAACGCCGGCCTCAACCAGCGCCTTTGCGCCAGCGTAGGTCGCAACGTTGCCGCCGATCACGTCGATGCCGGCAAACGCAGGATCGGTCTTCAGCTGAGCAATGATGTCAAGCACGCCCTTGCTGTCGCCGTTGGCGGTGTCGACGACGAGCACGTCGACACCCGCGTCGACGAGCGCGGCGGCGCGATCTAGCGCGTCACCAAAGAAGCCCATCGCAGCGCCAACGAGCAGGCGACCAGCGCCGTCTTTCGCCGCATTCGGGTACTCTTCTTCTTTGTCGAAGTCTTTTACCGTGATGAGGCCGGTGAGCTTGCCCTGCGCGTCAACCAGGGGCAGCTTCTCGATGCGGTGCTGCTTGAAGAGCTCAGCCGCAGCCTCACGCGAGATGCCGGGGTGACCCGTGATGAGGGGCATCGGCTTCATAGCGTCGGCCACGCGGGTAGTCTTGCGATCCTCGATTGAGATAAAACGCATGTCGCGGTTCGTGATGATGCCCACGAGCACACCGGCATCGTCGACCACGGGCAGACCACTCACGCGGTATTCGCCGCAAATCGCATCGACCTCGGCCACGGTCGCGTTCACGGTCGTGGTGACCGGATTCGTGATCATGCCGGCCTCGCTGCGCTTTACGCGGTCGGCCATCTCGGCCTGATCACTGATTGAGAGGTTGCGGTGCAGAATGCCGATGCCGCCGTTGCGCGCCATTGCGATCGCCATGCGGGTCTCGGTTACAGTGTCCATCGCAGCCGAGATGAGCGGCATGCCGAGGCTGATGCGCCGGGTCAGCTGCGTTGAAGTGTCGGCCTCACTCGGAATCACGTCCGTGTGCGCCGGCAACAGCAGCACGTCATCGTAAGTCAAACCGGTGAAAGCGAACGGATCGCGCTGTTCCATCTTGGGCGCCTCTTCTGAAGGTCGAAGTGAGTTGGTCTCGCGAGCGTTGCCGCGCGCGACCGGCAGTCGGTCACCCCGATCGGGGTGTACTCAAGTCTAATCGCGAGCGGGCCGCGATTATTCCCACCGGCTGGCGGCCGGGTGACGACTCAACCGCCGGTCTGCACCACGATCTGGTCTGTGCCCGGGTGTGGGTCTTCGCCGGGGCTCGGTTTGCGGCGCATTCGTGCGATCATGTCCCAGATCAGCACAATAAGTGCGATCCACACAGATACGAACCCGATCCAGCGTGCTGCCGACATCGGCTCGTTGAAGATGAAGTATCCGGTCAAGAAGCTGAGTACTGGGGTAAAGAACTGTATAAACCCCATGTAAGTGAGCGGCAATCGCCTGTTGCCTGCAGCAAAGAGCAGAAGTGGGATCGCGGTTACGACACCGCTGAGCAGCAACGGAATCGTCACAGCAGTACCGTGATCGAACGCACCAAGGCCTCCGGTCAATGCGAAGATAAGCCCCAGTTGTGCCAACGCGATCACCGCGCCGACGATCGTCTCGACAGTAAGCCCGGTGAGGGCATCTACGTCTTCGCTTATCTGCTTGCGCACAGCGCCGTAGAGCCCGAACGAAAATGCGAGCCCAAGCGCGATGAACGGAAACTGGCCGTATGCGATCGCGCTGATAAGCACACCCGCGGCAGCGATGCCCACGGCCAGCCACTGCGCACGACTCAAACGCTCCTTGCGCACAAACACGCCGATCAGGATGGTCACGAGCGGGTTGATGAAGTAGCCGAGCGCGGTCTCAATAATGTGACCCGTCACCACGCCGAAAACGAACAGCTGCCAGTTGATGTACAGCAGCACCGAGCTGAGGGCGAACCAGCCAAACATGCGGGGTGACCGCATGATCTGCATGACGGGTGCCCAGCTGCGAATCACAGTGACGACGATTAGGCAGAAGCCCAGCGCGGTAATGACGCGCCACGGCACAGCTTCGAACGGGTCCACCGCCGCAAGCAGCATGAAGAAGAGCGGAAACGCGCCCCAACAGAGGTACGCGGCAATGCCGTAGATGAAGCCAAGGCGACGGTTACTCACCAACCCAGCCTAGTGCCATGGCACCCCTCGCAATCGAGTAGGCAAAAGAAAAGGGCCGGTGCGAAGCACCAGCCCTGATCCCTGTAGAAAATGCGATTAGCGCACTACCACCGCGAGCACGTCGCGAGCCGAGAGCACAAGCAGTTCTTCGCCGCCGTACTTGACCTCGGTTCCGCCGTACTTCGAGTAGATCACGAGATCGCCAACAGCGATGTCGAGGGGCACGCGGTTGCCGTTGTCGTCGATGCGGCCGGGGCCTACTGCAACAACTTCGCCCTCCTGCGGCTTCTCTTTTGCGCTGTCAGGAATGACGAGGCCCGAAGCAGTGGTCTGCTCAGCCTCGACCTGCTTAATGACAATGCGATCTTCAAGCGGCTTAATGCTCACCGACACGATTGACCTCTTTCTGAAGGTGGCTACGATTCTGCGATGCCCCACGGGCACCCTAGTAAGCGAGTCTATGGCGAGTCTTGGCACTCTCGCAAGGCGAGTGCCAACGATTTGGGGCGAGGATCGCGGCCAGCGAACACGGAGGCGCCGCCGCAAAGTGCTGTACCGGCTTTGGCGCACTATGAAATACTTGAAATTACAGTGAATCCGGGCGAAATCCCGTCAATCATCAGGAGCGACACATGTCGAATCAGCAAGACCCGAGCTTCCAGCCACAGGGCGACTTCGCCGAGGCCGCACCGTTAGCTCCCGAGGTGCCGGCTGCGCCCGCATACCCGGCGCCCGCAGCGCCCGCTTACCCGGCAACGGCTACATACCCGGCAGCGCCCGGGTACGTCGCTGCCCCGGCACCCGCCACGACCAACACGATGGCCATCGTCGCAATGATCTCGTCGATTGTCGGCTGGTTTGCGTTCGGTTCGCTCTGCGTCGTCGGCGTAATTCTTGGGCACATCAGCCTCAAGCAGATCAAGCAGACGGGCGAGGGCGGCCGCGGCATGGCACTCACCGGCCTCATCATGGGCTACATCGGCATCGCCGGCTGGATCATCGGCCTCATTCTCTTCTTCATCTTTCTCGGCATCGCAGGCGTTTCGCTCGCGGCAGCCGGCGCTAACGCCTAATAACGCACGGAGGCCCCCATGTCATACCCAGCAGCAGAATATCCACAGCAGGCCCAGCAAGAGGCACCCTATGCATCACAGGCGGTGGCCCCACCTGTACCAACTACCCTCGCGTACACGAACACGTACGCTCTGGTCTCGATCATTACTGCGTTTCTCTCGCCAATCGCAGCTATCGTGTTCGGGCACCTCGCGCTCGGGCAGATCAAGCGCACCGGTGACGCGGGGCGCGGCCTTGCGCTGACCGGCCTCATTATCGGCTACGCCTACTTCGCGATGGCGGTGCTCTTCGTGGTGGTGTACATCGGCTTCATCGGCCTCATGTTTGCGTCAATGGGTGCGGTCATGGGTCAGGCCGAAGGCATCTACTGAGCGGCGTGACCGCCCCCACAGACGAGGCAACTGCCGCCACGCCACCCGGATGGGAGGCGCTCTTCGCGCACGATGCCCACGACCGACTTGCCGAGCTTGAGCGCGCACTGAACACAGGTTCTAGCGCGTTCTCACTCGGAAGTCGCCTGCGAGAACAGGGCGTTCCCGGCGACGAGGTGGCGGCGCTGCTCACTCAACTCGACCTGCGCCGCAAGGCCAGGTCGAAGTTCGGTGACAGCGCCGAGCGCATGCTGTTTACACAGGCGGGCCTCGAGCAGGCGAGCCGCGCCTCAGTGACCCGGTTGCACGCCCGCCGCTTCGCAGACGCTGGTTGTCAGCTGGTCGCCGACCTCGGCTGCGGCATCGGCAGCGAGTCGATGGCGTTCATCGCGACAGGGCTCGGCGTGCATGCGGTTGAGCTTGATCCTTTTACTGCAAGGATCGCCGATCACAATCTCGGTGTCGCAATCGAGGGCAACCCCGCTGCTCATGCGCGGGTAGTGGTGGGCGACGCAGAGGCAGCGACGCTCGCGGGCTGCGACGCCGCCTTTCTCGACCCTGCGCGTCGCACGGCGGGCCACCGCAACACGAAACGACTTGCGAACCCTGACGACTACTCCCCCTCACTAAACTTCGCGTTCGGCCTCGCTGAGCGCATGCCCACGGGAGTAAAGCTCGGCCCCGGCCTCGATCGCGAGCTACTGCCCGATGACGCAGAGGCACAGTGGGTGTCGCTCGATGGGCAGGTCGTCGAGACGGGCATCTGGTTTGGCGCCCTCGCCCGCGCAGGCATCAGCCGTTCGGCGCTGGTGATGCGCGGTAGCGAGACGCACGAGCTCTCTGCCGCAGCCGACGCAGAAGATGTCGACGTGCGACCACTTGGTGAGTACCTGTACGAACCAGATGGCGCGGTGATTCGAGCTCGCCTGATTGGGTTGCTTGCCGAGCAGTTGGAGGCAGGCATGGTGAGTGAAAGCATTGCCTATCTCACCTCAGACGCGCTCACACCCACTCCTTTTGCGCAGGCGTTTCGGGTGCTCGAGCAGCTGCCGAGCTCTGAGAAACAGCTCAAGCGCGCACTCTCAGAGCGCGGCATTGGCACGCTCGAGATCAAGAAGCGCGGCACAGATGTTGACCCGGCAACACTACGCACCCGGCTCCGCCTGAAGGGCCCGAACTCGGCGACGCTGTTTCTGACTCGAGTTGCGGGCAAGCACACCGCACTGATCGCTGAGCGGATGTAACCAGCCGAACCGCTGGGCCTGCGCTACCGGGCTTCGACACTCGCCATGCAACCCCCGGCGTCGGCCTCATCCAGCAGCCTGCGCTATCGCGCCTCGACCGCGACCGCTTCGCCTGAGTAGCGCAGCACGACCTGTTGCTCGGCTGCGAACTGCTCGCCTGTGCTGTGCTGCACGGTGATCGTCTCGCCAGAATCGGCTCGCACCACGGTGCGGCGATGAGCACCGAAGAATCCGCTTGACACCACGGTTGCGACAAGGCCATCTTGCTCGGTACCTTCGGCGCCCGACAGCGCTTCTAGTCGCAGCTGCTCGGGCCGCACGAACGCAGTGACCTCGGTCGTGCCCGCTGCGCTGCCGCCTTCGTCAAGCGCCGAGATAGCGGCGGGCAGCACCGGCAGGACCGCACCGGGCACCCGCACCCGGCCGCCCGTGAGCACACCCGCGAGTTTGTTCGATTCACCGATGAAGCTCGCCACGAATGGGGTCTCGGGCCGACGATAGAGATCTTCGGGCGCGCCGAGCTGCTCAATCACGCCCTCGCGCATCACGGCGACGCGGTCTGCAACCGCGAGCGCCTCCTCTTGATCGTGGGTCACGAAGATGGTGGTGATGCCGAGCTCGACCTGGATCGCCTTAATCTCGTCGCGCAGGCGAACGCGCACCTTGGCGTCGAGCGCTGAAAGCGGCTCATCGAGCAGCAGAGCACGCGGCTTCGTCACGAGGGCGCGGGCGAGCGCTACGCGCTGCTGCTGCCCTCCCGAGAGCTGATGCGCATAGCGGTCTGCGGTGTGGCCGAGGCCCACGAGTTCGAGTGCCTCGGCGACCCTCGTGGCACGCTCTGCTTTGCCGACCTTTCGCATTTCAAGGCCGAAGCCCACGTTTTGAGCTACGGTCATATGCGGAAACAGCGAGTACGCCTGAAACACGACGGACATGTCCCGCTTGTTCACCGGCACGGGCGAGACGTCTTCGCCCCCAACCAGAATGCGCCCGCTCGTCGGCTGTTCAAGGCCGGCAAGACAGCGCAGCATTGTGGTCTTGCCACAGCCTGATGGGCCTAACAGCGCGACGAATTCACCGGGGGCAATGCTCAGGTCAATGCCGTGCAACACGGTCGTATCACCATAGGCCTTCGTCACGCTCTCAAAAACGATCGGGGTGCCCTTTTGTGCGGCCGCGGCCGCAGCGGCGTTGCTGGTGTCAGCCATTCGCGCCGACCTCCTTCTGAGTAGCAGTCACGGGTTGAATTTCAGATGTCGCGATTGCGGCTGTCGCAGTGGGTGCCTGCGCCGCACCGCCCCGCTGCTTTCGCTGCCCGCGCGGGCGGATCGAGGCAAAAATGAACAGCAACGCAAAGACGATGACGAGGGAAAGCAAAGAGGTAATCACGGCTGCGTAGGGGTCGCTCTTCGAAACCTCGACGAGCGCAACCTGCATGGTGACTCGATTGAGTAGTGACGACACCGTGAACTCGCCGAGCACCACAGCGGCGGTAATGAGCGTGGCGCTGGTGAGGCCACGCCGCACACCCGGTACGATCACACGCCACAGCACGGTGAACCAGCTCGCGCCGAGAGAACGAGCGGCTTCAACGAGCGTCTTCGCGCCCATGCCCTCGAGCTCGGACACGATTGCGCGATAGGCAAAGGGCAGCACGAGAATGCCATACGCCAGCGCAAGCGTCCAGATATGACCGCCGAGCACCTGCACGATGATGCGGTAGAGCGGTGCGAGACCCACAACCAGCACGATCGCCGGGATCGCGATCGGCAACACAGTCAGCAACTCGAATGCGCGGGCCAGACGCGGAAACTGCAGGTGCACCAGCACGATAGTCGGCAGAAACAGCACCCACACGATCGCAATCGTGATGACCGCAAGCAGCAGCGAGTTACCGATGCCCTTGACCAGGTTGCGGTACATTCGCGAGTTTTCTGGGTCTACAAGCGCCGCCCAGTGCTCAATACCGTAACCGCCGCCCTGCTGGCGCAGCGTGAACTCGAACATCGCAAGCAGCGGCACGAGAAACAGTCCGCAGATCACAATCAAAATGGTGCGGCGCAGCCACGCTGGCGGCTGCCCTGACACCGTCGCCGCGGGGGCCTTTGGCCTTGATGTGCCACTCATCGCTGCCACCTCGCTGCCCGCCGCTGAAGTGCCGAGTAGCCAAGCATCACAACCAACATGACGAGTAGCATGCCGAGCGCAAGTGCACCCGCGGTGTTTGCGCGCGAGGCACCTGTCTCAGCAATGAGCGCTGAGCGAATCTGTAGCGGCACGATCTGCGCGCCCTGGCTAATGAGCGCCGCCGCGGTTGCATATGAGGAGAAAGCGTTCGCGAAAAGCAGCAGCAGCGCACCGAGAAATGATGGGGCGAGGATCGGCCCAGCGATGCGGCTCCAATAAGTAAAGGCGCCACCCCCAAGCGTGGCAGAGGCCTCTGCCCACTCGCGGCGCAGCCCCTCCATTGCGGGCAGAAACACGATCACCATGAGCGGCACCTGAAAGTAGAGGTACGGCAGGATAAGACCCGGCAGCTGATACAGCCACACGCCGTCTGCAAAGATATCGATGCCGAAGCTCTCGCGCAGGGTAACCGTGAGAAGCCCCTGAATGCCGATGGTGGCGATGAACGCGAATGCGAGCATGACGCCACCGAACTGGGCGAGCACGCTCGAGGCCGAGTCGATCACGCGACGCAACGCACCACCGGGTTTTGCGCCGGTGAGGGCAAAGCTCAGCAGCCCGCCGAGAATTGCGCCGACTGCAGCGGTGAGCGCACTAATCCAGATTGATGCCCAGAACGAACCAAGCACGATCGGGTCTGTGAGCGTTGCGAAGTTGTCGAGCGTGAATGAGCCATCGGCGCCAAAGAAGCCGGTGCCAATCGCGAGCACAGATGGCACCGCGAGAAAGATGAGCACGTAGAGCGCGAACGGCGTGAGGCCGAGCCACTTCATCATTCGTTCTCCGTATCGTGGGGGTTGACGTCTTCGTCTCGCGAGAAACGCACTGTGCCGCACCCGCGAAAGCTTCTCTTCGAGTATGGCACTGACGGCCGATATTCATGAACGCGCCGGCCATCCCGACATGCGGGGTGGCCGGCGCGTTCACTCAGATGAGTATTAGCCGATCACCTTCGGCCACTCAGCAGCGAGCAGCGTGTTCGCTGCTTCGGTCTGCTCAGGGGTCGCGGTAGCCTGCTCTTCGGGCAGGCCACCGGCTGCCTTCAACGCCTTGGCGTCAACGGTGCCAGCTGCATCCATCGCAGCGAGACGCACTGGGAAGGCGCCAGCCTCGAGGTAGAGGTTCTGAGCGGTGTCGCTAAAGATAAACTCCTGCCACAGGCGAGCTGCCGCGGGGTGAGGAGCATCCTTGTTGATCGCCTCGTTGTAGTACGAAACGTATGCCACACCTGGCAGCACAGCGTTTGCCCAGTCAGGCGTTTCTGCCTTCTGGCCGATGTTGTTGAACGACCAGTCGATCACCACGGGGGTCTCGCCCGAGGCGATGGTTGCCGGAGTCGGATCAACGGTCAGGAAGTTGCCTGCCTTGTTCAGCTCACCGAAGAAGTCGATGCCGGGCTTGAAGTCGTCGAGCTCACCGCCGCGCTGCAGCGTTGCCATGCCGATGCCTGCGAACGCCGCGCCAGCCTGGGTCGGATCGCCGTTCAGTGCGACCGAACCCTTGTACTCCGCACCGAGCAGATCGTCGAGAGACTTCGGTGCATCGAACTTCTTCGAGTCGTAGCCGACTGACATGATGCCGGTGTAGTTATTCACCCAGAGGCCTGTAGCCTCCTTGTTCTCCGCGGGAATGTCCTTCCAGGTCTGTACCTGGTAGGGCGCGAAGTAGTCGAGGCTCTCGAGCGCTACTGCTGTGCCGAGGTCGAACACGTCAGGTGCTGTGTCTTGGCCCTTGAGGTTGTCGGCTGCCTGGATCTCTTCGGCGCTCGAAACGTCGGGCGAAGCCGAGTTCACGGTGATGCCGTACTCGTCTTCGAAAGCCGCGATGATCTTGCCGTAGTTGGCCCAGTTCTCGGGAAGCGCGATGACGTTGAGCTCGCCTTCCTCTTGCGCCGCCTTCACAAGCGCGTCGAAGCCACCGAAGTCTTCTGCGCTCGTGGCGGTTGCCGCGTCGATGCTCTTTCCGTCTGCCTGGGTGGAGTCTGATGCACCCGAGCTGCAGGCGGTGAGGCCGAGCATTGCGATGGTTGCCACGGCACCAACCGTGGCGAGTGAACGACGAATCACGAGTATTCCTCTCAAATACCCACCCGTTCGCGCGAGCGCGCGAACCCTAGAGGTGGGCTCCAACCTCTACAACCTAGCAGTGTAAGAAACCTACAGACCAGCACCCAGTGAACGAATGATGACGAGCTGTTATCTAAGCAGTAAACTTCGCTTCGCGGCACCTATCGACGGGCTCGATGAGCGGGCAGATCGACAGGCTCGATAGACGTTCTCGAGCCTGTCGAGATGAACCGTACTCACACGTGGCGCTCGTCAACTCCGTTGTAGGCCGACAGCGGCCTGATGAGAGCATTCGACGCTGCCTGCTCCATCACATGCGCGGTCCATCCCGTGACCCGCGAAGCGATAAACAGTGGGGTAAAGATCTCGGTGTCAAAGCCGAGCAGGCGGTACGCCGGCCCCGAGGGGTAGTCGAGGTTCGGGTAGATTCCCTTACGCTCAACGAACTCACGCTCTAGCCCGGCATACAGCTCTGCAAGCTGCATATCGCCCGACTCCTCAAGCAGCACATCGAGCGCCGCCTTCATTGTCGGCACGCGCGAGTCGCCCTTCTTGTATACACGGTGGCCGAAACCCATGATCTTTCGCTTCTCGGCGAGGGCCCTGTCGAGCCACGGCACAACCTCAGACGCTGTGCCGATCTCGTCGAAAATATGCATCACGGCCTCGTTCGCGCCGCCGTGCAGCGGCCCCTTGAGCGCACCAATCGCACCAACTACTGCCGAGTACAGGTCAGAGGTGGTCGATGCGATGACGCGCGCGGTAAAGGTCGAGGCGTTGAACGAGTGCTCGGCGTAAAGCACCATCGAGACGCGAAACACGTCAACCGCGGCCTCCGACGGCAGCTCTCCAAAGGTCATCCACAGAAAGTTGCGCGAGTAATCGAGGTCGGCCCGCGGCGGGATCGGCTCGAGCCCCCTGCGGCGGCGCTGCACCGCGGCGACCACGGTCGGCAGCTGCGCAAAGAGATAGAGTGCGCGGCCGAAATCATAGTCACGGTTCGTCCAGCCACCGGGCAAGTGCAGCGACTCGTCGAAGGTGCCGAGCTGGCTCACCACCGTACGCACGATATCCATGGGGTGCGCGCCTACCGGCATCGTGTCGAGCAGCGCAAGCGTGCGCGCGTCGAGTGGTCGCCATCCGCGCTCAGTTCGCTCGAACTCCTCAAGTTGCTCTGGCGTCGGCAACTCGCCATGCCAGAGCAGGTACGCCACCGCTTCGAACGACTGGGTCGCTGCAAGCTCCTGCACGGGGTAGCCCCGATAAAGCAGCGAATTGGTCTCAGGGTTCACCTTCGAAATCGCGGTCTCATCGACCACCACCCCGGCGAGGCCCTTTCTGATCTCTGTTTCGGTCACGATGTGCTCCTACCGCTCGACGTTGAAGGTATAGATGTTTGAGTCGAAGCCAGCGTAGTCCTCGTAGCTGATCAACTCGTAGAGCTCAGCACGATGCTGCATGTTGCCGAGCTGGCTCGTGAGCGTGCCCTGCTCGTTCAGCGTGTCGAGAGCCCGCTCAGCCGCGCCCATCGCGATGCGCAGCAGCGACACCGGCCAGATCACCATGTTGACGCCCACGCTCGCGAGCTGCGAGGTCGTGAAGAGCTCGCTCTTACCGAACTCGGTCATGTTCGCGAGCACCGGCACGTCGACCGCGCTACGAATCGCTTCGAATTCCTCGAGCGTGCGCATGGCCTCAGGAAAGATCGCGTCGGCGCCCGCGTCGGCGAGGGCTTTGGCCCGATCCTTTGCTGCTTCGAGCCCCTCAACCGCACGCACGTCGGTGCGCGCCATGATCAAGAAATTAGGATCGCGGCGCCCCTCGACTGCCGCGCGTATGCGGCGCAGTGCAACGTCGAGGCCGACAACCTCTTTGCCGTCGAGGTGGCCGCAGCGTTTTGGGTTGACCTGGTCTTCAATGTGTAGACCCGAAACCCCCGCATTCTCCATTTCTTGCACCGTGCGCGCCGCATTCATCGGCTCACCGAAGCCGGTGTCTGCGTCAATAAGCGTCGGCAGCTCGGTGGTGCGCGCGATCTGTGCACCGCGCGATGCAACCTCGGTCAGGGTCGTAAGACCGATGTCGGGCAAGCCAAGATCTGCCGAGAGTACCGCCCCCGAGATGTAGACCCCGTCGAAGCCCTTGCGCTCGATGAGTCGGGCCGAGAGCGGGTTGAACGCGCCCGGCATGTGCAGCAGGCGCCCGCTTGAGAGATCCTCACGAAAACGCGCGCGCTTCTCAGCGGCGCTTGCAGACGAGTACAGCATTAGAAGAGGCCCTTCGGTGCCGATGCGAGATCGATCACGCCAGGCGCGGCGACGATGTTCAGCTCGCGCACCTCGTCTGCGCCTAGCTCGGGAAGGCGCTGCACGAGGGCCAGGAAACGTTCAATCTCTGCGGCCTCGAGCACGGGCTCGGCCAGCATGCGGAACTTGCGAATGTAATCAGCGCGGGCGAATGGGCGGGCGCCGAGCGGGTGCGCGTCAGCGACCGCAATCTCGTCAATAATTTTGGTGCCATCGACCAGCTCGATCTCGACACGACCACCGAAGGCCTTCTCGTCAGGGTCTTCTGAGTGGTAGCGGCGGGTCCACTCGGCGTCTTCTGCGGTGGTCACCTTGTGCCACAGCTCGACCGTGTCTGCCCTGCCCGCGCGCTCCGGCGTGTACGAGTCGACGTGGTGCCAGCCGCCGTCTTGCAGTGCGACCGCGAAGATGTACGGAATCGAGTGGTCAAGGGTCTCGCGCGACGCCTTCGGGTCGTACTTCTGCGGGTCGCCCGCGCCCGAGCCGATCACATAGTGGGTGTGGTGGCTCGTGTGCAGCACGATCGACTTCACGTTTGCGGGGTCGACAAGCTCGGGGTGCTCGCCGTGCAGTTTGCGCGCGAGGTCAATCCAGGCTTGGGCTTGGTACTCGGCCGAGTGTTCCTTCGTGTACGAGTCGAGAATGGCGCGCTTTGCCTCGCCAGGCGCCGGCAGCGGCACCTCGTAGCTCGCGTTCGGGCCGTCGAGCATCCACGCGATCACACCGTCTTCGCCTTCGTAGATCGGCGAGGGCGAGGTCTGACCGCGCATCGCGCGATCCACCGCTTCTACCGCCATCTTGCCAGCGAAGGCCGGGGCGTGCGCCTTCCACGTCGAAATCTCGCCCTTGCGCGACTGGCGGGTCGCGGTGGTCGTGTGCAGGCCTTGCGACACTGCCTGGTAAATGGTCTCGGTGTCGAGGCCGAGCAGCGTGCCGATGCCAGCTGCCGCCGACGGGCCGATGTGCGCCACGTGGTCGATCTTGTGCTTGTGCAGGCAGATCGAGCGCACCAGATCCATCTGAACCTCGTATCCCGTCGCGATGCCGCGCACGAGCGCGCGACCGTCAGCGCCTACGTGCTGCGCAACCGCAAGAATCGGTGGAATATTGTCGCCCGGGTGCGAGTACTCGGCCGCCAGAAAGGTGTCGTGGTAGTCGAGCTCACGCACCGCTACACCGTTTGCCCAGGCTGCCCACTCTGGGCTGGTGCGCTCGGCGTCAAGACCAAAGATAGAGCTGCCCGCTCCCCCGGTCGACACGGGGTGTGAGAGTGACTGCGCGCGCGCCGCGACAATGGGCCCGCGGTTCAGCGAAGCTGCGGCCACCGAGGCGTTGTCAATAATGCGGTTGATGATCATGTCTGTGACGTCTGCCTCGACCTCAACAGGGTCGACGGCGACCTCGGCGATCTTCCAAGCGAGCTGGTCCTCGCGCGGCAGCTCTTCTTCGCTCTTGTATACGCGCACGTGGTGCTTGATGGTCATGATGATCCCTTCGAGAGGCGGTTGGTACGTTTAGTTTCGGTTTCGGGCGCATCTGCCGCAATAGAGGCGAGGATCGACCGAAGTGCGTGGTGCAAATGCACATGGGTGGCGTGTGCCGCTAGCTCGGCGTCGCCGTCTGCGATAGCGCGCGCGATGAGTGCGTGTTCTGAGACCGATGCGACCAGTCGGGCTTCATTGTCGCGCGCGAGCCTGCGTGCCCTGGCCAGGTGGGTGCGGGTGTTTCGCAGGGCCTGCACCAGATACACGTTGTCGACTGCGGCATCTACTGCGGCGTCGAACTGCTGAATCAGCTCGTAATAGGAGTCTGCGGCGAGCGCCCCTCGCTCGGGGTGCGCTTGGTCGAATGCGTCTGCCAGCTCGGCAAACACGGCCCGGTCGCCGCGCGAAACGGCGAGCCTTGCCGCGGTTTCTTCAAACGAGCGGCGAGCTTCGAAGAGGCGGCGTATGTCATCAGCGTCGAATCCAGAGACTACGAGCATCCTGGCTGACTGCTGTCGAACGAGGCCGTCTGCCACGAGCCGAGCGATCGCCTCGCGAAGTGGGGTGCGGCTCACGCCGAGCCTGGTCGACTGCTCGACCTCGCCAATAACTGTGCCGGGCGCGAGCACGCCGCTCTGAATTTCTTCGAGCAGCGCTGCGTAGGCTCGATCACTCGCGCGCATAGGCACCTCCCTACTCATTTAGCGTATACATTAAGGCTTAATTGGGCAAGCAAATCTTGATTCATCGCTAAATATGTATACATACCGATCGCACTCAGGACCCCGTTCCCTCGCCAAGCCGCGGCGAGCGAACTTGTCAATGACATTGACTAGAGGTGCTCGTGTGCAAGGATAAGGTGTCAACCCAATGCAAAGGAGCACGCAGTGACACGCCCTCTTCCTCGCGACCCGATGATCCGCAACCTCATACTGCAGGCACGCGCCGCCTCGGTCAGCAGGCGCAGCCTGTTCAAGGGACTCGGCCTTGGTGCAGCCGCGGTAGGCGCAGGTTCGCTTGCCGCGTGCGCCAGCTCCGGTGGCCCGGGTGACGGCTCAGCCGGCACCTTACGCTGGGCGAACTGGACCTACTACCTCGACTACGACGAAGAGACCGGCGCATACCCCTCACTCGACGCGTTTCAGGAGTCGACCAACATTCGCGTCGAGTACTTCGAAGACATCGACGACAACAAAACGTTCATCGCGAAAATCAAAGATCAGCTCGCACAGGGGCAAGACACCGGCTACGACACCTTCTGCCTCACAGACTCGTCACTCGTGCGCCTGCTCGAGCAAGACCAGTTGATGCAGTTCGACCGCTCGCTGCTGCCGAACGTGGGCGAACAGATGA
Source organism: Actinomycetota bacterium (assembly GCA_020161315.1). Lineage (GTDB taxonomy): Bacteria > Actinomycetota > Actinomycetes > Actinomycetales > Microbacteriaceae > Leucobacter. The sequence continues at coordinate 845 of JAIUOH010000010.1, read as the reverse complement.
TTCCAATGGTGCAGAAGGCATCGTTTGACAAGGATCGTACCTGGTCGATTCCGTATCAGGCAGGTATGACGGGGCTCGTCTACAACACACAGCTCTACCCCAAGGGCGTGCAGCACGTCTCTGATCTGTGGGATCCCGCACTCAAAGGCAAGGTGAGCCTGCTGAGCGAACAAGACGACACGCTCAGCCTTGTCATGCTCGAGCAGGGTGTTGATGTTGAGGGTGACTGGGGTGACGACGAGTTCTTCGCCGCGCTTGAAGTGGTCAAGAAGCAGATCGATTCGGGTCAGGTTTACACAGTCAAGGGCAACTCTTACACCCAAGACCTGCAGACTGAGGCCGTGTGGGCCGGTATGGCCTGGTCGGGCGACGTCGCCATGCTCAACGAAGAAGCTGGCGAAGAGGTCTGGAAGTTTGTGGTGCCCGAAGAGGGCGCGACGCTGTTCATTGATTCATTCTGCATGCCGACCAGCACCGAGGTCTCGAAGCAGGTGCACGAGCTCATCGACTACTACTACGAGCCAGAAATCGCGGCCGAGGTGGCGGCGTATGTGCAATACGTCACACCCGTTGCTGGCGCCCGCGAGGCGATGGAGCAGATCGATCCCGAACTCGCGTCAAACACGCTGATCTTTCCAGACGAAGAGATGTCGGCTCGCATCTTCGACATGCGCTCGCTGACCTCCGAAGAAGACAACCGCTACACGCAGGCCTACCAGAAGGCGCTCGGCAACTAGGGCGTGTCTCCTATATCGGTGGGTGATGTTTCGGCAGACTGAAGTGCATGGTTCGCCGGTCGAGGTTTACGCAGTTCACGAACGAGCAGTGGGAGCGAGTCGATCCGC
>JAIUOH010000070.1 GCA_020161315.1 Actinomycetota bacterium | reverse complement strand
CATTGCCACACTGATGAAACGCGACCAGGAACTCGGCCTTCAGCCGAGCGATTTCTTCTCGTGAAAACGACACGGTCGTCGCAACTCCTCAAAACTCGAGGTGTTGCGACGACCGCTAGAACCCGCCGTGACGGTGTGGGCGTTTTCTGTTGTGTGCGCTTTGGTGATGTCTTGTAAATGGTGTCGCGCTGCGGTGCGCCCGAAGTCAGCACCGCCATTTACAAGACATGCCCTAGCCGCTGTGCGGCGGCGCCAGCAAACCGATGAAAACTTTGATGTCGGCTGACATATCGATGCTGGGATCGAGCAGCCAGGCGGTCTGAAACCCATCGGCTAGTGCATAAAGCGTGCGCGCAACCCACCTTGGGTCGAGATCTTGTCTGATGGATCCGCTGCGCTGCGCGGTCTCGATCTCTCGAATTGCAAAGCCCTCGAGCTCGCGTGAGCGTTGGGTGAAAAATGCTCGTGCAGGGTGGCCAGGCTCGGCGGCCTCTGCTGCGAGCTGCACGTACAGCTGTACGAGGCCGGGCACCGTTGCGTTGTGCGCGATGACCTCGAGAAAGGTCGCGAAGAACCCGTGGCCGGTGTTGTCGCGCTGCGGGTCTCGGTGGTCGAGCGCTTCGTCTGCATCGTGAGAATCGCGCAGATCACGAGCCTCGAGGATGGCGATGCACAGTGCTTCTCTGCTGCCGAAGTAGTGCAGCAAACCCGCTGGGCTGAGGTCAACCGCTTCGGCGATTTCGCGAACGGTGGCTTTTCGATAGCCGCGTTCCGCGACAATCTCGAGCGCTGCCGAGATGATTTGCTCGCGTTTTGCGAGCCCTTTTGCGTATGAACCTCGCTGCGCCATATCGCCCAGCGTAACTCAAAGCATCGACCAAATCACAAAAACTAAACATAATTCGGTTTTTCTCGGGGAAGAGCTTGCGCGCAACCAAAAGCAGTGGGAAGGTAGTGCGTAGTCAAAAGCTAACATTGTTAGGTTTTGGGGATTTGATTCGCTCAACGAGGAGCAACATGACCATTTCAAACCACGAACCCGGTGCGCCCACCAGTGCCGTCGCAGCGCCTACAGGGATAATCTCGACGGTGCAGCCAGAAGCAGGTCTGCCCGCAGCAAGCCCGCCGGCAAACAAGCGCCTGTTGCCGAGTCTGCTTGTCAACTCTCTGATGTTGTTTGCGACCTACGCGGGCCTCATCGCGATTTTGCTGCCAATTCAAATCGCCACGATCGACGAGGGGGCAAAAGAAGCGAACCTTGCGATCGTGACCACGGTTTCCTTTGTGTTCACGCTCTTCGCGCAACCCATCGCGGGCGCCCTGAGCGATCGCACACGTTCTCGGTTTGGCAGGCGGACCCCGTGGATGCTCGCGGGTGCGGTTGTCGGAGCCATCTTCTTGTTCGGAATCGGCTCCTTACGCGAGGTGCTCTGGATTACTTTCTTCTGGACGGTAATCCAGGTGGCGCTGAACTTTGTGCAGGCACCGCTCACGACAATTACCGCTGACCGCTTTCCGCGTTCCAAGCGCGGCGGGGCGAGCGCGATGGTAGGTATCGGCATGCAGCTTGGCGGCCTGCTCGGCGTGGTACTCGCCGGGCAACTGGGTGAGCAACTTGGAGTCGGCTATGCCGTGTTCGGTGTGGCTGTGCTCGTGGCAACCGCCCTATTTGTGGTATTCAATACCGACTGGTCATCGAAGCACGCACTCGTTGATCCTTTTAGCTGGAAGACGTTTTTCGCCGGATTCTGGATCAATCCGCGCCGGCACCCAGATTTTGGTTGGGCGTTTGCCGCGCGGTTCTTGCTGATGCTCGGTTACTTTGTCGTGGCTACCTACTCAATGTACATGCTCACCGACTACATCGGCATGTCGCTCGAGGCAGCAACCGATGCCACGGTGATGCTCACTCTGATCGCGTTCGTGCCCACACTGATCGCGATCATGCTTTCTGGCTGGTGGAGTGACCGAATCGGTCGGCGCAAGGTGTTCATCTATGTTGCCTCGGCGCTGATGGTCGTAGGCTTCATCATGCCGCTGCTGATGCCAAACATGACCGGCATGATTCTGATGAATGTCATCAACGGTGTTGGCTTCGGTCTCTACATGTCGGTCGACGCCGCGCTGATGACCGAGGTGCTTCCTAACGAGGGTGGTGCGGCGGGCAAAGACCTCGGCATTCTGAACATCGCGACGAATATTCCGCAGGCGATGAGCGCGAGTGTTGCGCTGTTGATCATCAGCTCGCTCGGTGGCTATGCCATGCTCTTTGTATTCGCGGCCGTGTTCGTGGTGATCGCGGCACTGGCCATCATTCCGATCAAGGGAGTTCGCTGATGAGTGATCAGGTGCATGGCGAGACGACGCACCCACTGGTGCGCACCGCGGCGGGGCTTGTGCAGGGGCGTTGGCGCGGGGCAGACGCGGGCAAGGCCCGGTCGGCGGCCTTTCTCGGTATTCCCTTCGCTGAGGCGCCGATTGGTGAGCTGCGCTTTGGTGCGCCAGTGCCAAAATCGCCATGGGAAGGGGTGTTTGATGCCGCCGAGTTTGGTGCGACGGCGCAGCGTGGCGACCCCGGTGTCACCCTGATCCCAGAGCCAAGTGTCGAGGGCGAATCGACGTTGAACGTGAACGTCTTCACGCCTTTTCCCGTTCTGCAAGAGGTCGCTGCCGCGGCAGAACCACAAGAGCTGCTACCGGTGCTGGTGTGGATTCACGGTGGCGGCTACTTTGCGGGGTCGCCCGCGAGCCCCTGGTATGACGGGCGGGCGTTTAACCGAGACGGTGTGGTTACCGTGAGCATCTCGTACCGCCTTGGCTTCGACGGTTTCGGGTGGCTTGAAGACGCGCCTTCAAACCGTGGCGTGCGCGACTGGTTGCTTGCCCTCGAGTGGGTGCAGCGCAACATTGCGGCCTTCGGCGGCGACCCGTCGCGTGTGACGATTGCCGGGCAGTCGGCCGGCGGCGGTGCAGTGATGACACTGCTTGGCATGGAGCGTGCGCAGCACCTCTTTCACGGGGTGTATGCAATCTCTGGTGCCCTCGCAGACGTTACGGCCGACCGGTCTGAAGCGTTCGGCCGAAAGCTTGCCGCCGAGCTCGGTGTCGCGCCGACCCGCGAGGGGCTCGGCGTGCTGAGCGAAGCACAGATTCTCGACGCGCAGAAGCGCCTCACCGCGTTTAACGCCGCAGACATGACCGAGATCATTGAGCACGGGCTGCCGCTCGGGCCGAGCGTCGACGGTGACCTGCTGCTGCGCCCAACACGCGAGTCGTTGCGGGCGGGCGTTGGCGCCGACAAGCCCCTCGTGCTCGGCGCAACCGATGACGAGTTCTCAATGGCGATGGCCGACGCCGCGAAGATGCTGCGATGGGTGCCGACCGGCCTCCTGCTCGGCAAACTTGGCGTGCCAAAGGCTGCGCGTCGCGCGTACCTGGCAGCAAATACCGATGTAGCGGCAAAGGGCAAGGCGAGACTCGCGGGTCGTGTGCTGACCGACAGAATGTTTCGCATCGCGGTGCTGCACATTGCGGCCGACCGCGGTGAGGCGCCGACCTGGGTGTACCGATTTGCCTGGCCCTCCGGCCACTTTGGCTTTGCCGAGCACTGCCTTGACGTGCCCTTCTTCTTCGACTGCCTCGACGGCCCAGCCATCGAACCGCTCGCGGGCGTGAACCCGCCGCAGCAACTCGCCGACGAGGTGCACGGAGCGGCGGTCTCGTTCATTGCGACCGGCGATCCCGGCTGGCCGCAGCATACCCAGACGGGCGGCGTCGCGCGGGTGTTTGATACGCCAAGCAGTGATCTGCGCGACGCGTACGCATCGGTAAGGCCGCTGCTATGAGCACTGAACGCGATGTAGAGAAAAGGATCGGCGGAGGCGCAGAGGGCACAACCCCGCAGGGCCGCACGCGTTCGCTGCTCGTCGCCGGTGCGCTGCTGCTGCTCACCTTCTTCGCGATGGGTATCGCGGTGTTCGCGAACCCGGGGCACCCGTGGAGCCAAGGGCTCGATGACGCGTGGCGCGTGGCGGTTGGGGTCGGCCCCGAGTCGGCTCTGCCGGGGTCACCGCTCGCGGAGTTCTTTCAGAACCTCGGGCAATTGCCCGGTTTCGTGCTGATGATGCTCGTGGTGCCCCTTGCTCTGGTGATCGTCGGCCGTTGGCGCTCAGCGATCTTCGTGGTTGTGGCGCAGCTCACGGGCCCCGGCCTGGTTTCGCAGTTCGCGAAGAACATCGTCGATCGACCGCGACCAGCTGCCGATGAGGCGGCCGGGCTCTTCGGGCCGCTGGTCACCGTCGATCACGGTTCGTTTCCGTCGGGGCACGCGGTAACCGCGGCAGTGGTCGCCGTCACGCTCGTCGCGCTCATCCCGCCGTCACGGCGACTGCTTCGCGGCATTGGCATCGCGATAGCGGTGCTGCTGCCGCTCGGAATGGCCTGGCAGCGCACCCTCATCAACGCCCACTGGGTCAGCGACACAGTCGCGGGCACTTTCGCCGGACTCGGCGTCGCCCTGCTGCTTGCGTGGGCGTTCCAACCCTGGCTACGGCGCGACTACGGGCGCAGGCCCTGGTTTGTACGCAACAACTCACTCACTCAAGCAAAGGAAGCATCATGACCGAAACCCCGCGTGACAGGCTCTCGCAGCTTACTCTTGAGCAGAAGGCCACGCTGCTGAGCGGCACCGATTTTTGGAGCACCAGGGCACTTCCCGGGCACAACATTCCATCGATCATGCTCACTGATGGCCCGCACGGGCTACGCAAACAATCGGCCGCGAGCGATCACCTCGGTCTGAACGACAGCGTGCCGGCCACCTGTTTTCCGCCGGCCGCGGGGCTCAGCTCGAGCTTTGACCCCGAGCTCGCCGAACGCGTCGGCGTTGCGCTCGGCCTTGAGTCTGCGATTGAAGACGTTGCCGTGATCCTCGGCCCCGGCATCAACATCAAACGTTCGCCGCTGTGCGGGCGCAACTTTGAGTACGTCTCTGAAGACCCAATCGTCGCGGGTGAGATTGGGGCAGCGCTCGTGCGCGGCATCCAGTCGCAGGGCGTCGGTGCCTCGGTGAAGCACTTCGCGGTGAACAACCAAGAGAGCGATCGGCATCGCGTCTCGGCCGATGCCGACGAACGCACACTGCGCGAGATCTACCTGCGCGGCTTTCAACGGGTTGTGACTGACGCGAGCCCGTGGACCGTGATGTGTTCGTACAACCTCATCAACGGAGTGCCCGCGGCCGCAAACCACTGGCTGCTGACCGAGGTGCTGCGCGAGCAGTGGGGCTTCGGCGGCGTGGTGGTCTCTGACTGGGGTGCAGTCGATGACCCGGCCGCATCGGTTGCTGCGGGCCTCGACCTCGAAATGCCTGGCGGCGGACGCGACTCGGCCGGGGCGATCGCCGCGGCGGTAGCGGGCGGCGGGCTCGCAGCAGCAGATGTCGACACGGCAGCTGCCCGTATGCTCGACCTCGTCACAAAGGCTGAAGCGCGCCCTGCCGTCGAGGGCCCCCTCGACGTCGACGCGCACCACGCGCTCGCTCGCGAAGCTGCCGGGCGGTCGATCGTGCTGCTGCAGAACGAATCGGTGGCAGACAGCGATGGCCTGCAGCGCCCGCTGCTGCCGCTTGATACGGCGAGCAGCATCGCGGTCATCGGCGAATTCGCGCGTAGCCCGAGATTTCAGGGCGGGGGATCATCGCATATCAATCCCACGCGCGTCGATTCGGCGCTAGACGCCCTCACCGAGGCGCTCGGCGGGGGCGCACAGTTTGCGCCGGGCTTCGCATTCGACGCGGCGGTACCGGCCGAAGAGCAGGCCCGACTGCGCGACGAGGCAGTGGCGCTCGCCGCGGCACAAGATGTTGCCGTGGTGTTCTTGGGGCTCACCGACGATGAGGAGTCAGAGGGGTTTGACCGCACCCACATCGACCTCTCGCCGGCGCAGCTGACCCTGCTCGACGCCGTGCTTGAGGCCAACCCCCGCACGGTGGTCGTGCTCTCGAACGGTGCGGTCGTTCGGCTGCCGTTCGCCGGGCGCGTGCCAGCGATTCTCGAGACCTGGCTGCTCGGCCAGGCGGGCGGCTCGGCGGTTGCCGATGTGCTGCTCGGGCGGGTCAACCCCTCGGGGTGCCTCGCAGAGACGATTCCGCAACGCCTCGAAGACACCCCTGCCTTTGGCAACTTTCCGGGCGAACATCAGCACGTGAACTACGGCGAGGGCATCTTCGTCGGCTACCGCTGGTACGACGCCAGGCAGATCGAGGTTGCCTACCCCTTCGGGCACGGGCTGTCGTATACGAGCTTCGCCTACGGAGACGTGTCGGTGCAGGTCGCCGATCCGACTAGCGGTGACCTCATCGTCACCGTGCCGGTGACGAACACGGGCGCAAGCGATGGCCGCGAGGTAGTGCAGGTGTATGTCGGCCGGGCCGATTCGGCCGTGCAGCGGGCACCCCGAGAGCTGAAGGCGTTTGCGTCGGCCCAGCTCGCGGCGGGCGAGACCCGCGAGGTGGTGCTGCACGTGCGCGGCGAAGATCTCGCGTACTGGGACACCCGAGCAGGCCGGTTTGTCGTAGAACCGGGGGAGTACCTCGTCGAGGTCGGCGCGTCGAGCCGTGATCTGCGCACTCAGGCCACCGCGGAGCTTGTCGGTGAGCACCTGACGTTGCCGCTGACGTTTGAATCTACCGTCGGCGAGGTACTGGCACACCCGGTCGCTGGCCCCATTGTGCTTGCGCAGCTTGCGGGCGGTGAGCCCGGTGAACCTGGTGCGTCAGAAGGCGATGGCGACGACACCATGCTTCGACTCATGTCGTCGTTTCCGATCGGCAAGCTCGCAAACTTTCCGGGCCGAGGCCTCGATGCCGAGGCGATCGCGGGCCTCATCGCGCTGGCGAACGGTGCCACCAGCGAATAGTGCTGAGCATTCAGTTGACCCTAAAGGCGACGCAGTGCGCCCCCGCCAGCTGGCGGGTTCTAGCGGTCGTCGCAACACCTCGAGTTTTGAGGAGTTGCGACGACCGTGTCGTTTTCACGAGAAGAAATCGCTCGGCTGAAGGCCGAGTTCCTGGTCGCGTTTC
>JAIUOH010000009.1 GCA_020161315.1 Actinomycetota bacterium | reverse complement strand
GCAGTCGCGCTGGATCGGCTCGACCTGATCGACGAGTATCGCTTCCTGGTGCAACCGTTCATCGCTGGCAGAGGGCCGAAGCTCTTCGCCGGCGGCCTATCGCAGGCTCGCGCGCTAGAGCTGATCTCGGCCGAACCCTTCAGCAACGGAGTGGTGGCGGTGCATTACCGTCGAGCATCTTAAGAACGCAAAAGGCGGTGAGTTTTCACTCACCGCCTTTTAGCTGTTCGCGTGCGCGGAGGGGGACTTGAACCCCCACGCCCTAATACGGGCACTAGCACCTCAAGCTAGCGCGTCTGCCATTCCGCCACCCGCGCGAACCACCCGCCGGATCGTTCCGGCGAACAGGGAATAACCTAGCACGGAAAATCGTGAGGCACGAAATCGAGCGGCCCGCGACACGCCGAACGGTCGCTTTTTTGGGGGTGTGAGCGTAGCCTGAGATCAGGGTTCGCGCCCGCGAAACCGTTGATTTTGCAGGGAAGTGAGCGTCATGAGTAACCGCGATACGCACAAGCAAAACTCGTCTTCGGCACTTGACCATGACTCAGACCCGGCACACACGCCGGGCAACGGGTGGGTTGATGAGGGCGGGGCATCGCACCTTGGGCCGGCCACGCATCTTGATCCAGAGCTGGTTGCGCATGAGCACGAGGGGCAGCCTGCGCCGACAACCTCCGAATAGGCAGGGTGAGAACGTCGGCGGCTCTCGCTACTGTTGAGGCATGACCGAACACTCACTTGAGCTGCCCCCACTCTCTGAGACCGCGAGCGTTGCCCGTGACCTGATTCGCTTCGATACGTCGAACCGAGGCGAGGGCGACGCGAACCCCGAGGTCGATGCCGCGGCCTATGTCTCGCGATACCTCAAGGCGTTGAGCCTGGAACCAGTCACGATCGAGTCGGCGCCGGGGCGCACAAGCGTGGTTGCCCGCGTCGCGGGTACAGACCCGTCGCTGCCGGCGCTTGTGCTGCACGGCCACCTCGACGTGGTGCCTGCCGACCCCGCGAACTGGAGTGTTGACCCGTTTGCGGGCGTTGTGAAAGACGGCATGCTGTGGGGGCGCGGCGCGGTCGACATGAAAGACATGTGCGCCATGATGCTCACGTCTGTCGCTGAGATACTCAGAGCGGGCGAGGCGCCCCGACGCGAAGTGATCCTCGCATTCTTTGCCGACGAAGAAAACGGTGGCGTGTACGGTGCTCACCACCTCGTCACCCATCACCCAGAGCTCTTCGCGGGTGCAGAGACCGCAATCAGCGAGGTGGGTGGGTATTCGGTCGAACTGAATGGCACGCGTGCCTATCTGGTGCAGACGGGCGAGAAAGCTCTCGACTGGATTAGGCTGCGGGCGCGGGGCACGGCGGCGCACGGTTCGCGAGTGTGGCGCGACAATGCGGTCACCCGGCTTGCCGAAGCAGTGGCTGCACTCGGGCGCCACGAGTGGCCTCTCGCGCTCTGTGACACGACGCGCGAGCTTATTTCTGAGATCGCGAAGATCTACGGTGAAGACCCAGAAACCGTCAACGCCGAAGAGCTCATCTTGCGCACAGGCAAAGCAGGGGGCTTTATCCAAGCGAGCCTGCGCAACACAAGCAACCCCACGGTGCTGCACGCTGGGTACAAACACAACGTGATACCCGACACTGCCGAGGCGCTCATCGATGTACGCTCGCTTCCGGCAGATCAGCCGGGCATCCTCGCCGAGATCCAGCGCATCGTCGGTGACGACATCGAGATCGAGACGGTGCACAGCGACATTGGGCTTGAGGTGCCCTTTGCGGGCGAGGCGGTCGACGCAATGATCGCAAGCCTGCGCGACCACGACCCCGAAGCCAAGGTCTTGCCCTATCTGCTCTCTGGCGGCACCGACAACAAAGCGCTCAGCCGCCTCGGAATCACCGGCTACGGGTTTGTGCCACTGCGGCTCCCCGCAGATCTCGACTTTCCGGGCATGTTTCACGGGGTTGACGAGCGCGTGCCGCTTGAAGCTCTCGATTTTGGGCACCGGGTCTTGACCGATCTGCTTCGGCGATACTGAGGCTCTAAGCATCACGCGTTAGTCTTGATCGGGGTTCGGAAGCAACACTTCAGTCGAACCGGTACGAGTTGCTCGTCGCCCGACGCGCAACAGACGGAGGAACCACTTCACATGGGCATCTTTGAGGCCATTCTGCTTGGCATCATTCAGGGACTCACCGAGTTTCTGCCAATTTCGTCGAGCGCGCACCTGCGTATCGCCAGCGAGCTGATGGGCATCGGCGACGCCGGGGCCGCATTCACCGCGATTACGCAGCTCGGTACCGAGACCGCCGTCATCGTCTTCTTCTGGCGCGACATTACCCGCATCATTGGGCGGTGGTTTAGGTCGCTGTTCGGTGGCGTGCCCCGGCGCGACCCAGATGCCCTGCTCGGCTGGTGGATCATTCTCGGCAGCGTGCCGATCGTGATCGGTGGCCTGCTCTTCGAAGATGCGATTGACCATACGCTGCGTTCACTCTGGTTTGTTGCGACGGCGCTGATCGTGTTCGGCCTCCTGCTCGGCTGGGCCGACCGTGTGGGCAAGCAACAGTACGAGCTGAAGCAGATGACCTGGAAGCACGCGGTCGTCTACGGCATTGCGCAAGCGATGGCGCTGATTCCCGGTGTTTCGCGCTCGGGCGGCACCATTACTGCCGGTCGACTCATGGGATACACCCGCGAGCAGGCGGCTCGCTACTCATTCCTGCTCGCAATTCCCGCAGTGTTTGGCTCGGGTGGCTACAAGCTCGTAAAGTCGATCGGTGACCCCTCAGGCGTGCCAATGACCGAGACCCTCATCGCCACGGTGGTTGCGTTCGTTATCGCGCTCGTCGTGATCGGCGTGTTCATGAAGTACATCTCGAAGGGCAGCTTTATGCCGTTCGTGATCTACCGCGTTGCACTCGGCGCCCTGATTCTCGTCTTGCTTGCAACCGGAGTGCTCGACGCAAACAGCGCACCGGCCGCTGCCGTCGCCGCGGGAGGCAGTCAGTGAGAACCTGGACAGCGCCCGAAATAGCCAAGCTTCCCGGACTCGGGCGCCCCCCAAAACTCTTCAACACGGCTTCGGGGCGCCTTGAGCATCCGCCTATCTCCAACGACCGTGCAACGCTCTACGTGTGCGGCATTACACCGTACGATGCGACTCATCTCGGGCACGCCGCAACGTACCTTGCGTTTGACCTGATGCAGCGCGCCTGGCTCGATGCTGGCATCGAGACGGTCTACGCGCAGAACATCACCGACGTTGATGACCCGCTGCTTGAGCGAGCAAAGGCCACAGGCGTCGACTGGAAGCACCTCGCAGACGATCAGATCTCGCTGTTCCGGAGCGACATGTTTCGGCTTGGCATGTTGCCTCCGCAGCACTACGTTGCGGTGACTGAGCGCATCGACGAGATCGCGAATGCGGTTGCGCGCCTGCGCGAGCTGGGGCTCGCCTACGAGGTACCCACAACTGATTCTGTCGGCGACGATCTCTACTTCGATGTGCGCCAGGCTCAGGTATCGACCGAGTGGCGTCTCGGCGACGTTGCCCCGTATGACGAGCACCTGATGCAGCAGCTGAGCGCCGAACGTGGCGGTGACCCGCAGCGAGAGGGCAAACGCGACCCGCTCGACCCGCTGCTGTGGCGCTCGGCGCGCGACGGCGAGCCGAGCTGGGAGTCTGCGGTCGGTACGGGGCGCCCTGGCTGGCATGTCGAGTGTTCGGTGATCGCGGCAGGCGCTCTGGGCAACGCATTCACCGTGCAGGGTGGAGGCGGCGATCTCGTGTTTCCGCACCACGAGTTCACCGCGGCCCACGCCACAGCACTCTCTGGGACGCCGCTCGCCCACGCCTACTGCCACGTTGGTCTGATCTCGTATGAGGGCCACAAGATGTCGAAGTCTCGCGGCAATCTCGTGCTGATTTCTCGCCTACTCGATGCGGGCGCAGACCCCTCAGCGATTCGTCTGGGCATCCTTGCTCATCATTACCGCTCTGAGTGGGAGTGGTTTGACGAAGATCTGCAGAAGGCCCACCGTCGTTTGCAGGCGTGGCGTGAGGGCATTGCTCGAGAGACAGAAGACCCGCTCGATGCACACGAGGTGCTTGCGCAGTTGCGACAGGCGCTTGCCAACGACCTTGACACTCCGGTGATGCTTGCCACGCTTGATGCTGCGCTTGACAGGGGAGTGGATCAGCCCGAGCTCATCGCGGCGGCAGCGCAGTCTCTGCTCGGTGTGGTGCTGGTCGAGGGCGGCTAGCTTGAGATTCGGTAGCGACGGGCAACAGGGTTAGCGTTCAAAGCCGGTTTCGGGGTCGATATTGAGGTACTTCTCGAATTCATGGGCGATTGCTTCGCCCGTGGTTTCGGGGGCAGATGCCGCGTCGCGAGCGGCCTCAAGCGTTCGAATGTAGTTCAGCATGTCTTCGTCGGCCGCCGCGATCCGATCGATATTCGCCTCCCACTCGGTTGCCTCTTCAAGCAGGGTGCCGCGAGGGATCACCACGTCGAGTAGCTCCTCAAGCTTGTCGAGTATTGCGAGTGTGGCCTTCGGTGAGGGGGCGCTATGCACGTAGTGCGGCACCTGTGCCCAGAGCGAGAGTGTGGGCACGTCAGCCTCTGCGAGCGCAAGCTCGAGCACCGTGGTGATGCCAACGGGCCCCTCGTAGTCGCTACGCGTCGCTCCCGTTCGTGCTCGCAGCTCGGCGTTCTCGCTGCTCACCATAGTGACGATGGGTCGAGAATGCGGCGAGTCAGAGAACAGCGAGCCGATGATGATGACGGTGTCGATCTGCCAGACATCGACCAAATCGACGATCTCGTCGGCGAAGGCGCTCCAGTCTCTCGCGGGTTCAACACCCGCGAGCAGAAAAATCTCAGTCACAGGTGTGCCGTCGATGCGGCGCACGGTCTCGGCGTGCGGCTCGTCAGAAACGCCCGGGCGGTGCACGGTGCCGTAGAGCCTCGTTTCGGGCCACTCGAGCACGCGTTTGCCCTGCCCGTCAAAACTGACCTTTGGGCGATGCACCTGAAAGTCGACAAAACCGTCTGCGCCGATCGCGTGCAGCATCTCGGCGTCAGTGAGTTCGCCGAGGTGCTGCAACACCGTGGTGGTTGCGGCACCCGCGTCGCTCCACCCCTCGAACGCAGCAATGAGCACGCGTTCCGACGTCGAAACTTCTGCAGAGTGGTTCATTTACTCAGAATAGCTGTCGCAGAGACCTCGGGGTGACCCGGCATGCACCCCGGCAGACTAGACTTTTCTCGATGACTTCTGACACCCTTGCCGCAGTTCTATGGGACATGGACGGCACCCTCATCGAGTCTGAACCCCTCTGGATCGACGTCGAGATCGCAATGCTTCGTCGCTACGGCCTCGAGATGAGCGCCGAGACTCACGAGCGTATGATCGGTTCGGGCCTCTGGGAGGCCGCCGAACACTTTCGAGAGCTTGGGGTACCGCTGAGCGCCGACGAGATCGTTGCGGAGTGGGTCGAGAGTGTCGAGCGTGGGATCGCCGAGACCGAGCCGCAGTGGCGCCCTGGGGCTCGCGAACTGCTTGCTTCGCTGCAGCAGGCGGGCGTGCCCTGCGCGCTCGTCACCATGTCGACTCGCTCGCTCGCCGACGCGGTCGTCGCGATGCTTCCCGCTGGCACGTTTCGGGCGATCATTGCGGGCGATGAGGTTGAGCATGAGAAACCTCACCCCGACCCCTACTTACGTGGCGCAGCTGCGCTCGGTGTGCCAATCGAGTCTTGCCTCGCGTTCGAGGATTCGCCGACAGGGCTCACCTCGGCGTACGCCTCGGGAGCGATCGCAGTCGGTGTGCCAAATATGGTGTTGCTCGATGCAGCTCCTTCGCACGCACTTTTCTCGACCCTTGTCGGGCTCGACGCACGCGACGTTTCTGAACACTTCGCCCGACTTCGCGGGGAGTCCACCAATACCTTCGCTACGAACGCCGCCGAGGAGGCCGCACTGTGACCGCAACCGAGCAGACTTCAACACCCGAGCTCGCACCGAGCAATGCTCCCAAGCTGAGCGGACCGTTCGGCTACGGCGATCGAGTGCAGCTCACCGGCCCAAAGGGCCGTCTGAACACCGTCACCCTGATTCCAGGCGGCGAGTTTCACAGTCACCGGGGCATGATCAAGCACGATGACCTCATCGGCGTGCCCGACGGCTCGGTGGTTGAGAATAGCAGCGGTGAAGAGTACCTCGCGCTGCGGCCGCTGCTTAGTGATTTCGTGATGTCGATGCCTCGCGGGGCCGCGATCGTGTACCCCAAAGACGCCGCGCAGATCCTCTCGCTCGCCGATATTTTTCCCGGTGCGCGCGTGGTTGAGGCGGGCGTAGGGTCGGGCGCGCTTTCACTTCACCTGTTGCGAGCGGTAGGCGATTGCGGAGAACTCTTTTCGTTCGAGCGCCGCGAGGAGTTTGCCGAGATTGCAACGGCAAACGCCGCGGCCTTTTCTGGGGCCGTGCCCGCGAACTGGACCGTGACCGTGGGTGATCTGCAAGATGCCCTGCCAAGCCACTGCGAGGCGGGCTCGGTCGATCGCGTCGTACTCGACATGCTTGCGCCGTGGGAGTGCGTTGATGTGGTCGCCGAGGCGCTCAAGCCCGGTGGTGTGGTGATCTGCTACGTTGCGACGGTGACGCAGCTTTCGCGCGTTGCCGAAGAGCTTCGTCGCTCGGGGCTGTTCACGCACCCCCAGGCCAACGAGACGATGGTGCGAGGCTGGCACGTTGAGGGGCTAGCGGTTCGCCCTGACCACCGAATGGTGGCGCACACCGGTTTTCTCATTACGGCCCGTAGGCTCGCACCGGGGGCGAAGCTGCCGCAGCTCAAGCGCCGTGCCTCGAAGGGCGAGTACACCGAAGCCGATGTTGCCGCGTGGACACCGGATCTCGTAGCCGGCAGCGACGGAAACGAACGTAGCGAGTGGACCGATGAGTCAATCGGCCAGTGGTCGAAGAGCGACAAGGTGCTGCGCAAGAAGGTGCGCGCTGCGCAGCAGTTTGCGCGTGAGCGTGGCGCGGGCGACGAGCAGTAGCCACGTCGTGTGCCGAGCGAGGGCTTCAGCTCGCCTCGGCTAAGCTAGTCAAGTTGTCGCATTCTTTGAGAGGGTGTCATGCGTCGTCGAGTTCTTCCTTTTATCGCGGTTGCCGCGGTTGCCGCTTCTGCACTTACCGGCTGCACCACTGCCGCCTCATCTGAGAGTTGCATCGCTGACCTGCAGCCGGGCGCAATCAGTCAGAGCGTACGGGTGAGCGGCAGTTCGAACACCGATCTGAGCGTGAAGTTTTCTGAGCTCACAAGCCCCGCGAATCCGCAGCGCAGCGTGGTGCAGCAGGCTGACACCGTATCGACTGGCCCGGCCAAGACCGTAGAAGAGGGCATGATCGTCAAGGCAAACTTTGCCTTTGTCGACCTGGCCACGGGTGAGGTGCTGCAGGCTTCAGATACCTACGGCACCGAGCAGGGCGGGCTCAGCATTGCCGACCCCGAAGCTGGCCCCATCTTCGGTGCGCTGCAGTGTGCAACTGTGGGCGAAACCACCGCCACCGTGATCTCTGAAGAAGACAGTGCCGCCATGGGGGCGCCAAGCCAGCTCTTGCTGATCACGCAGATTCTTGATGCGGTGCCGACGCGCGCCGAAGGCGCGTCGAAGGCGCTGCCCACCGGGTTTCCCGCGGTCACAAATGACAGCACCGGGCGCCCCGGTATAGTGCTTCCGCCGCAGCAGGCGCCAAGCAAGGTCAAGAGTGCCGCACGTATTCTCGGCACCGGCGAGAAGGTGACCGCTGAGCAGGGTGTCGTTGGCCACGTGCT
Source organism: Actinomycetota bacterium (assembly GCA_020161315.1). Taxonomy (GTDB): domain Bacteria; phylum Actinomycetota; class Actinomycetes; order Actinomycetales; family Microbacteriaceae; genus Leucobacter. Next base: position 73,854 of record JAIUOH010000009.1, on the reverse strand, counting down.
CACCGTGAGCTGGGATGGGCAGCAGGTCAAGAACAGCTGGGAGAGCCTGCCCGAGGGCTTCGGCAACGAAGAAATGAGCGCGCAGACCGGTGCAACGTTCCGGGCGGCGCTCACCGGCTACCCAGTCGGTTCGCAGGTAGTAGTTATCGAGCCAGGCGACGGTCAGCCGACCGTCAGCGTGATCGATATTCTCGCGGTTCTCTAAGCGGGCTTCGTGGCTGCTTCGTCAGCTTCGAAGCGAGTACCAAGCGAGGAGCGTGTCTTCAGCTTGGTACTCGCCCTCGTCGCGAGCCCACAGGGTCTCACGAAGGCCGAGCTGCTCTCGAGCGTGTACGGCTATTCGCAACGCTACGATCGGTCTTCTGCCGACGCGAGCCTTGAGCGCCAGTTTGAACGCGACAAGACGCAGGTACGTCAGCTGGGCATTCCCGTTGAAACCATCGATTCTCCGCTTGAGTCGGGCAACAACCAGCTGACCCGCTATCGCATCTCGAAAGAGCGACTGCAACTGCCCGAGCACGTGCGCTTTGGTGCCGACGAGTTGATGCTGTTGAAACTCGCCTCGCTCGCTTGGAGTGACGGGAGCCTGAGCACAGAATCGCGCTGGGCCTCCATGAAGCTCACCTCGCTCGGCGTGAATCTCGACGTGCGTCACCTCGGTATTGCACCGCGGCTCAGCATTCTTGAGCCGGCGGCGCCTGCGCTGCAGCTCGCCATCGCTGAGGGTCGCGTGGTCAGTTTTGACTACCAGTTGCCAACTCGACCAACGGCGCTCACCCGCCGAGTTGCCCCGCTGCGGTTGCATCGCGCTGAGGGTCGTTGGCACCTGATTGCCTACGACCTAGAGCGAGGCGGCGACCGTGTCTTCTTGCTCTCGCGAATCGCCTCCGAGGTGAGCATCGAGAAGACAGAGTTTGATCCCGAGCTGAACACCCTCATCGATGCTGCGCTCGAGAGACTGCTGCGGTTGCGCGACGAACAGCGCGCGCTGGTTTTGGTGCGACGAGGATCAGCAGCCGAAGCACGACTGGCGTCAAGGGCTGTTGCTGATCCCGCGCCCGAGAAACTCACCGGTCGCTACCAAGCTGATCGCGACGGCGCAGCGAGCGAGCACGAAGTGCTTCTGGAGATTGGAACGCTCGACCTTCACGCCTTCGCCGCTGAGATTACCGGCTATGGCGACGAGGCGCTTGTGCTCGAGCCAGCGGCACTGCGCGAAGACGTGGCTGCGAGGCTCGCCGAGATTCGAGCGCAACACTCTGATGAGGGGAGCGTCTCGTAGTGTCGCAACAGCTCACCACCCCCGATCGCGTGATGCTTCTGATGTCGTTTGTGCCGTATCTGAAGGAGCACGGCCCGACGCGCGTCACTGATCTCGCCTCGATATTTGGGGTCGATGCACGCGTGGTGCGAAAGCTCGTGCGCTTTCTCGGCGTTGCCGGAGTTCCCGGTGAAACCCAGACCTACCAGCACGAAGATCTCTTCGACATCGACTGGGATGCGCTGGAGCAGCACGATATCGTGAGCCTCACGCAGACGGTCGCAGTTGACGACACCCCGAGGTTCTCGTCGGCAGAGACCTCGGCACTGATCGCCGGTCTGCACGCGCTCACCCCGATGTTGCCGGCCGAAATGCGGCAGGCTGCTGTCAGTGCTGCCGCAAAATTGGCCTCGGTGCAGCCCGCAGAAGGTGGACAGGGAGCCGTCTCAATTACCGAAGACGGAGTGCCCGAGCGCCTCAGCGAGATCACGACGGCAATTGCGGCACAGACGCGGTTGAGCTTTGACTATCGCGCTGCCGATGGAACGCTTACCCGCAGAACTGTCGAGCCATTGCTGCTGGGGCAGGCGGGTGAAGCCTGGTACCTGCGCGCCTACTGCTTGGAGCGCGACGCCGAGCGGACATTTCTGCTTGACCGCATGCGTGACCCTCGTGCACTCGCCGACAAAGCGACGCACCTGCCGAGCTCGGAGGCGCACGAGACGCTCGAGGTTGCGGGTGCCGAGCTCACCGCCCGGCTGCGATTGACCAGGCTCGCGCTGCAGCGCATTCTCGACTTCGCGCCCCGGGTGCTTGCGGAGGGGCCCGATGGGTGGCTAGTGGCAGAGGTAGAGCTGCTGCACGCTGAAGCCGCTGTGCGCCTGGTGCAGGCCGCCCCCGGCGAGGTAATCGTAGAGGCGCCCGAAGCGGCATGTGCCGCGGTGCAGGCCTGGGCAGACCGCGCCCTGGCAAGCTATGACGCCTGAGCGTTTCACATGCTCGACGCGGGCGCGCCGCTAGACTTACCGGGTGGCAGAAAAGAAGCGGGGGCGTAAGAACCCAGAGGGCCGAATGAGCCTTGGGGCGCACCTGATTGAGCTGCGCAACAGGCTGTTCATCGCGGCGATCGCGGTCGCTGCTGGCATGGTCGCCGGCTGGTATCTCACTCCGTGGGTGTGGGCGATGCTGCGTAAGCCACTCGATGATCTTGCGGCGACGGGCCGCGAGGTGGCGATTCAGTACACCGACGTGTCGAGCGGCTTCGACACCAAGGTGCAGATCGCGTTTTTCTTTGCGATGCTTGTCTCGAGCCCCGTTTGGCTGTACCAAATCTGGGCATTCATTGTGCCCGGGCTCACGCGCCGCGAGAAGTGGCACGCCGTGGGGTTTCTTGGCGCCGCGGTGCCGCTCTTCTTCGCGGGCGTCTACGTGGGCTGGAGTGTGCTGCCAAACATTGTGCGGCTGATGGCGAGTTTTCAGCCGCCCGAAGACGCGTTCTTCATGAACGCGCGCACCTATCTTGATTTCACCACCAAACTGATGCTCGCGGTGGGCGTGGGCTTTGTGCTGCCCGTCTTGCTGGTGCTGCTGAACTTCATCGGCGTGGTGCGCGGCATGACCATTCTGAAACAGTGGCGCATCGCCATCATCGCAATCATTACCTTTGCCGCGATCACGACTCCTGCCACAGAACTCATGAGCATGTTTGTGCTCGCCGCCCCAATCACTGTGCTGTACTTCATCGCAGCGGGCATCGCGATCTGGCACGACCGAATAGTCGACAAGAAGCGCGCAGCAGAGCTCGCCGAATACGACCTCGATGACACCCCGACCGCCAAAGATGCATCAACCACGGAGGGCACCGCGTGAGCGACTACCCAGCGCTCGACGCCTTTGTCGCAAAGCTCGGCTTTGCCCTCGATGGCTTTCAACGCACGGCATGTGAGCGACTCGAAGACGGCCGCAGCGTGCTCGTCGCGGCCCCCACGGGCTCGGGCAAGACCACCGTCGCTGAGTTTGCGGTGTTTCTCGCGCGCAGAGAAAACGACGCCCGCATCTTCTATACGGCGCCCATCAAAGCGCTCTCCAACCAGAAGTTTCGTGAGCTCTGCGCCGAGTACGGTGATGACGAGGTCGGGCTGCTCACTGGTGATGCGAATCTGCGCGGCGACGCACCGATCGTGGTCATGACCACTGAAGTGCTGCGCAACATGATCTACGCCGAGAGCCACGCTCTCGACGACCTCGCATTCGTGGTGCTCGACGAGGTGCACTACCTCGGCGACCGATGGCGCGGCGCGGTGTGGGAAGAAATCATTCTGCACCTGCCCGCCCATGTGCGCCTCGTCTCGCTCTCGGCGACCGTCTCGAACGCAGAAGAGTTCGGAGACTGGATGCACGCCGTGCGCGGTGACACCGATGTGGTGCTGAGCGAGCATCGGCCGGTGCCGCTGTATCAGCACGTGCTCACCCCGAAGGATCTGCTGCCGCTCTACGTTGACAGCGACGGTGAACTCGTCGAACGGGGCAAGCTGAATCCTGAGCTGCACACCCTCGCGCGCGGCTCACGAGATCGTGATTCTGACGGCGGCAGGGGAGGGCGCGCTGGCCGTGCCTCGCGGGATCACGGTTATGAACGCTATCGCTCGAATCGCGACCGAAGCCGCGGCCGTGCCCCGGTGCGTCGCACAAAACGCATTAAGCGCTCAGACATTGCGAGGGCGTTAGAAGAAACCGGGCTGCTGCCCGGCATCGTGTTTATCTTCAGCCGCAACGGTTGCGACCAGGCAGTGCAACAGTGTCTTTACGAGGGCATTCGGCTCACCACACGAGAGGAACGCGACGAGATTCGGCAGGTCATACACGAAGCGATTGCGGGCCTCGACGAAGACGATCTTCGTGTGCTCGGCGTGAGCACCTGGATCGCCGGCCTCGAACGAGGTGTTGCCGCGCACCATGCTGGTCTGCTGCCGCAGTTCAAAGCGGTCGTCGAGCAGCTCTTTCAGCGTCGCCTCGTCAAGCTTGTGTTTGCGACCGAGACACTCGCACTCGGCATCAACATGCCGGCCCGTTCGGTCACGATTGAGCGCCTCGACAAATACAACGGCGAGCAGCGCGTGCAGCTGACCTCGGGGGAGTACACTCAGCTCACCGGCCGCGCGGGCAGGCGCGGCATCGACCACGAGGGTCATGCAATCGTTGTGTGGGGCGATGGCATGGATCTTGAGTCAGTGGCTCACCTCGCAGCGGCGAGATCGTTTCCGGTGCGATCGATCTTTAAACCGACCCCGAACATGGCGGTCAACCTGCTGCAGCGCATGTCGCACGCGCGGGCGCGTGACACCCTCGAGCTCAGCTTTGCCCAGTTTCAGGCCGACCGTGATGTGGTCGATCAGGCACGCGAGCTGCGCGCCGAGCAGGAATCACTCGCCGGGTACGATCGCGCTGCGCGCCGTGCAAAGGGAGCAGATAGAAAGCGCTGGGAAGACCGCGCGCGTAAGCTGCGCAAGCAGATCGAGCGGGGCAGGCGCCGCGTCGAGGCCCGCAGTGGCAGTATTGCCAGAACATTCGATCGCGTCGTGAGCGCGCTCGGTGAGCTCGAGTATCTGCACCGCGACGAGGTGACCCCGTGGGGTCGGCTGCTGGCTCGCGTCTACGGCGAGCGTGACCTGCTCGTTGCAGAGTGCCTGCGTCACGATGCCTGGCGCGGCATCGACGCCCCGGGTCTCGCCGCGCTGTGCTGTGCGCTGAGCTACGAACCGCGCCGCGATGGCGAGCCCGAGGGGCGGTGGCCCGCCGGATCGTTTAGGCAGGCCTTCGAGCGCACGCTCGATCTCTGGGAATCGCTCGACGAGATCGGTGAGCGTCACCGGCTCGGCGGTGCCGAGATGCCTCACGCTGGCCTCGCCTCGGCGATGCAGGGCTGGGCGCACGGCTGGACGCTGAGCCGCACCCTCGAAGAGGCCGAGATCGGGGCAGGTGACTTCGTGCGCTGGGCGAAGCAGACGATCGATTTGCTCGATCAGATCGCTCAGGCCTGCGAGCATGCCGAGGTTGATCAAGAGCGGCTCGCGAAGCTTGGTGCCCTCGCTCGCGAGGCGAAGCGTGGCGTGCGCCGCGGCATCGTCGAAACCTCGAGCGCGGCATGAGCACGATGCGCTGGTGGCTGGCCGTGCCCGCCGCGGTGCTTGGCGGTCTTGGTCTCGACGCGGCGACACCGGCTATCGACTGGTGGCCGGCGGCGCTTATCGGGGCGTTGCTCATTATCGCGGCGCTCTGGCAGCAGCGCGCCAGTTTTGGCCTGGTCATCGGTCTTGTCGCGGGTGCGGCGTTCTGGATGCCCCACATTCACTGGCTTACGCTCTACCTCGGGCCGGTGCCGTGGCTCGCCCTGGCTGGCGTGATGATCGCCTGGTTTGGGCTCTTCGGTCTGTTTGCCGCCGCCGCAACACGCGGGCTTGCCCGTTTGCGCGCCCGGCCCTCGACGATCGTCGTGGCCCAGGCGTTCACGGTCGCGGGCCTTTGGGTTGCCCGCGAGCAGGTACAGAGCACGTGGCCATACGGCGGCTTTGCCTGGGGTCGCCTCTCGATCACTCAGGCAGACGGACCGCTCGTCGCCCTCGCCTCGTGGCTCGGTTTCGCGGGCCTCAGCGGCCTGCTGGCGCTCGGGTGCTCGCTCGTGGTGGCGATCCTCGCGCGGCCTCGTATCGCGGTGCCAAAGCGAGCATTCGCTGTAGCGCTCGTTGCCGCCGCGTTTTTCGGGCTGAGCTTGGTGCCAGCTGCATCGCTCACACAAGATGGCACGCTGCGCATTGCAGCGGTGCAGGGCAACTCTAAATCTGCGATCTTTGATGACCGCGAAAATGGTGACGTCATACGCGATCACATCGAGGCAACAAGTGCGCTGCTCGACGAGCTTGAGGCAAAGGGCGAGCGGGTCGACCTGATCGTCTGGCCAGAGAACAGCGGAGAGTTTCAACTGCCCGATCAGCACTACCGTGCACTTGAGGTGCAGCGACTCGCGGAGCGCGCGGGCGCGCCGATCGTGGCCGGCTCGATTTTGCAGCACACAGATGACACCTTCACAAACAGCACGGTGGTGTTCGACTCAAACGGCGACACGGGGTTGCGCTATGACAAGCGCCGGCCCGTACCGTTCGCCGAATACATGCCAAACCGGCCGTTCTTCCGAAGCATCGTGCCAGAACTCGTAGACATGGTGCAGCTTGAATACAGCTTCGGGCAGCTGCCCGCGGTATTGCCCATCGACACGGCGGCTGGTCAGGTGCGCGCTGGCATCGCGATTTGCTTCGACATCATTTTCGATGACCACGCGGTCGCGCTTATGAACGGCGGAGTCGACGCCGGGGGCCAAGCGAGCGATGCGCAGGTGATTCTTGCGCAGACCAACAACGCAGACTTCGGGCACACCGACCAGAGCGCCCAGCAGCTGCAGATTGCGAAGCTTCGTGCGGTTGAGACAGGTCGCGCGCTCGTCAATATTTCGACGGTCGGCACAAGCGCAGTGGTATTGCCAAACGGCGAAGAGCTGGATCGCCTGACGCCGTTCACCGCCGACGCAATGGTGGCCGAGGTGCCGCTCGTCACGGGCCAGACCCCGGCGCTGCGCTTTGGCGCGTTGATTGCCGGTGGATGGCTGGTCATCGCAGCTGCCGGGCTGATCATCTCGCTGTTCGCTTCGATGAGGCGTCGCGCTAGCTGAGCTCGACCTGCCCATGCGCCTGACCGGCTCCTGAGCTTGCCGGAGGGTCCGGGCTATTTCGCGTTGCCGCGTCTAGCGCGAAGCACCTGTAGACGCTCCTCGAGAAGCTCTTCAAGTTCTTCACGGCTGCGCCGCTCAAGCAACATATCCCAGTGGGTGCGCTGATTCTGGCCCTTTTCTTCGAACTCGGCGCGCGCCGCCTGGCCGGCCTCGTCGTCAAGAAACCCGAGCTCACCGCTTCTCGGATCGAACCATTCCGGTGGCACCTCTGCCTCAGAATCGAACATCACCGCAAAGCGATTGCCGCGGTCTGTGAGGTACTCGACGCGCTTTCGAGGGGCGAACTCTATGCCGTGTTCGCCCTGCAGACTCGTTGCTCCGATGCGCGCTCCGCGCAGTGTTCGCTCGGCCATGTCAACCTCCATGTCTCGCGTGCCGCGGCTGTCGGTATCCGACGGAACGGCTACTGCTTCTTTGCAGCGTATCGCTCCGCGCCCCTCGGCAACAGCTTTTGTGCCCGGATCGTCATATTTCGACCGCTACTCTTGAATACATCGCTTCTGTAATCGATGCAGAAGTAGCCACGCAACGCTTCACAAGGAGACATCTTGACTCAGCCGATCGCAGCAGGCAGCCTCGCAGGCAAGCGCGCCCTCGTCACCGGTTCATCGCGAGGCATTGGTGCCGACACCATCAGCTACTTTGCGAACGCGGGTGCCGACGTCGTAGTGAACTTTCGTAACAAGGCCCCTCGCGCTGAGAAGCTTGCGACGCAGCTGCGCGAGCTCGGCGTGCGAGCGCTCGTGCAGGGTGCTGACCTCACCGACCCTGAGTCGCTCGCCGCGATGTTCGCTGAGGTGCAGCGGGAGTTTGGCGGCCTCGACATTCTGGTGCTCAATGCCTCAGGCGGCATGGAGAGCGGGATGGCCGAAGACTACGCGCTGAAGCTCAACCGTGACGCACAGCTTGCAGTGCTCGACGCGGCGCTGCCGCTCCTGGGCGAGGGCTCGCGAGTGGTGTTTGTGACGAGCCACCAGGCGCACTTCATTCGCACGACGCCGACCATGCCCGAGTACGAGCCCGTCGCGCTCTCGAAGCGGGCCGGTGAAGACGCGCTGCGCGAGCGCATTCCGGCACTGGCAGAGCGCGGCATTGAGTTTGTGGTCGTCTCGGGCGACATGATTGAGGGCACCGTGACGGCAACCCTGCTCGAGCGCGCCAACCCCGGCGCAATCGAGGAGCGCCGCGAGTCGGCCGGCAAGCTGTACAACGTGTCGGAGTTTGCGGCAGAGGTCGCTCTCGCTGCTGTCGAGCCGGTGCCTGCCGACAACACCCGCCTCATCGGCGACACCTCAAGCTTCAACGCCTAAGCGATCGTCGTGCGACTCGATGATGCCGCGCTAATCGATAGGCTTCGACAGGATCTCGACGCAGCTGACTACCGCGCGAGTGCGGTGCGTGCGCTGCTCGGTGCCGAGGCAGAGGGGGCCCGCCTCCGCGGGGTGCTGCTGCCTGCTAAACGGGTGATCGGCGGGCTCGAGAGCAGTGCGCTCTCGACGCTCGTGCGAACATTTTTGCTTGGCGATGCGGTCTCGGGCGATGCGCTCGAAACTGCCTTGCCCTCGCTCGGCGTGACCGGGGCCGCCGAACTGGGGCTGGTCGAAGAGGGGGTGAGCGGTTTCAAGGCCGCGCTCTCGCTGAACCCGGTCGAGCTGCCAGAGGTCGCCGGGGCGGGGCTCGATTGGTGGTTTCTCTCAGACCTAAACGATCAGCTTAGGGCCGGGCCCGCCCGGCCTGATCATGTGATGGGTGTCGGTGGTGCAACCAGGTCGCTGCTCGCGCAGTTGCCGCTTGGCAGGCACGTGACGTTGCTCGATTGTTCAGTGCTCGACCTCGGCACGGGGTGTGGCGTCATCGCGCTTGCGATCGCCCGGGCACTTGGGAGCTTGGGCTTTCGGCAGATCATCGCAACCGATATCTCGGAGCGCGCGCTGACATTCGCCAGGGCTAACGCGCAGCTCAATGAGCTGCAGGGGCAGGTCGAGTTTCGCCAGGGCAACCTATTCGACCCCGTTGCTGGCGAACGCTTCAACCTGATCGCCTCAAACCCACCATTCGTGATTACTCCGCGAACAGAGGGCAACGACCGGGCGCGCTACGAGTATCGCGACGCCGGGCTCGTCGGAGATGCACTCGCTGAGCGTGTCGTGCGCGAGGCCCCGGCCTACCTCGAAGAGGAGGGCATGCTCGTTTGCCTCGCAAACTGGGAGAGCCCCTGGGGCCAGAACGGCCTCGACCGAGTTCGCGGCTGGGTGCGACTCGCCGAAGACACCTCGGGTCCGCTTGCAGCGTGGGTGATTGAACGCGATCGTCTCGACCCGGTGCGCTACGCCGAGACCTGGGCGCGAGACGGGGGAGCCAAGCCCGGTGAGATCGAGTTTGATGCACTGCTGCAGGCGTGGCTTGACGACTTCGCCGCGCGCCGCATCGTCGCGATTGGGCTTGGCTCGATTCGCGTGCGCAGGCTCGCCGGCGATGCGAAGCTGGCGCACGATGGCGAAGAACTCATTCGCGCAGAGCACGTGAGCGATCCTTTCTCAGACGATCAGCCCGGCAGCGCGCTTTTTCGAATCTTCAGGAACGCCTTGCGGGTTGCTGCGATGAGCGACGCCGAGATGCTCGAGACTCGCTGGCTTCGCAACAGCGCAGTCACCGAACAGCGTGAGCACCGGCCAGGCGAAGAGGCACCCCAAAGCATTCGCCTGCACATCGATGCGCCGGTCGCGCGAGCGGTGCAGGCAGACACGCTGCTTGCTGCGGCAGTGGGCGTCTGTGACGGTGAGCTCACGCTCGCCCAGACTGCCGATGCGCTCGCCCAGGTGCTCGAGGTTGACGCCGCTGCGTGTGCTGAGGCGCTCACCGCGGCCTTTCGCGAGTTGGTCTGGTTTGGCATGCTCGAACCCGCGCCACACTTCCGCACAAGCAGCGCACGTTAGAATTGGCTTCTATGCTTCGCACGATCGACCTTCGTGGTCAGACCCTTTCCCGCGCCGAACTGCTGAGCCTGGTTCCGCGCGCCGCAGTAGACACCGCCGCAGCAACGCTCCAGGTGCGCCCCCTCGTTGAGGCGGTGAGAGATCGCGGCGAAGTCGCACTGCGCGAGCAGGCACGCGACTTTGACCGCGTTGAAGGCCACGCGCTGCGGGTGCCCGCTGCTGAGATTGCCGCGTCGCTTGAGAGCTGCCCGGCAGATCTTCGCGCAGCGCTTGAAGCGCTTATTGCGAGACTTCGCGAGGCATCGGCCGCGCAGGTGCCAGCTGAGCGGGTAACGACGTTTGGTGATGGCGCGAGGATCACCCAGCGCTGGCACCCAGTCTCGCGTGTGGGTCTCTACGCGCCCGGCGGCAAGGCCGCCTACCCGTCGTCGGTACTGATGAACGCCGTGTCGGCGCAGGCAGCGGGCGTGAAAGGTCTTGCGCTCGCCTCACCGGCGCAGCTCGACAACCGAGGCCGCCCACACGAGTCCGTGCTGTGGGCCGCGGCCCTCGTGGGCGTAGACGAGGTCTACGCCATCGGGGGAGCTGGCGCGATTGCCGCCTTCGCCTACGGCGTGCCATCGATCGAGCTCGAGCCTGTCGACGTGGTGACAGGGCCGGGCAATGTCTACGTCGCAGCGGCAAAGCGCGCGGTCACCGGCATTGTCGGCATTGACAGCGAGGCGGGCACTACCGAGATCCTGATCATCGCAGATGAGACCGCCAACGCCGAGTTCGTTGCCGCCGACCTGCTCAGCCAGGCAGAGCACGACGAAGCTGCGGCATCGGTGCTCGTCACAGACTCTGCAGAATTCGCATCACGGGTTGCTGCAGCGGTCGAGCGTCGCGCGACACAGACCAGACACTCGGCGCGCGCGCTCGAGGCGCTGAGCGGCCCACAGTCTGCCGTGATCCTCGTCGACAGTCTCGAAGACGCCGCAAAAGTAAGCAACGCTTACGGGCCCGAGCACCTCGAGATCCAAACTGCAGACAACGATCGCGTGCTTTCGCTGATCGACGATGCCGGCGCAATCTTCGTTGGAGGCTTCACGCCCGTGAGCCTGGGCGACTACCTTGCGGGCTCAAACCACGTGCTGCCGACGGGAGGCACGGCTCGTTTCGCGGCCGGCCTCGGTGCGCACACGTTCTTGCGCCCCCAGCAGATCATTAGCTACGACCGCGCGGCCCTTGCCGAGGTGCACGAGCCACTGCTCGCAATCTCGGCGGCAGAGGGGCTGCCGGCACACGGCGAGGCCGTCAGCGCCCGCTTCGAAACCGAAAGGTAATCGCGTGCACTGCCCGTTTTGCCGCCACTCAGACAGTCGCGTGATCGACTCGCGCACGAGCGACGATGGCCTCTCAATTCGCCGCCGTCGCCAGTGCCCCGAGTGCGGTCGACGCTTCAGCACCACCGAAACCGCGAGCCTCACGGTGATCAAGCGCTCGGGTGTCGTGGAACCGTTCAGTCGCGGCAAGGTGATGAGCGGCGTGCGCAAGGCCTGCCAGGGCCGCCCCGTCACCGAGAGCGACCTCGCGGTACTGGCACAGCAGGTCGAGGAGTCGGTGCGTGCGACCGGCCAGGCGCAGCTTGACGCGAACGATATCGGCCTGTCGGTGCTGCCGCACCTGCGTGAGCTCGACGAGATCGCGTACCTGCGCTTCGCGAGCGTGTACCAAGCTTTTGAGTCTCTCGAAGACTTCGAGTCAGCAATCGCGGGCCTCAGGCTGCACCCGAGTACCGGGCAGATGACTGCGGTTGCGAACGCCGCCACGAATAACGAGACGGAGTAGCCATGCGTTTCTACCCAGCACTGTTCAACACCGTGTTTCGCCGCATGGATCCAGAAAAGGCACACCACCTCGCGTTTCCCGTGATTCAAGCTGCTGGCGCGCTCGCCCCCCTCTCGCGCCTGATCTGCGCGCCCGATCCCAGCCTTCGCGTGCGTGCGCTCGGCCTCGAGTTTCCGAGCCCCTTCGGCATCGCCGCGGGATTCGATAAGAACGCTGAGGGTGTCACAGGGCTCGGCGCACTGGGTTTCGGTCACGTCGAGGTTGGCACGCTGACGCGCCACGCGCAGCCCGGCAACCCTCAGCCGCGCATGTTTCGCCTGATTGAAGATCGTGCGCTCATCAACCGCATGGGCTTCAACAACAAGGGCTCGGTTGACGCGGTTTCTCGCATCGAGCGGGCGCGTCTGAAGAAGCGTCGCGCGGTCATCGGTGTAAACATCGGCAAGAGCCGGGTGACCGAGGTCGAAGACGCGACCGCCGATTACGTCTACAGTGCCGAGCGCCTCGCGCCGATTGCAGATTACCTGGCCGTGAACGTAAGCTCACCAAACACCCCGGGTCTTCGCGGTTTGCAAGAGCTCGACTCGCTGACCCCGCTGCTCACCGAGGTGAAGCGAGTTTCGGGCAACACGCCGTTGCTCGTAAAAATCGCCCCCGATATGGACAATGAGCAGCTTGACGGCATTGTGCGCATGGCGGTTGATCTCGGCCTTGATGGCATTATCGCTACGAACACCACGGTGTCTCGTGAGGGCCTGCGCGCCTCGGCCTCGTCGGTTGAGGCTATGGGTGCCGGTGGGCTCTCTGGTGCGCCGCTGCGGGAGCGCTCGCTCGAGGTACTGAAGCGCATTCGCGAGATCGCCCCCGACCCCGGCTTCTGCGTCATCGCTGTGGGGGGAGTGACCACCGCTCAAGACGTGCTCGACCGCCTCGAAGCGGGCGCAACGCTGGTGCAGGGTTTCACCGCGTTCGTTTACGAGGGGCCGCTTTGGGCCCGCGCGATTAACCGCGGCCTCAAAGCTGCCGGGTACCGTTCATCGCGCCAGTAGCGTAGGCGGGCGCAAAATAGAAGTGGGATCGGGGCCTTGGCCCTGATCCCACTTCTATTTATACGCATTAGTTCGAACTACTCGGGAAACTGAAAACGCTTCACCTGCGCGAGGAGCTCGGAGTGAAAGCCATGTCTGGCTTTCACGCGACGAGGCGACGAGGCCTCTGGCCTCGGTCTCATTACCCCGGAAGCTACTCGGGAAACTGAAAACGTTTCACCTGAGGCTTCGGCATGCGCAGCATTCTGAACTGGAAGGCGCGCATAGCCGCATACCAGCGGTAGCCGGGCTGCACGTTCTGCTCGCCGAACTTCTTGGAAAGCTTCTGCTTGAGACGAATGCCGATCACCACGGCGTCAAAGATAGAAATGCCGAGGTACGCCCAAATCGCGACCAGGCTGTACATCTGAAACTGTGCGGGCAAGAAGGTCATGAGCAGCACCACGAGCATCGCCGGGATCAAGAACTCACCGAGCGAGAATCGCGCATCGACATAGTCACGCACGTAACGACGCTGAGGGCCCTTGTCGCGGGGGCCGAGAAAGCGCTCGTCGCCCTGCATCATGCCCTGGCGTGCGCGCTCACGCGCCTCGCCCTCTTTCTGCCGCTGCGCCTTACGGGCTGCCTTATCGCGAGAGCCCACAATGGGCTGCGCCTTTGCGGCCTGCGCCTCTTTGCGGCTCGGGGTTGGTCGGCCCTTGCCCTGGGGAGTTTCGGTGGGCTGATCTTCGCCCGCATCAGCGGTGCTGTTCTTGGCCACGCCGTTCCTTTCGCGATTCTGCCCGTCACGGTGCGTGCGAGCGTTCTTGTCTTCGTTAAGGATAGTGCGTCGCGATGCGACCAGTTGCCGCTCGCGCGATAGACTGATGACTATGAGCGAGACAGTCATGACGCCTGCACACGAGGTGAAGATCACCGACGATGCACGCGAGAAGGTTCGTAAGCTGCTCGAGCAAGAGGGGCGCGACGATCTTCGCCTGCGCATCGCAGTGCAGCCGGGCGGTTGCTCGGGTCTGATCTATCAACTATTCTTCGATGAGCGCACCCTCGACAACGATGCAGTCGTTGACTTCGAGGGCGTGCAGGTTGTCGTCGATCAGATGAGCGTTCCCTATCTGAACGGCTCAACCATTGGCTTCGAAGACACCATTCAGAAGCAGGGGTTCACTATCGATAACCCCAACGCGCAGGGCAGCTGCGCGTGTGGCGATAGCTTCAGCTAACGACACCCCGGCGCGTGTTCAGTAAACCCTCAGCTTCGCGCTAAGCTATTCAAAGAGAGTCATCAGCTTTGTCTGGCATGCAGTCAGAGCGACCGTCAGTTTCGAAAGGTATGCGGTGCGTCCCAATCGTCGAATGAAATGGGCCCTAACCGGTGTCGCAGTTTCCGCGGCACTCGTGCTCGCCGGGTGCACCCCGGCACAGCAGCGGGGCTTCCTCCCCGAGGGGTCAACCAACGCCACGGAGCACACTCCGGGCATTACGAGCCTCTGGGTGAACTCCTGGATTGTGCTGCTCGGTGTCGGCCTGATCACCTGGGGGCTTATCCTCTGGGCAACGATCGCCTACCGTCGCCGTAAGGGTCAGACCGGCCTGCCAGTGCAGCTGCGCTACAACATGCCGATCGAGACCTTCTTCACGGTCGTGCCGGTTATGCTCATCGTCGCATTCTTTGGCTTCACTGCTACTGAGATGACGAAGATCGAGACGCGCTATGCGGAGCCCGAGAACGTGGTTGAGGTTATCGGCAAGCGTTGGAGCTGGGACTTCAACTACCTGAGCGATGACGTCTTCTTCCAGGGCATCCAGGTGCAGACTGATGACAGCGGCTCGGCTATTCCCGAGACCATGCCTGTGCTGTACTTGCCGGTCGACAAGAAGACCGAGATTCGCATTGAGACTCGCGACGTCATTCACTCGTTCTGGATCGTGGAGTTCCTCTACAAGAAGGACATGATCCCGGGTCAGACCAACTACATCTCGGTCACCCCGACCGAGACCGGCACCTTCATGGGCAAGTGCGCCGAGCTCTGTGGCGAGTACCACTCGATGATGCTCTTCGAGGTGCGCGTGGTTGAGCAGGCCGAGTACGACGCCTACGTGAAGGCACAGCGCGAAGCTGGCTTCGAGGGCAGCGTTGGGCTCGAATACAACCCTCTGCAAGAGGAGTTCTTCGGTGACCAGGCTGAGGCTCAGAACAAGCACACCGCCGAGGCCAAGGCGTAACAGTGAGAAGCGAGAGTAAGAAGATGAAGAAGGGCAACGTGATCGTTTCGTGGATGACCTCCACGGATCACAAAGTGATCGGTTACATGTACCTGATCAGTTCGGTCGTGTGGTTCATGATTGGTGGCCTCATGGCGCTGATCATTCGTGCGCAATTGTTCGCCCCGGGCCTCGAAGTCGTTGCGACAAAAGAGCAGTACAACCAGCTCTTCACCATGCACGGCACCATCATGCTGCTGATGTTTGCAACCCCACTGTTCGCTGGCTTCGCTAACGTGCTCATGCCGTTGCAGATCGGTGCCCCTGACGTGGCGTTCCCTCGTCTGAACGCGCTCGCGTTCTGGCTTTACACCTTCGGCTCGCTCATCGCGGTCGGCGGCTTCCTTACCCCACAGGGTGCAGCATCGTTTGGTTGGTTCGCCTACGCCCCACTGTCTGACGTGACATTCTCACCAGGTGTCGGCGGCAACCTCTGGGTACTCGGCCTCGGTGTCGGCGGCTTCGGCACCATCATGGGCGGCGTGAACTTCATCACCACCATCGTTACCATGCGTGCCCCTGGCATGACCATGTGGCGCATGTCGGTCTTCACTTGGAACACGCTGATCACCTCGATCCTCGTGATCCTCGTCTTCCCCGTACTCGCGGCAGCGTTCTTCGGACTTGCAGCAGACCGCATCTTCGGTGCTCACATCTTTAACGGTGAGGGCGGTGCCATTCTCTGGCAACACCTCTTCTGGTTCTTCGGCCATCCCGAGGTCTACATCATCGCCCTGCCATTCTTCGGTATCGTTTCAGAAGTCTTCCCGGTGTTTAGCCGCAAGCCGATTTTCGGCTACAAGACACTGATCTACGCGACCATCTCGATTGCAGCGCTTTCGATGACGGTGTGGGCACACCACATGTACGTTACGGGTTCGGTGCTGCTGCCGTTCTTCGCTCTGATGACCATGCTCATTGCGGTGCCTACCGGCGTGAAGATCTTCAACTGGATCGGCACGATGTGGCGCGGCTCGATCACCTTCGAGACTCCGATGCTCTGGGCACTCGGCTTTCTCGTATCGTTCGTCTTCGGTGGCCTCACCGGCGTTATTCTGGCTTCGCCTGCTCTCGATTTCCACCTCTCAGACACCTACTTCGTCGTCGCCCACTTCCACTACGTGATCTTCGGCACGGTGGTGTTCGCGATGTTCTCGGGCTTCTACTTCTGGTGGCCAAAGTGGACAGGTAAGATGCTGAACGAGCGTCTTGGCAAGATTCACTTCTGGATTCTGTTCATTGGATTCCACACCACCTTCCTCGTGCAGCACTGGGCTGGTGTCATGGCCATGCCTCGCCGCTACTACACCTACCTGCCCGAAGACGGCGTCACCTGGATGAACCAGATCTCGACCGTCGGTGCGATGATCCTTGGTGTATCGATGATTCCGTTCCTGCTGAACGTGTACCTGACCGCACGCAACGCACCGAAGGTTACCGTCAACGATCCGTGGGGCTTCGGTCGCTCGCTCGAGTGGGCAACCTCGTGCCCGCCGCCACGCCACAACTTCGTTTCGATCCCGCGCATCCGCTCGGAGTCGCCGGCGTTCGACCTCAATCACCCTGAGGTCAGCGGCGTGAAGCAGCCCGGTCAAGAGAACGAGCCCGCGCTCGCCTCTGCGAAGTAACGCTGAAAGGCAAGAAGCACCATGAAATCAAACATTGTGATTTTCGGGATCCTCACGGCTTACTTCCTGGTCGTCGGTCTCGTCTACACCTTCTGGAACCTGCTCGTACACGGCTACCTTGAGTGGGCCGGCAGCGTCGTGATTCTGCTCTCGGGTGGCCTCAGCGCAATGATCGCCGTGTACCTCTGGCTCACCCAGAAGAAACAGGGTGGCCTGCTCATCGAAGATCGTGAAGACTCTGACATCGATGATGGGAACCCTGAGATCGGTGATTTCAGCCCTTGGAGCTGGTGGCCGCTCATGCTCGGGCTTTCGCTTTCGCTCGTCGTACTCGGGCTCTGCATTGGCTTCAACTTCTGGTTGACCTTCCTTGCGGCTCCGCTTGTGCTCGTCGCAGTCGTCGGCTGGGTGTTTGAGTACTACCGCGGCCACTTCGCACGATAGGCGAAGGCAATCAGCGTGACTATCGCTATCAGGCGAGGGCGAACAGAGGATGCTTCGGCACTGTTCGCCCTCGCCCGTCAGTATCAAACCGGCCGCGAGGCTATTGGCCGCGATGAGTTTCTCATCGCTCTTGATAACGTTTTGCGGCACCGTGACCAAGAGACCAACGTGCTCTTTGTCGCCGAACAGAACGACGCGATCGTCGGCTATTCACTGCTGACCGTGTCGCGTCTTCTGCACGCCCCTGGTCTCACTGCTCACCTGCAAGAGATTGTGGTTGATGCCGAGGCTCGCGGAGCCGGCGTCGGCGATCGCCTGATGCAGGCGAACGAGCATTACTGTATGGGCAGGGGAGTGAGGCAGCTCTCTGCCTCTACCGCACGCATGGGATCTTTCTACAATCACCGCGGGTTCGAGCCCATGGGCGAGCACTACCGCAAGGTTCTCGACCTCGGCTAGTCTCGAGCCCTCGATGATGAATACGCCAGCGCACGGCAGCGATGCCGTGCGCTTTGGCGTATCCTCTGACAACACAGACGTGTCAAACGACAGTAGCCCCTCCACCACGACTCGACGCCCGCGGCGCCGACCGGGTGAGAACCGCGAGCGACTGCTGAACGCGGGGATCACGGTGTTTGGTGCTCACGGCTACCATGCGGCCCAAACTGCGGCCATAGCTGCTCTAGCGGGCGTGCCGCAGCCTCACGTGTACGCGAACTTCAAGACGAAGCAAGATCTCTTTCTCGCCTGCGCTGAAAAGGTCCGTGTGCTGCTCTTGGACACCCCCATAAGAGGCGCCGGTGCTCCGTACGGCTCGGGGCATGAGTCGGCTTCCGAGCGTACCCGTGATGACTCTCGAACCGACCCTCAGCACAGCTCTCAACAACCTGAAGGGTGCTCCGCGTTCTTGCTGCAGTGCTTCGCAGCCGTGGCCGAACCTAAGTTGCAGCCGGCACTAGGAGAGCTTCTGGGCGAGCTGAGCGAGCACCTGGGGGAGCGACACCTGCTTGAGCTCGTGAGCACCCACGCACACGAGCTTCTACGCCAACAGATCTAGGCAAATCTCGCGCTTAAAGCGCTAACAAAAACCAAGCGTCTTCTCGCGACTATTGCCGCTGCGCCGCACCGCGCTTGTGTGCTGTGTCTGTCTATGTCCAGCGGAAGCCTCCAACAGTTCGGAAAGGTAAAGCGAGAGGCCCCGACCAGAACGAATCTGGTCGGGGCCTCTCGCTATTGGCGTGAGCGCTCGAGGTTAGTGGCCCTCGTGCTCAGCCTGGTTGAGCTCACCCTGAGTCGGGGGCACTACGCGATCCTCGAAGAACCAGCGGCTGAAGCCAGCGCGCAGGCGACGCGAGAACGGGATGCGTCCGTCGTCATTCGGGCGGAGCATGAGTGGCTCGTAGCTGTGGTAGCTCACCAGCTGCCAGCGCTCGTACTCGCTGACCGGCTTGTGCACCTCGATGTACTCGCCACCTGGCAGGCGCACGATGCGGCCCGACTCGTAGCCGTGGAGTGCGATCGAGCGATCCTTCTTCTGCAGAGCAAGGCAGATGCGCTTGGTCACAACGTAAGCGATGATCGGGCCAAAGATCAGCAGGAACTGCAGGCCGTGGATCACGCCTTCCATCGAAAGCTGGAAGTGCGTGGCCATGAGGTCAGAGCTCGCACCCGCCCACATTACTGCGTAGAAGGTCACGCCGGCCGCACCGATTGCGGTACGCGTAGGTGCGTTGCGTGGACGATCAAGGATGTGGTGCTCGCGCTGGTCGCCGGTTACCCAAGCTTCGATGAAGGGGTAGATAGCAACGGTGACGATGAAGAGACCCAGGATTGCAACGGGAATCAGCATGTTCCATGACCAGGTGTATCCGAACCATTCGGTCTCGAGCCCCGGCGGAATCAGACGGAGCATGCCGTCGGCGAAGCCGATGTACCAGTCGGGCTGGGTACCAGCCGAAACCGGCGACGGATCGTAGGGGCCGTAGTTCCAGATCGGGTTGATGGCCACAAAGGTGGCGATCAGCATGATCACGCCGAACACGATGAAGAAGAATCCACCAGCCTTTGCCGCGTACACGGGGAGGACTGGGAAGCCAACAACGTTCTGCTGCGTCTTACCCGGGCCAGGGTACTGCGTGTGCTTGTGGATGACCACAAACGCGAGGTGCAGCGCCACGAAGAGGATGACGAGAGCGGGCAGCAGCATGATGTGCAGCATGTACAGGCGGCCGACGATGTCGGTGCCTGGGAACTCGCCTCCGAAGAAGAGGAACGAGAAGTAGGTGCCAACGACGGGGATCGCCTTGACGATGCCGTCGATGATGCGCAGGCCGTTGCCTGAGAGCACATCATCGGGGAGCGAATAGCCGGTGAAGCCCTCGGCCATCGCAAGGATGAACAGCACGAAGCCGATCAGCCAGTTGAGCTCGCGCGGTTTGCGGAACGCGCCGGTGAAGAAGATGCGAAGCATGTGCAGGCCGACAGAGGCCACGAACAGCAGCGCTGCCCAGTGGTGCACCTGGCGCATGAGCAGGCCACCGCGAACACCAAATGAGATGTCAAGAGTCGACGCCATAGCGGCCGACATCTCGATGCCCTTCATCGGCGTGTATGCACCGGTGTAGTGCGTCTCAACCATTGACGCCTGGAAGAACAGGGTCAGGAAGGTGCCCGACAGCAGAATGACAACGAAGCTGTACAGAGCGACCTCGCCGAGCAGGAACGACCAGTGGTCGGGAAAGACCTTGCGGCCAAATTCCTTTACGGCAACGCCGATCTTGGTGCGATCGTCGATATAGGTGGCGGCCTTGGCAGTGAAGGTTGAGCCGCTCTGGTTCTGAGTAGAAGGGGTAGTCACAGTACTCACTTGAGGCGCTCCCAGTAGCTCGGGCCGACAGGTTCTTCAAAGTCGCTCTTCGCGATCAGGTATCCCTCGCTGTCAACCGTGATCGGCAGCTGGGGGAGCGGACGCTTCGCAGGACCAAAGACAACCTTTGCCTGGTCGCTGACGTCGAACTGCGACTGGTGGCAGGGGCAGAGCAGGTGGTGCGTGTGCTGCTCGTTGAGCGCAACAGGGCAACCAACGTGGGTGCACACCTTCGAGTAGGCAACGATGCCGTTGTACGACCAGTCTTTGCGCTCTTCCGGCTCTTTCAGGTCTGCCTGATCGAGACGCATGAGCAGAACGATGGCCTTTGCCTTCTCGTCGAGCACGTGCGTCGCCTCGCCGAGGTTCTCGGGCACAACGTGGAACACCGAACCGATGGTCACGTCAGAAGCCTTGATGGCCGCGCCAACCTCAGCACCGCCGAGGTCACGCGAGAGGCGAATGCCCTTGTCCCACATGGTGTGCTTGAGCAGTGTTACCGGGTCTTGATCTTGCGGAGCAAGGCCACGCAGCAGCGTGATTCCGGGGATCGGGAACGCGACGAGCGCGCCGATCAGGCTGTTGCGCACGAGCGTGCGGCGCGAGAAGCCCGACTCCTTGTCAGCGAGCTCGAACACCTCAACCGCAGCCTCGCGTGTTGGCTCGTCACTGGGCACAGGGTGGCGCTCATCGATCGACTCGTGGTCGGCCATGAGAGCCTTGCCCCAGTGCACAGCACCGATGCCGATGGCGAGCAGCGCAAGCGTCATACCCAAGCCAACGAACATCGTGTGCAGACGAATCTGCCAAAGATCGCCAGTCTCAATTGGGAAGAACATGTAGGCGAGCACTGCGCCCAGGCTTCCGGCGATCGAGAGGTAGAAGAGCGTGTACACAGTTCGCTCTGCACGCTTGTCACGCTTGGGGTCGAGATCGGTTACCCGCTTGCGGTGCGGGGGAAGACCGGGGTTCTGAACGACATCGTGCGAGATGACTGCGGTACCTACCGCCACGCTTGCGTTGTCGTGGCTCTGAGCGGGGACAACGGCGCTTTCGCTGCCGCTGTTCTTCGCTTCCTCTGCCATGATGCTCCTTGTTTACTGACTGTTCTGAACGGTGTGGTTTCTATGCAAGTCGTTAGTTCGACTTTGCGGTGACCCAAACCGTGAACGCGACGATGATGCCGAGGCCGATAATCCAGATGAAGAGACCCTCGGCCACAGGGCCGATTGAACCGAGCGTCAGGCCACCAACGGCCGGCTTCTCTTCGATGTACTTCAGGTAGCTGATGATGTCTGACTTCTGCTCAGGCGTGATGTTCGCGTCGTTGAAGACAGGCATGTTCTGCGGGCCGGTAACCATTGCCTCGTAGATGTGCGTGGCGGGCACTCCGGTAAGCTTCGGAGCCCACTTGCCCTGGGTCAGGGCGCCGCCAGCGCCAGCAACGTTGTGGCACATTGCGCAGTTGATACGGAAGAGCACGCCACCGTTTGCGACGTCGCCATCACCCGCGAGGTACTTCGCGTCGGGCAGGTCGGGGCCAGGTGCGAGCGATGCGACATACGCAGCAAGCTGCAGCGTCTGCTCTTCATCAAACTGCTTCGGCTTCACGAAGCCCTGGGGACCCTGGAAGGCGAGGGGCATACGGCCGGTGCCAACCTGGAAGTTGACCGATGCTGCGCCAGCGCCGATCAGCGAGGGGCCGTCCTTCGTGCCTTCAGCAGAAAGGCCGTGGCAGGTGGCGCAGTTTGCGCCGAAGAGCTTCTCGCCGGCACTGATGTTCTTCTCGTCCTGGCTGAACTTCGCCCAGTCAACCTCAGCGGTTGCCGAGGTCTGGTTAAATCCAGCGTACGCACCGCCGGTAACGAGCAGACCAATCGCTACAAGAGCGACGGTCGCAAGTGGGTGACGCCTGCCGGTCTTGCCGGGGTTCTTCTTAAAGAGGGCCATGTTTCTCGGTAACTCCTGAGCTATTTGACCATGTAGATGACGATGAACAGGGCAATCCAGACGATGTCGACGAAGTGCCAGTAGTACGACACAACAACCGCCGTGGTCTCTTCCTTGACCGTGAAGTTCTTGACTGCGTAGATGCGGCCAATCACAAAGAGGAACGCAAGCAGACCAAGCGACACGTGGATGCCGTGGAAGCCCGTGGTGAGGTAGAACGCCGAACCGTAGGGGTCACCGTTGAAGAGAATGTTCTCAGAGGTGAAAGTCGCGTACTCCCATGCCTGGCCAGCGACGAAGATCGCGCCAAGGAAGAAGGTGAGGTAGAACCACTCGACGGTGCCCCACTTGCCAATTCCCTTGCCGGAAGCGTATGGCTGCATGCGCTCTGCGGCGAACACGCCGGCCTGGCAGGTGAACGACGACGCCACCAGAATGATGGTGTTGATGAGCGCGAACGTAAAGTTGTGCTTCGCAGTCTGCTCGGCCCACAACTCGGGGTTCATTGCCCGCAACGTGAAGTAAATCGCGAAGAGACCCGCGAAGAACATGAGCTCGCTACCGAGCCACACGATCGTGCCAACGGCGACCGTATTCGGACGCTTGACCGCAGACACGGCTGATTGAGTATTCATGGTGGTTGTCGTCACCCCTCCATTATGGCTGAAAGTTTGATGTGTATCTTCCACATTCACACGGCGCGCCGAACTCTCCGCACCTCGTTTGTGCCAGCCTATCTGGTTTGAGGTGTTTCCTTTTCATCAGATGAAGGCGTGGCTTACTTTCACAACGAGGCTTTTTGTGTCGGTAAAGCGCCTAGAATCGTTCGTATGCTTGATGAACGCAGCTGGCCCGTCGTACTCACCACACTAATTGACGGGGGAGACCTCAGCGTCTCTCAGGCAGACTGGGCGATGGCCGAGTTCATGACCGGAAACGCCACACCCGCTCAGATGGGCGCTTTCTTGATTGCCCTGCAGCGCAAGGGCGTCACCGTGGATGAGATTGTTGGCTTCCGCGACGCGATTCTTGCGGAGGCGCGCGAGATCAAGCTACCCGCGATGTCACTCGACATCGTGGGCACCGGGGGAGACCGCTTCGGAACCGTCAACATCTCAACCATGGCCTCGGTGATCGCCGCGGCCTCGGGTATTCCCGTGGTCAAGCACGGCAATCGTGCCGCCAGCAGCAAGTCGGGCTCGTCTGATGTGCTAACCGCGCTGGGCATTGACCTTTCGCTCGAGCCCGAGCCACTCGTGCAGAGTTTTGAAGAGGCCGGCATCGCGTTTGTGCACGCCGCGCGGTTTCTTCCTGGCTTTAGGCATGTCGCCCCCGTGCGAGCGGAGCTCGGTGTGCAGACGGTCTTCAACTATCTCGGCCCGCTGTGCAACCCGGTGCGCCCCGAGGCCACAGCAGCCGGCGTCGCCGATATCGCGCGCGCCCCGCTGTTTGCCGATCTCTTTCGATTCAGGGGAGCGACCGCGCTCGTGTTCCGTGGCGACGACGGCCTCGATGAACTCACGACAACGGGGCACTCGCACATCTGGGAGGTCAGCCGCGGCGCACTCACCGAGCATGACCTTGACCCGCGTGACCTCGGCATTCCACGCGCCCGCATCGATGATCTGATCGGTGGCAGCCCCGAGCAGAACGCCGCCATTGTCAGGCGCGTGTTCGAGGGGGAGACGGGCCCGGTGCGCGACATCGTGCTGCTCAACGCCGCGGCCGGCATCGTCACTTACGACCTTGTGCGCGAACCTGAATCGGTTGATCGCCCAATTCTTGACCGGTTGCGGGTCGCGTTCGATGTTGCCGCAGAAACTGTCGACTCCGGTAAAGCGCTCGCAAAACTCGATTCGTGGGTCGAATCGACACGGCGTCACGCACAAGACATGTAAGCGACGCTCAGTATCTGATCGCGTCAATCACGCGCACACGCGTCGCAACAATTGCCGGCACCAGCCCTGCAAGCGCCCCTGTGAGCACCGCAGCGCCAAGCCCGATAAGCGCTGCGACGAGGGGGAACGGGGGCACATCTTGCATGCCCATGAATAGGGTGTCCATGACGAGCGGACTACGAACGATGGCCACTGCAAGCGCAATGCCGAGCACGCCGGCGACCGCGGTGGCGACGACGCTTTCCATCATCACTGATGAAAAGATACGGCTGCCACTCGCGCCAAAGCTTCTGCGCACGCCAATCTCGCGGATCCTCTGGCGCATAGCGACAAGCTGTATGTTGACGAGGCTCAGCCCACCCAGGAGCAACACGATGCTCGAAATCGCGCCTGTGATGAGTTGCATCATGAGAAAGCCCTGTTCGAATCCGGGATTCGCTCCCGCGTCGCTGCGAAAGACTGAGATTACCGTGCCCGTGGGAAGGCCGGCGCGCAGATCCATTGCGAGCACGGGCCCTATTTCGGCGGCCTTGCTTCCCTGGATCCATACCTCGCGCGACACCGACACCTCGGTTGGTACCTCGCCAACGCGCTGCAGGTAGCTTTCGTAGAGCATATCGACCCGCAACTCGGTGTCCCACTCGCCGGCTTTCGGTGTCACACCAACGATCTGATAGCTGCCGACAACGTTGCCCGTCATCTCAAGCAGTGGATGGGCACTGAGCGGGGGGCTTCCAATTCGCTCCCAAAGCGGCTCTGTGACCACAATAGGGGGAGCGAGCAATGAAACGTCGTCAGGTCTGAACCAACGCCCCTGTTTGAGTGCGGTGCGGTGGATCGTTGGATATGCGGGATCGAATTGCCTGGAGGGAATTTGGTGTACCCCGTCGTCGAGTTGCACAGGCAACTGCACTGCTCCATCAATGAGACGAGTGGCGTGGGTAAAACCGTAGCGTTCGTTCACTCGCTCAAACTGTTCATCAAGCGCGTTCCAGTCGATGGGGGAGCCAGTTTCTGAGACAGTCTCGATGCGCAGGGTGGCAATTCTGCCGCCCCATCGCTCGTTATTTTCGAGCATTGCCTGCTTCTGCAATTCGCCGAGGCCAACCACAGCGGTAAGGGCAGCCACGGCCACCGCGATCCCAATCAGGCTGAGAATCACCCGTAGCTTGTGCGTGCGAAGCTCGCCCCAGGATTCAGTAAGGGTGCCGGCAATCGAGGCAAGCGCCCGCGATCCGACTGATTCGCCGCGTTCAGCGGGAGACCGCATCGCTTGCCTCCTCTGCCTCAAGCACTCCGTGATCAAGCCGTAATTGCCTGCGAGCCAGTCGCGCAACGCCCGGGTCGTGAGTGATCGTAATGAGCGCCGCACCGTTCTCGGTCGTGACTTCTTCAAGAAGTTGCATCACACTCGTACCGGTTTCGATATCGAGGGCTCCAGTTGGTTCATCGGCGAGGATCATGCGCGGTTCTCGCACAAGCGCACGTGCGATGGCGACGCGCTGTTGTTCGCCTCCCGAAAGCTGGTCTGGCATCGAATCGAGGCGATGGGAAAGGCCCACCCGATCGAGCATCGCCTCGGCGAGGAGCCGTCTTCGCCAGAAGGCGGCTCCTCTTGCATAGCTCAGCGGCATCATGACGTTCTCACGGGCGTTCAGCCCGCTCAGTAGGTTGAACTGTTGAAAGACGTAGCCGATGCTGTTGCCGCGCAGCCGGTCGAGGGCTGGCTTTCGCAGTTTGCCTGTCTCTACTCCGTCAAAGATGACATTGCCGCTGGAGGGCGCGTCGAGCAGACCTAAGATGTTGAGCAGTGTGGTCTTTCCTGATCCGCTACGACCGACGACTGCGAGATGTTCGCCGGCGTCGACCGACATCTGGATGTCCGTGAGAATTTCAAGGCGAGAACCGTCAGCGAGTTCGACGTGCTTTGAGACGCCTGCTACTTTGATGAGGCTCACCAGCTCGTGCCCGTCTCGCACACCTCTTCACCGGGCGCTATCTCGTAGCAAAAATCTTCGACAGGAGCAGCAATGCCCGGCACAAACTGGCGAATCTGATCGCCTGCTTGCAGGCCAGACTTCACCTCGACAAGCGTGCCGTCGCTGACACCAAACTCAACCTTCGTTTCAGTGGGGGGAGCCGTCGGCACCTATCAGCCAGACAACGCCGGTACCAGCGCCACCCTTTACCGCAGTGGTGGGAATAGCGAGCACGTTTTCGGCGGTACCGACGGCGATATCGAGCTGCGCGGGAAGGCCCGGAAATACGATCTGTTCCGCGGGTACTGCGCACCGCACGCTGGTGGTGCCATCGTCGGCCACCTGTGTGCTGAGTCCGGTGCAGGTAAACGGAGCGGGGCCGCCGGAGATCGTGACCTGGCCTTCGCCAGGGGCGTTCAGCAGTCGGTACAGTTGCACCGGTTGCACTGTTGCCAGCACATGGAATCGATCTGGAGTGAGTTTGGCAATTTCGGTGCCGACAGAAATGTCTTGGCTGGCAACGACACCGAACTCGCTGATACGACCTGCCTCGGAAGCAACCACGTCCGTGTAACGAACCGGATCCAACTGCTTTACTGTGAATAGTGCTTGACCGGAGCCCACTACAGCGCCATCGGCTACGTGTACCGCGGTGACTGTTCCGGTAACAGTGCTGCGGACGGAGACGTCTGTGTCCCGGGCGATGCTGCCGGTGAGCGTGAGCTCGTTCACGATGGTTGCCGTTTCAACCGACACGACTGGGTCGCTTACTGCACCACCAGGAACCACTGATGCCTGGTCAGGGGATGAGAAGAATGCGAGCTTTGCGAGCGAGGCGGCGATCGCGCCGAAGAGCAAGATCATGAAGATCGGAAAGATCCATCGTCGCCAGACCAACATCGCTCAAACCGCCCTTCGCCACAACCTCGCGCTCTGGCCTCACGCTATCGGCTTTCGGGGTGTTGAGGCCAGCCTCGCCTTCAATCACTCCTCAAGCTGACATAATATGGATTATCACAATATCGATAATGCGAGCGGGATCGTGCGCTTACGCGCACACGTCGGGCTACGGACTCAGCCGCGCAAGAGTTCTCACCGCGAGCACCCCAGTGCCCATGAGGGCGATCTCGCCGGCGTTTAGCATAAGCGCGTCGTTGCGCGTAGACGTTGCCATGGCAACAAGCACAAGCGCCCCAACCACGAGCACCACACCAGTCAGTGTCATCAAAGCTGACATAATTCGGAAGGCCGAGTTTCCGAATACGCTGACGCGGCGCGAACTTCGCTTTGAGCGCCGCGGACCGATCCAGGCAGCAATTGCAAAGGTGCACACCGCGAGCGCCTGTGCGCCCAGTAAATCGCTTGGCCTGTGCCAGCCATACTCCAGAAGCTGCCACGACACCACTCCCAGCAACACCGCTGACAGCACCATTACAAGCCAGCGCGCGCCCTGCGGCAGCGCCCAGAGCAGCGCACCAACAAGCACCGTGTACACGGTCATGTGACCGCTCGGAAACGTATTGATCACGTCAAACTCGAGCAGCTCAGGCCGCTCCAGCCATCGCTCTTTGAGCACCTGTGACGCGACCAGCGCCACACCACTCGCGGCGAGGATCGATACCGCCCGCAGTATTCCGTGCACCCAGAGGGCCACGACGCCGACGGCGATGAGCGCGATGAGCAGGTTCGTGGTCGTGACGAGTCGCAAGGGACCTGGCGGATCGGCGTCAAATGCCGATGCGTTCAGCACAATCGATTCGGCCCACTGGCCCAGAAAACTGCCCACGCCGAGCAGGTACGCCGACACGCCCACTAGCAGCGCAAGGACTGCGTAGAGAAACGCGCGAAGACGAAGGGGCATGCGGCGAGCCTAGCGAGCGGATCTAGCTATCGGCTGAGCGGGCGACTGCAGCTGCAGCGCGATCCGCCGTGCGCACTGCCCAGAGTGCGAGCGCGGCCGCGGTCGACACGTTCAGTGAGTCAACCTCGTGTTCCATCGGAATCGTGACGCACCGGGTGGCGCCGCCAAGCGCACGACGGCTGAGGCCCTCCCCCTCGGTGCCAAACATCAGCGCCAACTTCTCGGGTACTGCCCCCACGAAATCGGCGAGATCTTCTGCGTCATCTCGCAACGCAAAGGCTGCGAGCTCAAAACCCTCGTCGCGAATTAGCGGCCCGGCATCGCGCCAGTGTGGCAGGCGCGCCCAAGGCACTTGCAGCACAGCCCCCATGCTCACGCGGACCGCACGACGGTACAGCGGGTCGGCGCAGCCAGGCGTGAGGAGCACGCCGTCTGCGCCGAGCGCCGCGACCGAGCGAAAAATCGCACCAACGTTGGTATGGTCTGCGAGGTCTTCGAGCACCACGATGCGCCGCGAGGCACGCAGCAGCTCGAGCGGGTCGCGCGGCTCGGGCCGATGCATTGAAGCCAACGCGCCGCGGTGCAGGTGAAAGCCGGTGAGTGCTTCTAGCTGCGACGACTCCCCGACGAACACCGGCACGTCTGGGTGTGCCTCAAGCAACGGCGCGATGCTGGGGAGCCACTGCTCAAGCAGCAGCACCGAGCGCGGCCGGTGGCCGGCGTTCAGCGCCCGCTCAATGACCTTTGGCGACTCCGCAAGGTAGAGTCCGCCCTCGGGCTCAAGTTTGCGGCGCAGTGCAACATCCGTGAGGCTCGTAAAATCTTCGAGCCCCGACATGTCGAGATTCTCGATACGTTGCACTCTCACTCCGCGCTCTCCCCCGTGTTGATGGGGCTGTGCGCCCGCAAGAATGTGATGAGTTCTTCCGCCGCATAGTCGACTGCCTCGTAGTGCACCAGGTGCCCAACTCCCGGCACCACGCGCAGCGAGGCGCTCTCGAGCCGGTGCGCGAGTGCCAGCTGTTCGCTGAGCGGCGTGATGTCATCGCGATCCCCCGCAATGAGCAACGTTGGGCCGGTAAATGCTTCGACGTACTCGGTGACGGTGTGAGAGACCGAGGCGCGAAACGAATCGAGCAGCGTTCGGCTGTCGGCAAAACGGCTGAAGTAGCGGTCGTGCTGGTCATGAATCCAGGCGCGCAGCTCGGGGTCGCGGGTCTTAGCCATGACCTCGCTCATGACCCGTACGATGAGCGGGTGACCGAGCAGCGCTCGCGAGGGAGCCTCTGGAAGCAACGAGGCGGCCTTGTAGTAGCCAATGGCAAGCTGCGTCATGATCGCCTGCGGACCCTCGAGCGCTGGCGCCGAGATCGGGTTGATGAGCGTCGTGCAGCTGGGAGCGAGCCCCTGGGCACGTGCGTTTGCGACCACCAGAGACCCGAAAGAGTGACCGAGGATAGCAAATGCCGCTCCCCCGCTGAGCTGTGCGGCGAACTCGCACAGCCATTCGCCAAACATCTCGAGATCGTGCGTTCGACTAGGAACGGCGGGGGTTTCACCAAACCCTGGAAGGTCGGGCACCACGATGCTGAGTTCGGGAGCGAGCCGGCTTGCGGCGAGAGCTAGGCCTTCGAGGCCGTGGTGATCGCCGCGATAGCCGTGCACCAAAATCAGCAGTTCGCCATCGGCAGCCCCGTAGCGCCACGCGCGTGTTCGCATGCCGAGGGTCGGTACTTCAAAACGTTCAGCATGCACCACAAGAGTCTATTGCCTTGCTGTCGTGAAACCCCGGTATCGGCCGCTACGGATAGGGTTGTGCACGTACGAAAGGATCATCGTGACGAACACACTCCCCCTCTGGGCCGAGAAACTGGCAGTGTTCGATACCGAAACCACCGGTGTCGACACCTCGCAGGCCAGAATTGTCAGCAGCACGATTGCGCTGCTCGGTGCCGGCGGCGAGGTGCTCGAGCGTTACGACTGGCTGATCGACCCGGGTGTCGAGATTCCCCAGGCCGCTTCGAACATTCACGGCATCACCACCGAGGTGGCGCGCGCCAGCGGGGTCGACGCGGCTGTTGGCATCTCGCAACTCGTGGCGCAGCTTCTGCAGATGCTCGATCGCGGGTTTCCGGTTGTTGCCTACAACGCTCCCTTCGATCTCAGCCTGCTGCGCGCAGAGGCAGCCCGTTATGGGGTTGCGTGGCCAGCAGAGATCGCACCCGTTGTCGACCCCCTGATTCTCGATAAGCAACTCGATCGCTATCGCAAGGGCAAGCGCACACTCGAAGCGGTCGCTGAGCACTACAGAGTGCCGCTCGGGCTTGCGCACGATGCGGGTGAAGACGCGATAGCCGCGGGCAGGGTCGCCCAGGCGATTGCGCTGAAGTACTCGCAGTCGCTGCCCGGTGAACTGATCGATCTGCACCAGCAGCAGATCGGCTGGGCTGCGGCGCAGGCGGCGAGCTTTCAGGAGTACATGCGTCGGGTCAAAGACCCCGGCTTCGTCGCGAACGGCGACTGGCCACAAAAGTAGCCTGCAAGGTGCCGCCCTGCAGATGGCAGACAGCATCAGGGTACACAAAAAGCGGCGGGGTCTCCCCCGCCGCTTTTTGTGTAAGTCTTTAGGCGCCGAAGCCCTTGAAGCGCTGGTTGAACTTGTCGATACGACCAGCCGAGTCGAGGATGCGCTGCTTGCCCGTGTAGAACGGGTGCGAGGCGCTCGAGATTTCAACGTCGATTACCGGGTAGGTAACGCCGTCGAGCTCGATGGTCTTTGCACTGGTCATGGTGCTGCGGGTGAGGAAGGTCTCGCCCGATGCCAGATCGCGGAAAACGATGGCGTTGTACTCGGGATGAATATCGCTCTTCATAGGGTGTCCTTTTAAGTGTTGCCTTGTGTGGGGCGTGTAACAGCACGACCCGAGGTCTTGGGAATCGGCGCAGGCCTGCCCGCACCAACGATCTAGTTTAGCAGAAACACAGGCGTGCGCCCGTGAACCTGTCTATGCGCGCGCCACGGCCGCATAGCGACCGCCTGACTGGCTGAGCTCGAACGAGAGGCCAAAGGCGGACTCGAGGTTCGCTTCAGTGAGGGTCTCGGCAATCGGGCCCGCCGCTTGCACCTTGCCGTCGCCGAGCAGCAGCACGTGCGTGAACCCGGGCGGAATCTCTTCAACGTGGTGCGTCACCATGATCATCGCCGGCGAACTCGGTGACTGCGCGAAGCCCGAGAGCATCTGCAGCAGGCGCTCGCGAGCGCCCAGATCGAGGCTTGCGCTCGGCTCATCGAGCAGCAGCATCTCAGGGTCTGCCATCACTGCGCGCGCGATCATGGCGCGCTTGCGCTCACCGTCACTGAGCGTGCCAAAGGGGTGGTCGGCAAGATCGGTGAGCTGCCACTCTGCGAGAATGCGGTTGGCCTGGCGCACGTCCATGTCGTCGTAGGCCTCATTCCATCGGCCCTCGATGCCGTACGCGGCGGTGAGCACGAGGTTACGCACCGTCTCGTTCGCGG
This sequence comes from Actinomycetota bacterium, assembly GCA_020161315.1. Classification (GTDB taxonomy): domain Bacteria; phylum Actinomycetota; class Actinomycetes; order Actinomycetales; family Microbacteriaceae; genus Leucobacter. Next base: position 42,588 of record JAIUOH010000009.1, on the reverse strand, counting down.
GAATACGACGCGCCGTAGCGGTTGAGGCAAAACCAAGTCGGTTACGAAACTCCCAGATATCAAAAGTGCCGAGCCGCTGCCCAAGCACGTCAACTGTGCCAGTGGTTGGGTAGTCGTTCGCCGTTGCGAGTCGCATCATGGTGGTTTTGCCCGCACCGTTTGGCCCGAGGATCACCCAACGCTCAGACTCGTCGACCTCCCAGGTGACGCTGTCGAGAATCGGGCGGCCGTTACGTACGTAGCTGACATCACTGAACCGCAACACATTCGTCATGCGAGTAAGCCTATCCTTGACATCATGACTTCTTCCGGTGCCACACGCCCTCTCGTCGTGCTCGATTGCGACTCCACCACGATTCAAGACGAGGTGATCGAGTTGCTCGCTGAGTCAGCGGGCACCCGTGAGCTGGTTGCCGAAATCACCGAGCGTGCGATGCGGGGCGAACTCGATTTCTCTGCGAGCCTCGCCGAGCGCGTCGCGACGCTTGCAGGCACCCCGGAGTCGGTGTTTGCTGAGGCGTATGGCAAGGTGCGCCTCTCCCCCGGCATTCGCGAGCTCATTGCTGCGGTGCACGAGCGTGGGGGCAAGGTTGGCGTGGTGTCGGGCGGCTTCCTCGAGGTTGTCGATCTGCTCGCCGAAGATCTCGGACTCGACTTCTGGCTCGCCAACCGCCTTGAGGTCGAGAACGGCAGGCTCACCGGTCGCACACTCGGCGCAGTGATTGATGCTGAGGCAAAAGCCGAGACGCTGCGAGCCTGGGCCGAGCAGACGGACACACCTCACGAACACACTGTCGCGATCGGCGACGGGGCAAACGATCTCAAGATGATGGAGATTGCGGCGCTCTCGATCGCCTACAACGCGAAGCCGATCGTGCGCGAGTACGCCGACGTCTCAATCGAAGACGATCTCGCCCAGGTGATCCCGCTGCTCGATCGCCTCTAGCGAGAAAAACCGGCGCTAGAAGTTATTGAGCCGTTCGGTTGAGGCCGGGATCACCCCGTCTGCGAGCAGCGACTCACCGAGGTGTTTCAGCGCCGTCAGCGCGACGTTCTGCGGCATCGGACCGTACGAGATGCGGGCGACTCCAAGCGCCTCATACTCGGACGCGCTTAGAGCGCCTGGAAGCCCGATAACGCTGACCTTACGCAGCCCGATGCCACCCACAAGAGCTTTCGCCTCTTCGGCCGTCACGATGCCCGGCACGAACACGCACTGCGCGCCCGCTCCAATGTACGCGCGCCCGCGAGTGATCGCCTCGGCGAGAGCTTCGGATCGCGGGCGATCGCCCGCTTTGAGCAGTGCATCGGTGCGAGCGTTCAGCGCGAAGGGCACGCCCTCTGCCTGGCCAGCCTGCACCGCAGCCTGCATCACCTCGACCGATTCGCGCAGGGGGCGCATCTGATCCTCGATATTGGCCCCAGAAATGCCCACCTCGATCGCGCGACGAACCGTCTCGCCGGCATTGCCGTAACCGCCGTCAAGATCAGCAGTTACCGGCAGTTCTGTCGCCGAGACGATGCGCTCAAGCGAGGTCAGCATGAGCTCGAGCGGAATCTGCTCACCGTCTGCATAGCCGAAGCTCGCGGCGATGCCGTGGCCCGCTGTGGCGATCGCTCGGGTCTCAGGAAGATCTGAGACCACTCGGGCACTCACCGCGTCCCACACATTCACGACGCGCAGAATCTTATGGGCATCGTAGAGTGACGCGAGCGTGCGGGCGTCTTCTGCGACGCGATCGTGCGAGCGCGAGGGCTGTGAGCTGCTCATAGTGAACTCCCTAGTGCCCCATGCCGAGGCCGCCGTCAACCGGAATCACGGCGCCCGAAATGTAGGCGGCGTTGTCGCTCGCGAGCCACACCGCCGCGTTCGCGATCTCGTCGACCTGGCCGAAGCGGCCGGCAGGAATCGAATCGAGGTACTGCTTCTGCTGCGCCTCGGGCAGCGCGGCGGTCATGTCAGTTTCGATGAAACCCGGTGCGATCACGTTGGCGGTAATGCCGCGGCTACCGAGCTCGCGAGTGAGCGAGCGAGCAAAGCCGACGAGCGCGGCCTTCGATGACGAGTAGTTGATCTGCCCGGGTGAGCCGTACAGGCCAACCACGCTTGAGATCAGAATGACGCGCCCGAATCGCCCCTTCAGCAGGCCCTTTGCCGCGCGCTTCACAACACGGAAGGTGCCGGTGAGGTTCGTGTCGATGACCTCGGTGAAATCTTCTTCGCTCATGCGCAGCAACAGAGTGTCGCGAGTGATGCCCGCGTTGGCAACGACCACCTCTACCGGGCCGAGCTGCGCCTCAACCTCAGTGAACGCCGCGTCGATCGAGGCCGAGTCGTTCATCTCTGCTCGCACCGTGAGCGAGCCCTCGGGTCCCTCGCCCGAGCGAGCGGTCACCGCGACGCGATGCCCCTCGGCGATCATGCGCTGGGCGATCGCGTAGCCAATGCCACGGTTGCCTCCGGTGACGAGTACGGTGCGGGCGGTGCTCATGAGGATCCTCTCATCGGGTGGCACCAGGCTGGCAGGCAGCCTAGCGATTGCATTCGATGACGCCCAGCCTAGTAGTAGCTGAGCGGAGTAGGCTTGATCGACGTGGCGCAAGAGTACAAGCTGACTTCAGTTGGGGTGAACCCGGCGAAAGATCGCAGCTACCGCATGCGTGTGTACTTCGGCACGATGACGCTGCGCGTGCTGTGCATCATCTCGCTCCTCTGGGTGCGCGGGCCATGGATCATTTTGGTCGCGATTGGCGCCATCGTGCTGCCCTATGTGGCGGTTCTGATCGCCAACGCCGTGTCGCACGAGGGCGGCGAGGCTCACGAGGCACCTGCCCCCCTCGAACTCACCTCCGGTGACTCTTCGGCGGCCGCCGCAGCAGAAGAACCCGCTAGTTCACCCACCATCATTGTCGTTGACGCACCGGCTGAACGGCGCGCGAGTAGCGCGGGCGGGAGTACGGGCGAAACAGCCGCAACAGACGCAGGTGACCCCGAATGATCGGTCTGTTTGGTGATGGCCCGACCACACCACACGAGTGTTCGCGCGCAAACTGCCAGCACGAGGCGGGCTGGGCGATCCTCTGGCGAAACCCAAAAATTCACGCCACTGATCGCCGCAAAACCTGGCTCGCCTGCGAAGAGCATCGCGCGTATCTGCAAGAATTTCTTGAGGCGCGATCGTTTCCGCTCGAGGTGCTTTCTCTCGAAGAACTACTCAAGCGCACACCGCAAGAATCGCAGCCCATAGAGAAAAGCCGGAGGCCCGAATGAGCACCGACCAGCAGCAAGGCTGGAGCTTTCTGCGCAGCCGCCGGTGGCTCGGCTACTTCGCACTGTTTCTCGTGTTTTCGATCGTGTGTGTGTGGCTCGGCAACTGGCAGTTCGAGCGTCGGGCCGAGGCAAGAGCAGAGATCGCGAGAATCGATGCGAATTACGACGCCGCTCCCCTGCCGCTGAGCGACGTCATCAGTGCGCCACAGGCCTTCGATGAAGACGCACACAAGTGGCAGCCTGTTGAGCTGCAGGGCAAATACATTGGCGAGACATACCTCGCACGTAACAGGCCCGGGCCCCAGGGCGTGGGATCAAACCTCATCAATGCGTTTGAGACCAGCGAGGGTGCAACGTTCTTTGTCGATCGCGGCTGGGTAGCTGTTGCCGGTGCCGACGAGGTGCCCGCGGACCTGCCTAACCCACCTAAGGGTGACGTCACCGTGACAGTGCGCATGCGTGCAAGCGAGCCGACCATTCAGGGCAGAAGCTCGGTCGGCAACTCGGTGGCGAGCATTGATCTGCCCGAACTTGCGCGTCTGAGCGGCACCGCCGATGTCGCGGTCACGGGCGCATACGGCCAACTCGTTACTGAGACACCCGCGACCGAAACCGGGGTGCTCGCGGCTCGCCCAGAGCGCGACGAGGGGCCGCACCTCTCATACGCGCTGCAGTGGTACGTGTTTATTCTCATCGCGGGCATCGGCGTGGCATACGCAGCACGACAGGAGTACCGTGGCCTGAACGCCGGGGGCGAATCGGTGAAGCGTGAAGACGCGCGACGCGCCGAACGAAAGCTGCGCCGCGGCCCGAGTGACGCCGAAGAAGAAGACGCACTGCTCGGCTGACGCGTGCGAATCGCGCGACGCGCGTGACACTGTGCTGAAGGCACTAAACTGCTACAAATGCGGGCACAGCGAACTGGGATCAGGCGAATCGGCACCCTTGCGGCTTCAGGGGTGCTCGCGGTCACGCTCGGCCTTTCGCTTGCCGCCTGCTCACAGGTGCCCGAGCCTGAGGAGAACATCGAGTCTCTCACCGCGGTCAAAGAGGCGCCCGCTCCCCCGGCTGCGGCCGAGGAATACGATATTGAGCTGCACCCCGAGCCGATCGTCGAGCCTTTCGAGTGCACGCCCTACCTGGTCATCACCGCGCGCGGCACTGGCGAGCCGAACAAGGGGCAACTGCTCTCACCGGTCGCCCGGGCTATTCGCGATGCCCTACCCGACCAGGTCAAGACCCTGAACCTCAAGTACCCGGCGAGCACCGACGTCAACGAGGGCGGCACCTACGGCGCTCGCCTGCTGCTCGATACGCTCAATGTGCAGGCCGAAGAGTGCCCAGATCAGCGCTTCGTGCTGCTCGGATACTCGCAGGGCGCTCTCATTATCGGCGACGCGCTCTCTCAGCCCGATGGGCGCCTGGTTGGCGCTACCGTTGGCGAGCTGAGCGACGAGGCGGCCTCACGAATCGTTGCGGTCGTGGTCTACGGCAACCCAAGGTTTTCGGGTGGCGAAAGCTACGACTACGGCAGTTTCAATGCCAACGTCGGTGGCATTCTGCCGAGAACCCCGGGAAGCCTTGCTCCATTCGCAGATCGCATTCGCGATTTCTGCGTAGCCAAGGACTTCATCTGCCAGTCGAGCCTCGATCTCGATGAGAAGGGGCACGTCGCCTACTTCAAGAACGGCATGCAACAAGACGGGGCGGAGTTTGCCCTCGAGCTCATCCGTCAGGCCACAAGCGCACCCGTCGATGCTGGCGAAGATGCCGGGGAGACACCCGTGCCAGCAGACGAAGAGCAGTAACGCTACGCGAGTTCGATCAGGTCGAGGTATTCCTTCGACCAGTGATCTTCGGTGCCGTCTGGCATGATGAGTACGCGCTCGGGGTTGAGCGATTCGACCGCACCTGGGTCGTGCGACACGAGCACCACAGCGCCAGAGAAGTTCGCGAGCGCGTCAAGAATTTCGGCGCGGCTTGCGGGGTCGAGGTTGTTTGTGGGCTCATCAAGCAGCAGCACGTTCGCGCTCGACACCACGAGCATTGCGAGCGCGAGACGAGTCTTCTCACCGCCCGAGAGCACGCCGGCAGGCTTGTGCACGTCGTCGCCACTGAAGAGGAACGAGCCAAGCACCTTACGCGCCTCGGTTTCAGTGAGGTGCTGCGACACCGAGATCATGTTTTGCAGCACGCTCGCCTTCACGTCGAGCGTCTCGTGCTCTTGCGCGTAGTAACCGACCTTCAGGCCGTGGCCCGGCTCGAGCTGGCCCGCATCTGCCTCATCAACACCAGCAAGAATACGCAGCAGCGTCGTCTTGCCCGCACCGTTGAGCCCCAGAATGACGACCTTTGAGCCGCGGTCGATTGCGAGGTCGACACCGGCAAAGATTTCAAGGGATCCGTATGACTTCGACAGACCTGATGCCATGAGCGGAGTCTTGCCACAGGGCGACGGCTCTGGAAACCGTAGCTTTGCGACGCGGTCGACCTGACGCACCTCGTCGAGGCTCGACAGCATCTTTTCGGCGCGCGCCACCATCTGGTGCGCTGCGGCGGCCTTTGACGCTTTCGCCCCGAACTTCGCCGCCTGATCCTTGAGCGCAGACGCCTTCTTCTCGACGTTCTGGCGTTCTTTGCGGCGACGCTCCTCGTCGGCGGCGCGTTGGCGCAGGTACAGTTTCCAGCTCATGTTGTAGACGTCGATGAGCTGACGGTTTGCATCGAGGTAGAACACCCGGTTCACCGTTTCGCCCACGAGCTCGACGTCGTGGCTGATGATGATCACGCCACCGCGGTAGCTCTTCAAGAACTCGCGCAGCCACACGACGCTGTCGGCGTCGAGGTGGTTGGTCGGCTCGTCGAGGATCATCGTGTCGGCGTCGCTGAACAGAATGCGCGCGAGCTCGATACGTCGACGCTGACCGCCCGACAGCGTGCCGAGCGGCTGGTCGAGCACACGGTCGGGCAGGCCGAGGTTGTGCGAGATCGATGCTGCCTCAGCCTCAGCGGCGTAGCCGCCGAGCGCCTGAAAACGGTCGGTGAGATTGCCGAAGCGCTTCATCGCCTTCTCGGCAACAGCCGGGTCGTCGCTCGCCATATCAACCGACGCCTTGGTCAGCTGCATGGTGAGCGTGCCGAGGCCGCGCGCATCCAGAATGCGGTGCCGCGCGAGCTGCTCGGGGTCACCGGTACGCGGATCCTGCGGCAAGAACCCAAGCTCACCGCTCACCGTGATCTTGCCCTCGGCGGGCTGCAGCTCGCCAGAGAGCGTGCGCGTCAGCGTGGTCTTGCCGGCACCGTTGCGGCCGACGAGACCGATCTTGTCGCCCGGGTTCACCCGAAAGCTGACCTCGCTCATGAGGCGGCGCGCGCCCACGTCAATCGCGAGGTTCTCGACGGTAATCACAGTGCGTATGTTCCTTAGTTACGTGCAGAGAGGTTGGTTTGCCAGGCAGACAAACGAAAGGAGCCGGTAGCGGCGTTTTGAGCTCTCGCGTGGTGGAGCGCGGGATGCGCCGAGCAAGCGACGAAACGCGGGTTTCCCGCGGCTTGCGTGGTCGTGTCTGGCAGCGTGCGGAGCGCGCCGGATAGCAAGCCGCGGGAAACCCGCGTTTCGTTGCGTTAGCTAAATCGCGAAGCCCACTGCCTTTCGGCAGCGCGTTGGGCATTTAGCCCCACTGCGGCTAAATCGCAAAGCCCAACGCGCGCATCATGTCGCGACCGTCATCGGTGATCCGCTCTGGCGTCCACGGCGGCATCCACACCCAGTTGATGCGGAACGCACGCACGAGCCCGTCGAGTGCCTCGGCGATGTCGTTCTCGATCACGTCAGTCAGCGGGCAACCCGCGCTCGTGAGCGTCATCGAGATGACGAGCGCGTCGTGCTCTTCGTCGAAGGCCAGATCGTAGATCAGGCCGAGATCGACAATGTTCACGCCGAGCTCGGGGTCGCTCACATTCTTGAGCGCCTCGAGCGATTGCTCTTTGAACTCGGGGTCGATCGAGGCGACGCCTGCTGTCTCAGTCATGAGGCTAGCTTACGCCGTTGCGTCAGCGGTCAGAAAGCGATCGTAGCCCTCTGCCTCAAGACGGTCTGCGAGCTCGGGGCCGCCCTCTTCAGCAACGCGACCGTTCACGAAGACGTGCACGAAGTCGGGCTTGATGTAGCGCAGAATGCGGGTGTAGTGGGTGATCAGCATGACGCCAAGGCCGGTGTTCTCCTTGGCACGGTTCACACCCTCAGACACGATCTTGAGCGCGTCAACGTCAAGACCCGAGTCGGTCTCGTCGAGCACAGCGAAGCGAGGCTTCAGCAGTTCGAGCTGCAGAATCTCGTTGCGCTTCTTCTCGCCACCCGAGAAGCCCTCGTTGACGTTGCGCTCAGCGAACGACGAGTCCATGCGCAGGTTCTCCATCGCGCCGCGAACATCCTTCATCCAGTTACGGATTGCGGGTGCTTCGCCGTCGATTGCGGTCTTTGCGGTGCGCAGGAAGTTGGCGTTGGTGACGCCGGGAATCTCGACGGGGTACTGCATTGCCAGGAACAGGCCTGCCTTTGCGCGCTCGTCGACCTCCATCTCGGTGACCTCTTCGCCGTCAAGCAGAATCGAGCCGCTGGTGATCTCGTAGCGGGGGTGGCCTGCAATCGCGTATGCGAGCGTCGACTTGCCCGAGCCGTTGGGGCCCATGATCGCGTGGGTTTCGCCCTGGCGAATGGTGAGGTTGACACCCTTGAGGATGGCCTTTGCACCCTGCTCGGTCTCGACGCTGACGTGCAGATCCTTGATCTCAAGAACAGAACTCATGCTGAAATCTCTTTCGTAACTGTGGGGTCGATATACACGTCGTCACCCTCGATTTCGACGACGTAAACGGGTACCGGCTCAAACGCCGGAAGGTTAGCTGGTTTGCCTGTGGTGAGCGAGAACGCCGATCCGTGCGCCCAGCACTCGAGCTCGCCGTTCTCTACAAAGCCCTCAGAGAGGCTGATCTGGCTGTGGCTGCACGTGTCACCGATGGCGTGCACGTGGCCCTCGCCGTCGAGCACGATCGCGATGGGCACGCCATCAAGCTCGACGCGCACCGCCTGATCTTGGAAGAGCTCAGATACCGAGAGCGCCCGCTGACGGGTCACGCACGCACCGCTTCTGCGAGTTCAGCCTCAACTGCCGAGCGCAGGCGCTCTTCGGTCTCTGCATCACCGATCTGCTGAATCACTTCGAGCAGGAAGCCGTGCACCACGAGTTTGCGGGCCTCTTCTTCAGAGATGCCGCGGCTGCGCAGGTAGAAGATGTGCTCGTCATCGAAGCGGCCGGTCGCCGAAGCGTGGCCCGCACCCGCGATATCGCCAGTTTCGATCTCGAGGTTCGGGATCGAGTCGGCACGAGTGCCCTCGCTGAGTACGAGGTTACGGTTCTGCTCGTAGCTATCGGTGCCGGTTGCGCTGTTGCGAATGAGCACATCGCCGATCCACACGGTGTGTGCGCCCTCGCCCTGCAGTGCGCCCTTGTAGTTGACGCGGCTGCGGGTGTGGGGTGCATCGTGGTCCATGTAGACCTGGTGCTCAAGGTGCTGGCCGGCATCGGCGAAGTACGCACCGAGTGCCTCACCGTTTGCGCCCTCGTGATCGAGGTGAATCGACGGGTTTAGGCGAACCAACTCACCGCCGAGCGAGACGACGATGTGCTTGAGCGTCGCGTCGCGTCCAACCGTTGCGTAGTGCGAGGCAAGGTGCAGTGCATTGTCTGCCCACTGTTGCACGCTCACGACGGTCAGCTCTGCGCCATCACCGACGACAATCTCGACGTTCTCGCTGAGGTGAGCCTCACCGGTGTTCTCGAGAATCACGAGGCCGCGCGAGTGCGGCTTTGCCTCGATGACGGTGTGCGCTGCGCGAGCCGAGCTGCCGAGCGAGTCGCGCGACACGATCGCGGTCACGCTCTCTTCTGCGGTCACGGTGACGAGGTGCGCCTCGCCGAACGCCGACCAGGCAGCGGCTGCGCCACGCTCCTCGGGAGCACCCGCACGGCCAATGCGTGCGTCGTCGCGTGCGATCCACTCGCTCGAGACGCCATCGACCTCGGTGACCGAGAGCGGCGTGCGCGAGCCGTCGAGCTCACCGTTCAGCATCTGGTCGACCTTTGCGATCGGCGTGAACTTCCAGTTCACCTCGCGGCCGGTGACAGCCCCAAAATCGCTGACCTCAGTCGAGGTGAAGCGCGCGCTGCGGGTCTGCACGGGCACGTCTTTCGCCGCGCCCTCGGCATCCCAGCCGCCGTCTGAGTGTGCTTTGAATCCGTGCTGTGCGGTCTCGGTCTCTTCTGCAGAAGCCAGTGCCATTATCCGACAGATCCTTCCATGCCCATCTCGATGAGCTTGTTCAGTTCAAGTGCGTACTCCATGGGCAGCTCGCGAGCGATCGGCTCGATGAAGCCGCGTACGATCATCGCCATTGCCTCTTCCTCGGCAAGCCCACGGCTCATGAGGTAGAACAGCTGCTCTTCGCTGACGCGCGAAACGGTGGCCTCGTGGCCCAGCTCTGCGTCATCGGTGCGAATGTCGATCGCCGGGTAGGTGTCGCTGCGCGAAATCGTGTCGACGAGCAGCGCGTCACACACCACCGAGTTTGCCGAGTGGTGTGCGTTCGCATCGACCCTCACCTCGCCGCGGTAGCCGGTGCGGCCGCCGCCACGGGCGATCGACTTCGAGAGAATCGAAGACTTGGTGTGCGGTGCGAGGTGAATCATCTTCGCGCCGGCATCCTGGTGCTGGCCCGGGCCCGCGAACGCAACCGAAAGGGTCTCGCCCTTCGCGTGCTCACCGGTGAGGTAGATCGAGGGGTACTTCATGGTGACCTTTGAGCCGATGTTGCCATCGACCCACTCCATGGTCGCGCCTGCCTCAGCGACGGCGCGCTTGGTGACCAGGTTGTACACGTTGTTCGACCAGTTCTGAATCGTCGTGTAGCGAACGCGAGCGCCCTTCTTCACGATGATCTCAACGACGGCCGAGTGCAGCGAATCGCTCTTGTAGATCGGCGCGGTGCAGCCCTCGATGTAGTGCACGTAGCTGTCTTCGTCAGCGATGATGAGCGTGCGCTCGAACTGGCCCATGTTCTCGGTGTTGATGCGGAAGTAGGCCTGCAGCGGAATCTCAACGTGCACACCCTTCGGCACGTACACGAACGAGCCACCAGACCAGACTGCCGTGTTCAGCGCGGCGAACTTGTTGTCGCCCGATGGAATCACGGTGCCGAAGTACTGCTCGAAGATCTCGGGGTGCTCCTTGAGCGCCGTGTCGGTGTCAAGAAACAGCACGCCCTGCTCTTCGAGGTCCTCGCGAATCTGGTGGTAGACGACCTCAGACTCGTACTGAGCCGCAACGCCCGCAACGAGGCGCTGACGCTCGGCCTCGGGAATGCCGAGGCGCTCGTAGGTGTTCTTGATCTCTTCGGGCAGCTCTTCCCAGCTCGTCGCCTGCTTCTCGGTCGACCGCACGAAGTACTTGATGTTGTCGAAGTCGATCTCGCTGAGGTCGGCGCCGAACGTCGGCATCGGCTTGCGATCGAAGATCTGCAGAGCCTTGAGACGTCGCTGCAGCATCCACTCGGGCTCGTTCTTGAGCGCCGAGATGTTGCGCACAACATCTTCGCTGAGACCACGCTTCGCGGTTTCACCTGCGGCATCGGCGTCGTGCCAGCCGAACTCGTACACCCCCAGACTCTCAAGCTCTGGGCGGTCAATCAGCACTTCTGGCATCGTGTCTTCCCTCATTCTTCGTAGCGCTACATCGGTAACCGGCGCGCACACGAGATCTCGGGTACACAACTGGTTCCCTGCAGCGGTGCAGTATTCTGGGCGTTAGCGGAGCAGGCACACGGTAGCGCTCGCCACCGATGATCGCTCCGTGTTACGCAACCACAGCTTCTCATTCTACAGATTCCGCCTGAAAACGGGAATAGGCTGGGGCGCCTGTCGCGACGCGCGATCGGTGTTGAGAGCTGCCGAGAGGAGTCGTTTTGTCAGCCGCGAAGCCAGGCACCGCCACCGCACCCGCAGATTCGGGCAGTTTCGATGGTCAACCCTCACGCTGGCTGCGCATCTTTGCGTGGGCATCGTTTGTGTTGAACGTGCTGATCATCGGTACCGGCGGCGCGGTGCGCCTGACCGGCTCTGGCCTCGGCTGCTCCGAGTGGCCGCTGTGCACCCCCGGCTCGCTCGTGCCGACGGCCGAGCTTGGCATTCACGGCATGATCGAGTTTGGCAACCGCACCATCTCTGGCCCGCTGCTGCTCGCCGCCATTCTCGTGGTGGTGCTCGGCTGGCGCATTCGCAGGCAGCGTAAAGATCTCTTCGTGATCTCGTGGGTGGTGCTCGGCCTCGTGTTGCTGCAGGCCTTCGTCGGGGGCGTGATTGTGTGGGAGGAACTGAAGGCGGTGCTTGTCGGCTTCCACTACACCGTGTCGCTCATCATCGTCTGCGTGACGGCCGCGTACGTCGTTCGCATGTATGAGCCCGGTGGAGACCGTGAACGTGCAGTGCCCCGCAGTTTCGCAATACTGACGCATGTGACCACCCTCGTTATGGCGGTGGTGATCTTCATCGGTGTGCTGACTACTGGTTCTGGCCCGCACTCGGGCGACGCTGACGTGGTGCGCAATGGCTTCGACGCAACGCTTTTGAGCCACGTACACGCTTGGCCCGGCTACTTGCTCATGCTGCTGACCATTGTGCTGCTGGTGTGGGCACGCCGCGACAAGCTGCGCCCCGCGGCCTGGCTCACCGGGCTACTCGCGATTCAGGCAGTGCAGGTTGCTGTCGGCATCTACCAGGCACGCAACGGGCTGCCGCCCCTCGCCGTAGGCGTGCACATGGTGCTTGCCTCACTCACCGCTGCAACCATGACAGTTGCAGTGCTGTGCCTCAAGAAGCCGGCAGTCACCGAACATTAGCCATGGCCGCGCCCTACCCGCCTACCCCCTTGCGTCAAGAATCTGAGTCCCCGCGGTCCTCACGACGGCTATCGGGACCGTGGCTCTCCCTGCCGATACAGTTCTTTGGCGGTGGGGCTGCTCTCGGCTCGATTCTCACTTTTCTGCTGCTTTTCAGCTCGGGCGATACCTACGACGGTCTCATCACAATGATTAGCGCGGCATTTTCAGGCGCTGCACTCGCGGCACTTGGAATGTTGATCGCGACGATTCTCGGCTTGCCGCTGCGCGTTGCTCGCCCGTTACGCAATTGGTGGCAGCGTCGTGGCTGGCTTGTGGCGATTATCTTTGCGATCGTAGGACTATGCGGTCTGGTGCTCTCGTTGGTGTTCGGCTCAGATGTGCTCGTGCCGAGCGGCGGTCCCGGTGCTCCGGGCGGCCTTGCGCGTGACCCCCAACCCGCCCTGTTCTACGGCTCGACCCTGCTCACGGCGCTCGGCCTCATGCACGTCTTGCCGAGCCCCCGCGCTTCAAGAGGACGTAGCTAGACCGTCGCGACGATCTCGGCGTGGGGCATAAGCATCCAGCCGTCAGGGTCTGCCGCCCAGCGCTGCCATGCTTGTGAGATGCGCTCGAGCTTTTCGCGATCGGCGAGGCCCAGGCGAATCGCGTTGTCGGCGAACGCCGATGCAACCGCGCGTTCGGCCCACATGCCACCCCACCAGGCGCGATCCTCGTCGTTCTCGAAGAGCCACAGTGACGCGGTGCAGGCCACCGAAACGAAACCGGCGTCGCGCGCCCACTTCTTGAGGTGACGGCCTGCCGCGGGCTCCCCGCTGACACCGCGGTGCACCTGCAGGTAGAGCGGCAGCCACTCGGCGAGCTCTGGCGTCTCTGGCGAAATGATCACGCCCTCGTAGTCGACGTCGCGTGCGGCGACCACGCCGCCCGCTTTCGTGACCCGGCGCATCTCGCGCAGCATCGTCACGGGATCAGTGACGTGCTGCAGCACCTGGTGTGCGTGCGTCACGTCAAAACTCGAATCTTCGAAGCGCAGCGCGTAGGCATCGCCTGCTTCGAAGCTGAGATTTGAAAGCCCGAGCGGTTCAGCGTCGGCGCTCGCTTTTGCGACCACATCTGCCGCGGCATCGACCCCAATCACGCTGCCGGGCGCGAGCCGCTCGGCAAAATCCATGGTGATGGTGCCAGGCCCAGAGCCAATGTCGAGTAGCGTTGCCCCCGCCCGCAAGTGTGGCAAGAGATACGCAGCAGAATTCTCTACCGTGCGCCAGGTGTGCGATTTGAGTACACTCTCGTGGTGCCCGTGGGCATATGCATCAGCCATGCCCGTAGCCTATCGGGCGAGCGCCTGCTCGATGTCTGCCCAGAGATCTTCAACGTGTTCGATGCCGATGCTCAGACGCACGAGCGACTCGGGTACCTCGACAGGCTCAGAGGGCTGACGGCGACGACGCTCGGCGAGGGTCTCAACGCCGCCGAGGCTCGTTGCCGGCGTGATGAGCGCGAGCGATTCGACAAAGCGCTCGGCAGCGGCCTCTCCCCCGGCAAACTCGATCGAGATCATGGCACCGAAGCCGCTCATCTGCTCCCCAGCGAGCGCATGGCCGGGGTCGGTCGCAAGCCCCGGGTAGCGTACCCGCGAAAGCTCGGTTCGCTTTGAGAGCCTCACCGCGAGGTCTGCCGCCGTTTGCTCCGCGCGATCCAGACGCACCGCGAGCGTCCGCAGGCCGCGAAGCGCCAGCCACGCCTCAAACGGGCCAGGGATCGCACCGTGCAGAGTACGCTTGCCGAGCAGCCGCTCACGAAGCTCGGCATCGGTCACCACCACAATGCCGAGCAGCACATCGGAGTGCCCCGCGATGAATTTTGTCGCCGAGTGCACGACCACATCTGCGCCGAGCACGAGCGGGTTTTGTCGCAGCGGAGTTGAGAACGTGTTGTCGACCACAACGGTCGCGCCGCGCTGCTTCGCGGCAGCGATGAGCGTCGGCAAGTCGAGCACGTCGAGTAGTGGGTTCGTCGGCGACTCGAGCCAGACCAGATCGGCACCCTCAAACGCGGCAATAGTCTCGTCGATGTGCGTGGGATCAACCTCGCGCAACACCAACGCACCCTCTGCGTGTAGCTGCCTTGCAAGCCCAATCGTGCCGTTGTACGAGGTGCCGGGCACAACCGCTACTCCCCCGATCGGCACGAGCGAAAACGCCGCCGCGACCGCGGCCATGCCCGAGGCGTACGAAAGTGCGGGCACGAGCGATCCCTCGAGCCGCGCAACGGCCTCTTCCAGCGGCTCCCAGCTCTCGTTCGAGAAGCGCGCGTAGACGCGATCGCCCGACTGCGGCACGGCTGATCCCACGTAGGTAGAGGTCAGCGAAATTGCAGGGTTCAGCGAGCTGCCGGTGCTCCGCTCCGGCCTGCCGAGGGAGACTACAGATGTGGCGGGGCGAGTGTTTGCGGCATGCTCGGTCATGCTGTCAGCCTAAACCCGCTGGTGCTTCGGACTCATTTCGGGTTTCGGAGTATTACTTCAGCCGCGTGATGACCCGATGCTAGAACGGCAGCAGCGGATCCACCGCAATCGCAAGCGACAGCAGCGAGAGGTAGGCGATCGAGCCGTGGAATACCTTCATCGGCTTGCCCTCTTGGCCGCGAATCGCGCTGCCGTAGAGACGGTGCGACTCGAACACGAACCAGCCGCCTGTCACGAGAGCGACGACCGTGTAGACGATTCCCATCTGAGCGACGGGGATCAGCAGCAGGCTCGAGGCAAAGGTCGCCCACGCGTACAAGATGATCTGCAGGCCGACCGTCGCGCGACCGCGCACCACGCCGAGCATCGGCACGCCAGCGTTTGCGTAGTCGTCGCGGTACTTCATCGAGAGCGGCCAGTAGTGCGGCGGGGTCCAGAGGAAGATGATGAGGAAGAAAATCCATGCGGGCCAGTCGAGCGAGCCAGTCACTGCCGCCCAACCGATGAGCACTGGGAAACACCCAGCGATACCGCCCCAGATGATGTTCTGCTCGCTGTGGCGCTTCAGCAGCAAAGTGTAAATCACCACGTAGAAGAAGATCGCAGCCGCCGAAAGCGCCGCCGCAAGCCAGTTGGTGGTAAACCACAGCCACACGACAGAGAGCACGCCGAGCACCCACGAGAAAATCAGCGCGTTGCGGTCGCTGATCTCACCCGTCACAAGCGGGCGCTTCGAGGTGCGCTTCATGCGGCGATCCATGTCGCGGTCGATGTAGCAGTTGAAAGCACCGGCCGAGCCAGCACTCATTGCGCCGCCGAGCAGCGTGGCGAGCACAAGCCACAGATTTGGCAGGCTGCCCTCGGCAAGAATCATGGCGGGCACGGTCACGACGAGCAAAAGCTCCATGACACGCGGCTTGGTGAGCGAAACGTACGCCTTCACCGTGCGCACGAAGCCAATCTTTCGCGGCCCGGCACCTGACTGAACTGAGGAGAGAGTTTCGGTGGACATCACGTTCTATCGTACCCGCTCTCACGGTAGGCTTGTCTCTGGTGCTCGGCGGGGCTGCGCCGAGCCATGAAAACTTGAGAAAGGTCCGATTCAGTGGGCAGTGTATTGCAGTGGGATGAGCTCGACGATCGCGCGGTAGACACCGCGCGTGTGCTCGCAGCAGATGCGGTTGAGAAGGTTGGCAACGGCCACCCCGGCACCGCGATTAGCTTGGCCCCCGCAGCGTACCTGCTGTACCAGAAGGTCATGCGCCACGACCCTCGCGATGCCGGCTGGATTGGTCGCGACCGATTCATTCTCTCGATCGGCCACAGCTCGCTCACCCAGTACGTGCAGCTGTACCTCGGCGGCTTCGGCCTCGAGCTCGGCGACATTGAGGCACTGCGCAGCTGGGGTTCGAAGACCCCGGGCCACCCCGAGTTCGGTCACACCGACGGCGTTGAGATCACCACAGGCCCGCTCGGCCAGGGCCTCGCTTCGGCTGTCGGCTTCGCGTACGCGCAGCGCTACGAGCGCGGCCTGTTCGACCCGGATGCAGCACCGGGCACGAGCCCATTCGATCACTTCACCTACGTGATCGCGGGCGACGGCGACTTGCAGGAGGGCGTCACCGCCGAGGCTTCGTCGCTCGCTGGCCACCAGGAGCTCGGCAACCTCATCGCGATTTACGATTCGAACCAGATCTCGATCGAAGACGACACCGATATCGCCTACAGCGAGAACGTGCGCCAGCGCTACGAGGCGTACGGCTGGCAGGTGCTCGAGGTCGACTGGCGCGCTGGCGGCATGAACGGCGCCGAGTACCACGAGGATCTCCCGGCGCTCTTCGCCGCAATCGAGTCGGCGAAGGCCGAGTCGCAGAAGCCGACCCTTATCATTCTGAAGACCATCATTGGCTGGCCGTCGCCCGGCAAGCAGAACACCGGCGGCATTCACGGTTCGGCGCTCGGCAGCGATGAGCTCACCGGCCTGAAGCGCGAGCTCGGTTTCGACCCCGAGCAACACTTCGTGATCGCGCCCGAGGTTATCGCCCACGCGCGCGCGCTTGTCGAGCGCGCGGCCGATGACCGCGCTGCGTGGCAGCAGGGCTTTGACGCCTGGGCCGCCGCAAATCCCGAGCGCAAGGCGCTGCTCGATCGACTCGAGTCGGGAGCGTTGCCCGATGGCGCTACCGAGGCGCTGCCAGTGTTCGAAGCCGGCACCAGCGTCGCAACCCGCTCGGCCAGCGGCAAGGTCATCAACTCCCTCGCGCCGCTTATGCCCGAGCTCTGGGGCGGCTCAGCCGACCTCGCAGGTTCGAACAACACGACCATCAATGGTGCGCCCTCGTTCGTGCCCGCCCACCACTCGACGGGCAGCTGGACGGGCGACCCCTACGGCCGTGTGCTGCACTTCGGTATTCGCGAGCACGCCATGGCTGCAATCATTAACGGCATTCAGCTGCACGGCAAGACCCGCAGCTACGCGGGCACCTTCTTGCAGTTTGCCGACTACATGCGCCCGGCTGTGCGCCTCGCCGCACTCATGAACGTACCGAGCATCTTCGTGTGGACGCACGACTCGATCGGCCTCGGCGAAGACGGCCCCACGCACCAGCCCATCGAGCACATTGCCTCGCTGCGCGCGATTCCAAACCTCGCGATGGTGCGCCCCGCAGACGCCAACGAGGTCTCGGTCGCCTGGCACGAGATGCTGAGCCGCCACGCAGGCCCGACCGGCATCGCGCTCACGCGGCAGAACGTGCCCGTCTTCGCTCGCGGCGAGGGTGCGGCAGCTGGCGAATCGTTTGCTTCGGCCGAGGGTGTGCGTCAGGGCGCCTACGTACTCGCAGAGTCGCCGACCGGCACGGTCGACGTGATTCTCGTTGCAACCGGCAGTGAGGTGCAGCTCGCTGTCAGCGCGCGTGAGCAGCTTGCTGCCGAGGGCATTGGTGCTCGCGTCGTGTCGGCACCCTGCCTCGAGTGGTTTGCAGAGCAAACTCCTGAGTACCGCGAATCGGTGCTGCCCGCGGCTGTCACCGCGCGCGTCAGCGTTGAGGCAGGTATTGCGCTCGGTTGGCGCGAAATCGTGGGTGACCGCGGTCGCTCGGTCAGCATTGAGCACTTCGGCGCGTCGGCCGATGCCGAGACGCTGTTCCGCGAGTTTGGCGTGACCGCAGAAGCCGTGGTGGCGGCTGCCAAATCGTCGCTCACCGCCTAGTTTCGCACCCGTTAAGAGAAGGTATTTCAGTCTCATGAGCAATCAACGCACCGCCGAGCTCAGCGCTGCTGGTGTCAGCATCTGGCTCGATGACCTCTCTCGGTCACGTATCGAGAGTGGAAACCTCGCAGACGTCATCGAATCGCAGAGTGTGGTCGGGGTCACCACGAACCCCACCATCTTCGCGAACGCAATCGGTGCGGGCATCGGTTACGGAGACCGCATTACAGCGCACGCAGCTTCGGGTTCGACCGCAGAGCAGACGGTGTTTGACCTGATGTGCGCCGATGTTGCTGACGCCTGCGATGTGCTTGCACCGGTCTATGCCGCGAGCGGCGGACGTGACGGCAGGGTATCGATCGAGGTCTCCCCCGATCTCGCACGCGACACGACGGGCACGATTGCGCAGGCTCGAGAGCTCTGGGAGAAGGTTGACCGCGAGAACGCGATGATCAAGATCCCCGCAACAGCTGAGGGGCTCGAGGCGATCAGTGAGGTTATCGGCTCAGGTATCAGCGTCAACGTGACCCTGATCTTCAGCCTCGCTCGCTACCGTCAGGTCATCAACGCGTATCTCGTTGGCCTCGAGCGTGCTCGCGCCGCTGGTCACGAAATTTCGAAGATTCACTCGGTTGCGTCTTTCTTCGTGTCGCGGGTCGACACCGAGATCGATGCAAGGCTTTCTGCGCTCGGCACCAATGACGCCCTCGCCCTCAAATCGCAGGCAGGCCTGGCGAACGCCCGCCTTGCCTACGAGGTGTTCGAGCAGGGTTTTGCGAGCGAGCGAGCTCGCATGCTGCTCGATCTCGGCGCGAAGCTGCAGCGCCCACTCTGGGCCTCGACCGGCGTGAAAGACCCTGCGCTACCCGACACGCTCTACGTGAGCGGGCTCGTTGCCGCAGATGTGGTGAACACCATGCCAGAAGCCACTCTCAACGCATTCGCCGACCATGGCGAGGTGCAGGGTGACACGGTGACCGGATCCTACCGAGAGAGCGATCTGCTGCTCAACGATCTCGACGGCCTCGGCATCGACTACAACGAGGTCACCGAAAAACTCGAGCTTGAGGGGCTGCAGAAGTTTGAGGCTTCTTGGTCAGAGTTGCTCGCAACCGTAGAAAGTGCGCTCAAGGCACAAGCATGATTGGTGTCGAGTCTGGAGACCGATCGCTCGCTCCGATGCGCGACGAGCTCATCGGGCGCCTCATCGAGGCGCGGGTGGCAAGCCGGCTCGGCGCACGCGACGCAACTCTGTGGGGCCCAGAAGCTGAGGCAGAGGCGCGCATTCGACTTGACTGGGTGGTGGCGACGGCCGAGGCGGAAGCAATCATCGCCGAGGTCGAGGCCTTGCGTGCCGAGCTGCAAAGCCGGGGCATCGACCGTGTCGTGCTCTGCGGCATGGGCGGGTCGAGCCTCGCTCCAGAAGTCATCTGCCAGCGCTACGCTGTGGCACTCGAGGTGCTCGACTCGACGCATCCGACTCAGGTTGCGCGCGCACTCCACGGTGCGCTTGAACGCACGGTGGTCGTAGTGGCGTCGAAGTCTGGCGGCACCATCGAGACACGCAGCCACCTCCTGGCCTTCGAAGCCGCCTATCGCAACGCCGGGCTCGACCCCGCCGCGCACATCGTGATCGTCACCGACCCCGGCTCCCCGCTTGATGACGGTTCAAGCGCCAAGGGCTACCGCGTCTTTCGCGCAAACCCCAACGTGGGGGGCAGATTCTCGGCGCTCACCGCTTTCGGCCTAGTACCGTCTGGCCTCGCCGGAGCAAACGTTCGCGAGCTAGTCGCCGAGGCAGCAGCAGTACGCGAGCAACTTATCGCTGACATTCCATCCAACCCTGCTCTGCAACTTACCTCTGCAATCATCTGTGGCCTGCCCGAGCGCTATGCAATCGTGTTGCACGAGTGTGAGAACGAACCAGCCGGCATCTCGGCATGGATCGAGCAACTCGTCGCCGAGTCCACAGGCAAAAACGGTCAGGGCGTGCTGCCAGTCGCCATAAGTGAACACTCACCGGAGGCACACCAGACATCGGCACCCGCCTCGTCTCTCGTGATTAATCTCGAGTGGCTGCTCGAAGGCGGTAAAGATCTCTCTGATCGCGAGCTCGAAGACTTCGAAGTGCTCGTGTACGCGCCGCTCGGCGCACAGCTGCTGCTCTGGGAGTTTGCCACCGCAATGCTTGGGCACTGCATGGGCGTCGACCCCTTCAACCAGCCAGACGTGGAGTCGGCAAAGGTTGCGGCGCGTAAGCTGCTCGATGCTCCGCGCACCAGCGAAAGCGTGCTTGGCGAGTTGAGCGATATGCCCCGCACCTCAGTTGTGGTTGCTGACCACGTGGTCCGAGCATTGAACGCCGACGATGCGCTTGCTCACGCAGTGCCGCAGAACATCGCCGAGCTGCAAGCGGCCTTAGAGGCTTCGATTCCATCGGGTGGGTACCTCGCCATCCAGGCCTACCTTGACCGGAGCGACGAAGAGGTCTCGAGGCATCTCGTCGCACTTCGAGACGTCCTTGCCGACAGGCTCGGGGTGCCCGTCACGCTCGGCTGGGGTCCGCGTTTCTTGCACTCCACAGGCCAGCTGCATAAGGGTGGGCCGGCACTCGGAGTGTTCTTGCAGTTGCTCGACAGCCCAGCAGCCGACCTTCCCATTGCCGCATCCGAGATGACCTTTGGGCAATTGATCTCAGCTCAGGCTGCCGGTGACCGCAACGTGTTGGCCGCCCACGGACGCCCCGTGATCGCCCTGCGCATGCGCGACGCCCACGCAATCGCCTCGCTACTGTAGGCGAGCAACAAAAAATGGGGAGTCCGTATCGGACTCCCCATTTTTATGAAGCGACTTGCTATGCAGCCTTGGGTGCGGCGCTGCCGCGGCGGGCACGCAGCTTTTGCAGCGCCTGCTCGAGCAGCTCTTCGGCCTCTTCTGGCGTGCGACGCTCCTTCACATAAGCGAGGTGCGTCTTGTAGGGCTCGTTCTTCAGCAGCTCCGGTGGATTCTGCTGGTCTCGACCCGCCGGAAGGCCACTGTGGGGTGAGTCGATCTGATCAGGGATCTCTTCGGGATCGACATCGGCCGCGAAATAGCGCACCGTCTCGTTACCCAAGATGTCGAAGTATGAGACCGCGATGCGCTCAGCGCGCACTCCATGATCCATCTCACCCATTGGGCCCGAGCCAACTCGGGCGCCGCGAATTGCATTGCTGCCAGACACGTAATACCTTTCTGTGGGCGTGAAGCCCGTGAAATTTTGCTTCTCAGCTCAACCGACGCGCTACCTGAAAAGGCATGTCGGCGCGTGAAGCGATGTGCGCTATACGACCGAGAAGCGAGCGATCAGGCCAAGGCCAACGATCGAAGCAAACCAGACAAGCGACACAACGATCGTGATGCGGTTCAGGTTGCGCTCGGCAACACCAGACGAGCCAAGGCTCGAGGTGACGCCGCCACCAAACATGTCAGAGAGGCCACCGCCGCGACCCTTGTGCAACAGGATGAACAGGGTGAGCAGCAGGCTCGTGAGCACCAACAAACTAATCAGCGCGATCTTCAAAATGAGCACGAGTGCAGCCCTTTCAATGTGTACAAACCAACGACCAGTATAACGCCTAGGCGCCGGTCACGTGCTTCTTGAACTGCACGATGCGAGAAAACTCTTGGGAGTCAAGGCTCGCACCGCCGACGAGTGCGCCGTCGACGTTCGGCTGGCGCAGAAAACCCGCGACGTTCTGGCTTGTGACCGAACCGCCGTAGAGCACGCGAGTTTCGGCCGCGACCTTTGCGTCACGCAGCTCTCCGATCTTTGCGCGAAGGGCGGCACACACCTGCTCGGCCTGCTCGGCAGTAGCTGGCTCGCCGCTCCCGATGGCCCATACGGGTTCGTAGGCGACCACGAACTCAGCGTCCTTCGGAAGACCCGCAATCGCAGCCTCGAGCTGTGCGAGCGGCACAGCGGCAGCGCCCTGCTCCGCGAGGTCTTCTGCGGTCTCTCCCACGCAGATCATAGGAACCATGCCCTGCGCCGCAACTGCATTCGCCTTTGCGGCGACGACATCGTTGCTTTCACCGTGCCCGTGTCGGCGCTCCGAATGCCCAACGAGCACGTAACGCGTATCGAGTTTCGCCAGAAACTGAGCTGAAATGTCACCGGTGAAGGCTCCCGAGAGGTGCGGCGAGACATCTTGCGCACCGAGAGCGAGCGAAAGCTTGTCTGCGGCGAGCAGGGTCTGCACCGAACGCAGATCAGTGAAGGGCGGAAACACCGCCACTTCGACGTCACCGAAGTCGTGCTTCACATCTTTCAGCGACCATGCAAGCTTCTGCACGAGCGCGATCGCCTGCAGGTGGTCGAGATTCATCTTCCAGTTGCCGGCGATGAGCGGTACGCGCGCGGCGTACTGCTCCTGCGGCACGGCCGAAGCCTCAAGTGTCTGCTGAGATGCTGTGGGCTGTTGCTCGCTCACGCAAGCACCTCCAATCCGGGAAGATTCTTGCCCTCGAGGTATTCGAGGCTGGCACCGCCACCGGTCGAAATGTGGCCAAACTGGTTGTCAGAGAAGCCGAGGGCACGAACCGCGGCCGCGGAATCGCCGCCCCCTACCACGGTGAAGCCATCGGTTTCGGTGAGGGCGCGAGCAACCGTACGGGTGCCTTCGGCGAACGCCGCCATCTCGAAGACGCCCATCGGGCCGTTCCAAAATACGGTTGCCGAATCGGCGATAACTGACGCAAAGGCCGCCGAGCTCTCTGGCCCGATGTCGAGCCCGAGGCCCGCCGCACCGAAGCTGCTCGACTCGATCGCATCTGCGGCGACCACCTCGTGAGCCGCGTCTGCGGCGAAGCCCGCGGCCACCACGATGTCGGTCGGCAGCACAATACGAACACCAAGACGATCTGCTTCTGCGAGGTAACCGCGCACGGTGTCGAGCTGGTCTGCCTCGAGCAGGCTTGCGCCCACCTTGTGGCCCTGAGCGGCGAGAAAGGTGAAGAGCATTCCGCCACCGATGAGCAGCGTATCGACGCGCTGCAGCAGGTGCGATATCACGCCGAGCTTGTCACTGACTTTTGAGCCGCCGAGCACCACAGTATATGGACGCTCTGGTGACTCCGTGAGGCGCTGCAATACCTCGAGCTCGCCGGCGACCAGGCGCCCGGCAGCGCTCGGAAGCAACTGGGCGAGGTCGTAGACGCTCGCCTGCTTACGGTGCACCACACCGAAGCCATCTGACACGAACGCTTCGCCGAATGCGGCAAGCTGCTCAGCGAAGGTGCGCCGTGCAGCATCGTCCTTGCTGGTCTCACCCGCATTGAAACGAAGGTTTTCGAGCAGCACCACGTCACCGTCGCGAAGGGCCTCGACGGCCGCAGTTGCGGCGGCGCCGACAGTCTCGGGCACAAACGCTACCGGCGCCTCAAGAAGCTCAGCCATGCGCACCGCGACGGGCTGTAGCGAGTACTTCGCCTCGGGCCTACCCTCGGGTCGACCCAGGTGGCTGATCAGCACGACACGTGCGCCGGCCTCACGAAGCTCACGAATAGTGGTGAGCGACGCACGAATGCGGCCGTCGTCGGTAATCACCCCATCTTTCAATGGAACGTTCAGGTCGCAACGAACGATAACCGTTTTTGACCGTAGGTCACCCAGTGACTCGAGTGTGCGCATGGCTTGGTGAGATCCTCTCGCCGAACTAGATCAGGCCCGGGGTCTGAGTGCGCGCAGCGTCGAAACGCTTCGCCACGTCGGCCCAGTTTGCAATGTTCCAGAACGCACTCACGTAGTCAGCGCGCACGTTGAGGTAGTCGAGGTAGTACGCGTGCTCCCAGACGTCAAGCATCAAGAGCGGGACGGTGCCGGCGGGCAGGTTGCCCTGCTGGTCGAAAAGCTGCACAACGTTTGCGCGCTGTCCGAGCGCGTCCCAGGCGAGAACTGCCCAGCCGCTGCCCTGCACCCCCATTGCAGTTGCGGTGAAATGTGCCTGGAACTGCTCGAACGAGCCAAAGTACTCGTCGAGCGCCGCAGCGAGCTCACCCTCGGGACGCTCGCCACCCTCTGGCGAGAGGTTGTTCCAGAAGATGGTGTGGTTCACATGGCCGCCGACGTTGAACGCAAGGTCTTTCTCGAGCTTGTTCACGTTTGCGAGGTTGCCGCTTTCGCGAGCCTCAGCGAGCGCATCGAGTGCGGTGTTTGCACCGGTCACGTACGCCTGGTGATGCTTGTCGTGGTGCAGCTGCATGATCTTGCCGCTGATGTGCGGCTCAAGAGCGGCGTAATCGTAGGGCAGTTCGGGAAGAGTGTACGCAGACATCGAGTGCTCCATTCGTGGGGGTGTGTTTAATTCAAAGTTACCGTGGGCAGATGTGAACTACACATCAATTTCGTCTGGGAGATTTGCATCGGTGCGGGGCACCCCGCGCTGCTCGGCCATTTTGTCTGCAAGCGCGAGCAGACGCCGAATGCGGCCTGCAATCGCGTCTTTCGTAAGCGGCGGCTCTGCTTTCGTGCCGAGCTCATCGAGGCTCGCGTCGCGGTGCGTCAGCCGCAGCTCGCCCGCGTAGCGCAGGTGCTCGGGCACTTCATCGGCGAGGATCTCAAGTGCGCGTTCGACACGAGCGCATGCCGAGACAGACGCCTGCGCGCTACGCCTCAGGTTTGCGTCGTCGAAGTTCACGAGACGGTTTGCGGTGTTGCGGGTCTCGCGTGCCTTGCGCAGTTCATCCCACTTTGCCTGCGCTTTCGTCGCCCCCATGATGCCGAGCATCTGGCCGATGACCTCGCCGTCACGAATAAGCACCTTGTGCTGGCCACGAATCTCGCGGCTCTTCGCCTGCACTCCGAGCCTGCCCGCGGCACCAACGAGCGCCATTGCGGCTTCGTTGGTCGGGCACAGAATCTCAAGGCTGGCAGAGCGGCCAGGGGGCGTCACCGAGCCGCGCGCGAGAAACGCGCCTCGCCAGATGGCGGCGAGCTCGGCTGGCGAACCCGTGGTGAGGCGGTTAGGAAGGCCGCGAATCGGGCGACGCTTCTGATCGAGCAGCCCGAGCTGGCGAGCCAGGGTCTCACCGTCAAGCACGCGCACTACGAACTGCGGCGAACCGGGTCGTGTCGAAGCGGCTGGCATCTGCTTCGCATCAGAACGAACACCGTAAAGCTCGGCGAGATCTTTGCGCACTCGCTGCACAATCGGTGGCGTGTGCAGCTCAGCTTCAAGGGCAATGCGACCCGAAATCGTGTGCAGCCCGCCTGCGAGACGCAAAACCGTCGCGAGTTCGCTCATGCGCTCGCCAACTTGCTGCGAGACCACGCGAACCAGTTCGTTCTTCACGTCAGGGGTCGAGGGCAATCCGATTCCTTTCAAAGGGTGTCTAGAAACTTCGCGTCCGGGCAGCGTTATTCGCGGCCAAGATCACGGTGGCGCAAGCTCACGTGCACTCCCGGCAATGAGGCGAGTCGGTCTGCGAGCTCGCGTGCCATGGCAACTGAACGGTGCTTGCCGCCGGTACAGCCTACAGCGAGTGAGACGTGGCGTTTGTTCTCACGCTGGTAGCCCGCAAGCATTGGCTCGAGCGCTGCCACATAATTCTCAAGAAATTCCTGTGCGCCCTCGCGGCTCATGACGAACTCCTTGACCTCGGCGTCAACCCCTGTCAAGGGGCGCAATTCGGTCTCCCAGAAGGGGTTCGGCAAGAAGCGCATATCGGCCATCAGGTCAACGTCTGTGGGCGTGCCGTACTTAAATCCGAAGCTCTGAACAGACAGCTGCAAGCCGGGCGTGTCTTCGTCTCCGAAAAGCTCTCTCGTGGCTGTCGAAAGCTCGTGCACGTTATAGCGCGAGGTATCGATCACGACGTCGCTTGACGCCCTGAGTTCTTGCAGCCGCTCGCGCTCAAGCCTGATGCCGTCGACCAAGCTGCCCGCCTGGATCTGCAGCGGCTGCGGCCTGCGCACGGACTCGTAACGGCGCACGAGTGTTTCGTCAGTGGCGTCGAGAAACACCACGCGAACGGTGGCGTTCTCGCGCAGTTCGGCAACGGTGGCCTGAATGTCTTCGAAGAGGTCGCGACCGCGCACGTCGATCACCGCGACGATGCGAGGCAGCGCGCCATCCGAGCGATCAGCCATGTCGGCGAGCGTCTTGAGCATAGACAGCGGCAGGTTGTCGACCACGTACCAGCCGAGATCCTCAAGTGCATTGGCAACAGTGCTGCGACCAGCCCCGGACATACCGGTGACGATCAAGATCTCCTGCTTGGTAACCTGCTCGGTCACGGCTTGTCCTCTCCGCGCGACACGCGCTAATTTTCTTCGTCTAGCTTAGCGCTCGCGCCGCTTTCGGTGAGGCGTGCGTGAATCTGCGCAGCGAGCGCGGGGCCGACGCCCGGGGCGCTCGAAACCTCGCTCAAACTCGCCTCGCGAAGTCGCGTCACCGAGCCGAAATGCTTAAGCAACGCCTGTACCCGCTTCGGGCCGAGCCCCGGTATTTCGGAGAGCTGGCTTGCAATCGCTGTGCTGCGGCGCTGCCGCTGAAAAGTGATGGCAAATCTGTGTGCCTCGTCGCGTGCCCGCTGCACCAGAAAGAGGGCCTCGCTCGCTCGTGGCAGCACCACCGGAAACGGGTCGTCAGGTAGCCATAACTCTTCAAGCCGCTTCGCCACACCCGCGAGCGCGACATCGTCGATACCGGCCTCGTCAAGGGCGCGCTTTGCGGCAGCAACCTGCGGTGCGCCGCCATCAACGATGAGCAGCTGCGGGCGGTCGCGATAGCGGCCGTCTGGCAGCTCCCCCGACTGCGCGAGCTGGTTGAGCTGGGCGGCCCGACGGGACACCACCTGGTAGATGCTGTCGGTGTCGTCTGTCGTCTGCTCAATTCGATACTTGCGGTAGGCGCCCTTCGCTGGCAACGCGTCTTCAAACACCACGAGCGACGCCACCACCCCAGTGCCCTGCAGGTGCGATACGTCGATGCACTCGATGCGCAGCGGAGGCTCGGCCATATCGAGTGCCTGCTGCAGCTCACCGAGCGCATCGGTGCGGGCCGAGATGTCTGCGGCACGCTTCAGTTTGTAGCGCAGCAGGTGCTCGCCCGCGTTCAGCACCGCGCGATCCATGAGCCCGGCTTTGTCGCCGCGCTCGGGGATCTGGACGCGCACGCGGCCGCCGCGCGGTCGCCGCGCACGCAACGCCTGTTCAAGCGCCTCCGCGTTGTCAGGCAGCATCGGCACGAGGATCTGCGGAGGTGGTTCGCGTTCGCCCTCGTAGGCAGACTGAATCACCTGCTCGAGCAGCGCTCCTGGCGAGTCGTCGAGTTCGACGTCAACGAGCCAGCTGCGCTCGCCCCTGATGCGCCCACCCCGGATGATGAACTGGTGCGCTGCCGCGGAGAGTTCGTCGTGCTTCAGCCCAAACACATCGGCATCGACATCAAGCCCAAGCGCCACTGAGTTGCGCTCCATCACGTGCTGCACGGCGGCAACCTGATCGCGCAGGCGCCCAGCATCTTCGTAGCGCTGTTCGGCAGCTGCGTCGCGCATCGCGCGCTGCAGCTGCTTGAGCGCGCGATCGTCGCCGCCCGCAAGAAACGCGACGAGTTCGCCGACGCGTTCACGGTGCGCTTCAAGACTGATCAGGCCCGAGCACGGCCCGTGGCAGCGCCCTATTTGCCCTGCGAGGCAGGGCCTGCCTGTCTGCATTGCGCGTCGATAGTCGGCGTCGTTACAGGTGCGAATCGGAAACGCCTGCTGCAGGAGCGTTGTCATTTCACGTACAAGCCACACCTTTGGGTACGGCCCGAAGTAGCGCGCACCCCGTATCTTCTCGTTGCGCGTAATCAGCAGGCGCGGTGCGTCTTCGCGCAGTGTGACGGCAAGATACGGATAGGTCTTGTCGTCTTTGAACTGCACGTTGAACGGCGGCTGAAACTCCGTGATCCAGGTGTGCTCGAGCACGAGCGACTCGGTGTCGGTGGCGACCACAGTCCAGTCGACCCTTGCGGCCAAGGCAAGCATGCGCTGCGTGCGCGGCTGAATCGAGCGCAGCGGCTGAAAGTAATTCGCGAGTCGGGCGCGCAGATTCTTTGCTTTGCCGATGTAGAGCACTCGGCCGTGACGGTCGCTGAAGCGGTACACCCCGGGGCTCGTTGGAATCTCACCCTGTGCGGGCCGAAACGAGTCGCGGTGATCCTTTTCGCGAGTCAACGCTTGCCAGCCCCCGGGTGTTTCGCGAGCGCTTCGGCGAGAAACCTGCCAGTGTGGCTCTCTTCATGGGTGGCGAGCTGTTCAGGTGTGCCTGTCGCCAGAATCGTGCCGCCACCGCTGCCGCCCTCTGGCCCGAGGTCAATCACCCAGTCGCAACTGCGAATCACGTCGAGGTTGTGCTCAATTGTGATAACAGTGTTGCCCTTGTCTACGAGACCGTTGAGCACTAAGAGCAGCTTACGCACGTCTTCAAAGTGCAACCCGGTGGTCGGCTCGTCGAGCACATAGATGCTGCGACCGTTTGAACGCTTTTGCAGTTCAGTTGCAAGCTTCACACGCTGTGCCTCGCCGCCAGAAAGCGTCGTGGCACTCTGACCAAGGCGCACGTAGCCGAGGCCGACGTCTACGAGCGTCTTGAGGTAGCGGTGAATGCTCGAGATGGGCTCGAAGAACTCGGCGGCCTCAGCGATTGGCATGTCGAGTACCTCGCTGATGTTCTTGCCTTTGTAGCGCACCTGCAGGGTTTCGCGGTTGTAGCGCTTGCCTCCGCATGCCTCGCAGGCGACATAGACGTCTGGCAAAAAGTTCATCTCGATCTTGAGCGTGCCATCACCCGAGCATGCCTCGCAGCGGCCGCCCTTCACGTTAAAGCTGAAGCGACCCGGCAGATAGCCACGAATCTTGGCCTCTTGCGTCTCGGCAAACAGATTGCGCATCTTGTCAAAGACACCCGTGTAGGTAGCTGGGTTCGATCGCGGTGTGCGCCCAATCGGGGCCTGATCTACGTGCACCACCTTATCGAGGTGTTCGAGGCCTGTGACCCGTGTGTGCTTGCCCGGCACCTGGCGAGCGCCGTTGAGCTGGTTTGCGAGCACGCGGTAAAGAATGTCGTTGACGAGCGTGCTCTTGCCGCTGCCGCTGACGCCAGTGACCGCGGTCATCACCCCGAGCGGAAATGTTGCGTCGACGTTTTGCAGGTTGTTCGAGCGAGCACCAACCACCTTCAGCTCGCGCCCCTTTTCACGCTTGCGACGCTTCTTCGGTGTCTCAATCGCGCGGCGGCCAGTGAGATAGTCGGAGGTGATCGAGCCGGTGTTCTCGAGCATCGAGGCGTAATCACCCGAGTGCACCACGGTGCCACCTTCAACGCCCGCTCCGGGGCCGATGTCGACGATCCAGTCGGCCATCTCGATGGTTTCTTCGTCGTGCTCGACCACGATGAGGGTGTTGCCGAGATCGCGCAGCTTCACGAGTGTCTCAATCAGGCGGCGGTTGTCGCGCTGATGCAGGCCAATACTTGGCTCGTCAAGCACGTAGAGCACGCCAGTGAGGCCAGAGCCGATCTGCGTGGCAAGACGAATGCGCTGCGCCTCACCACCGCTGAGTGTGCCCGCGGCACGAGCAAGAGTCAGGTAGCCGAGGCCCACCTCGATCAAAAAGTTGAAGCGCAGGCGAATCTCACGCAGCACCTGCGCGGCAATCTTTGCCTCGCGCTCGCTCAGCTGCACCTCGGCAAAGAAGCGCTGTGCGTTGAGCAGGCTGAACTCGCCCACACCCGAAATGGACTCACCGTTCACCGTCACAGCGAGCACCTCGGGCTTCAGGCGTTGGCCGTGGCAGGAATGACACGGCACCTCGCGCAAGAACTCTGCCCAGCGCTCTCGCCGCGAATCGCTCTCGGCCTCGGCGTACTGGCGCTCAATGAACGGAATCACACCCTCAAAGCCGCTCGAGTATTTCACCTCGCGGCCAAAGCGGTTCTTCCAGCGCACGTTGACCTTGAAGTTGTTGCCGTAGAGCACGGCTTCGCGTACCTCTTCAGACAGCTTGCCCCACGGGGTGGTGAGCTTGAAATCGAGATCGCTTGCGAGGCCACGCAGCAGCTTCTCGTAGTAGTTGTAGAGGCTCTTACCCTGGCTCGTCCAGGGCACGATAACGCCGTCTGCGATGCTGAGCTGAGGGTCACCGAGCACGAGGTCTTCATCAACCGACATGCTCGTTCCGAGGCCTGAACACGCGGTGCACGCACCGAAGGGGGCGTTGAATGAGAAGGTACGCGGCTCGATCTCGGTGAGTGAGACAGGGTGGCGGTTTGGGCAGCTGAGGCTCTCGCTAAAGGTTTGCGTGCGGTCGGCCGCCTTCTCATCGCGGTCTACGAAATCAATGGTCACGAGACCGTTTGCGAGCTTCAGCGCGGTTTCGAGCGAGTCCGTGAGTCGTCCGAGCCCATCGGGGTCCGCGACCAGGCGGTCGACTACCACCGAGATATCGTGCTTGACCTGTTTCTTGAGCGCCGGTGGTTCACTCAGCTGCACGACCTCGCCGTCA
Source organism: Actinomycetota bacterium (assembly GCA_020161315.1). Taxonomy (GTDB): domain Bacteria; phylum Actinomycetota; class Actinomycetes; order Actinomycetales; family Microbacteriaceae; genus Leucobacter. The sequence goes on along the minus strand of JAIUOH010000009.1, from coordinate 12,155 downwards.
ACGAGCGCCCGCGAGTAGCCACTCGCGGCAAGGTCTTGCAGCAGATCGACGAACTCGCCCTTCTTCTTGCTGACCACAGGGGCGAGCACCTGATAGCGCGTGCGCTCGGGCAACTCCATGAGTGTGTCTGCGATCTGCTGCACGGTCTGCGAACGAATCTGCTCGCCACACACGGCACAGTGCGGCACGCCGACCCGCGCCCAAAGCAGACGCATGTAATCGTAAATCTCGGTGATAGTGCCGACGGTCGAGCGCGGGTTGCGGTTGGTCGACTTCTGGTCGATGCTCACCGCTGGGCTCAGTCCCTCGATGAAGTCGACGTCAGGGCGGTCTACCTGACCAAGAAACTGACGCGCGTATGCGCTCAGACTCTCGACGTATCGTCGTTGCCCCTCGGCGAAGATGGTGTCGAACGCGAGGCTCGACTTGCCACTGCCCGAGAGCCCCGTAAACACCACCATTGAGTCTCGAGGGATCGCGAGATCGACGTTCTTGAGGTTGTGTACCCGAGCACCCTGCACGCTGATCTGCGCGTGCGCCGCCGATGATCGGATGGGGGTTGTCTTCACTGCTGCAGCACTCTTCGAACTCACTCCCCCATCCTAGCCGAGCAACACGGCATTATCGAAGATATGTTCGATGTATTTCGCCGCGAGCATGACGCAATTTGCCAGCCTGCACAGTAGCAAGCTGCTCCTGTCGAGCCTGTCGAGCCTGTCGAGCCTGTCGAGCCTGTCGAACCCCGCGATCTCGCGGGCACGCGCGACACACCCCGGCGCGCAACTGCGCGCCGGGGGCAAGCCGAATGTCGAAGCCTGGATTCTGCCGCCCTGGATCCCCGTCGGGCGGAGAAGCGAGTGTTGCGAGTGAGCGTATTGAGTTATGTACACACAATGCCCCGGCCAAGCGTCGCCACATGAAGCTTTGCGAATACTCGCGAGAATCTGTGGAGAACGGATTTGACCGGGGCCTGTGAGCAACAATTGGCTAGCGAGCCGAACGCTGTCCAAACTTTCTGCGCGCGAGGATCAACCCCGCACCCGCGATGCCAAGCGCGGCAGCGGCTGCACCAAGCGCACCACCCAATCCAGACTCGACGCCCGTGGTGGCAAGCGAGCTAGCCGCTCCGTTCGCGCCGTTGTTGTTTGCACTGTTGCTGTTGACCTGCACCGCGACTCTCGCCACCTCTCGACCCTCAGCGAAGACCACGAGATGGTGTGATCCCGCGGGCGTCGCCGCAGGGATCCTGCTCGCGAAAGTGAACGTGCCACCGGCGCCGACTGTTGCGTTACCCAAGAGCTGCGGAGTCGAGTGCAGCTCTACCCGCACCTCGGTGTCCGCAGGAAGACCCTTACCGCTCAGGGTGAAAGCCGCACCCGGGCTCAACCTGTCTGAGACGCTGAGCACGGGCGAAGGCTGCTGTGCACCCTCGACACCGCTCTCGCCCGTCGCGTCGCTGCCGCCGCTTGCGGTGCCGCCACTGTTCGCGGTGCCACCTGCATCACCGGTACCGCTTGCATCGGCGGTGCCAGTGGCATCAGAGTCACCCTGATCGCCGTCGTTCAGCCCGAAGAACACGTCGAGCTCAGTGAGTGCGGCCTCTGCAAAGGCCCACTGCTTTTGCTGGTTCGCAGCCCAATCGGCATCGCCCTGCGCAGTGGCTGGGTAAGTCTTTGACGAGCGACTCCCGGGCAGCCCCTCGATCCACCAGAACTCAGTCATGAACTCCTTGACCACTCCGGCCTGATCAACCTGTACCCAATCTTTGAGCACTGGTGCCGCAGCATCTTTGTTATAACGCACGAGGTAGGGCACCTGAAGCTTCGGTGCGACAGCGAGCGGCTGCGCGGAGTCGCCCCCGGGGTAGAACGAGACCTTGTGGCCAGGGTTCTCGCTCGAGAGCTGGTATTGCGTGCGCAGCCCGGGCAAATACTGTGTCACGAGGTCACCGTAGAGGTACGAGAGTGGCGAGTTCGCCGCGTTGTCGCGAATGTGCAGGCTGTTACTTACGTACTGCGAGTCGAGGCGCAGGTCGAACACATACACGGTGTCCGTTCCGGCGGCGATTGCCCTGTCATTAATCTCGTGGGCGACGGCGCGAGTGTTGTGGCACCAGGTACCGCCGAACAGGATCGTGTGGTCGCCCGGGGTCTCGAGCAGATCAACGAGTTCTGGGTAAGTGATCGACTTCAGCGCGAAATTGGCCGCCTGATCCTCGCCAAGAATCACAGACCCGTAGGCATCAGCGTCTTTGTACGACGCCTGGTGGCGACCGTTCATCTGGTCTCGGAAGAACTCGAACTGTGTCTGCGTGGCGACCGCGGCCTGCCCGTTCGTCGACACAGAGCTGAGCACCCCGTCGAGTGCCTCAGCAAACCCTTCGTCACCCGGCAGCGCAGTGAGCGAGGCAACGATGCGATCCTCCGTTTCGCCCTGCCGATGATCTTTGTTGTAGATCACCAGGTAGGGGTCGCTGCCCGCACCAAACTGGGGCGTGGTGTCAGCGTTCAATGCCGGCAGTAGATTCGCCCAGAGCTGCCGCACTGACTCAATTGATGAGGTACGCACGTCGACGCTCTTGCCATCAAGCAGCGGGTCGAACGCATAGATCTTTTCGACGCCGTATTGCTGAGCGGCCGTGTCGATACTCGCCGCCGCAGCCTGCACGCGCGGGTCGTTCGGCCCACCGATCAGCAGAGCATAGTTTCCTTCTCGTTTGAGAAGAGTGTCGAAGCGCTCATAGGTGACGGCTTCGAACACCGACCCGTGTCGCAAGCCGGGGATATTCTGGGCGAAATAGTCGAACTCGGTCTCATTTGCCGCGGTCGTCTGCCTCGGCGCGGCTTGCGCAGCGGCGGTTGTGGCAACGGTACCGCTCAGCGCGAGTGCCGCAGTCAGAAGGGCAACCGCAACGGGTCTCTTTCTGAAGTGGTGGGAAGTCATATTTCTGAATCCTTATGTATCTATGTTTGAAATGTTGAAGCGGTGGTGAGTCGGCGCGAGCAATCACTCAGCCGACGGCTGAGCCTCTGCCGCGCCGGCGAGTTGCCCTCGGCGTCGCAGCCACCACCAGGTAAGAAGCCCGCCGCTTGCGATTACGATGCCGCCCAGGGTCGCGGGCCCGGCGAGGCCGAGCGATCCCCCGCTGTCACTGCGCTGAGTAGTTGACTGAGACTTCGCACTGCCCGACTTCTGAGTTGTCGACTCGTTGGCCTTCTTGCCTGCAACTGCTGCCTTCTTTTGCGCACTCTTCTGTGTGGGTGCGGTGCTTGCTGCAGGAGCTCCGGCCGCGGCCGGTGCTGCATCAGGCACGCTCGTTCCTGAAGTCGCAGCTGTGCTCGGTGACTGCGTGATCGGAGCAGGCGCGGGCGCTGGTGCGGGAGCAGGTGCCGGATCGGGGGCTGGCGCAGGAGCAGGCGCGACGTTCCATGGCGGCCCCTTCCACGGCTCTTCCACCGAGTCGTAAGGCTCGCCGCCGGCGGCCTCACAGGCCCCCGGGTCAAAGTTCAGCCCACAGATGTCACACACGTCGCCAGCCGCTTGAGCAGGTGTGGCGATGCGCAACCCGACCACCTCGGTGGTTCCCGCAAGCGGAGCAAGGCCGAGCGCCATCGCAAGCGCGCCGCCCGCGAGCATTCGTTTGGTGCGTGGAGAGAGGGTGCCAGTCATGGTCGTGGTGCCTTTCTGCGTATGGATCTTGGAGTTAGAGGGTTGAAATGGGGGTGGTCTTTGCGTCTGCAGCCGCGACTACTTGGCTGCGGGCGCCCGGCAGCTCGCACTGCCCAATCGGCAGGGACTCGTCGTAGAGCGGTTTGGTCTGCAGCGGCGCCACGTCGGGTTTTGGTATCTCGAGCTGCTGCGCGCTCGCAGCAGGCGTTGGCTCTGGGCCGCGCTCACCGCGGAACACCGCGTCATCGAGCACCCCCTGCCTCCGCGCAACGATCGTCGCAGCGGTCGCAGCGGCCGAGACGTTCGACATGGTGCTCGCGGTGCCCGCGACCGCACTGATTGGTATCAGTAGCACCAAGATTTCGAGCGGCAGTCCGGTCGCACTGAGCACCGCGGTTGCGGTAATGATCGCGGTGCCCGGCACGCCCGCGGTGCCAAGTGAGACCAGCAAGCAGATCGCGGCAAGCGTGATGTAGTCGAGCAGCGTGTACTCAATGCCTAGCGCGTTGATCGAGAACACGGCGACGAGGATCGGCCAAATGCCAGAGCAACCAGGCATTCCGAGCGTCGTGCCGATAGGCGCGGTGAACGCGGCAATGTTCTCGGGCACTCCCACCTTGCGAGTGAGCGTCGGAATGGTGATCGGTAAGGTTCCCACGCTCGATTGGGTAGTGAAAGCGGTGTATTGGGCTGGTGTGAGGAGGCGAAACCAATGCAACGGGTTCACATCGGCGAACACGCGCAGCAATACGGCGTTCACGCCGTATGCGTTGAGAAAGGTGATCACAAACGCGAGCACCAACACCGCAAGCAGGGAGATCACTGTTTCAATACGACCGATCGCAGTGGCTGTGGTTGTAGCGACCAGTGCGAGCACCGCATATGGGGTGAGCTCGATCACAAACGTGACCGCGGTCATGAGAATGGTCTTTGCCCCGTCAACGACCTGTTTGAAGGTGCGCAGTTGCTCGTTGCCCCCGCTGCGATTCGCAACAAGGAATGCGACGGCGAACAGCACTGCAAAGAGAATGATCGGCACGATCGCGGTGCTTGCGAAGTCACCTGCGAGATTGCTTGGCAGGAGACCCAAGAGCACCTGATCGAGGGGTTTCATCATTCCGGTGAGCGTGCCGGTCGCGTCGCTGCCCTGCGCGAGGTCAAGTTGCGCATCCTCGCCAAGCCCAATGCTCAACGCAATCGCAAGCGTGAGTACGATCGCAATCGCGTTGGTGAGCAACAGCCAGAAGATGCTCGAAAGGCCAATGGTGCGCAGCTCTCGGGTCGACCCGAGCGAGGTGATGCTCGACAGGATCGATATGAAGATCAGTGGCGCGACAACCGCAAGAATTACCTGAATATAGGCCTGACCGATGAAGTCGACATAGGCGAGATGCCCCTGAAACAGCACACCGATGCCCACTCCCACGGCAAGCGCGATGAGCACGAGTGAGGTGAACCCGATGCGCTTCAGTCGCAGGCCCACGAGCACCGAGAAGGCGCCGAGTACTGCCACGAGCGCAACGAGTGCGAGCGGGTCGAAAGAGTCAAACATGGGCCCTGCCTGAGAGTCTGATGAGCGTTACTCACCAAAAGATACCCAAGCAATAGTTATGTGATGTATTGCATTTCCGAATGTTACGAAGTGTGTGCAATTACGACAGGGCGCTGCCAGGACCACAAAATCTAGCGATGACCCGCCTGATCCATGCTGCGAAGCTCGCGCTTCAGCTCTGAGACCTCGTCACGCAAGCGCGCCGCGAGCTCGAACTTCAGCTCGTCAGCAGCCGAGAGCATCTGTGTCGTGAGATCGGCGATGAGCTCTTCGAGTTTTGCCGACCCCTCTGCCCCGATTGCCCCAGCACGAGCAGCCGTTTTGCCCTTTGCGCGCTGTGGCGAGCCGCCCTTGCGCTGGGCGTGCGCGCCGGTGCGCGAGAGCAGGTCTTCGGTGTCGGCAGCTTCTCGCCCGAGCACCTCGGTGATGTCACCGATCTTCTTGCGCAGGGGCTGCGGGTCGATACCGTTCGCTTCGTTGTATGCGATCTGCTTCTCGCGGCGACGGTCGGTTTCTTCGATCGCGAGCTTCATCGATCGTGTCATGTTGTCGGCATACATATGCACCTCGCCAGACACATTTCGTGCGGCGCGGCCGATCGTCTGAATGAGTGACGTGCTTGAACGCAAGAACCCCTCTTTATCGGCGTCGAGAATCGACACGAGCGACACCTCTGGCAGATCGAGGCCCTCACGCAGCAGGTTGATGCCGATCAACACGTCGAAGACGCCAGCGCGCAGCTCGGTGAGCAGTTCAACGCGCCGCAGCGTGTCGACGTCACTGTGCAAATAACGCACGCGCACTCCGGCTTCTTCCATGAAGGTTGTGAGCTGCTCGGCCATTTTCTTAGTCAGGGTCGTCACGAGCACTCGCTCATCGCGCTCTGCTCGGATACGTACCTCTTCGAGCAGGTCGTCAATCTGACCCTCGGAGGGCTTCACGACGATCTTTGGATCGATAAGGCCAGTCGGGCGAATGATCTGCTCAACGACGCCGTCTGCAAGCTCCATCTCATAGTTGCCGGGCGTCGCAGAAAGGTAGACCGTCTGGCCAACGCGATCTTTGAACTCGCTGAACTTCAGCGGCCGGTTATCGAGTGCGCTCGGCAGTCGAAAGCCGTGGTCAACGAGGGTGCGCTTGCGCGAGGCATCGCCCTCGTACATCGCGCCGATCTGCGGCACGGTGACGTGCGACTCGTCAATCACGACGAGAAAGTCATCAGGAAAGTAGTCGAGCAGGCAGTGTGGGGCCTCGCCGGGCTTGCGACCGTCCATGTGCATCGAGTAGTTCTCAATGCCAGAACAGAAACCGATCTGCTCCATCATCTCGAGATCAAAGGTCGTGCGCATGCGCAGACGCTGTTCTTCGACAAGTTTGGTCTGCTGTTTGAGTTCTTTAGTGCGCGTATCAAGCTCAACCGAGATGTCACGCATTGCCCGGTTCATGACCTCGCGGCTTGCCACGTAGTGTGAGCCCGGAAACACCGAAACCGTGTCAACCTGCTTAATGACGTCACCAGTCAGCGGGTGCAGGTAGTAGAGCGCCTCAATCTCATCACCGAAGAACTCGATGCGAATCGCGAGCTCTTCGTACATCGGAATAATCTCAACGGTGTCACCGCGCACGCGGAAGTTGCCGCGCACGAACTCGATGTCGTTGCGCTGGTACTGCATGTCAACGAAGCGGCGCAGCAGCACGTCGCGGTCGAGCCGGTCACCCACCGCCAGCGGCACCATCGCCTCGTAGTACTCTTCGGGCTTGCCGAGGCCGTAGATGCACGACACAGTCGACACCACAACCACGTCGCGGCGAGAGAGCAGCGCGTTGGTGGTCGAGTGGCGCAGCCGCTCAACCTCAGCGTTGACCGAACTGTCTTTCTCGATGAAGGTATCGGTCTGCGGCACGTAGGCCTCGGGCTGGTAGTAGTCGTAGTACGAGACGAAGTATTCGACCGCGTTGTTCGGCAGTAGCTCTCGAAACTCGTTCGCCAGCTGCGCGGCGAGCGTCTTATTGTGCGCAAGCACGAGCGTCGGCCGCTGCACCTCTTCAATCAGCCAAGCCGTGGTCGCCGACTTGCCCGTGCCCGTTGCACCGAGCAGCACCACGTCAGTTTCGCCCGCGTTAATGCGCTTTGCAAGCTCGGCGATGGCCTGCGGCTGGTCTCCGCCTGGCTCGAACTCGCTGATGACCTCGAAGGGGCGCACGCTGCGTGTGGTTTCCATGTTTCAAAGTCTAGAAGCCACCACCGACATTTGCGCCGGAGTTCGCCAGGCGCGCAGCGGAGTGCGACACTAAAACGGTGGATCGCAGCCTCTTTCTCGCCCCAGCACTCGAAGTGGCGCCGCTGCTGCTCGGCAGCCAGCTCACCCTGCATCCAAGTTCGGCGCTCGATGCAAGCTCGTCACTTGATCAATCTGTCACCGTGCGAATCACTGAGGTCGAGGCCTATCACGGTGTCGGCGTTGCCGGCCCATACGATGCAGGATCGCACTCGCGAGACCGCAAGACTGAACGCAACGCCTCAATGTTTGGCCCGCCCGGTCACTCCTATGTCTACTTCAGCTACGGCATGCACTTCGCAATCAACTTTGTGTGCTCCCCCGAGGGGGTAGCATCAGGCGTGCTGATCAGGGCTGGTGAAGTAACTGAGGGTGCCGAAACCGCGAGGCGGCGTCGAGAAGCCGGGCGATCCTCGAAGCCGATAGCCGACCACCAGCTTGCTCGCGGCCCGGGAAACTTGGCGAGCGCACTCGGCATCACCAGGCCGCTGCACGACGGGCTCGACCTCTTCGCGCGGCCCTTTGAACTGCGCGAAGCCAACGCGTCGATAACGCAAATCGCCGCTGGCCCCCGGGTGGGAGTCAGCGGCGATGCGGGTGGTCGGGGCTTTCCTTGGCGATTTTGGATCGCGGGCGACCCGACAGTCAGCGCCTATCGGCCAGGTAACAACGTGCCTCGATAGGCGCAGCAAACGGCCTAGCTAAACCAGAGTCCGAGTTCGCGCTCCGCCGACAGCGTCGAGTCACTGCCGTGCACCAGGTTCTGCTGCACCGCGAGGCCCCAGTCGCGGCCGAGGTCACCACGAATGGTGCCGGGGGCGGCGTTGGTGGGGTCTGTAGTGCCCGCGAGCGAGCGGAAACCCTCGATTACGCGGTTGCCGGCAACTCGTGCCGCAACGACCTGGCCCGACATCATGAACTCGACCAGGGGCTCGAAGAAGGGCTTGCCCTGGTGCTCCTCGTAATGCGCCTCGAGCAGCTCACGCGATGGGGTCACCATGCGCAAGTCGACCAGGGTGTACCCCTTCGCTTCGATGCGGCGCAGAATCTCACCGCTGAGCCCCCTCGCGACGCCATCGGGCTTGACGAGTACCAGGGTCTCTTCTGCGTGCATGTTCGCTCCTTGACGAGTTGAAAGTCTTCGACCACCAAGCTTAGCGAGATTCGGCTGCAGAGCCTGAAGCTTTGCTATGCGATGGCCTGCCCTGAGGCCCAACCTTCAGCCGGGCGAACCGAACGGGCCTGTAGAGGTCACTCAGAAAGCTCGGCACGGATAACCTGCCACTGCACCCAACAGCTATTCGTAACGAAGCGATTACGGAGTTTGGCGGCTATCGTGCAAAACGTGTAGCGTCAATGGTGGACTGGGGTTCGTTCAATGGCGAGCGCTCCGCAGATCCGCCCCGACGCACAAACGAAGTCCTTTTCGAGACATAGGCGTGACGTGCGGACGTTCGTTTCAACTAACGCATCTTGCGCCGGTATACAGCTACCGAGGCACTGTAGGCCGCAAGCAGAATGCCTACGCACCACGCCATGGCCACCAAAATCTCTGCGCCTACCGGCTGCCCTTCGAACAGTGCCCGAATGGTGTTCACGATCGAGGTGACCGGCTGGTGCTCGGCGAACGCACGCAGCGGGTCGGGCATGCTATCGGTCGGAACGAACGCCGAGCTCAAGAACGGCAAGAAGATAAGCGGGTATGCGAACGCTCCGGCACCGTCGGGCGACTTCGCGAGCAGTCCCGGGATCACGGCAACCCATGTCAGCGCGAGCGTGAAGAGGGTCACGATGCCCGCAACGGCGAGCCACCCGAGCACGCTCGCGCTGCTGCGAAACCCAAGCAGCACAGCGACAAGGATCACGACGGCCACCGAGACAAGGTTCGCAATGAGCGACGTCAGCACGTGTGCCCAGAGCACCGCCGGCCTCGCGATCGGCATCGACTGAAATCGCTCGAAGATGCCACTCTGCAGGTCATTAAAGAGCCGCAGCGCGGTGTAGCTGATACCCGAGGCCACCGTGATCAGCAGAATGCCTGGCAGTAGGTAGTTCACATACGGTCCTTCGAAATCGCCGGAGCGCAGCGCCCCGCCAAACACGAAGACGAACATCAGCATGATTGCGATCGGCATGAGCGCCGTCGTAATGATCGTGTCGGGGCTGCGCACAATGTGACGAAGCGATCTGCCGGTTAGCGTGACGGTGTCGCTCAAGACGTGGGTGCTCATGACTTTTCTCCCTCTGCTTCAACAGTGCCCGTGCACCGCGCACGGGCCGCGCCGCTTGTGACCGCGAGAAATATCTCTTCGAGCGACGGTTGCCGCTCGATGTACTCGACCTTCGCTGGCGGCAGTAACCGCTTCAGTTCTTCGAGCTCGCCGTTCGCAATGATGCGCCCCTCGTGCAGTATCGCGATGCGGTCGGCCAGCTGTTCGGCCTCTTCGAGATATTGCGTGGTGAGCAGCACGGTAGCGCCGCCAGAAGCCAGTTCCCGCACCGCCTGCCACACGTCGAGGCGGGCCTGCGGGTCAAGGCCCGTTGTCGGCTCATCGAGAAACACGACCGGCGGATCGCCAATGAGACTCATGGCGATGTCGAGGCGCCGCCGCATGCCTCCCGAGTACGTCGCGACGCGCCGGTCTGCGGCATCACTCAGCGAGAATCGCTCGAGCAGCGACCTCGCGACCGCTGTCGGCTGCGCGCAGTGCCGCAGCTTCGCTACGAGCACGAGGTTCTCGCGCCCGCTGAGCAGTTCGTCAACAGCGGCAAACTGCCCGGTGAGGCTGATCGCCTCGCGTACGCTCGCTGCGTTGGTCAGCACGTCGTACCCGTGCACAGTCGCCTCGCCGACATCGGCCCGAAGCAGCGTTGCGAGAATACGCACAAGCGTGGTCTTCCCTGCCCCGTTCGAGCCGAGCAGCGCGAATATGCTGCCGCGGGCCACATCGAAGTTGACGCCGCGCAACACGCCTAGCTTGCCGTACGATTTTTCGATGCCGCGAATGCTGATCGCGGCATCATTCGGCGCACTATTTGCCTGAGGCATCGCTCTGCTCCCCTACCGCCTCATCTATCGTGTCAACGAGCTTTGCGCGCTCCTTATCGATCCACCGCTTGCCGCCATACGCCTGAGCGAAGCTCTCGGCGAACTCCACAGGGTCATCACCCACGATGTCGGCAACTGGGGTGCCGTCGATCGCCGCTCGCTCCCACAGGTCGACCAGGTCAACAAACATCTGCACCGTCGTATCGCCGTCGGTGACGCCACCGTAGTACATCAGGTAGCGGTTCACCGCGGTTGCCGCCGAGCGGTAGGGCGAAGGCAGCGCGTCGAGGCGAGCCTTTGCTTCTTTGTACTGCTTCTTCTGCTCGAGCGGCCCGACAAGCAATTCGATCCATTTTGCGGCCATGATTAGTTCTCGCTTTCGTGTGTTGCATCGCTCTTTGCGGCGCTAAGTTCATTGATGTGTTGTGAGAGAAACGCCCAGGTGCTCCAGAACTCGGCGAGGTAGTCGGCGCCGCTCGCGTTCACGGAATACACTTTGCGCGGCGGCCCCTTCTCCGAGGGCACCTTCTCAACGTCGACCAGGCCTCGCTGTTCGATGCGAACGAGCAGCGCATACACGGTGCCTTCAACGATGTCTTCGAAGCCCTCGTCTCGCAGCCTTGCGGTGATCTCGTAGCCGTACGCCGGTTGTTTTTCGAGGATCGCCAGCACTATCCCTTCGAGAGTGCCCTTGAGCATCTCGGTCATTTGCTTACTTTTGCCAGCCATTGCCACCTCCCTATTTCTTTCGAGAGTAATTTCTCTTCCAAAGAAGAAGACAGCTACTCAGCATTACTGATTACCAGTACATAGTAACGCCAAATAGCAGTATCTAGCAACACCAAGTAGTGGCGCAGTATTGCGCCCTGCGAAACAGGATCAGCCGGCCGGCGAAGTCACCCGCGCGCGCGTCCAGGCGATGCCGTCGCGACGATACTCGATGCGAGTGTGATTGCGGTCAAGCCTGGCCTGCATGAATTCGAATTCATCGGGTCGCAGCGTATAACGCTGCCAGTCGGGGTTCGGCTGCCCGGCATAGCTCGGGCGCCCTTCCCAGTCGCGCCGCGAAGCCTCTTCACTCAGCCGGGTCGCGTCGCCCGTGACGCGCACCTGCCTCCCCGACTCGCGCCAAAAGAAGACAAACGAGATGCGCGGGTTCGCCTCGACCTCGAGACCCTTGCGCGAGCTGCGGTGCGTCGAAAAGTGATAGCCATCCCCATCGATATCCTTGAGGATGAGTGTGCGCCCGACAGGCGTACCGTCCGGCCTCACAGTAAGCATGGTCATGGCGTGCGGTTGCCTCGCACCACTCTCGATCGCCTCATTCAACCAGCCGAGAAACAACTCATCCGGCAGATTGGGCAGATCTTCCTCCCGCAATACCGGCAGCGGCTGCGGGAAAGCCGGCAGCTGGCGCAGAAGAGACTCGAGCTCGCTCACGCTTCTAGACTACGCCCGCGCGAAAGCGTTATTGCTGCGCCCGGATTCTAAACGGAAGCGCAACACCTCGTAGGTTGTGGTTGTTCACACCTTGACCCGGAGGGTTGCGCTTCCTTGCCTGCACACTACCGCCACTTGACCCTTGATGACCGCATCGAGATCGAAC
>JAIUOH010000008.1 GCA_020161315.1 Actinomycetota bacterium | reverse complement strand
CGAGACGGTCAAGAGCGGGATCACCAGGCCGAGCAGGGCGAAGGCCGACACCACGCCCGCGGCGACGATCGGGGTGCCGTAGCGGGTCCAGATGCGAGCGAAGGGCTTCGGCAGCACGCCGTCGCGACCCATCGAGTAGAGAATGCGTGAGACGCTCGTGGAGCCGGTGAGACCCGACCCGAAGGCGCCAGCAACGTAGACCGCGACGCCGAAGTTCGCGAACGTCTCGCCGCCGACCGCGAGCATTGCACCCACGCCGGCTGAGTCGAGGTCGGCCTCGCTCATGCTGCCCCAGTCTGGTGAGTAGGCCATGGCGCCCGCCCACGAGACCACGATGAAGATGACGCCGCCGATAACCGTTGCCAACACGATCGCGCGGGGAATATCGCGGCGTGCATTCTTTGCCTCTTCAGACAGGGTCGAAATCGCGTCGAAACCGAGAAACGACAGCGCGAGAATGCCCGCACCCGCAAAGATTGGCCCGAGCTCACCCATAAACGGTTCGATCGCGGTGGCCGCGCCCTCTGAGCCGCCCATGCTCTGCAGCGAAAGCGCCACGAACATCACGACCATGACCACCGAGATCGCGATGATCACGAAGTTCACGCGGTTGATCAGCTTGATGCCGAGCGCGTTGAGCGCAAACACACCGACGAGTGAGATCAGCATGAAGACCTGCCACGGAATGTCGGGAAACCGCGTCTGCATGTAGGTGCCGATCACCATGAAGTTGATCATCGGAATGAACAGGTAGTCGAGCAGCATGGCCCAGCCCGTCAAGAAGCCGACGGCGCCGCCGAACGACTGCTGGGTGTAGGTGTAGGCCGATCCCGCGACGGGGTACTTGCGCACCATCGCACCGTAACTGAGCGCGGTAAAGATCATTGCAACGGCGGCCGCGATGTATGACGCGGGCAGGTGCCCGTCAGACGCGAGGTTCGCGAAGCCGTAGGTCGTGAAGACGGTGATGGCCGTCATGTAGGTGAGGCCAAACAAAGTAAGGCCGGTGAGGCCGAGTGTTCGCTTCAGGTGTGGTTCGGTTGGGTTGGTCACGATTCCCCTTCGAATCTCTTGGTGGTTTTGTGTGAGGTTTGAGGTTTGGGTTCGAGGTTTTTTGACGAGGATCCCGGTTAGTGGGTTCTTTCGCCCGCAAGCCAGGTGCCATTGACGAGGATCGACGCAATCTCGGTCGGGTCAACCGTGAGCGGGTTTGCGCTCAACCAGACAGCATCTGCCGCCATGCCCACGTGCAGGGTGCCGCGGTCAGCTGCCTGCGCTTGAGCCGCGATGCCGGTGGTGTACGCGGCATAGGCGGTCTCGGCAGACACTCGCTCGTCTGGCAGCCAGGCCTCGGCCTGCGGCTCGAGGTGGCTGTGCCGCGTGATCGCGGTAGAGAGGGCAGGGCGCCAGTCTTTAGTGGTGACGGGCCAGTCGCTGCCGAAGCTGATGGTCGCCCCGCTGTTGTGCACGCTGCCGATGAGGTACTGCCAGCCCTCTCGGCCGTGGCCGATGTGCGGAATAGTGAGGTCGCGCATGACCGCATCGCACTGTGCCCAGTAAGGCTCGAAGTTGGCGATTACGCCAAGCTCGGCGAAGCGGGCGGTGTCTTTGGGGTGCAGCATCGCGACGTGGGCGATGACGTGGGGCGTGTGTGCTGCTGGCTGTTCAGGGTTGCCGCGCGACTCGAGAGCGCCGAGCGATTCGAGTGCATCGAGTGCAGCACTCACCGCAGCATCGCCGATGGCGTGCAGGTGCAGCTGAAAGCCTTCTGCTGCGAACGCGGCCACTGCCTCGCGCAGCTCGTCGCGCTGCCAGTTGGGCAGCCCGAGGTCGTCTGGGCGGTCGGCATAGGGTGCGCTGAGAGCGGCGGTGTGGTTCTCGATGACGCCGTCAATGAAGAACTTCACGGTGTCTGCGCTGAGGCGCGAGGCGCCACCGCGAACAGTGCCATAGAGGCGCTCAGAGAGCTCGCGCACCCGCGCACGCTGCGCGGTGAACTCGGCGGGCTGGTCGCGCCACGACGCGGGGTCTGCGCGTAGCGCCAGGTTCACGCGGGTGTGCAGCCTGCCCTGCTCGGCCGCCGCAAGGTAGTGCTCGACGTCTGCTGGTTCGACCCAGGCATCTTGCACCCAAGTCATGCCGATTGCTGCATATTCACGTGTGGCGCGCTCAACCGCGTCGACACGCTGCGCGAGGGTGAACGCCGGTGCGACGTTCGTAAGCAAGTCGTTAGCTGCGGCCTCTTGCAGCGTGCCGAGCGGGCGGCCGTCTTCGCGCCGCAGAATGCGGCCGAGCTCGGGGTCGGGGGTGTCTGCGGTGATGCCCGCGGCGTCGAGGGCTGCGGTGTTGACCCAGGCTGTGTGGTAATCCCATGAGCGCAGCACGGTGGGGGTGTCACCCGTCGCCTCGTCGAGCCAGCGTGCGTCAAAACGCCCGCCGGGCGCGAATGTTGCGTCGTAGCTACCGCCGACGATCCACGCTGCGTCGGGGTTGGCTGCCTTCCACTCGGCGACGGCGGTGACGATGCCCGCGAGATCCTCTGCTTGACGAACCGCCGGGCCCGCGGCTTCGAGCGCACCGAGCACGGGGTGTGCGTGACCGTCGCCGGGTGCGGGCGCAAGCGTGCCACCCTTGAGATCGATCATCTCGTCGGCCTGCTCTCGCAGGGCCTCAGCGTCTGCCCCGAGCGCGACGACGCCGGTGTGATCAAACGCGATGGCTGAGCTGAGCTCACGGGTGCCGCCAACGGTGATACCAACGAGCACGGTGCCACCGGTGCATACGGTGAGGGTCATGTCTGCTCCAACTCTCGGCAGCTCTGCCGGTCTCGGTGATACTCGTTTCGATCTTTCGATCCTCGTTCACAAAATGAACACTGTTCGTTATTGTAGACAACGCAACGCACAATCGTAAATAGCTGGCGACGAGTTTGTTTGCGATAGTGTCGGGGCAGAAAGGATCGGCAGCCAATGGAGGCAAGAAAGTCGGGCAGGCCGCGGGTCGCGGTGCTCAGCCGCGACCTGATCCTCGAAACTGCCCTCAAACTGCTCGACGAACGAGGCGAGCAAGGCGCGGGTATTCGCGATATTGCCCGGGCGCTCGAGGTGCGGCCCTCGGCTCTGTACAACCACGTCAGCGGGCAAGATGACATCATCGCCGGCATACGTGAACTCGTGAGTGACCGCATCGACGTCAGCGGCTTCGACACGCTCAACTGGGTCGAAGCCTTGCGTCGCTGGGCATGGTCGTACCGCAGCGCCTTCGCCGCCCACCCGCCAACCATCGCAATCATGGTCGTGACCCCGCTCGCCTCACAATCACGAACCAGCCAGATGTATGAGGCCGTATGCAGAGGGCTGATCGGGGCGGGCTGGCCCGAACGGGTGGTGCTGAGCTTGATCGTTTCGCTCGAATGCTTCATTCTCGGGGCCGCGCTTGATCACGTGGCGCCTGACAACATGATGGATCCCGGCGACGACCCCTCTGCGCCGCACTTTGTCGCGGCCTATGATGCGCTCGCGAGCAGCCTGCCATCGCCAGACACCAGACCCACCGACACCATGTTTGAGATGGGGCTCGAAGCGATGCTCGCCGGCCTCACCGCAACTTTTCAACAGCTGAAAGGCGACTCATGACCGTTACACGCACTGCTTCATCTGCCCTCGCGCTCGTAGGCGCACGCCTTCGTACCAACGTGGGCACGACGGTTGATCCCGCGTTGACAGCGCTGCTGATTGTTGACGGTCGCATCGCTGCGGTCGGTAGCGACGCCGAAATTCTTGCTGCTGCCGGTGCTGCCGGTGCTGCCGGTGTTGCGGGTGCCGCGGGTGCTGCCGGTGTTGCGGGGGCTGCGGGGGCTGCGGGGGCCGAGGTGCGCGACCTGGCTGGTGCGGTGATTACCCCCGGCCTGTTCGACTCCCACACCCACCCCAACTGGGCTGCCGAGGTGACCGCGGGCGTTGACCTGGGTGGCCTCGACTCGATCGAGAGCATTCGCGAGGCGCTCGCACGAGAACACGCCCGCCTGCCCGAGGGCGCCTGGCTGCGCGGCTGGAACCTCGAATACGAACCCTTCGAGCACACCGGCATGCTCGGTTCGCTGCTCGAAGACGCCGCACCTGGTCGCCCGGTTGCTCTTATATGCTACGACCTGCATACAGGCCTCGGCACCGCCCCTGCGCTTGCCGCCGCAGGCATAGATGGTGCTCGTGTCTTTGATGATTCGAGTGAGATTGTGGTCGATAGCAACGGTGTGCCGACGGGCGAGCTGCGCGAACCGAGCGCCTATCAGCTGCTGTTTGCGGCGGCGCCGAAGGCCACACACGAGGCCCAGCGCGACGCGCTTCGCGACATGTTTCGTCGCTTGGCCGCGACCGGGCTCACCGGCGGGGCGATTATGGACGGCAACGATGCCACGGTCGAGTTGCTTGCAGAGCTTGAGTCTCGTGGCGAGTTGGATCACCGCCTCACCGTGCACCACTGGCACGCCGTAGGCGACACCGATGAAGACGTGGCTCGCGTGATTGCCGCGGCGGGGCGGCGCGGCGAGCTCTGGCAGACCGGGGCGATCAAGCTCTTCAGTGACGGGGTGATCGATACGGGCACCGCGTGGCTGCACGAGGTTGACTCGCTCGGTGACGGCCGAGCCGCGTTCTGGCCGTCGTGGCAGCGCTTTGCCGAGGTGGTGCGTGCCTACCACGATGCCGGGCTGCTGATCGCGACGCACGCCGTCGGCGACTACGCAGTAAGCCGGGTGCTTGAGGTGTACGCGTCCCTGCCCGCGCGCGAGGGCTTGCCGTTTCATTCGATTGAGCACCTAGAGGTGCTGTCAGACGCTGATGTCGCAGCTCTCGCAGCCCTCTCGGGCCAGGCCGGCCGCGGGCTCACCGCCTCGATGCAGCCGCTTCACATGCAGTGGCGTGCGGCTGACGGCGGCGACAACTGGGCGGTGCGCCTGGGCTCACGTGCCTCGACCGGGTACCGTGTGCGCGACGTGATCGACGCGGGGGTGCGCGTCGTGCTCGGGTCAGACTGGCCGGTTGCGCAGTACGACCCGCGGCTCGGCATGGCCTGGGCGCGCGGCCGCCACACCCCGGGCGACGCTTCGGCGCACGTGTTTGAACCCTCACAGCGGCTGAGCGGCGAGGAGGCGCTGCTCGCGTACACGCTGTGGCCGGCGCTCGCGCGAGGTCACGACGATAGGGGAGTGCTGCGCGTGGGCGCGGTTGCCGACTTGACGGTGTGGGCGAGCGACCCCGTCGAGGCAACCCCCGACGAGCTGCCCTCGTTGCCGATCGTGATGACCGTCGTTGATGGCCGCATCGTGCACGAGCTCTAGCGCTGGGTGCTCTGGGCCGACCGGTTGCGTGCTTATCCCGCGCGCCTGCTTGCCTGCTTGCTTGCTTGCCTGCCTGCCGAACCTGCCTGCCTGCCTGCCGAACCTGCCTGCCGAACCCGCCCACTCAACTATCTGTTCGTTGCCGAATGGATAGGAAGCCCTCGAATGGATAGCTAAACTACGGTAGACAAGCTATCCATTCGAGGGCTTCCTATCCGCTCGTGGAAGCGGCGCAAGCGGTGAACGCGGCGGGCACGGCTGGGCGCGGCGCAAGCGGTGAACGCGGCGGGCACGGCTGGGCGCGGCGCAAGCGGTGAACGCGGCGGTCGCGGCGCACTCGGCGCTCGCGGCTCACTCGGCACACGCACCTCTTCTCACCCCACTTGTCGCCCCCAGGCAGACAAATCTGCACTTATCCACAGATTCAGTGATTTGGCACAACCAACCAATTCGGTGGGGTGACAATCGAGAGATGCCAAACAACGAAGAGACGCTGGCGAAGCTCGCACAAATCTCCACACAGGTTAGGCACCTTCGAAATCTGATCGACCTCGGCTATACATCGAGAACGTTAGAAAGAGAAGAAGCGGGCCGGGTATCTGGTGCGCATCAGGCGCGGCTGGTATGTGCCCGCCGAGTATTGGCGCACCTTGCATGCCGAAGACAGGCAGCTTGCCTTGGCTCATGTTATTCGCTCTGAGGCGAATACCTCGCCGCTGTTCTCGCACTACACGGCGGCGGCTTTGCACGGGTTGCCGCTCGATGACAGGCTTGAGGCGTCGGCCCACGTCATCATTTTGCCGCAGAATGCCGGTAATGCTTCGCGAGGCATGAAGCGACACCGAATGCGGTTAGAGCCATCGGAGATTACCCGGGTCGGGCCGTACTTTTGCACGACTCCGGAGCGCACGATCCTCGATATTGCACTTACTGCACCTGCCCCGCTCGCTCTGAGCGTTGCCGATGCGTACCTGCACGATAACTGTTGCGTCGATCGGCGAATCGATGAGGCTTCTGTTGCCGAGTGGCGTGATCGGTTGAGTTCTCGCGCGGCTGCGATCGCAGGGCAGCGTGGCGTTCAGACAGCACGCTGGATCGCGGCATTCGCCGACCCGCGGGCCGAATCTCCGCTCGAAAGCGTGAGCCGCTATCACCTTGACAGGCTGGGTATTCGGGTTTCGCTGCAGGTGCCTGTGCCGGCCCGCGTGAGTGGAAACTACTTCTTGGACTTTGAATTTGAGGGTCTTGGAATCTTTGGTGAGTGCGACGGCAAGCACAAGTACACAGACCCGGCTTTGCTCGGTGGCAAGACGGCTGCCGAGCGGGTGTATGCAGAAAAACGCCGCGACGATTGGGTTATGGCGACCACGCAGAAGCGCTCAATTCACTGGGGCTGGCCCGACGTTGATACGACTCGCCACTTTGGCTTACAGCTGCAGGCCTTCGGGGTGCCTTTGCCGAAAAAGGGGTTGTTGTTGCTCGGGCAGGCGTGATCCCGCGCCGACATTTGAGTTGCTTCGGTGCGAGTTGTCCCGCTTCGGTGCATGGTGACCCGCTTCGGTGCATGTTGTCCCGCTTCGGTGCGAGGCATTCTTTCTACCCCGAATGGATAGGAAACCCTCGAGTGGATAGCTAAACCACGGTAGACAAGCTATCCATTCGAGGGCTTCCTATCCGCTCGGCGAGTGTGCGGGGTGCGGGGTGCGGGCTGCGGGCGGTGAGCGGGGTGCGGGCGGTGAGTGGGGTGCGGCACCGGCGCGCAGCAGCGAAGCCACGGGCAGCACCGTTGCGCCTAGCGGAAGATGATCGTGCGGTCGCCGTCGAGCAGCACGCGATTCTCGGCATACCAGCCCACCGCACGGCGCAGCACGCGGGCTTCCTCGTCTTGACCGAGCTGCATCAGCTCGGTCGGGGTGTACGCGTGATCGACGCGCGCCACGTCTTGCTCGATGATCGGCCCCTCGTCGAGGTCGGTCGTCACGAAGTGGGCGGTGGCGCCGATCAGTTTCACGCCACGGCCGTGCGCTTGGCGGTAGGGGTTGGCCCCCTTGAATCCCGGCAGAAACGAGTGGTGAATGTTGATTGCTTTGCCCGCGAGCGCGGCGCAGAGCTCAGGCGAGAGAATCTGCATGTAGCGTGCGAGTACCACCAGTTCGATTTGCTGCTCTTCGACGACTTCGAGCACGCGACGTTCGAAGGCTGCCTTGTCTTCGGGGCCGCCGATTGCGCGGTGTTCGAATGGCACACCATAGAAATCTGCAATGTCGCGCATGGTTTCATGGTTTGAGAGGATCAGCGGCACCTCAATGGGCAACTGCCCGCCGCGCTGGCGGTAGAGCAGGTCGTTGACGCAGTGGGTGGCGGTGCTGCCCAGAACGAGCGTGCGCACCGCACGACCGACTGTGTCGAGGCGCCACGTCATGTGATATCGCTCGGTGACGGGGGCGAGAGCCTGCTCGAAGCGCTCGTTGAAGGTTTCTGGCTGTGCGACGGCAGACACTTGCAGACGCATGAAGAAGCGCCCGGTGTCGTGCGAGGCGAACTGTTGGCTCTCTTCGATGTTGCCGCCCGCGGCAACGACCGCACCGCTGATGGCGTGTACAATGCCTGGCCCGTC
This sequence comes from Actinomycetota bacterium, assembly GCA_020161315.1. Classification (GTDB taxonomy): domain Bacteria; phylum Actinomycetota; class Actinomycetes; order Actinomycetales; family Microbacteriaceae; genus Leucobacter. The sequence goes on along the minus strand of JAIUOH010000008.1, from coordinate 78,489 downwards.
GATGCACGAGAGGGTGAGCACCCATTGGGTTGGTGTCGTCGTAGCTGTGGTCACTGTCACAGCGTAGCAATGGTTGCGCGGGTTGGTACGCTGGACGCCATGGGCGAGGGTTTCACTCTTCGGTTTGCGGCGTATGCGGCCGAGGTTGGGGTGGTCGGTGCAACGCTGAAGAGCTTTTCGCATGATCGTCGCGACTTGGTGTTGCCTGCGCCCGACACCCGACTGCCGGCACCGGGCTCAGTGGCACTGGGCTCAGTGGCACCGGGCTCACCGCCACCGGAGCTTGACCCGTTTGCGCGGGGCGCGGTGCTGGCGCCGTGGCCGAACCGCGTGATTGACGCGCGCTACGAGTTTGCGGGGCGCGGTTACGAACTGCCGGTGACGGAGCCTGCACGTGGGCACGCGCTGCACGGTTTGGTGCGGGGGCTCGAGTTTGCACTTGTGCAGTGTGATGAGTGCTCGGTGCAGCTTCGGGCGTGCATCGAGCCGACGCCCGGGTATCCGTGGCGGGTTGAGGTTCGGGTCGAGTATCGCTTGAGTGGGTCTGGGCTGCAGGCGACACTGCGCGCTCGCAATCTTTCGCGCTCGGCTGCACCGTTTGGTGCGGGGTGGCATCCGTATCTTGTGCCGGGTAGCGGGAGCGTTGATGATTGGGTGCTAGAAATGCCGGCGGGGCAGGTGCTGCGACCGGCACCTGCAACATTGGCTCCGACGGGGTTGTTTGAGCTTGCGGGCCCGGGTGCTGCGGCGGGGGTATCGGGGTACGATTTTTCGCGGCCGCGTTCGTTGCGGGGGGCGCGGCTTGACCATGCATATACGAGGATCACCGCCACCGCTGATGCGGCTGAAGCTGGGGCTGGGGCTGAAGCTGTGACTGCCGGTCCGACTGCCGGTTTGGCGGTCATGCCACCCGCCACTGACGCTCAGGTGCGCCGCGTGCGGCTCTGGGCTGCGCGTCCGGGCGAGCACGCCGATTCCGGCATTGGCGCCAATACTGCAGCCGCTGCGCCCGAATCGCCCGCTGGGCCGCGTGTTCTTGAGCTGCGTCTGTGTGAGGGGTGCGACTGGGTGCAGCTGTATACGCTCGACACTGACGGCCCGTTGCACCGAAGTGCCATCGCGGTCGAGCCGATGAGCTGCGCACCCAACGCGTTCAATGACACCGCACTCGACTTTCCGTCTGGGCTGCACGTACTGCCGCCTTGGGGCGGTCATAGCCCTGATTTTGTGCAGCGATGGGAGCTCGGGCTTGTCTCTGAACATGCGGCGTAGCGGCGATACCCATGTATTTCGGCCCCAGCAGCTGGGGTGCGTAAACGCAACAACCCATTGACGGGGTAGGCACCGAGTCCATACGATGACTGCGTGAACTTGACTCACTTTGGTGGCGCTGCAGCTGCCTTGCAGCATCTGCCCGCCACCACTCTCGCGGCGGGGGTGGTTCGCAGAGACGCCAGCCTAGCCGACGGGCGAGAGCTGTTCTACTATGACGACCCCGGCACGCTGCTCCCACCGCAACGTGCGGTCGATACGCGAGTGCTTGATCCTCGTCCCGAAACCGCCGAACTCCGCTACGACGCACTCACCGGCGACTGGATCTCTGTCGCGACCGCTCGCCAGCACCGTGCCTTCCTGCCCCCCGCGAACCTCGACCCGCTCGCCCCCCAGCGCCCGGGAAACCCCTCAGAGGTGCCTTCGAACTACGACGTGGCGGTGTTCGAAAACAAATCTCCCTCGTTCGGGCCGGCGCTCGCCTCAGCCCCCATCGCTGCAGCCCCGGATGAACTCGACGAGCAGCGCGCGTCGGAGGGCCGGTGCGAGGTTGTCTGTTTTTCACCCGAACACGAGGGGTCGTTCGGCACCCTGTCAACTGTTCGGGCGCGCACGGTCATCGAGGCGTGGGCCGATCGTGTGAGTGCGTTGCAGTCGCTGTCTGGTGTCGCGCAGGTGTTTCCTTTTGAGAACCGCGGCACCGAAATCGGTGTGACGCTACCGCACCCGCACGGGCAGATTTATGCATACCCGTACATCACCCCCCGAACGCGGCGGCTCCTTGAACGACTCGAAGAGCACGGTGCTGGGCTGTTCGCGCGCATTCTCGAGCGAGAGCAATCTTCTGGCCGCGTAGTGCTCGCCGGGCGGCACTGGTGCGCGTATGTGCCGTTCGCGGCGCGCTGGCCCATCGAAGTGCAACTGCTGCCGTACCGGCAGATCCCTGATCTCGCCGAAACCACGGCGGCCGAACGTGACGAACTTGCCGTGTTGTATCCGCGGCTGCTGCGGGGGCTCGACGCGCTCTATGACACACCGACCCCCTATATTGCGGCGTGGCATCAAGCACCAAAGCATGCCCTGCGTGCTGAAGTGCGGCTGCGTCTCGAGGTTACCTCGCCGCGGCGTGCAGCCGACCGGCTGAAGTATCTTGCGGGCTCTGAGGCTGCGATGGGGGCGTGGGTGGCAGATGTTGCGCCTGAGTCGCAGGCGGAACGCCTACGTGAAGCGGTTGCGCGGGCTGACGCGCGCGCAGTGGTGGGAGAAGCATGAGCAACGCGGAGACAGCTGCCGGGGCTGCGGGCGACGTTCTTGGGGTGTGGTCGGCCCCCGGTCGCGTGAACTTCATTGGGGAGCACACGGACTATTCGGGGGGCCTTGCCCTGCCGTTTGCGATTCAGCACCGCACCTTCGTGACCGTGCGTGCACGCGAGGATCATCGTATTCGTGTGCGTTCGCTCGCGGCTGAGACCGCCGAGGTTGCGGTGGAAATCGCGAGGCTGCACGAGCGGTTTAGTGCGCCCGCACCGGCTGCTCCTGCAGCAGCGGCAACAGGTGAGGCAACGCACACAAGCACGGCGCACGCAACGCCCCCGGCCGAAGCCTGGGCAAACTATCCGCTCGGTGTTGCTTGGGTGCTCAGTGAGGCGAGTGCTGACCCGGCATCACTGCGCGGGGTCGATCTCACGCTTGCGTCTGATGTGCCGCTTGGGGCAGGGTTGTCGTCGTCGGCGGCGCTTGAGTCGGCTGTGGCGTTGGCGTTGAACGAGGTGTGGGCGCTTGGGCAAGACCGTCTCGCCCTCGCGCTCGCGGGCAAGCGTGCTGAGAATGAGGCGGTTGGCGCACCAACTGGTGTCATGGATCAGCTCGCGTCGATATTCGGCGCCGAGTCGAAGGGGCTGTTGCTCGATTGCCGAAACCTTGGGGTGTCGCAGGTTCCGCTGGAGTTTGCTGCACATGGGCTGCAGCTATTGGTGATTGATACGGGTGTTCGTCATTCTCATGCCACGGGTGAGTATGGTGAGCGGCGTGCCTCGTGTGAGCGCGGGGCGGCGGTGCTTGGCGTGCCGCTGTTGCGGGACCTTTCGCCTGCTGATTTGGTGCGGTCTGACGCGCTCCTTGACTCGGTTACTGCGGCGCGGGTTCGTCACGTGGTGACGGAGAACGAGCGGGTGCGGCTCGTGGCGGGGGCGCTAGAGGACGAGGATCACGTCACCGTGGGCAAGCACTTGACGGCTTCGCATGTGTCTCTGCGAGACGATTTCGAGGTGTCTTCACCCGAGCTTGATGCTGCGGTGACGGCCGCGCTGTCGGCTGGGGCGCTTGGTGCGCGAATGACGGGCGGTGGTTTTGGTGGTGCAGCGATTGCGTTGGTGCCGGTGAATCGCGTCGCGGCTGTGACCCTGTCGGTCGAGCACGTGTTTGCTGCGGCAGGGTTTGCGACGCCACGTATTTTTGAGGTGCGCCCGAGTGCGGGTGCCCGTCGCGAGTAGCGGCGCACGGTGCCTGGGTTTGGCCGCGGCGCACCTCACTTGCGCGTAACAGCAATCGATATCATATGTGCGCCATGCGGGAGGCGGGCAACACCTTAAACGACTTGACCGAGTCAGCGCCGGGGAAAGGTGAGGATTCCGTCGGCTTGGTCGCGGGAGACTTCTTCTCCTCTGATGAAGGCTCCCCACAGTGATCTCAGCACGGCCCCGGTGTCGTCGTACTGCTGCTGGCTGGCGCCTTTGAAGAGCGGGGCGTGCGATGTGGAGCGAACCTGTCCGAACAAGAGACCTAGATCGATTGAGTGAGCTGCGCCGAAGTGGTTTTTGGGTGCCGACCACGTAAACAAGTACCGAAGCGCACGGCCCCCACTTTGTCGATGAGCCTCAGCGAAGCGTCGTGTTCCCCGACCATACAGCTTTGCCGTGGTGGCGGCGACAAACGCGGCTTCAATGATGGGGCCGATCAGACGAACGCCGGCGAGGCGAGCCAACCAGGGAATCGACGGCACAAAGAATGCCGTCTCATTGCGGGTGTGCCCGATGAGCAGCTCGACCTGCGACGCCGAGTCGCGCCAAGCCGCGGCGACGTCATGCTCTGCAGGCAGGGGTGCTTCACCGAGCCGGGGGGAGAACGGCATCTGGCCCCGAAGGCCGAAACGAAGTCCGAGCTGCTGCGCGCGGTCGCCAACAGCCAAGAGGTCGTCGATGGAGGCATCTTCAGGAAACTCTCCGAAGCCGGCGTCTAGTGCCGCGTTCAGTCGGTCGCGACCAGTGAAGATGCCGAGGGGTGCGCTCTGGATGATTGCACGCCGCACCAGTGTTCCTGCCTCGCGAGTCAGTAACATGCGGATGACTGCGTCGGCGCCGGCGGAGTGCCCTCCGAGCGTTACTTCATCTGGGTTGCCACCGAAAGCGAGGATGTTTGCCCGAACCCAGCTGAGTGCCGCAAGCTGGTCGAAGAGGCCTAGGTTGGCCGGTCGCCCCCCGCCGGCCAAGTACCCGAATACGCCCAGCCGGTAGGTCAGGCTGACCGCCACGATCCGCTGTTCTGCCACGAGCTTTGCAGGGTCAGAAAACTCTTCGTCGCCAGCGCCTGCAACGTATGCACCGCCATGAATCCACACCAGCACAGGGAGTGTTTCGTTTTCACGAATGTCTGCGGGGAGCGTCACGGAGAGGTTCAGGCAATTTTCGTCTTCGCGAAGGGATCTCGTGGGGGTGCCAAAGAGAAGAAACTCTTCGAGCGTGGGTGGCTGGGGACACGCGGCCCCCCACTCCCGTCGACCAAGCGGAGACTCCCAAACCGGGATCGGCTTGGGCAGGCTGAAGCGGGTCGCTGCTGCGTAGGGGATTCCCGTCGCGCGAATGACAGCGCCATCTTGCCAGCCCTCGACGGGGCCGCACGGGGGCGAGAAGGTATGGGTGATGTCATTCATGCGGCGGTCTTCTCTCCCTACGAATAGTCGCTGGTGTGGAATGCAATGAGCGGCACCCTGCTAGGCAGAATCTCGCCACACGATAGGGCAGGAGATGAGTGTGCCACCAGCAGATGGTTCACCTCGCAGTTGGGCGAGCACACTCGATGCGGCAGCGCGACCCACCTCGATGGCCGGTTGATGCACGGTCGAAAGCGCAGGGACGCAGCGGGTGGCCCAGGCGCTGTCGTCGAAGCCGACGATGCCAACATCGCGCGGAACCTCTCGCCCGGCGCCCTTGAGGACTTCGATTGCGCCCGCTGCGAGCGCATCGTTTGCGGCGAAGACCCCATCGATATCGGGTGAGCGTTCGAGCAGAGCCTTCATTCCGGCTTGGCCGTCAGCGTAGGAGTAGAGCGGAACGTTTTCGACGAGTTGGGGCTCAAACCGTGCGCCGAGAGCGTCCACGAAACCCGCGAGGCGATCCGAACCGGAGTCGCGGTCGAGCGCCGCCGCAATCATGCCGACACGCTTTCTTCCGGTTGCCACAAGGCGTGAGGTAACCTCCCGAGCCGCGCTCCGATTATCGATCGAGACAAAGTCGGCGTTTCCGATGTCGCGAGGGTGCCCCACATATACTGCGGGAAGCCCAAGTGTCGATATCGCGCGCGTGATGGGGTCGGCGACGCGGGCTGACACAACGATTACCCCGTCGATGAGCCCACCGTTGAGGTAGCGCGACAGCCGTTCGATATCGCGTTGGCTATCTGCAATGAGGCAGGAGAGTTGATAGTCGGCGTCTGACAACACCGCGTTTGCGCCAAGAAGTATCGAGCCGATGTTTGGGTCTTCAACGAAGACGGAGTGCGGTTCGTGCACGATGAGCCCGATGCTTTGTGAATTTTGCGTGACCAGGCTACGGGCAGCGCGATTCGGGACGAACCCCAAATTTGCGATTGCTTGGTCGACGGCATCACGAGCTTCAATTGAAACATAGGGCTGCCCGTTGAGCACCCGACTCACCGTTCCACGAGATACGCCAGCCTGTAATGCGACGTCCTTGACCGTCGCGCGCCGCTTCACCTCAGTCATATGCCACATCATATGTGCGCGATCACAAGGTTGCAACGACCTCTTGACTGAAGTTACCGGGAGCCTTATTCTGGTCACGTTCACAGTCATATAGGTCTTTGTTCCAGGCAGATCTCGAGTGTGCACGTTCCGATAGAGATCAGTCTCTGGTTTACCGCAATTGAACTTTTCAAAGAGGAGAAGTCATGAAGAATCCGCGTCGTCTCGCCGCCATTTCCGCGGCGATCGCACTCGCTGCCGTTGCAATGACGGGCTGCGCCGGTGGGACCAGTGCGAGCACTGCCCCCACGTCGTCCAACGACCCGGTGAAGCTCACGCTGTGGTCATGGGGAGCAGGCCTTGAAGAGCAGGCCGCGCTCTACCACAAGGAGCACCCGAACGTCACCGTCGAGTTCGTGAATGCCGGGGTCGGCCCCGCTCAATTTGAAAAAGTGCGCAATGCGTTGAAAGCGGGATCTGGTGCTCCCGACGCGTTCTTCGTTGGTGCGTCAATTCTGCCTTCGTTCGTGGTGACCGATTCGGTGGTCGACCTGAACGAGTTTGGTGCGCAAGATCTCAAGGACGATCAGGTCGCCTCGGCCTGGGAGGCCGGTGAGGTCGACGGCGGCCACTACTACTACCCGGTCGGGTGGGGTCCGTATATGTACTTCTACCGGGCAGACGTATTTGAGAAGTACGGCATTGAGGTTCCAACAACCTGGGACGAGTTCGCAATTGCAGCTGAGAAGTTGCACACGGCCGACCCGACAATGTACCTCGCGAACTTTCCGAGCCTTGATGTGAACTGGGCTGGCGTGCTCTTGCAGACGGGCCAGGAGCCGTTCACGACCGATGGTACGAACGTGACCATCGACTGGAACAACGCAGACACCCAAAAGGTCGCAAGCTACTGGCAAGACCTGCTCGACCGCGATCTCGTGGCACGAGTGCCAGACTTCACACCCGAGTGGAATCAGGCGGTTGCGGGTAACAAGTTCGTGTCGTTCACAGGCGGCACGTGGTACACGCCCTTGATTCAGGGGGCAGCCCCGGATCAGAGCGGTCAGTGGCGTGCTGCGCTTTTGCCGCAGTGGGAGGCGGGTGACAACGCGTCGGCTGAAGCAGGTCTGGCCGGCTTCGCAATCACCAAGCAGTCGAAGCACCCGGCTGAGACCGAGGCCTTCCTGCGCTGGCTCACTTCGAGCGAAGAGTCCGTGAAGCTCCTCTACGCCCAAGGCAACTTCCCGACATACAAGCCCGTGTTGATGTCTGACGAAGTTCAAAACCAAGAGTGGGAGTTCTTCGGCAACCAGAAACTCGCTCCGCTCTTCCTCGAGTCCGGTGAGGGCATCAAGGCAGTCGACCCAGGCCCGTTCGCAGATGTCGCACAGGCAAAGCAGATCGAAGCGGTCGGCCTTGCTCTCCAAAACCAGACGACCCTGCCGAAGGCGATGGCGCAAATGCAAGAAGATTTGGTTGCATATGCCAAGGATCAGGGCTACACCGTCAAGTAGTCCGAATGAGGTCGGCGCCGAAACCCGCTCCAGGCGTGTACCCGGCGCCGACCTCAACTTGCTCTCACACAGGAAGATTTCATGACTGCACTCACCACGCCAGGCGCATCTGCGGATGTGCGGCCAGTCGTCACTGACGGGTCGAGTTCACCACGTCGGCGCCCCAACACCCGAATCCTGATGAAGTCGGTGCCCTACATTCTGCTGGCTCCGTTTCTCGTGTTGTTTGCGATCTTTTTCATCAGCCCCATTGTCTACGCCGCATACTTGAGCTTTTTCGTGGACCGACTCGTCGGGGGTCAGACCTTTGTGGGATTTGAGAATTATGCGAAGGTCTTGACCGACCCGCTCTTCATTTCGGGCGTTACTCGTGTGCTTCTGTATGGAATAGTGGTCGTGCCGGTCACGCTCATACTTGCGCTTGCGCTCGCGCTGCTGATCGACCGTGAGCGACTTCGCGGGCGGGCATTGCTTCAACTTGCATACTTTCTCCCATTCGCAATTCCGAGCGTCATATCGGCGCTGCTGTGGGGATACATGTATGGCAACTCATTTGGGGTGTTCACACAGATGGCCCGCGGGCTTGGTCTCGCGGATCCTAATTTTCTCTCCGCAGGGAACATCCTTTTTTCCATCGGCAACATTGCCGTCTGGGCTGCGGCAGGTGCAAACATGATCATCTTCTATTCGGCGCTTCGATCTATCCCGCGTGAGCTCTTCGAGGCGGCACGCCTGGATGGGGCGAGCGAGTGGCAAATCGTTTGGCATGTCAAGATCCCGCTCCTACGATCAACCATGATCTTTACTGCGGTGCTCGCGATCATTGCTTCGTTGCAGCTGTTCAATGAGCCGATGATTCTGAAACCGAATGCCTTGGGGGCGATCACCAGCTCGTTCACCCCGAACATGTACGCATTCAACCTTATTTCGACTTCCCAGCAGTACAACCTCGCCGCTGCCGTCGCCTTTACCCTCACGGCGCTCATCGTTGGTCTCACTGCGATTTTCCTCCTGCTGACACGAAAGAGGAACCAGGCATGACACGTGATGGAGAGTTCGGGGCCGCGCGTCGTATTGGCAACAAGGTGTTCCTCGTATCCGTACTGGGGGTCGCCCTCATATACTTCCTGATCCCGTTCTATTGGCTTATCGTTGCCTCGACAAAAACCAATGCTGAACTCAGCTCAACGTTTGGGCTGTGGTTCGGGTCTGGCAACGCGCTCTGGGACAATGTTGTGTCTGTGCTCACGGCGGTCGACGGGGTCTACGTGACTTGGCTCAGGAACACGGCGTTCTATTCAGTCACTGCGGCGGTCGGTGCTGCCTTGATTGCAACCCTCGCGGGGTATGCGTTTGCAAAGTTTGAGTTCCGCGGGCGTAAGCCGCTTCTTGCCGTAATCCTCATCTCAGTTGCAGTTCCGGTGACAATTCTCATCGTGCCGCTATTTTTGATGCTGGCCAAGATGCAACTGATCAACACGCCGTGGGCCATGATTCTGCCCTCCATGGTGAGCCCATTTGGTGTCTACCTCATGTGGATCTTCGCCGAGGAAACGTTGCCCGTTGAGCTGCTCGAAGCGGCGCGGATTGATGGGGCCGGCGAGTTTCGAGTGTTTACCCAGATTGCGCTCCCGCTTCTCGCCCCCGGTTTTGTGACGGTTCTGCTCTTCTCCTTTGTGGGCACCTGGAACAACTACTTCCTGCCGTTGCTTGTCTATAGCGATTCCCAGTACTACCCGTTGACCGTTGGACTCGCTCAGTGGAACCTACAGGCAACCGCGGGTATCGGGTCGGGGCAGCTGTACGCAACGCATGCCATGATCCTGACTGGCGCCCTGATCGCTATTGTTCCGCTGACGCTGGCCTTCCTCTTCCTTCAGCGGTTCTGGCAGAGCGGGCTTACCTTCGGAAGCGTCAAAGGCTGAGCGGGCGGAAAGGAGAGGAGAACGAGGATGCCGAGATTTGATATTTCTCTTGAAGAACTCACGTCGTTTCGCCCCGATGTGCGAGAACCCGCCGACTTTGACACGTTTTGGAGTACCACCCTCGCTGCAGCACGATCCCTCTCGCGCGAGGTGGTGCTCGAAGACGCGCACTCCCCGTTTGTCGTCTGTGAAGTGTTTGACCTGACATTCACCGGGTTTGCGGGAGACCCAGTTCGCGCGTGGCTGTTGAAGCCTGCCGGTGAGCACGGCCCGCTTCCGGCCGTCGTCGAGTTCACCGGTTACGGAAGCGGGCGAGGGCTTCCGAGTGAACATTTGAGATGGGCCGCCGCGGGGTTCGCCCACATCGTCATGGATACTCGCGGCCAGGGCTCGGTCTGGGGTGGGGGCGGTCAGACTCCCGACCCACACGGAACCGGCCCATCAACACCTGGATTCATGACGCGGGGCATCGAATCCCCGCTGGACTACTATTACCGTCGGGTTTTCACTGATGCGGTGTGCGCCGTCGATGCTGCACGCTCGCTGCCGTTTGTCGACGGAGCCCGTGTTGCGGTCACCGGCGCAAGCCAGGGTGGTGGCATTACGATTGCAGCCGCTGCGCTCAGCGATGGGTTGGTTGCGGTCATGCCCGACGTGCCTTTCCTCTGTCACTACGAGCGAGCCTTCGAACTTACGTCGCGTCTGCCATATCACGAAGTGGTGCAGTATCTCTCGGTACACCGCGGTGCTGAGGAGCGGGTGCTCAGCACTCTCTCCTACTTCGATGGCGTGAATTTCGCAGCTCGCGCCACAGCTCCCGCACTGTTCTCGGTTGCGTTGATGGATGATATTTGCCCTCCATCAACCGTGTACGCCGCCTACAATCGATACCGCGGTCAGCGCCAGATTAATGTGTATCCATATAACGAACACGAGGGTGGGCAGGCTCATCACTGGCTCGCCCAGCACGCATTCCTTACGGGGATCTTGAGCGATTCGAGACTGGTATGAGCGCGGTTCAGCCTCGGTTCCAACACACGGGCATCGCGTTTGGCTGCGACTACAACCCGGAACAGTGGTCGCCCGAGGTGTGGGACGAAGACATTCGCCTGATGTCTGAAGCCGGTGTCGACCTTGTCGCTATCAATATCTTCGGGTGGTCGCACCTTGAGCCGCGTGCGGGCGAATTCGAGTTCGGCGCACTCGCAGACATCATTGAGCGATTGCACCGTGCCGGTATCCGTATCAACCTCGGAACGGGCACCGCTTCTGCCCCAGCGTGGCTTGTTCGGAGACATCCGGAGATTCTCCCTATGGCTGAAGACGGTACACGGCGCTATCAGGGGGGCCGCCAGGCATGGTGCCCGAGTTCACCTGAGTTTCGTTCCGCGGCGTTGCGTCTCGTGCGTGAGGTCGCCGAGCGTTTCGGCGACCATCCTGCGCTGGCGTTGTGGCACGTGTCAAATGAGCTCGGCTGCCACAATGCCCTGTGCTTCTGCCCGAACAGTGATGCAGCGTTCCGCTACTGGTTGCGTCGTCGGTACGGAAATATTGGGGCGTTGAATGCTGCCTGGGGCACCGCGTTCTGGAGTCAGACCTATCAGGAGTGGAGCGAAATCGACACGCCGAGACTCACCGTTTCAACCCGAAACCCCGGGCAGATGCTCGACTTCCGTCGCTTCAGCTCCGACGAACTGCTTGCGCACTATCGCAGTGAGGCGGAGGTGATCCGTTCGTATAGCGATGCGCCGATCACGACGAACTTCATGCTGACCTCCCATATTGATGGGCTCGACTACTGGTCGTGGGCAGACGACATGGATGTCATCGCGAACGATCACTACCTAGACCATCGTCTGAGCGACCCTACGGTCGAGCTCGCATTCGCCGCTGACCTTACCCGTGGCATCAGCGGCAATGAGCCGTGGTTGCTCATGGAACATTCCGTCGGGGCCGTCAACTGGCAGCCGATCAATCTTGCGAAGGCTGCCGGCCAGATGACGCGCAATTCGTTGACCCATGTCGCTCGTGGTGCTGATGCGGTCTGCTTTTTTCAGTGGCGAGCATCGGTGCAGGGGAGCGAAAAGTATCATTCCGCGATGCTTCCGCACGCTGGTACGAACGCTGCGAGCTGGCGCGAGGTCTGCGAACTCGGTGAGATCGTGGGATCCCTTTCCGAAGTTGCAGGCACGCGAGTCGAGTCAGAGGTGGCGCTCGTCTTCTCGTGGGAGGCGTGGTGGGCGACGGAGGAGGAGTCTCGTCCCAGTCATGCGCTTGGCTACCTTGACCAAGTGCACGCAGCGTATGGTGCGCTCTACGCTCTCGGCCTCACGGTCGATGTCGTCGCCCCAGATGCTGACTTCACGCGTTACAAGCTTGTTGTTGCGCCAGGTTTGCACCTCGTGCGTGAACAGCACGCCCGCTCGCTCACGGATTGGGTTTTCGCTGGCGGGACAGCCTTGATCACCTTTTACAGCGGCACGGTCGACGAGGACGACCGGGTGTGGGCTGGGGGATACGGGGGCCCATTTCGTGAGGCGCTCGGTGTGCACGTTGAAGAGTTTGCGCCGGTCGCAGCGGGCACGGTGTTGCGTCTGAGTACCGGGGCAACGGCCCGGCTCTGGTCGGAACGTTCCACCGCAACGACCGCGAGGGTCGAGGCCACCTTTATTGATGGCCCGGCCCGGGATGCGCCGGCGATTACGAGCAACGCGTGGGGTGCCGGCCAGGCGTGGTACCTCTCGACGTTGCTTGACCACTCCGACTACACGGACCTGCTTGCAACGGTTTCGGGGGCAGCAGGTGTACATTCCGCGGTTCCGTTTCGCGGGGGCGAGGGTCAGCTGGAACTCGTTCGGAGACGTGGCGAGGCGCACTCGTACGTGTTCATCATCAATCATGCCGATGCGGCGGCCACCGTTGAAGTCTCGGGTCTTGAGATGATTACCGGGGTGAACGTGCAGAACCAGTGGCAAGTTCCGGCCGGTGCCGTGCGTGTGGTTCGGGAGGCGCTGGCCTGACCTGTGCCTGCTTTGGTGAAGCTTGTTGCCTGAGGCGAGGGGGCGAGACCGCCTTGCCTGGAACGATGCGCCGCTGCACTCGCATCGACCGGGCCGTCGTCTCTTGCTACAGTAGAAGGCAAGTCGTGACTGGCGTACAAGTGGAACACCACTGGGGAACGACAACTGTAATAGGCCGCACGCCTGGGCCGCAGATCCGTTGACCCGCGAACGCAAGGAGACTCACATGTCTAGCTTCATGAATGAGCCGCTCGAAACAGTAGACCCAGAGATTGCCGAGGTGCTCGCCAAAGAGCTGAATCGCCAGCGCACCACGCTTGAGATGATCGCGAGCGAGAACTTCGTGCCGCGCGCAGTGCTCGAGTCGCAGGGCTCGGTGCTCACCAACAAATACGCTGAGGGCTACCCGGGTCGTCGCTACTACGGTGGTTGCGAGTTTGTTGACATTGCTGAGGATCTCGCGCGCGAGCGCGCGAAGTCGCTCTTTGGTGCGGCATACGCGAACGTGCAGCCGCACTCGGGTGCGTCGGCTAACGCGGCGGTGCTCAGTGCGATTGCTGAGCCCGGCGACACGATTCTTGGCCTCGAGCTCGCGCACGGCGGCCACCTGACCCACGGCATGAAGCTCAACTTCTCGGGCAAGCTTTACAAGGTCGCGTCGTACGGCGTCGACCCAGAGACCTTCTTGATCGACATGGATGTCGTGCGTCAGAAGGCGCTCGAGCACAAGCCGAAGGTGATCATCGCAGGCTGGTCGGCCTACCCGCGCACCCTCGACTTCGCGAAGTTTCGTGCAATCGCCGACGAGGTGGGCGCGACCCTGTGGGTCGACATGGCGCACTTCGCTGGTCTTGTCGCCGCGGGCCTCTACCCGAACCCGGTGCCGCACGCACACGTCGTCTCGTCGACCGTGCACAAGACCATCGGCGGCCCCCGCTCGGGCTTCATTCTGACCAACGACCTCGAGCTTTACAAGAAGCTGAACTCGAACGTGTTCCCTGGTCAGCAGGGCGGCCCGCTCATGCACGTGATCGCTGCGAAGGCGACCGCGTTCAAGCTTGCGGCAACCGACGAGTTCAAGGATCGCCAGGTGCGCACCCTCTCGGGCGCAAAGCTGCTCGCGGCCGCACTGACCAGCGACGCCTCGAAAGCTGCTGGTGTTGACGTGCTCACCGGTGGCACCGACGTGCACCTGGTGCTCGCCGACCTGCGCACGAGCGAGCTCGACGGCCAGCAGGCCGAAGACGCGCTGCACGCTGTCGGCATCACCGTGAACCGCAACTCGGTGCCGTTCGACCCGCGCCCACCGATGGTGACCAGCGGCCTGCGCATCGGCACCCCTGCACTCGCAACCCGTGGCTTCGGCGACGTCGAGTTTGTAGAGGTTGCCGACATCATCGCGCTGACCCTGCAGCAGGTGGGCAATACTGATGAGCTGCGAGCTCGCGTGACCAAGCTCGCCGAGGCGTTTCCGCTCTACCCCGGCCTCGAGCAGTGGTAGCCCAAAAGCTCGACGGCACGGCGGCCGCTGCCGCGATCAAGGCAGAGCTGACCGAGCGCGTTGCCGCGCTCGCAGTAAAGGGCGTTGTGCCCGGACTTGCGACCGTGCTCGTCGGTTCTGATCCAGGATCGCAATGGTACGTCGCTGGCAAGCACCGCGACTGCGCCGAGGTCGGCATCGCGTCGATCAAGCGCGAGCTGCCTGAGACGGTGACGCAGGCAGAGCTCGAGGCGGCACTTGACGAGCTCAACGCGAACCCCGAGTGCACCGGATACATCGTGCAGCTGCCGTTGCCGAAGCACATCGATACCGACCGCGTGCTCGAGCGCATCGACCCAGCGAAAGACGCAGACGGACTACACCCGACCAATCTTGGTCGCCTCGTGCTCAACGCAAACACCGAGATCACCTCACCTCTGCCGTGCACGCCGCGTGGCGTGATCGAGCTCGTTGAGCGCAACGGCCTGTCGTGGGCTGGTAAGCACGTTGTGGTTGTTGGTCGCGGTGTGACCGTCGGCCGCCCGATCGGGCCGCTGCTCACGCGCCGCGAGTACAACGCAACCGTGACGCTCACCCACACGGGCACCGCCGACCTCGGTGCCGAGCTTCGCCGCGCCGACGTGATCGTCGCGGCCGCCGGTGTCGAGGGCATCGTGCGCGCCGAAGATGTGAAGCCTGGTGCGATCGTGCTCGACGTGGGCGTCTCGCGCAAGATCAACCCAGAGACCGGTAAAAGCCGCGTGGTTGGCGATGTCGACCCCGCCGTGGCCGAGGTCGCTGGCTGGGTGTCGCCGAATCCCGGCGGCGTTGGCCCGATGACCCGCGCTCTGCTGCTCAAAAACGTGGTTGAGGTTGCCGAGCGCCACCTCAGCGTCTAGCTCGTAAAAGCGAATGGCTCCGGTTCTCTGTCGAGACAACCGGAGCCATTCGCTTTGTCTAGGGCTATTCGCTTTGCAATAGCAGACCCATGCGGCCCGCCTGCAGCAGTGCCTCGTCGCGCCCGTTTACACGCAACTTGCGATAGACCGATGCAAGGTGCTTCTTGACGGTACCAGCAGTGATGAAGAGTGCCGCCGCCGCTTGGTTTGCGCTGCGGTGTTCGGCAATTGCGGCGAGGGTGCGCAGCTCCATCTCAGTGAGGCGCTCGTAGCGGCGGCTGCGCAGATGTTCTGGAATAGCCTCAACCGAAGCAACCAGATCACAGACACCTGCAGCCTGTGCGGCTACCGCTAGCTCGTGAAGCGTGTCAAACGGAACGTTCTTGAGTACCGATCGAACTCCGTGCTTTGTGAGTATTTCAGAGACGGTATCGAATGCGAGAAACGCTTCGTCGGTACGCTTGCAGTTCCACGCAGCGATTGCTGAGATGAGCGCCTGCGACGCCCACTGCCTTGCTGTGGTGCCTGAGGTGCCCACCTGCTGGGCCTGCAATAGTGCCTCTACGTCATCGCCCGCATACAGTGAGAGCCGGGCTCGTTCGAGGCGCACGAGCTGAGAGCTGTTTCTGCAGCTTGCGAGCAATTTTGCCGCCTGCCGCAGGTCGCCAATGGTTACGCGCAGCGTCGCTTGGTAGCAAATCAGAAACTCTGACCAGATTTCGGTTCCTGGCAGCGTGGCAGAGAGGTTTGTAAGGCTCGAATCAATGTGTGCGAGTGCCTGCTCGTTTCCGCGGGTGTTGCGCAGCGAGGCCGCCTCAGCGATGAGAAGTAGAGGCCAGGCTTCGATGCGGTCGAGATACGGTGTGAGCTTCGTCACCGCGTGATACAACATGAACTCGTCTTCGAGTTCATATGAGAGATGTGCGCGGGCGATTTCTGCGCCGATCCAAGAGATGCCCGGCGCAGTGACTTGGTGGGTGGCCTGCCATGCGTCCATCTTGGCGAGCACCCGGGCGCACTCGTTCATGTTGCCATCGATCGCCTCGGCGAAGGCGAGCTCACCGAGCGCAACCAGCATCCACTTCTTGCCAGATTCGGGATCGGTGATGCGCCGAGTCGAAGCATGAGGAAAACCACGCCAGTGTTTCTTGATGAGCCACTCTGAATGCCGCCGTAAGCGGTAAAGGCTGCGCCTGGTCTGCGCGAGGTCGCCACCCATAATGGCGGTCGCGGCCGCTTCGCGGTAGTAACTTGGCAGCGAGCCCGCAAGTGAGCCCGCGGTGATGGGTCCGTCGCTCGCCCCCGGCTCTGTCGTTGCGGGCGTCATTCGACCTTCGAGATGGTGCATAAGTGTCATTGCCCGATCGATTTGCCCGGTGAGGCGGGCGGCAATCATGGCTTGGCCGATCAATGCGAGGTGAATCGGGCTCTGCGAAGTGGCTTGTGGGTCGGGCAGTTGCTGTTGCAGGGACTGAATCCAGAGTGAGGTGAGGTAGTTGAGGGTCGCCGGGGCAACCTCGAGGCGGGGAATTTCAAGAAAGAGCATCGCAGCAGCAAACGTGGGGTGCTTCTGAAGCGCGGGTTCTGGAATCGCGCGCAACACCTGGCTGCACACCTCGACCTCGTCGGTGAGGGTAGTGAAGTTGCGCGCAAGCAGCACTTCTGCGCGATCGTAGTTTTCGGCCGCGCAGAACAAGCGGAAGGCGGTGAACGGCGCGGTGTCT
This sequence comes from Actinomycetota bacterium, assembly GCA_020161315.1. GTDB lineage: Bacteria > Actinomycetota > Actinomycetes > Actinomycetales > Microbacteriaceae > Leucobacter. The sequence continues at coordinate 61,677 of JAIUOH010000008.1, read as the reverse complement.
GCGACGTTATTTGCGCGCACCTTATAGACCTGCTGAAGCAACTCGGGGTCTACCGTGCGCAGCGTGTAGGCGCGCAGCGAGGCACGCACAGCACGCTGGCAGCGGTATTCGGTGTATTGGGTGGTTGCCTGTTCAGAGAGCAGCCCGATCTCGAGCAGTTGCTGCACGGCTGTGGCCGTTTCTTCCGGCGTCAAGTCGAGCGTCTGCTCGAGCAGCCCGGTGTCGAGGGCATCGAGCACTGACGCAATCAAGATAACGCGCTGCGCTGCGGGTGAGAGCAGCTGCAGTGAGTCGAGCGCGAAGGCCTCAAGGTTGCCGATCGGGTCGAATGAGGCAGCCTCGTATAGTTCGTTCCAGCGCCGAGCGCCTGGTGATGAGCCCTCATATAGTTCATCTGAGCCGAGGTTGAGTGCCGCGCGAATCGCGAGGGGCCAACCCGCGGTTTGCTCGAGCGCCGAGTGTAGCTCGTCGCTTGCGGGCACTCCGAGCGATGAGGCGAGGTCGACTGCCTCGGCAGTCGTGAGTGCCAAGACTTCGGGGCCAATCTGTCGAACTCGCGTGGTTGCCGTTATGACTGTGCGGTCGAGCAGCGCCACCCGGCGAGCGATCACCACGAGCGACAGCAGAGGCGAGAGTGAAGCGAGGCGCGCGATCGCGAGGTCATTCTCGGGGTTCGTGGCGTGGTGGTAGTCGTCGATGATGAGGGTGAGCGGCCGGGTGAGCTGGGCGACCAGCTGCTCAGCCTGCTCTTGCGCGAGGCGTGCGGCCGCTTGCTGGGTTTCATCGATGTCGCCGTCTCGAGCGAGGTCGACCGATGTAGACGTTGCATCCGAGAGCGTCGCAGCGATCATAAGCCAGAACGAAGCTGATGAGTGGGTGTGTGACACGACACACTGCACCCAGCGCACCCCATCGACTGGGTTGCTGCCATCGCCGAGCCAGGTCAGCACGGTGCGCGTCTTGCCATAGCCAGTCGGAGCTTTGATCAGCGTGAGCCTGCGGGCGCCAGAGCGACTGCCGGTTTCTTCGATGAGGCGCTCAATGATTCTCGACCGAACTGGTAGTCGAACGCGACTCTCGTCGAACTCGCCCGAAAGCAGGCTGGAAGCGGAGATTGACTCCTCATACAGCTGCGACATTCGAGGCCTTTCGCGAGATTTTGGGGGCGCTCAGTGGCTGTGAGCGGAGGGGGAAGATTCGGGGGTAGGGGGTGGAGAAGGTTTGGGGGATTCGGGTGTATTGCCTGAAATTTATGGGCTTTAATTCATGATATCGTGGCAGATCGATTGTCTCTCTGTGCGGCGGGTTTCCTGCGGGAAACGTCGCGGCGCGTAGTTGGTAGCAAAGAGAGGGCCGAGGGGCCCTTGGGGAGCAGCTGCCCTACGTGGCCGCGCACGAATTCAGCGATGAAGCAACGATGGGGCGTCATTTGTCGTGCCTGGAATCACCGTGAAGGGGGGTGTTTGCGATGGGTAAGAAGAGAATACTGGCGGCAGTTGCGCTGGGGGTAGCGCTGCTGGTCGGCTTTGTAACGCCCATTGGTGACACTGTTCCTGCGTTTGCTGCCATCAATGTCGAGGATCAGACCCCGGCTGCGGGTGCCGGAGCTGAAGGGGCGAAAGATCCCGTAGCGCCAGAGCCAGAAGCGCCCGCCAAGCCTGCACCTACCGAGGACACGGCCACTGAAAAATCGGCTATCGAGAAGCCAGCTGCCGATGAAACTTTGCCAGTACCGCAGCCTCAGCCCGGGGACGGGGAGGAGTTGCTGGTTGAGGAGCCACTCTCGGCAAGCGCCTTTGCGAGCCCGCTGCTCTCGGTGTTCTCGGTTCCTGGCACTCCCGGAACAATGCAGCCACCCACCGACGTGTGGACAGAAGATTTCGAAGACAACCCGAACTCCCCGGCCCCAAACTGGCTCGCAAACGCCACGGGTAACAACTTGACTGATACCGGCCAGATCAGTCGGTATCGAGGCAAAGCCCCAAACGATCAATACCCGAACGTTAACGGTGGCACCACCTACCCCGCACCGGGCTGGGGCAATATCAGTTATTGCAACGGCATCCGTATGAGCGCGCAAAACACCAACCCAAACGCCTCGAACAACGCTCTCAACTCCGGGTATTGCGGTCGAATCATCGACGCGGCAAACCGCACCGGCTGGTGGAACGTTCTGGGGTCTTTTGCTGGCTCCATTGGCACGATGTCTGGCGGCGGGCAGAGCAACAAGGCTGCCGGTTACATCACCAATGACAACATCTCGCCCGCAAACACCCAGGTGTATCAGACGCAGGCGATGGATATGGTCAGTTATCTCAGTGACGACTGGCCTTCGCAGCAGCAGTCGCGCTACTACTCTTCTGGTATTGATGTCTCGGCGGCAGACAACTCAAGCTCTCCACCCCAGCTGAGGGTCTGGGGTTCAGCGAGCGGCACGGGGAGCTTCTCTCAAGACATGCTCGGAAGCGATCCGAACCCGTGGAGCGGAACATACGCTCACAGCGGCAGCTCCAGCAACGGCACTGCGTTTCGTACGCAGCGATATCAAGGACTTACTAATGCGGGGGTCAACCCTCTTGTCACCCGCGTGCAAGCTGCCAAGCTGCAGATAGAGGTGCGCAACAGCCGCACGACCGCTTCTTACAACGACTTTGCTATCGACAATGTTCGGCTCATAGACCGAACACCGCAGCTTGACAAGCAGTTCAAGACGGGAAGTTGGAGCGCGGGTAGCGCGACGAGTTCGAGCAGTATCGCGACACAGATTCCCATGCCGCCCAGCACGGGAACAGCTTCACAGCTGTGGGTCGAGTTCACTATTACGAACACTAGCGACCGTGCGGCGAAGAGCAATTTTGGTTTTACGGAGCAGTTGCCTGCTGGCCTGAGAATCTACACCAATACGACGAACAACCAGCGATACGTGACGAACTGCAGCGGCGCTACAGTCACCGCCGCGTCAAACACTGACACTGTTCAGGTCAGTGGGGCCGATTTTAGTGCGAGCACAAGCGGAACGAGCGCAAACACCACGAGCTGTGTCGTGCGAGTTCGGGTTATGCCGACAACTCCTGGAGTCTTCGAGATTCCCGCACTTGGAACCGGTGTAAACGATCCAGGCACTACTTCGTTGACCGGCGTCAACGCGCCTGCAGCCACAACGGTCGAGATTCAGAGCGTCTCGGGTACGAAGAGTGTTGCGCTTTGCACCAACGCGAACTGCACGACATCGACCGCAATGCCTGCAAAGGGCACCGCGGTCGATGCTGGCAGCGTGCTGCGGTACACGCTGACGTTGCGTAACCCATCAAGCTCGTTGGCGGCGGTGATCAGCACAACGAACACCGACGCAAACTGGTCGTCATATCCGTTCCGTGACTACCTCGCCGATGTGCTCGATGATGCCGACTTGAGCAACGCGAGCGGCACCTTGACCCCCGCGGGAACGTTTGCTAACACCGGCTTCACTGGGACTCCGACTGTTGCCCTGATCGGTGCTGGCTCTACCCGCGCGGTCGAGGTGCGCGGCACGATCCCTGCGAATACATCGGGCGCGCTGACTGCGACCGTCACTTTCTACGTCAAAGTGAAGTCAAATGAGGCCGACAGTGCTGCCAGAGCGGCCGGAAACTTGGCGAGTAGCCCATCCCTAGTTGGCTATGTGCTCAACAACTATCTCGTAAAAACCACCGATGCAAGCGGCGCAGGCAGCATTCCCGCCAGCTGCGAGGCATCAAATACTGATTGCACGCAGAACCCGATTCGCGCGTGGACGATTGAGAAGGGCTCACAGCCAGAGAACGGTGCAATGATTCACGTCGGTGGCAACATCTACTACCGCGTGAAGATTACGAACTTCAGCGGAGCGACGCTCTCGGGCGTAAAGATTAGCGATGACCTCACCGAGACGCTGGCTGCGACCGTGTGGGATCCGGCTGCACCACCCCTCGTGGAACAACCGAACGGTTTGAGTTTCTATCGTGCTGACGGCACCCGAATCACTTCTGCCACCTATGACAAGACCTGGGCTACAACCGGTGATAGGCCGGTGTTCAGCGGGTCGAGCGCGTTCGACCCTGATTTTCCGAATGGAAAACCGTTTCCGGGGGGCAAGTGGGTCTTCAGCAACGCGGCGGGGTTTGATATTCCCGCAACGATTGGTTCAGACAAGGTGGCCTATGCGATTGTCGGCTACGCGGTAAAGGGCGGCTATGTGGCCAGCCCAACCGATCCAGCGGTGCAGTACTCAAGTGTCGATGGTCCGGTGGCGGCGCTTCCAAAAGCCCAGTGGGTAAACACCGCGCAGGCCGGCACCGCGACACCCGCGGGCGGCACCGCTATCTATCCGAATCAGTGCAGCGCGGCAGGCGCCGGCATTGCACCGGGCAACACGGGTAACAACCTCAATTGCAAAACGACGCACGAACTCGGCGACAGCTATTTTCACATCTGGAAGAAGTCGAACTCGCCGATTGGGGCGAACCTGCTCAACAGCACCTTTATGCTGTCAGATACCGAGGCCGACGCGCGGGCGGGCGTGCCCTCGAGGTGGCTGTGCCGAATCGAAAACCGTGTGCCAAACCCCGCCGATGTGAACTCGAACCCCTCTGCTGCGCCAGGTTCTACCATCGCAGGCACCCCCGACTTCGGAGCGGCGTCGACCGCCCACGCGTCGATCTCGCAGGCGAATCTCGCGCGCAGCGCCTACAACATTGAAAACGGTTTTTCACCGACTGATGCTGGCTATCGGCCTGCTCTGCCACAGTGTGGACAGTTCTACTACTTGAGCGTCTTCACCGGTGGTCAGCAAGCAGGCACATGGCGTGCAGTTGACGTGCGCGGAGGCGACCTTGCAGCGGGCGGCACTGCACCACTTGCGAACTGGCGCACGGCCAGCGCGGCGAATGACCCGGCGAACCCCGCAACGGCGGGGCAGCACGGCACTTACTGGCTGGTCGAGACCAAGTCACCAACCGACCACCAACTGCTCGCGCAGCCAATGAAACTCTGGGTCGCCCCAGAGGCAATGGCGCCAAGCGGCCTGAATCAGGGCACCCCGGCGTATTACGACTATCAGGGGCGTCTCTCGATGCCCGTGGTGGGTGTCGGCGAGAACTCGTCTGGCGTGCAAGGCATGGGGGGTGTGACTGATGCGAGTGCAATCCGCAAGCAGTGCGCAAACTTGACTACCTTGCCCGTCAACAATCAGCCGAACTGCGTCATGCCGACAGGCTGGACCATGCCGGTGTTCGACGTAAAGATGAAGCCGCTGCCTCTTACGGGCGGCTACTGGTTCGGGCCGATTGTGCTCGGCGGCGGAGTGATCCTCGCGTTCGCGCTCATCGGAATCTGGTGGTGGCGTCAGCGCAAGATGCTTGGTGCCCCCGAACCCCGAATAGAGCCAGTGGGTGACGACGTATGACACATAGGCGCACACCCAAAGACTTACGTGGCGCGGCAACGCGGCGCGAAGAACCCAACACATTCACCAATACATCCTTCAGAGAGGTAATCATGAAGATCAACAAGAAGCGGGGTCTCCTCGCAAGCGTGGGCGCGCTGGTGACAGCCGTAGCCCTCGCACTCGGCGGCGCGGCTACCGCGCAGGCGGCGCCCACCATCCCACCAACGGGTTCGACAGCCAATCTACACATTACAAAGTTGTCGACACCTGCAACCCCCGGCGCTGCAGCGGATGGTCGCCAGGTTGCCACGCAGGATCTGCCGACCGGTGCAGTCCCGATCGAGGGTGTGACGTTCTCCGCCAAGCGCGCAACCTCATACACCCCATCGGGGGGTGGCGCTGCAGTCTCTCTCGACCTATCAACGAACGCGGGCTGGCAGGCCGCAGGTAAGCTGCACTTCAACGCAGCCGCGGGCACCTGGCACGACGCCGCCACCATGCTTCCCGCAAGTGTTGTCACCGTGGCTTTCGACGCCGCCACCACGGGCACCACCAATGCACTTGGTGTGCCGATGAACGGCGGTAGCCCCGCATTCCAGAACCTGCCCATTGGCTTGTACCAGGTCAACGAGACCGGAGCTCCGGGCGGTGTCACCCCAGCCGTACCGTTCGCGGTCACGCTGCCGATGACCAACCCGAGCGACCTCAACGCCTGGATGCACGATGTCTACGTCTACCCCAAGAACGCGAAGACCGGGATCACCAAGTCGGTGAAAGATGCGGGCCTGAAGTACCAGGCTGGTGGCGCAAGCGCACTCGTGGACTGGACCATCCTCACCGATGTCCCCCGTATTCCGGGAGCAGACGCCGGCACATGGGCCAACCCCACCAGCTTCGTGATCAGCGATGACATTGAAGCTCGCCTAATGGTAAAGACCGTCGCGGTCAGCATCGTTGACGCTGACGGCACGAGCAACGCCCAGTCGCTCACTTCGCCCAATGATTACACGCTCGCGACCTCGGTACCCTCGACCGTTGCGGGCGAAGACGTCATCGTCACCTTCACTTCGGCTGGTCTCGGGAAGCTCGGCACGAATGCTGCAACCACCGGCCGCAAGGTCAAGGTTGACATCAACACTCAGGTGCAAGCTGGTGTGAACGGTGTTATTGCCGCTCCTCTGGACGCCAATGGAAACGCCATCATCACAAACGGCGCAACCGTAACCACCAATGGCGGACAGCCGCTTGCGATCGATGAGGGGGCGAAGCCCCAGACCGTGTGGCGCAATAACAGCTTCGTGAAGAAGAACCAGAGCGCTGCCAATCTTGCTGGTGCCGAGTTCCAGGTCTTCGCAACGAAGGCATACGCCGAATCAGGCAGCGCAGCGAACTCGCTGCTCATCGCACAGGCCCCGGCTACCAGCGCAGCAACCACAGGCGTTGTTACTCTTGGCGGCCTGATTCGCTCCGACGTCATTGACGGCGCGCAACTCTCGACCGCTGCCGGTCACGCTGATCTTGTGAAGTTGCGCGTGTACTGGCTGACCGAAACCAAGGCACCCGTTGGCTATGAGCTGCTCGCGCGCCCGATTCCGTTCGTGGTGCTCGCTGATGGCCTGCACCAGGTTGACGTGAACGCCGCAGGGGAGGTAACTGCGATTACGCAGACCGCCCTGACCGACATCACGAACGTCAAGCACAACGCAGGGTTCACCCTGCCCCTTACCGGTGGCATGGGCACCGCGATTCTCACCATCGGTGGTATCGCTATCCTCGCGATCGTCCTGATCGTGGCGCGTCGTCGCCGCGACACTGAGGCGAACGCCGAGTAATAGACCGCGGGGTCTCGCCTCCCCTTCATATTGGGCGAGACCCCGCACCTTTCACGCTCGCACCGCGAGCGGGGATGTATTGGGAAACAGGAAAGGAGGAGCCCACATGACGCAAACACTTGAACGCGCGCAGGCGGGCTCCTCTGGGCCTGCCCCCGGTGATGCGCCGCGCATCTCGACAGGCTCGATGAGCGGTGGTGCCAGCTCGATGGGCGGTGGCAGAAGCAAACGCAAGCTCGGCGTGCCAATCGCCCTGCAAATCGGTGCGATGATCGGCATCGGCGCGCTGCTCTACTCAAGCGCCGCCGACTGGTTCTCGACGCTGAACCACAACTCCGAAATCTCGGGTTATGTTGACGCCGTCGAGCAATTGCCCGACGCCGCCCGCGAGGAAGCCCTCGATCTCGCCCGCGAGTACAACTCGCACATGCCCGCTGGCATGCTGCGCGACCCCTACAGCAACCCCATCAGCGAAGAAGAAGTCGACGCAGGCTATCTCGCATACGAGGCCCTGCTGCGCGTCAGCGACAACGGGGTGATCGGGCAGCTCAGCTACCCGCGCCTCGCCATGAGTCTTCCCGTCTACCACGGCACGGGCGAGACCGCCATCTCGAGCGGCGCGGGTCACCTCTACGGATCCTCGCTGCCAATCGGCGGCCCCTCGACCCATTCAATCTTGACTTCGCACTCGGGCCTGCTCAACGCGTCGCTGTTTACGCGTCTGCCAGAGGCCCGCATCGGCGACACATTCGCGGTCACCGTGCTCGGCGAAACCCACTACTACCAGGTTGACGGCATCGAAACGGTGCTGCCAGAGGCCACCGAGGGCCTACAAATTGTTCAGGGCGAGGATCGCATCACCCTGATCACCTGCACCCCGACTGGCATCAACAGCCACCGACTGCTCGTTCACGCGAGCCGCACCGTCGCACCCGCGGCCGAAGACGGCAGCCGAGTGATCGCCGGTGACGGCATCACCGCCGGGTTTCCGTGGTGGGCCATCGGTTTTGTCGGGGGATCAGCGCTGACCGCCTACCTGCTCTTCGTGCCCCCGCGACGTCGACGTACTACGAACATCTCGACGAGTTCGACGAGTTCGACGAGTTCGATGAGCGAAGCCGCAGATCGGAAGAACGGGGAGGTGCAGAAATGATTCTGACCCTTTCTCGTCACCCCGTCCGTGCAGCCTGGCTCGTGCTCGCTGCTATGCTCGCCGCGGCCACCGCTGCAGCGCTGCTGATCGGCCCCGGTGCACCCGCTGCGCAGGCCGCGCCGCCAGCGGCAATGCCCACCGGACCCATGGTCATCGAAATTCACAAGTACGAGCAACCCGATACTCTCGGGCAGCCAGCGAGCGGCCTCGAAATCACCGACCCCGCACTGCTGCCGCAGACCCCGCCTGTCGCGGGTGCTATGTTCTCAGCGACCCGAGTTCCGGGGATCGACCTCACGACGAACGCGGGTCAGCGTGCAGCCGGTGCGCTTACGGCGGCCGAGGCTGCACAGCGTATCGCCGACGCCGGGGCGCTGCCCGAGGCGAGCGATAGCACCGATGGTGCGGGCAACGCGACGCTGCAGCTTGCCGGGTCTGGCCTCTACTACGTGCAAGAAACCGTGACCCCGGGCGGCTTCATCGCTGCTGCGCCGTTTGTGGTTGCGCTGCCGCTCACCAACCCCGACACGCGCGACTCGTGGTTGACCACCGTGCACGTCTACCCGAAGAACGAGCGCGTGGGCATCAGGCTGGGTGTGACCGATCAATACGCGGTTTCGTTGGGCGATATCGTGCGCTGGCGTGCGACCGCAGACGTGCCTGTGCAGCCGTCGAACAGCTACGTGATCCACAACAAGATCGATCCGCGCCTGCAGCAAGTGGGTGGCACCGGTGGTTTTACCGTCGCGCTGAGCTGCGCATGCGCGCCATTGGTCTCTGGCACCGACTATTTGGTGACGCTCGATGCGGTGAGCGGCGAGTACGTGATTGAGTTCACCGCTGCGGGTCGAGCTCGCCTGGCCAGTGCCGCAGCCGCGTACCCCGGCGTGACCGTGCTGGTCGACTACGACACCGTCGTGCTCGCCGAAGGTGCGCTGCAGAACGAGGCAGTGCTGGTTGTCGATGGCAGTGTTGCTGCGGATGATGTCGCCGAGACCCGGTGGGGGCCGCTCGAGATCATTGTGCACGAGCGAGGTAACCCCAGTCACAAGATCGCGGGTGCGCGCTTTCAGGTGTACCTCACCGAGGCAGACGCTCGGGCCGGCACCAACCCCATTACCGTGGACGGTGTGCACGAGTGGACCAGCGATGCGCAGGGGCTCATTCTTATCGAGGGCCTGCGCTTCTCTGGCTTCGTAAACGGGCTTGACATTGAGCTGGGCGACCCGCTGTATCGCACCTACTATGTGATGATGACGCACATTCCCGAGGGCTACACCGGCGTGAAAGCGCCGATCGGGATGAGCGTGAACTCGACCACCGAGGCACAGGTCGCTGTGGTCGAGCTCTGGCGGTCGGCGGCTCCGGGCCCGCTGTCTGTGACGGGTGGGCAAATGGCGGGCGCGGGTATGCTGCTAGCGCTCGTGCTCGGTGTGGGTGGCTTCGCATTGCTTGCGGCTCGTAGACGCAGGGGTGACGAGGCGCGGGAAGACACCTGATGAGCGACACCTTGGTCCCGACAAGCTCAACCGGTGGTGCTTTGGTCTCGACAGGGTCGACCGGCGGCGGTGCGAAGAAGAAACGCGCCCAGCGCCAGCGCCGCAGGCTCTCGCTGAACATTGCGCTGCAAATCTTCGCGATGCTTGGCATCGGCCTGCTTGTCTACCCCGACGCCGCGAACTGGTTCGCCACGCTCAACCACAACTCAGAGATCTCTGGGTACATCGACCGCGTCGAACAGACTCCGTCTGCAGAACGCCAGGCGATCCTCGATGCGGCTTACGCATATAACGAACAACTGCAACCCGGGCCGCTTACCGACCCCTATATTTCTCAGGCCGAAGACCAAGTGCTGCGCAGTGAACTGTACTTGGCCTACGAAGAGATGTTGCGAGTGAGCGGCACCGACGCGATCGGCACGCTCAACTACCCGGCGATCGACACGGCGCTGCCGGTGTACCACGGCACGGCAGACGAGACGATATCGAAGGGTGTCGGGCACATGTACGGCACCTCGCTGCCGGTAGGCGGCCCCTCGACGCGCGCCGTGCTGACCGCACACTCGGGGTTACCCCAGGCAAAGCTCTTCACGCAGCTGCACCGTGCCGAAGTGGGCGACACCTTTTGGATCAGTGTGCTCGGCGAAGACCACCACTACCGTGTTGCGTCGATCGAGACGGTTGAACCGGGCGACACGAAATCGCTTGAGATCATCGCGGGTGAAGACTGGGTGACACTGTTCACCTGCACGCCGATTGGCGTCAACAGCCACCGGCTTATGGTGCACGCAGAGCGCATTGCTGACCCTGCTACCGACGAGGACCGCCAGGTGCTTGCGGGCGACGGCATCACCGCGGGCTTCCCATGGTGGGCTGTCTGGTTCTTGGGCGGGTCTGGGCTCGTCGCGTGGGTGCTGTTTGCGCCGCCGCGCAAGCGCAAGAAGAAGCGCGCTCCCGAGGTTGTGCCTGGTAATTCATCTTCGTCTTCGTCGGCGGCGTAAAGCACTGCCGAAAGCCCCTCTCTGCGCGATCTCATTTGCTTTGCACAGGGAGCTGATTTCGGGGTTATGCACAGATTTTTGAATCTGGTGCAGAAGCTAGTTGCGGCGCGAATATGCTGCTTTTAATGCGCCCTCCCGGGTGTGAGAATGGAGGCATGAGCGTGGAGACTTGGATCAATTTGATCGCTATCGCAAGCGGCATGATCACGCTGTACATCATGTTGCGCCGACCGATCGAGAAGCTTGAAACAAAGATTGACGAGCGGTTTGAAACAGTCGACGAGCGGTTCGACGCGATGGACGCGAAGTTCGATGCTCGTATTGACGCGCAAGATGCGAAGTTTGAGGCTCGCTTCGACGCGATGGACGCAAAGTTTGAGGCTCGCTTCACCAAAGTCGATGGGCAATTTGGCGCGCAGGAATCGAAGTTTGATGCTCGCTCTGATGCGCAGGAATCGAAGCTTGACGCGCGTTTCACCCGGCTAGAAAACAAGATCGATGGTGTACACCGCGAGCTCGTCGAGTTTCGGCTCGAGGCACGCGAGGTGCTGGCTCGCCATGACGAACGCATCACCGCGCTCGAGGCGCAGCGCCCCAGGCTTGTCATCGCCGGTAGCGGGTCGTGAACTCAGGCTTATTGACGCGCAGCAAAGTAGACTGCACGGGTGCCAGCAATTCTTGACACCCTCTCAGTGACCGTGCTTCCGGCCCTACTCGGCATCGACTGGCTCGACCCAGAGACGCTGCTGAAAGTTGGCGGCTGGGCCGCTCTGATTCTCGCGGTCGCCTTCGTGTTTCTCGAGACCGGCGTGCTCGTGCTCGCGTTCTTGCCGGGTGACTCGCTGCTGTTTACGGTCGGCCTCTTCACCGCAACCGGCATCATTGATGTGCCGATCTGGCTCACCTGCCTTATTCTCTTCCTTGCGGCAGTGGCTGGCGACCAGCTCGGCTTCACGATTGGCCGCAAACTTGGCCCTGCGATCTTCAAACGCGAGAAGAGTCGCTTCTTCAACCCGCAGAACGTCGAGCGCACGCACGAGTTCTTCGAGAAGCACGGGCCGAAGGCCATCATTATTGCCCGCTTCTTGCCGATCTTCCGTGCCTTCGTGCCCGCCGCCGCTGGCATCGGCGTGATGAGCCGCCGCCACTTTCTGACGTACAACGCAATCGGTGCCCTGCTCTGGGCGGTCGGTGTGACCCTGCTCGGCTACTTTCTCGGCCAGATTCCGTTTGTGCGTGAGTACAGTGAGGTGTTCATCATCGTGCTCGTCTTGATTCCGGGCGTTCCGATTCTCATCGAGCTTTTCAAGGCATTCCGGTCATGGCAGCGGAGTCGTGCCGACCGCGGCGCAACCGAAACCGACGCAGAGTAGTCTTCGCTTCCCAGCAAAGTCGAAGGTTTTTCGCGCCTCAGCGAGGCCATCGCATGTCATGCTGAGCATATGAGGCAACACACAGCACGGAAGCAATTGCTCGCGTTGGGGGCAGCCGCGCTGCTCGCGGTCACTCTCTCTGCCTGCGGCGCATCGTCGACCCAAAATGACTCCGGTGGCGTCAAGTCCACCGAGCAGCCGATTGGGGGCGACGTGATCGCACCGGTTACCATGAGCGTCAACGAACTGCAGGGTGCTGAGATCGAGCTTTTGGTAGGTCAGGCGCTCAACATCAACACGGATTCGCTTGCCGTTGATAGTTACACCGGCGAGGTAGCTGATGCGAAAGTCGCCGAGTTCACCGAGGGCAAATCTGATGGCAGCGCCGAGTTCAACCCGGGTGTGAGTGCACTCGCCGTGGGCAAAACGAAGGTGACCTTGTTCAACGAACAGGGCGGCATTCAGCCCCTCGAATTCACTGTCAAGGTCGTCGCTAAGTGACCCGTGCGTAACCGAGAGTTACTAGGATCGAGGTGAGGCGGTCAATGGTGACCGCCAGAAAGCGAAGGCGCATTCATGTTCGAAAGCAGACTTGCCGACATCAAGATTCCGAACGTTTCGATCTACGACTATCTCTTCGGATCGCTCGAAGCAGGCGACCTTGAGCGTACGGCGCTGATTGACCCCGCGACGGGTGCAGAGACAAGCTACGGTGCACTCGTTGCCCAGATCAACGCATTTGCGGGCGCGATGGCGGCACGGGGTGTTGAGAAAGACACGGTGATTGGGGTGCTGTGCCCAAACGTGCCTGCGTTTGCGACGGTGTTTCACGGTGCGCTCAGGCTCGGTGCGGTCGTCTCGACGATCAACTCGCTCTACACCGCAGAAGAGATCGCCACCCAACTGCGTGATGCGAAGGCAAACTGGCTGATCACAGTGTCTCCGCTGCTGCCGCAGGCGAAGGCCGCCGCTGCCGAGGTAGGCATCGCCGACGATCACCTGATCGTGCTCGACGGGGCAGAGGGGCACCCGAACCTGCGTGAGCTGCTGACCTCTGGTGCGGTACCGCCAGAGGTGAGCTTCGACCCGATGACGCAGCTTGCGGTCTTGCCCTACTCGTCAGGCACCACCGGTGTGCCGAAGGGTGTCATGCTGACGCACCATAACCTCGTCGCGAACGTCGACCAGAGCCGCGTGCTCATCGAGCTTGGCCCCGAAGACCGCGTGCTCGCGGTGCTGCCGTTCTTCCATATCTATGGCATGACGGTGCTGCTCAACCTCGCGTTGCGGCAGCGTTCTTCGCTTGTCACCATGCCGAAGTTCGATCTGGTCGAGTTCTTGACCAACATTCAGAACTTCAAGTGCACCTTCTTGTTTATCGCCCCACCCATCGCGGTTGCGCTTGCGAAGCATCCGATCGTCGATCAGTTCGACATCTCGAGCGTGCACACCATGTTCTCGGGCGCCGCCCCGCTCGACGGCGAGACCGGCGAGGCTGCCGCGTCACGCATCCACGCGCGCATGTTGCAGGGCTACGGCATGACCGAGCTCAGCCCCGTCTCGCACGCCATGGTCGCGAACCGCGACGATGTGCCGGTCAGCTCGATCGGTGAGCTGCTGCCAAACGTGCAGGCAAAGCTCGTCGATGTGGCGACTGGCGAAGAGATCACCGAGGTGGGCGAGAACGGTGAGACCCTGCCAGGTGAGCTCTGGGTGCGCGGTCCCAATGTCATGGTCGGCTACCTTGGCCGCCCAGAAGCGACGGCAGAGACGATTGACTCCGACGGCTTCTTACACACCGGTGACGTGGCGGTCTACCACGAGGGCGGCTACTTCTCGATCGTTGACCGCGTGAAAGAGCTCATCAAATACAAGGGCTACCAGATCGCGCCCGCTGAACTCGAAGCCCTGTTGCTTTCGCACCCGAAGGTCATGGATGCCGCCTGCATTGGCGTGCTCGATGAAGACAAGCAAGAGATTCCGAAGGCGTTCGTGGTTGCGGCACCCGACTCGGGTCTCACCGCAGAAGAAGTCATGGAGTTTGTCGCTTCGCACGTTGCGCCACACAAGAAGGTGCGCCGGGTCGAGTTTATTGAGCAGATTCCGAAGTCGAGTTCGGGCAAGATCATGCGCCGCGATTTGCGAGCTCGCGAGGCGGCAGCGGCTTCGTAGCCTGTTCGAATATTTTGGCGAGGATCGGCCAGCTCTTTGCAGGCTTGCCGATCCTCGCCCCTTTGTCTGTATGCGCGTCGCTCGTAACCCACCGCAGCAGGGCGAACTAGAGCGAGCTTGCGGGCACCGAGAATGTGTCGCAGGCGTTTGCGCCCTGCTCGTAGCCGGTTTCAAACCAGCGCTGGCGCTGCTCAGACGAACCGTGCGAGAAGGCCTCTGGATTGACTCTCTGGCCCGAACGCTTCTGGATGTTGTCGTCGCCAACTGCCGCGGCTGCATTCAGGGCATCAGCAATCTCTTCGCGTGTGACAGGCTTCATGAAGGTATTGCCGTTTTGGTCGGGAATCGTGGCGGCATCTTTGACCCACGCGCCGGCGTAGCAGTCTGCCTGCAGCTCAAGCCGCACCGATCCCGAAGCAGGGCCAGTGTCGTTGCCAACCTGGCTGAGCTGGCCGGTGATGTTCGAGATGTGGTGACCCCACTCGTGCGCCAGCACGTACATCTGGGCAAGCGACCCCGCGCTCGCGCCGAAGTTGTCTCTCAGCAGCGAGAAGAAACTCGTGTCGACGTAGATTGACTCGTCGCCGGGGCAATAGAACGGGCCCACCGCGTTTGACGCAGTGCCACAGCCCGATTCGGTAGAGCCGGTGTAGAGTACAACGCCGGGCTTGCGGTAGCCGCTTTCAAACTGACCGTTCCAGAAGACATCGATTGAGTCGGTGGCGGCGATCATGCGACACTCGTCGTTGGTGTTGGCCTCTGCGCCAGTCTTGCAATCGTCAGAATTCATAACCTCCTCGCTCGACTGGTTGCCGCCGCCGACTATGCCTGCAAGCGGGGTGAGGTCGAAGCCGAGCAACTGTGAGGCAAGAAACAGCACGAGCACACCGATGAGGCTGCCGCCACCGACCACCGCGGCACGGCTGCCTCGGCGGCGCTGTACCTTGCTGGTGTCAATACGAGCGTTGTCGTTGAACGTCATCGTCGCTCCTCGGCTTGGGGTGGGGCCTGGGCACTCCCGTGATCTGCTTCACCCGATTCATTGTGCGGTCACGCACGCGCCGGGCTTATAGATAAGCATAGAGAGCAATCACCGAGCCGCAGAAACGCCTCTCGGCGGAAGGCCGCTCGAAGCGGCGAAAAATGGAGCCCGGGGTTACTGCGGCCCGGCAACACTAGTTTACCGCGCTTCAAGCTGGTGGCTAGCCGAGGGTGCCGTCACGCCAGCGCCTCGCGCCCGCGTGAAGTTCGTTTGCGAAGGAAGAGTAACGGAGTGCTCTCGTCGTGAGCTCGCTCGCGTGGGCATCGTCGTGGTGGTCACGTTCATCTGCGATGGCCGCCGCACCGAGCGACATGATGCGGCAATAACTCGCAGCTCGCTCAAGCGCGACCGCGAGGTCACCCGTGAATATGCCGCGCAAAATCGTGTCGCAGAGGGTGGCAATTGACTCAGGTTCCACAGGGTCAGCAACGCCCGCGACGACTGGGTCGATTGTGGGTGAGGCCGCCTTGCCCTGGCGAAACAGCTCGGCGGTGCCATCTGGGTCGGCCTGCGTAATGCGGCGCAGAAGGTAAATGCGCCAGAGCTGACCCGCAAGCGAGTGTGCGCTCGAGTCGGCCCAGAGTTCAGCGATGTCGTCGATGCCCTCACCCGAGGCGAGGCTCACCACGCGCTCTACTACCTCTGCGTCTGCCACGCGGCGCACTCGGTTGAGCAGTGCCCATGAGGTTTCTTGCGCGAGACGCTGGGAGGCCCCCGCGTCGTCGCTGCCGATGATCCAGTCGAAACTTGAGGTGGGTTGTAGCACTGGGCGATGGTGTTGACCCGCCATTGCTTTCCCTCTCTGCCGATGTTTGCGCTGAACACGGTGCGACCCAGCTGCCATGCGATTCTATGCGTAGGGTGGGCCGCTTGCTTACAGCGAGTGCTGATCCCGCGCAGGTAAAATTGAGTACGTAAGCTAGCGCGCGATTCTTCCATCCGCGTCGCGGGCGCGCACTGGGTGCTCGCTCAAAATTGAGACGCGGTTGAACAGGTTAATTGCTGCGGCGATCCACTCGGCGGCGGCGAAGGCCTCGTCGCCCAGGAGTCCGTGGGCTGCCGCAAGATCTGCCCGCGAGTCTTCGCTGAGGGGCAACTTCGTTGCGGCCTCGGCGATCGCGAGCACCGCGGTTTCGCGGTCAGTGTAGATTGGCGTTTCGCGCCAGGCGGGCAGCAGGTCGAGCTTCTGCTGCACGACGCCCTCTTGCCGGGCCTCGCGAGAGTGCAGGTCGAGGCAGAACGCGCAGCCGTTGAGTTGCGAAGCGCGCACCTTGATGAGCTCAGACTCTTGCGCAGTGATGCCGTGCTGCACACCGTAGTCGCGCACAGTGGCCGAGAACCGCTGTGCGTCTTTCCAGGCTTCCGGGGCAAGCTTGTCAAGAAATAGAGACACGGTACTCCTTCTATTGATAGCGAGGATCGCCTGGCCCCCGCCCTCTTGGGCTAATCGGCCACTGCTCACAACTTAACCGCACTACCCTGAAAGTCGCGAAAATCGTGGTGGGATGCGGGCTCGTAACCCGCGGATTATGAGCCCGCGCGTTGAGTTTCGGTGAAGAGCGGAGGTGCCGGGTGGCGCGAGAGGCTCCCGCAAGCATGTAGATTAGTTGTGGGCCTGTAGCTCAGCTGGCAGAGCATCGGACTTTTAATCCGCGGGTCGCGGGTTCGAGCCCCGCCGGGCCCACTTTTGGGAAGATGAAACCCCTGGTCAAAGGCTTGATTGCTTTTGGCTGGGGGTTTTGTCGTAGAAATCTGCCAGCCAGTGTCGGGCAAGCGTGGGGTGCTCTGCGTCTAGGGCGTGAGAGATTTGCCGCCTGCCGCTGTGTCGCCTTTGTCGGGATCGTGTGGGCTGGCGTACTCAATTGGCACACGCCCTACGAGAAAGTCGAAGCTTACGCCGAAGCGATCAGTGAGGCTCACCAGCTCGTCTGCTCGCCAGCTGCTGCCGCCATTGATCTTGGTGTTGAAAGCTGAGTGAGAAATGCCCAGCTCGTCGGCGGCTTTTCTGCGCGTCAGCCTATTGATGAAGAGCAGATGATTGACGCGCTGCGAGATGAGCTCATCGCTGCTAAACGGTCGAGCGTCGCCTGGCACGTTGCCCCGCTTTCGGTGTGTCGAGAGAAATCTGTGCTGGTCTAATTCTGGCTCAGTGGGTTGATAAATGCAAGATGTATTGAAATCAATACATTCGTGTTATGGTGCACATACCTTTTCGAGGCTGAACAGGTCTGAGTGTGCTGTCGATGTTGACTGTGGAGCAGGAGGCAATCATGGGTCGAGTGATCAAACGAGAGGTTGTCGCGCTTCGGTGCGAACTACGAAGCTGTGAGAGCTTTCTCTGGCTCGCGCCCCTGTCGCTGTACGCGCCGCCTCGTGCGCAGCGGCGACAATTGGGTGAGGCGGTGGAGCAGGGCTGGGCGCTCGTGCTCACGCCGCAATTGCGAAGCTACTGCCCGCAGCATGTCGAGCAGGCGCTTGCCTGCAGTTGCCGCACAAACCCCGATCGATCACACCTCTGCGTCGTTCACGCCGCGGAAGCCGCGAAACTGCTTTGGTCTGGCGATCTCGACAACTTGGCTGCTGTTTCTGAAACAGCGCGTCTCAACGAGACATGCGATGTCGTACCCCTCCGCGCGCGAGCTGAGAGTGCGAGTGAAATCGGTGACGGGGTGTTCGCGTGGCGGGCGGCTGCATGAACAGCGAAGTGTTGGCGAGCGTCGATGCGGGAAGGCACGCCCCATTTCAGTGGCAGCGCGTCGCGCTTGCAGACGTGGTGGAGCCGAGCGACGTGGCCCCGCTCGATGATGCTCATGTGCGAGAACTCCTCAAATCGTTTGAGTTGCTAGGCGGGCGTACGCAGTTGCAACCAATCATTTTGAGTAGCGGGCTGGAACTCATTGACGGTGCACACCGGCTCGCAGCCGCCCGAAGAGCCGGGTGGACAAGCGTGATCGCGCTAGTTCTTGATGATGCGGCCCCAAACGATCGGCTCTTGCTGGAGTGCGAGTCGGGCCGAGTGCGCAGGCGTCTCAGCGTCGTCGATTTCGAAGCAGTGTGGCGCGGCTACTACGAGCCAACGCTGCGCGCAGAAGCAAAGCAAAGGCAGCTTGCGGGCTTGCGCAAACACCGCATGGAGGCGGGGGAGCACGAAACGGAATCTGCGCGACGACCCCGACCACAAACCACTCTGGTTATTGGAAATTCCAATAACCAGAGTGTCTCAGAGGCTCCCCGTGAGTCGATCAATAAGGCGGCCAAACGCATTACCGGCTACTCTCTTGAGACCCTCAACAAAGTTGCGCAGATACGTGAGCTTGCCGCCGACGAGCGCGCACCCGGGGTGCTGCGCACGGCCGCTGAGCAGTGTTTGCAAAACTTGAGACGGTCAGGAGCAAGTGTGCAAGGCGCCTACAGGTCATTGCTCGAACTTCGCGACGGGATTGAACACGGTAACAGCAGCGTCGTACGGTTTCCGATTGCTCGCGACGTTGAGGCACTCGAGAGGGCTCTTAGCGAGGTATCGCGATTGGCCGAGAGGCTCGATGGTGGGCTCGCTCACCAGCTGGAAGCTGCAGCGCGTCGGGGCGGTGCCGAGCGAGACATGCTGCGCGCTGCGCGCATTGCGACGGCAAACTGCCTCGCGGTGCTGGTGGCAGTTGAGTGCGAACTTGATCCAGAACCATTGCGCGCGCTCAGGGTGCTCGGCACCGAAGTTGGGCGATCGCTGTCGCGCAGATCGACTGAGCATATTCGCGGCTACGAGCACGCCGCATGAGCGTTGAATCGGCGGCCGACGTAGCGGGCGGGTTACGTGTGCCCGATGCGGAGGGCGACGCCACCCTGCGGGCGTCCCTCGCAAAGCTCAGAGACCCGGCCGAATTCTTGAGAAGCGCGGAGGGCCTCGAGTTTCTTCAACGCCTTGAGAGCCACCTCGTGCCGACAGCGATCGCGGATGCCAGGCGACTTGGGTTGAACACGACATGGTTGCACCCCCACGAGATAGTGCATACGGCGCTGATCAAACTCTGCGAGAACCGCGCTCGGCTCGCGGTTCGCATTGCGCAAACGGCCCATGACCCCTGGGCGTATCTGGGGCGATCTGCCGCGGTGTGGGCACGCGAACTCTGGGGGCATCGGGCAGAGCCGCTCGAGTTCGGCAAACTTGAAGAGCCTGCCATTGCGGACCTCTCTTGCTGCGACGACACCCGCGGTAGCGATGACCTCACCCCGCTGCGAGAGGTCGTCGCCCTTGCGCACGGGGTGCTGGCACCGCACACTCCACCGCGACTCCAGGCGCCCCTCTACAGTCTGCTGTGGTGGCTTGCTCAGAACCCGCCGCAACGCGTCTCTCACGAATCAGACGACAGGGCAGCGGCTCAGCGCGAATGCCCCGATCTCAGCCTCGAGCAGATCATTGCCGTCATGAATATTGCGTGGGGTGTGCGGCCGCGGCGCCGAGAAACTTCGTTACTGGCGGCGCTGCTCACCAACCCTGACTTTCGAGCCTCCGATTCGCTGAGCTTTGCGCGTGCCCTGCCGCGGTACCGGCAGGTAATGCGTTCGAGGCTGACGCAATACGCCGGTCTGGGCAACCTGGCGGCCTAGCGCCGCGCCTCCGCGGGCGAGACAGCTTGTGTGAGCGTCTCGCCCGTGGAGTGCCGGCGTCTCGCGCCTCGGCGCTAGCCCTCGCAGTCGCGCACCTGCGTCACCTCGGGATGCACCGCGCGCCACCTTCGCCACCGGACGAGCAGCACGACAGCCGCAGCAGCAACGAGCAGCCCAGCTATACCCGCTGCACCCCAGGTGAGTGAGTCTCGTGCCGACTCACTTCCCGTGGCAGCGAGCGCCAGTGGCGTCGGCTCGGGAGCGGGTGGTGGAGTCTTCGGGTCTGCAACTTGAGTTGTCTCGTTCGTGAGCCCGCAGATCCCTGACAACAGCACAGTCTCACTGCCGCTGTCTGGGTCGAAATGAATGAGCGACTCGACCCACCAATACGTGCCGTTCTCAGTGACGCGAACCTCGGGCGAAACGTACCGAGACTCTTCACCAAGTCCCGGGTCTACCGATACCGCTTCGGTGCGAGCGACCCGGTTCTCGTCGACGCACACCGGGGCGTCGGCGAGAGCATCAAACTCGTGTTGTTGCCAGCGTTCGCTCGTAGTGTTGCCGTCTGCGTCGCGTTTGAGATCACCAACCGCGGGCTTCTTGAACAGTTCGAAGACGAGAGAGGTGTGCGCAGGCACTCTTCCGTTCACGACGGCGGTATCCGTGAGCGGCTCATCAGTCGAGGCGAGCGGCTTCGCCTCGGTCCGTACGCTCGGGTGCACGATCTTTGCTGATTCATCGGGCAGCCCGAAATCGTCGCAGCGCTCCTCCCAGAAACCGCGCGCACGCGGATCCTGATCCTCGTCGACAATGCACCAGCGCATCGTGACGTGGGTGAGATCTCGCCGCGTCGAAACGGGAATGGCGATTGCTTCGGAAACCAGCTGTTGCCCGTTGAGATGTGGGTCGGTGGTGACGCGAACCGTTGCAAGCTGCTGTGCGTCACCGGGCACCTCTGCTGATTGCGCGAGCTCTGTGCCAGATGCAAGGTAGGCGATACCGGTGAGCGTGAGGGGCAGGCGTGAGCCTGCATCATCGCGAAGCCAGTTTTGCATGTCTGGCAGCGTGATGGTGTCAGTGAACGATTCATCGAGGCCGACCTCATGAGTCGAGAGTTTTGTGCTGAAGGTTTGCTCCATCTTGCCCACCTGTGTCTCGTGCGCCGCACCGAAGCCATCGCTGAAGAAGTAGTTCTTCGGCAGTACCCTGCACCCGGACGAGGCATTGGGCTCGACACAGTCTTCGCCCGCAACGGCCGGGTCTTGATCGTTCGCATCGACATCCCATTTGTAGGTGTAGTAGCCCTGCTCAACGATGGGTTCTTCGAACACGAACGAGTAGCGCTGCGCAGTCGAGTGATCTCGGGCCGTGTCGGTTGTGAACGATGCCTGGGCAGCGATTGGCGCACCAACCGGCGCCTCGGGCGAGGGGCTGAGCGCCGGGTCGGTGAGAAACGGCCCGTAGGCGGTGACTCGAGCTTTCACAGGCATCCATTCGCGCGTGCCGTCCGCGGTCACTCGCCACCTCCAGTCGCCGCTGACACCCGGTGATGCCGGGGCTGCGGCAAAGATGACGTCATCACTGTGCGGTTCGCCAATGCTCACAAACTTGCTGCTGACGATGCTTGACACCTCTGGTGCCCAGGTAGTGTCGACGTCTGCGTATGCCGCGCGCAGGGGCTTCACCTGTGGCTGCTCGGGTGCCACTGTCGACTGGTTTGCCCCGCCGTCGCCCCACTTCACAGTTGATGGGATCTCAAGATACGTGCCCGAGAACGAGACCCGGTAGTAGCGATCCCAGCCACCGTCTGCTTGGGGCCGCCCCTGCCAGGTCAACGATGTGCCGGGGGGAGCGCCAACCCCACCCCAACTGCGGCTCGTAGTGCCGTCGGCAAATACGCCGTTCGCAATGTGCAGGGTAAGCGTGCCCACCGGCACCGTGACGGTTCCGCGGTATGGTTGCTCCGCGGTCAGCGCAATGTTCGGGGCGTCTTCGGCTGTGCCAGCAGCGATAGCGGCCGTCCAGCCTGCTGCCTCGCTCCGCAAACGCTCGGCCAGTGCGACCACCTCGGCACCCACCCTGGCGTGCACTCGAGAGAGCACGGTTGCGTAGCCGTCATCGCCACGCCCACCGGCGCCGCGAATCTCCCAGATTGCGAGGGCGACGGCAGCTGCCTGCACGTTGTCACTGGTCTCGCCGTAGCGAGTCATGAGGTACGAGATCTGCCGCACTGGCTCGCCGCTTGTCGCAGCGAGACTGATCTCGTAGGCGGTATTGCCCGGAATCTCAGCGGTGCTGGCAAACGCGGGCACAAGAGGGCCTGAAGGGATCCAGGGTTCCGCGCAGTACACAAACGCTCCGTTTATGACGAATGCGCCGGCCCCGTTGTTGTGCAGGCCTTTGCCCCAGCTCACACCTGGGCCATAGTGATCTTCGATTGCGTTTGCGGCGACCTGCAGGTCGGGCGGGGGTTGCACGGCCGCGACAACACCGCAAAGCATCGCTGCGCTCAGCAGCAGCGCAGCTGCCCGGTGACGCGGGCCTCGTGGTGAGCCGGGCCGCAAGCGACGCGTGAGAAAAGTTTGGTACTTCAAGGAACGCTCCTTCACTACTAGTGGGGCGACAGGCCGTTTGCTTGGGGGATGCCAAACGGCCTGTCACCTACTAGATGGGCGAGCGCGCGCAAACGCGAAAAACAGGCTCAACGAGGGTAGGTGAAGGGCGCGGTGGTTACCTGTCACCTGCGGAGAGCACGGCTTGCAGGCGCGTCAAACAAGGTCGCGCACTGGGTGGGCGCGATCCAACGCGAAGAAACGTAAGAACCTAGCGGCTGCTGCGCGCGGTGCGCCCGCGCAGGGTGCCAACGAGGCGCTGCACGTCGTCACCGTCGCGCTCGACGCGCCAGCTGGCCCAGATTTCGGTGCCGGGCAGCAGCGATTCGCCATCTCGCGTCACGGGCACAACCGCGTGTGCGCGTTTGTCGATGAGGTGCCTCGCGAGTGGCTGCGCAAGGAGCGCGCCGCCGAGCCCGGTTGCGACGAGCTCAAGGGTTGCGCGGGCATCGCGGGGCATCCAAGCGGGATCCTTCCACGCCTCGGCTTCGGGCCAGATCTGAAAGTGATCTGGGTGATCGAGCAGCTTTATGAGCGCAAGGTCTTCGATGCTCACCTCGTTTCGCTCGGCGAGTTCGTGGTCTGCGGGCACGACAAGCGCGACGGTTTCTTCGTAGAGCCGCATCGCGTGGCGGGTGCGGTCGACCTCGCCGCTGCCCTCTGGTCGCGCGTTCGGAGCTACCCGCTCGATCAGTACGTCGAGTTCGGTGCGGACAGCTTCAACTTCGTGCAGCCCGACCGGCACCAGCTCAAGCGGCTGCTCGCGCACCGCTCTCGCCCACCGCCTCGCCCACTTGCTCGGTGCGACGCCGCGCACAAACCCAAGTTTGATTGGTGGCAGCTCGACCGGTGCCGCAGGGGCCGGGGGTGCGGCACGCTTTTTCTTTGCGGCCGGGGCCTGCTTGGCCTGCGGGCTCTTGCGCTGTGCTGCGCGCAGTTGGGCGCCGCGAGAGTTATCGCGTGCCCCGCCTTTTGGCGCGCTGCCGCGCGAGGCTTTGCGATTCACGGGGCAACCTCCGAGTAGATTTCGTGTTCGTATTCGAGCCTGGCTGATGAGAGTGCGATGCGATAGTCATCAGGTGACTCGATGTGCCTGAGCGGCGTGCCCTCGGCCTCGTAGTGTGGCAGCGCGAGCCGGGCGTGCCCCTGTGGGGGTAGCCCGCTTGCTGGTACCACGCGCCACCAGCTCACTGCGTGCCCGTAGTGCGCCATGACGTTGCCGACCGCGCGCGGTGCATTCGACTGTAGGGCCCACGCGACATCGCCGTAGGTCATGACGCGACCGGGTGGAATGCGCCTGACCACGTCGAGCACCGCTTCGACGAACTCTGGGCTTGGCATGCGTCAAGCCTACGGGCTTCGAGGCGAGGATCGGCGCGCACCATGCGCGCGCCCGGCGCTCGAGCTAGCCGAGCGCCGACACCCCGAGCAGCTTGCCGATCGCGTACGTGGCCGCCACCGCGATGCTGCCGAAGAATAGCTGGCGCCCGGCACCGGCGAGCGGGTTACGGTCGGTAAACTTCGCCGCGGCGAAGCCCGCGGCGAGCAGGCCAGCCCCGCCGAAGATGAGGCCCCACCCAAGCGTGCCGAAGCCGAGCAAGAATGGCAGCACCGGAATAATCGCGCCGACGCTAAACGCAACGAATGACGAGACCGCCGCCACTCGAGGTGAGGGCACCTCGTCCGGGCTCAGGCCGAGTTCGTGCGCGAGGTGCACCCGCAACGCCTGGTCAGAGTTCTCGTGCACCTGGGCGGCCGCCTCGCGCGCGGTGTGGGGCAGCATGCCGAGCGACTCGAACATGGTCGAAAGCTCTGCCTCTTCGCCGACGGGGTTGCGCTTTAGTGCGTTTCGCTCGGTCTCAACCTCGACCATGAGTTGCTCGTTCTGCGTGCGCACCGAGGTGTACTCGCCGAGGGCCATCGAGATCGCACCTGCGATAAGGCCAGAGATACCCGTGATCGCCACAATGCCGGGCGCGGCGCCCGCCGCAGCGATACCCGCGATGAGGCCGACGTTTGAGACGAGGCCGTCCATCGCGCCGAATACTGACGCGCGCAGCCACCCAGAGCCCGCCGAAGACGAGTGCGTGTGGTCGTACTCGTGGGGGTTCGCGATGTTGATGTCATTCACGTATGGCCACGTTAGCAAGCAATCGCGATGCGTGAAAACCCGGTCGAGAGCGCTGCCGCCCCGCGCGAATTGACTACGGCAAGACGTAGTTTTGGGTCTGTGTCTGCATCTGTGCTCGCGCCTACATCCGCGTCTCTGCCGCGGCAACGAGGCGTGTCATTACCGAGCGCAGAGCCGTGATCACCGCCTGCACCGAGTGGCGGTGCAGGTTCTCGGGCCTGGTGAGCACGTCGATGCTTCGGGTTGCGTTGATGCCGGTGAGGGGGCGCAGCACGAGGCCGGGCAGCGTCGCGCCCACCGTGTACCTCGGCACCATGCCGATCGCATCACCGGCGGCCACTACGGCGGCTACCGAACCGTAGTCGTTCACGCGATGGGCAATGCGCACCGGGCGAATAGCGACCGCAGCGATCGCGGCGACCAGATCGTCGGGGGAGTAGCCGCTGCGGCTCGTGACCCAGCGCTCGCCGGCGACGCTGCTCGGCGAGAGCGCCGTGCGTGAGGCGAGTGGGTGGGTCGCGGGGAGGGCGATGTCGAGCGGTTCTTCCGCGAGCGGGATCGCCCGCACCCCGGCCTCTGGCCAGGGGGCGCTGTGCTGCATGCGGTGCGCGATCACGAGATCGTAGTGCGCCGTGAGCACCGGAAACTCTTCTTGCGAGACGTCTTCGTCAGAAAGGCGCAGTCTCGGGCGCTCGGCTGCGGGTATGAGCGCCCGCAGCTCGCCGAGCAGCGGGCCGAAGAGCGCCTGCGCCGCGCTGTGAAAACCGCACAGTGTGACCTCGCCGCCGGGCGCACGCTCGAAGTCTTCTACCGCGTGCTTCGCCGCCGCCATCGCTTCGATAACATCGACCCCGGCCTTTGCGAGTGCCTCGCCCGCCCGCGTGAGCACGAGCGTGCGGCCCTCGCGGCGGGTGAGCGGGGCGGCAAACTCGCGCTGCAGGGCCGAGAGTTGCTGCGAGACCGCAGAGGGGGTGACGTGCAGCGACTGGGCAACTGCGGTCACGCTGCCGTGAGTTTCGAGCTCTCGCAAGATCTGCAAGTGGTGCAGCTCCATGCTGATCCCTTCATGTGGTCAGGTGTGTTCGCCCGGGCCGGAGGCCGAACCAAACAACACGGTTTCGCCGAGACAACACGAGAATGTCGTGTTGTCTCGGTGGGATTGTGTTGCTTCAGAGAGATTGTGGGGCTTCGGTGACTGGGCGATCCTGCGCAAAATACCGACGCGAAACTCTTTAGTAACTTCTTAACTAATTATGAAGATACTCGCTATTGCTCTCAATAGTGAGTACTCGCAAAACTGTCTTGTATGAAAGCACTGCTGAAGCTGGCCCCAGCGCCGGGGCTCGAACTCACTGACGTACCAGACCCAAGTTGTGGCCCCGACGAGGTCATCATTCGCGTGCTGCGCACCGGCATTTGCGGCACCGACCTGCACATCTTGAAATGGGACAACTGGGCGGCGAACACGCTGAGCGCGCCCCTCGTTCCGGGTCACGAGTTCTACGGCGAGGTCGTCGAGAT
This sequence comes from Actinomycetota bacterium, assembly GCA_020161315.1. Lineage (GTDB taxonomy): Bacteria > Actinomycetota > Actinomycetes > Actinomycetales > Microbacteriaceae > Leucobacter. The sequence continues at coordinate 35,332 of JAIUOH010000008.1, read as the reverse complement.
TGGCCCGCAGGTGCGCGACGTGAAGGTCGGCGACCGGGTCTCGGGAGAGGGTCACATCGTCTGCGGCACCTGTCGCAACTGTCGTGCCGGCCGCCGCCAGATGTGCATTCGTACCCTCGGCCTCGGCCTGCACCGCAATGGCGCGTTTGCCGAATACCTCTCGCTGCCCGCGAGCAACGTCTGGGTGCACCAGGGCGACATCGCTCCCGAGCTCGGCGCGATCTTTGACCCGCTCGGCAACGCGGTTCACACTGCGCTCGCGTTTCCGCTCGTCGGTGAAGACGTGCTCGTGAGCGGCTGCGGCCCGATCGGCCTGATGTCGATCGCGGTCGCGCGACACGTTGGTGCCCGCTTCATCGTCGCCACTGACATTAGCCCCGAGCGCCTCGAGCTCGCCAGCACGATGGGCGCAGACGCGACCGTCAACGTCGCGAACGACCGCGTGATCGACGCGCAGAAGTCGCTCTGCATGCGCGAGGGCTTCGACATCGGCTTCGAGATGAGCGGCGCCGCTACCGCTCTGCCCGAGATGATTGAGAACATGAACCACGGCGGTCGCATTGCGATGCTGGGCTTGCCCGCAGAAGACTTCAGCATCGACTGGGGCAAGGTCGTCACGCACATGCTGACGCTCAAGGGCATCTACGGTCGCGAAATGTTCGAGACCTGGAACGCCATGGCCGCGATGTTGCAGACCAGCGCACAGCTGCGCGAGCGCATTGGCTCGGTCATCGCAGGCACCATTCCTGCCCGCGACTGGCAGCAGGGCTTTGACGCCGCGCAGTCAGCAAGCACTGGCAAAATCATTCTCGACTGGACGGAGCTGTAATGTACGCATCTTTCAAGGAGCACCTGCGGGCCGAGCTCGATGGGATTGCCGCGGCAGGGTTGACGAAGAACGAGCGTGGGATCCTCGGGCCCCAGGGGCCCGAGATCGCCGTGGGTTCGGCGAATGTGCTCAACTTCTGCGCCAACAACTATCTCGGCCTTGCCGACCACCCCGCGATTGTCGAGGCTGCCCATAAGGCGCTCGACGATTGGGGATACGGCCTCGCAAGCGTGCGCTTTATCTGCGGCACGCAGCAGCAGCATCTCGACCTCGAGCGCCGTCTCTCGAGTTTTCTCGGCACGGATGAGACGATCCTCTTCTCTTCGTGTTTTGACGCGAACGGAGGCGTGTTCGAGACGCTCTTCGGTACCGAAGACGCGATCATCTCTGACGCGCTGAACCACGCGTCGATCATCGACGGCATCAGGCTCTCGAAGGCGCGCAGGCTGCGCTACGCAAACCGTGACATGGCCGAGCTTGAGCAGCGGCTTCTCGAGGCCGCGGACGCGAGGTTCAGGGTGATCGTTACCGACGGCGTCTTCTCGATGGACGGCTACGTCGCCCCGCTCGAGGCGATCTGTGATCTTGCCGAGCGCTACGACGCACTTGTGCTCGTCGATGACTCGCACGCCGTGGGCTTTCTGGGTGAGGGCGGCCGCGGCACACCCGAGCTGTGCGGGGTGGCCGAGCGTGTCGACATTCTCACCGGCACTTTCGGCAAGGCGCTCGGTGGGGCCTCGGGCGGTTACGTCTCGGGTCGCCGCGAGATCGTCGAGCTGCTGCGTCAGCGAGCCAGGCCGTACCTCTTCTCGAACACGCTCGCTCCTTCGATCGTGGCAGGCACGCTTGCCGCGCTCGATCTGGTCGAATCGGCGGGCGATGCTCGTGAGCGGCTACGTTCGAACGCCTCGCTGTTCAGGTCTCTCATGACTGCTGAAAGGTTCGAGCTGTTGCCGGGGGAGCACCCGATCGTTCCCGTGATGTTCGGCGACGCCGTGCTCACCGAGCGAGTTGCCGGCGAGATGCAGCGGCAGGGTGTGTTCGTGACGGCGTTCAGCTATCCCGTCGTGCCCAAGGGCGAGGCGCGCATCCGCGTGCAGCTCTCGGCGGCACACACCGAGGAACAGGTTCGTGCCTGCGTCGCCGCGTTCGTGGCCGCGCGCGCAGCGAGCGTGTGAGGGTCGAATTGGTGACGCCGACGGTTTCAAGGTGAGCCGCTCGTAGAATTCGACAGTCTCGCGCGGCCGAGGCGCCCATAGACTCGCTCGTGCACCACTCTGCATTCGAGGAGGAGACGATGGCGGCGCTCGACGAGGTTCACGGTTGGTTGGAGCGAGAACTGCCCGCGCTGTTGCGGGAGTACGGGGTGCCAGCGGCCTCGGTTGCGGTGATGGTTGGCGAGCATCGCCGCATGGTCGCAGCGGGGGTGCTCAACCTCGAAACGGGGGTTGAAGCCACGACCGATGCGGTTTTTCAGATCGGGTCGGTGACAAAGGTGTTCACCGCGACGCTCGTCATGCAGCTCGTCGACGAAGGCCTACTCTCGCTCGATGACACCGTGCAGAGCGTGCTGCCCGGGTTTCGGGTTGCTGACCCCGAAGCGAGCCGGGTTGTCACGGTGCGGCACTTGCTAACGCACACTTCGGGCTTTGAGGGCGACATCTTCACCGATACCGGCGAGGGTGCCGACTACCTCGAACGTTACGTTGCGTTGCTCGTCACTGCTCCCCAGCTTTTTCCCGTGGGTGAACAGTTCAGCTACAACAACGCGGGCATCTGCGTGCTTGGGCGCATTGTCGAGGTCTTGCGCGGGGCACCGTTCGACGAGTGTTTTCGCGCGCACCTGCTCGACCCGCTCGGGCTCGACTTCGCATCACTCAATGCCGCCGAGGCGATTCTGCACCGAGCAGCGGTCGGTCACATTGCTGGGCAAGAGCCATCGCCCGCCGGCGCGGGGCAACTCTCGGTAACGCCAGTGTGGGCGATGGCGCGTTCAAACGCGCCCGCTGGTTCGATGCTCGCGATGCGGGCAGAGGATCTGCTGACCTTCGCACGTATGCACCTCGACGCTGGTCGCTCGGCCGCCAGCCACCAAGTGCTCTCGCCCGAATCGGTCGCAGCAATGCAGCAGAAACATGTCATGCTGCCCGATATCGGTTGGGGTGAGGCATGGGGGCTTGGATGGGATGTCACAGAAACGTCTGAGGGCATGGTCATCGGGCACGACGGCAGCACCATTGGGCAATCCTCGACATTTCGGGTGATCCCGGGCCGCGACGCGGCGTTTGCGGTGCTCACGAACGGAGGCCAGATGAAGGGGCTCATCGAGGCCCTCTCGCGCAGACTGCTTGCCGATATCGCGAACGTTGCTCCCGTCGAGGCGATCGAGCCGGCTCCCGGTGCAAAGCCACCGCTGAATCGCGAGCGTTACATCGGCCGATATGGCTCGAGCACCGTCGAACACGAAGTCTTCTGGTCTGAGGAGGACGCGTCGCTTCGCCTCCGATCGACTCCGCTTGGCGAACTGGCCGAACTCGGCGAGGAGGTCACCGAGGTCGAGCTTGTTGCCTGGCGAGGCGACACCCTGATCTCTCTCACCCCAGAGCGCGGGCGCTACGCGCCCATCGCGTTTCTCGGCGACGACGGCAGCGGTCGGGCAGAATATCTACATTCGGGTCGAGCTGACAAGAGAGTAAACGCATGAGCGCCGCACACGAACTGCACACGAGGGCGCTCGTCGCCGACACGCACAACGACCTGCTGTGCTCGGTCGCGTCTCGCGCGCCTGAGCGATGGAGCAGCTACTTTCGTGAGCAATGGCTGCCGCAGCTGCGGGCCGGCGGCGTGAATCTGCAGGTGCTGCCAGTCTTTATCGACGACCAGTATCGCCCCGAGGGGGCACTGCGTAGGACTCTGCGCATGATCGAAGCGGGGCACCGCATCGCTGCCGAGAACGCCGACTCCGTGCGCCTCTGTCTCGACGGAGAGCAGATCGACGGCGCGCTGCAAGATGAGCGGATCGCCCTCGTGCTCGCGCTTGAGGGCATGCCTGGCATCGATGAGAGTGTCGAACTGCTCGAGACGATGCACCGCCTCGGCGTGAGGATCGCGTCGATGGCGCACTTCGGGCGAGGTGCGTTCGCCGACGGCAGCGCCGAAGACGCGGCAGGCAGCAGGCTGACTGCCGCCGGTGTCGAAGCGTTCGCCGAGATGGAACGGGTGGGCATCATGCTCGACCTAAGCCACTTGGGTGTCGGCGGCGTCGACCACGTGCTCGAGATTGCGAACCGCCCGCTCATCGCCACGCACTCCTCAGCCCGTGCGCTGCTCGATCACCACCGCAACCTGTCTGATGCGCAGCTCAGAGGCATCGCCGACAACGGTGGCGTGGTCTGCGTGAATTTCTACGCACCGTTTCTCGACAGCGGCGAGCCGTCGATCGATCGTCTGATCGATCACATCGAGCACATCGCCGGGGTAGTCGGCGTCGACCGAGTAGGTCTCGGACCCGACTTCGTGCGCGAGGTGCTCGAAGACACGACGGCGCCGTGCTGCGACGGGGAGGCCCCCGCACCTTTCAACGGCGAAGAGTTTCTGCCCGGTCTTGAAGGGCCTGAAGGGTTGCCGCTCGTGACCGAGGCGCTGCTGCGCCGCGGTTGGGCCGAGACGGAGATCGTCGGCGTGCTTGGCGGCAACGTCGCGACACTGTTTCGTGCGGAGCTCGGCCGCACCGGCGCTGAACGCGGCTAGGGTGGCTCTGCCAGTCTGATTGAGCCCGATCCCTTCGTTGCCCTCTACGAAGTTCTGACCTCGCGTTCGCAGTTCTCTACTAACTACGCGTATCCTTGCTCCCCGAAACTCGATACAACGACGAACAACCGAGTCTGCGGGCTCACGGAGGCGCAAGGGAGCGCGGCATGCTGACCATTCAGGATCTCTCGATCGAGATCCGGCGCGCAGACCGGATCGTGCGGCCCGTCACTGGTGTGAGCCTCGAGGTCGCTCGCGGCGAGACGCTTGGCATCGTCGGTGAAACTGGATCGGGCAAATCCATGACCGGTCTCGCGGTGATGGGCATGCTGCCCGCTGGCGGCTCGATCACGGGCGGATCCATTCGTTTCGACGGTCGAGAACTCACCGAGCTGAGTGCGACGGAGTACCGGGGCGTTCGCGGCAACGAGATTTCGATGGTCTTTCAAGATTCGATGACGGCGCTCAACCCCACGCGTCGCATTGGTGAGCAGATTGCCGAGCCGTTGCAGCTGCATCGTGGAGCCTCAAAGCGGGCGGCGCTCGCCGCAGCGCAAGAGATGCTTGCCCTCGTCGGCATTCCTCGACCGGCTGAGCGCATGCGCGATTTTCCGCACCAGCTCTCGGGCGGCATGCGCCAACGCGTGATGATCGCGATGGCACTGATTTGCGAGCCGAGATTGCTGATCGCAGATGAACCGACCACTGCGCTCGACGTCACCATTCAGGCCGAGATTCTCGAACTGCTCGACGGGCTCAAGGGCGAGCTCGGTATGTCGATGCTTCTGGTCACCCACGACATGGGCGTTGTGGCGCGTTACGCCGACCGCGTGGGCGTCATGTACGCGGGTCGCCTCGTCGAAACAGGGCCCACATCCGAGCTGTTCAGTGACACGCGCCATCGCTACACTCACGCACTGCTCGCGTCGATTCCGACCCTCGAACAGGATCGCGGCCACGAACTGTTCAGCATTCCGGGTTCGCCGCCAGATCCTGCCGTGCAACAGCCGGGCTGTCGCTTTGCGCCGCGTTGTGCAGCGGTGAGCGCGAGTTGCCTTGAGGAGTTTCCGCAATCGAGCGTTGCGAGGCACCCGGAGCATCGGTTCTCGTGCTGGAACCCGGTCGATGGCAGCGTGGCCGAGATACAGCCGCGTAGCCTGCCGTTTCCAGCCGCGCGAACTGAAACGGAGCCGAAACTGCGTGTTACCGATTTGGTGCGCGAGCACGCGGTGTCGGGTTGGGCTGGGCGGGGCCGATCGGTCAAAGCGGTATCTGGAGTCAGCTTCGAGGTCGCCGCAGGCGAGACATTCGGGCTTGTCGGAGAATCGGGCTGCGGCAAGTCATCTCTCGGGCGCATGCTTGTCGCTCTTGACACGCCCGCCTCGGGCACGGTGGAGCTCGACGGCCAGGTGGTCTCTGGCCTGAAGCCTCGAGAACTCGCATCGCGGCGAACGCAGCTGCAGATGATGTTTCAGGATTCGAACGCTTCGCTCGATCCCAAGATGAAGATCGCGGCGATTCTGCGGGAGCCCTTCGCGATTCAGGGCATTGGAACCGCGGCCGAACGCACTGACAAGGCAGTTGCTCTGCTCGACAGCGTGGGGCTTGGGCCTGGCATTCTTGAGCGTTACCCCTATGAACTCTCGGGTGGGCAACGTCAACGCATCGGTCTGGCTCGTGCGCTCGCGCTCGAACCGAAAGTGCTCGTCGCCGATGAGCCGGTGAGCGCGCTCGACGTGTCGATTCGTTCGCAGGTGCTGAACCTGATGCGGCGGCTTCAGGCCGAGCGCGGGCTGTCTAGCGTGGTGATCTCGCATGACCTTGCCGTGGTGCGTTACCTCTCTGACCGAGTTGGGGTGATGTATCTCGGCAAGCTGGTCGAGGTGGGGGCAACGGAAGAGGTCTATGGAGCTCCCGCCCACCCCTACACGGCAGGGCTGCTCGCAGCGATTCCGGTGGCAGATCCTGAGGCCGCGAGACAACCGGCAGCGGAGCGAGTGCGCGGTGAACTACCCAGCCCGCTCGACCCGCCGAGCGGGTGCCGGTTTCGAACGCGATGCCCGCTCGCGACCGAGAAATGCGCGACTGAAGAACCCCTGCTCGACGCTGTCACCAACTCGCACCAGGTCGCGTGCCATTATCCGCTGCAGCGCACAGAGTTCATCAGCACTCGGCCCGCGACCCGTTCGGAGGTGAAAAAACCATGACCGCATACGTACTCAAGCGACTCGGGGTTTCGCTGCTCGTGCTGCTCGGACTCTCGTTCGTGGTGTTCATGATGCTGCATTTCATCTCTGAGAGCCCCGCTCGCGCTGTGCTTGGGCAACAGGCATCGCCAGAGGCGATCGCAGCGTTCAATACCGAGAACGGGTACGACCGCCCGGTGATCCTGCAGTATTTCAGCTATCTCGGCGATCTGCTTCGTGGCGACCTCGGACGGTCGTACAAGCTGAACGAAGAGGTCTCAGTGCTGCTCTGGCAGAACATCGGCCGCAGCGCGGTGCTTTCGCTCGCTGGCCTCGTGCTCGCGATCGTCATCGCGATCCCGCTCGGCATCGCTCAGGCCGTGCGCAAGAACACGTTCTTCGATCGTACAGTGTCGACGTTCTCGTACGTGCTGTACGCGATGCCGTCGTTCTTGATCGCGCTGCTCTTGATCGCGGCCTTCAGTCAGGCGATTCCGATCTTTCCGGCAGAGGCGTCGCAGACGAATTCGCCGTGGGCCATTTTCATCGACCCGGTTGCGATGGCGCTTCCGCTCATCACGCTCGCAGTCACGAACGTGGTGGTCTTCTCGCAATACCAGCGCTCGGCGGCACTTGAGCAACTGGGCCAGGACTATATCAAGGTTGCGAGAGCGAAAGGCATGTCTGAGCGAATGGTGCTCAGCAAGCATCTGCTGCGCAATGCGTGTATTCCGCTGATCACCCTTGTGGGTCTGCAGATTCCGATTCTGCTCGCAGGCAACCTGATCGTAGAGTCTGTCTTCAACTACCCGGGCCTGGGCCTGCTGTTTCTCAACAGCCTGCACCGTGAGGACTACCCGGTGCTGCTTGCCTACACTCTGCTTGGGGGAGCGCTGACGGTAGCGGGCAACTTCTTCGCCGACCTTGTGGTTGCGCGAGCCGACCGACGGATCGAGCTGAAAAAATGACCGCAACGCTTCCTCCCATCGAACCGAACGCAGCAGGTTCACGACCCGAGCCAGACCCCACGAGCTTGATTGCCGTCACCCGGCAGCCACGATCAACGCGGGCCGTGATTCGCACACTCACTCGAAACAAACTGGGACTTACCGGGCTTCTCATTCTCGTCGGGCTCTTCGCGTTCTGCTTCATCGGGCCGCTGCTGTACCCGACGAACCAGACAGACGTCGATGTGCTGAACGCCGCGTTGCCACCGGGCGACGGCTACCCGCTCGGCACCGACTCGAACGGCTTCGACGTGCTCGGCCGCATCATGCTGGGCGGCCAGGTCTCGCTGCAGATCGGCCTGCTCGCGGCACTCGTCGCCACGGTGTTCGGCACGATCTATGGCGCGGTCGCCGGCCTTATCGGCGGCGTGGTCGACGGCTTCATGATGCGCATTGTCGACGTGCTGCTCGCGATTCCGTTCATGTTCTTCGTGCTGATCCTCTCAGCAAAGTTCACGGCGACACCGCTGTCGCTCGCGCTCGTTATCGGCGGGTTCTCATGGCTCGTGGTTGCACGCCTCATTCGAAGCGAAGTGCTGTCGCTTCGCGTGCGTGAGTTCGTGCTCGCCGCGAGGCTGATGGGTGCGGGCAACCGAAAGATCGTGTTCACGCACCTGATTCCAAACACGATCGGCGTGATTCTCGTAAACATCACCCTGCAGGTGGCCGACGCGATCGTGGTGATGGCGGCCCTCGGCTTTCTCGGCTTCGGGCTGAGCTATCCAGTCACCGACTGGGGGAGTCAGCTCTCGGCCGGCGTCAGTTACATCGCCTCAGATTACTGGTGGCTGATCTACCCGGTTGGCGCGTGCATCGTGCTCACCGTGCTGTCGCTCAACCTTCTCGGTGATGCGCTGCGTGATGCGCTGGATCGGCGTGCTGACTAGACCCAGCACAGCGACATCGACCGATTTTTCAACCCCTACCTCGATACTCACGTATCTCGACACCCAACGAACCAAAGGAGTTCTCACATGTCGAAACCCTCACGACGGCCCACACGCCTGCTGCTCACGCTCGCAACCGCAGGCGCCCTCGCGCTCTCGGGCTGCACGGGTGCCGGGGCAGGCGGCGAAAACGTCGACTACACGACGCTGCCGAATGAGTCTGGCACACCGGTCAAGGGCGGGGTCGCAACCATCGCGCTCAACCCGGGGCTGAGCCCGAACTACATCTTTCCCTACCCGCCCGCAGAAGTGAGCGGCACCGTCATTTCGCGCGGCGTGATGTGGCGCGCCCTCTACCGCCCGAGCGGCACAGGTGATTCGCTGGCAGACGAGGCAACCAGCCTCGCGGAGCTGCCGCAGACCAGCGAAGACGGCAAGACCGTCACGATCAAGATGAAGGACTACAGCTGGTCGAACGGCAAACCGCTCACCGCAGAAGACGTCGTGTTCTCGTTCGCGGTGCTGAAGGCCGCGATCGCACAGAGCCCCGCGAACTGGAGCTTCTACACGCCGGGCCAGTTTCCTGACGGTGTGACCGCCTCGGCACCCGACGCGCAGACCCTCGTGCTGAACTTCGAGACCGCGTACAACCCGTCGTATGTGATGTCGATGCTGCAGCTGCTTTACGTGATGCCCTCGGCAGACTGGGCAATCGCAGAAGACGGCGGCGAGCTGCTCGACTACCACAACCCAGAGAATGCCAGCGCGATCTACGACTATCTGACCAGCCAGTCAGAAGACCAATCGAGCTTTGCCACGAACCCACTGTGGCAGATTGTGAACGGGCCCTACTCGATCAAATCGTTTGAATCGTCGACCGGATCGTATTCGCTCCAGCCGAACGAGAACTACAGCGGCCCCGGCGAGCAGAGCCTCGAACAGGTCGACTTCAATGCGTTCACGTCGCCCGCTGCGGTGCTCAACCAACTCAAGGCAGGCGACCTCACCGTCGGAACGCTCGACTCGAGCTATGCCTCGCAGATTCCTGAGCTGCAGAAGCTCGGCTACCACGTCTACGGTGCTGCGGCGCCGGCGCGGTTCGATGCGTTGTTCATTAACTTCGAGAACACCGTAGAGAACTTTGACAAGGTGATCGCGCAAGACTACGTGCGTCAGGCGCTGCAGCACCTCATCGACCAGCCGGGCTACATCAAGAGCCGCGGCGTCTACGCTGGCGCGGGCAGCGAGAACTACAGCCCCGATGGTGCAGACTCGCCGTTCCCAGTCGACTTCGGCGACAACCCGCCCTACCCCTACGACCCAGCGGCCGCCAAGAAGCTGCTTGAAGAGCACGGCTGGACTGTCGACGCGAAGGGCACGACCTGCACCGACGCAGGCAGCGGCGAGGGGCAGTGCGGCGAGGGCATCGAGAAGGGACAGAAGATCGCGTTCACGATCGCCTCGGCGAACTCCCCGGCATATGTGGGCTCGCGAGACCTCGCGTTCGTCTCTGAGGCGAAGAAGCTTGGCATCGACATCGATGTGGTCACGAAGTCGCTGAACTTCATGTACGCCAACTACGGCAACAGCTACGCGCCGGCAAACGTCAACGAGTGGGCAATGCAAGACTTCGGCCCGCTCTACAACGCGGCAGGCTACCCGACCAGCAACACCGTGTTTAACACAGGCGGCAGCTTCAACCTCGGCAGCTACTCGAACCCCGAGGTCGACGAGGCCATTAACGCGTCGACGTTCGGCCTCGAACCCGAGGCGTTGCGCACCGAGGCGACGCTGTTGGCGGAGGATCTGCCAGTGCTGTTCTTCCCGACCCCGCACACCCTGGTGGTCTGGAAAGACACGCTGAGTGGCCCGCCAGCCACCTTCCACTCGCTGTTGAGCTTCATTTACTCTCCGGAGCAGTGGTACTTCACCGAAGAGACGAAGTAGGTCTTCAGTGAGTCGGGGCCTCAAGCAGGCCCCGACTCACTGCGGTTGTGCGGTAGTCTCGCCCGCTGCAACCTCGCGCGAAGCGTGCGAGTCTTGAATTCTTCGAATCGAAAGGGGCACCGGGTGGTGATGCAAGGGAGTACAGGCATTGTTGCGCTGTGCACGCCTTCACTTGACAGCCTGGCCGTGGCCCCGAGGGGGTCGGACTCCGTCGAGCTCGCTCTGGCGAATGCAGATCTGCTGCTCGAACTCATCGGTGATGCGCGGGTGGTCGCGATCGGCGAGGGTGCTCACAACGTGCAAGAGTTCACCGGATTTGCTGATGGCCTGTTTCGGCTGCTCGCAGAGCGCCGAGGGTTCACGGGCTTCGTGAAGGAGTCGGGGTTCGCGGAGGGCCTGTCCGTGGACGACTGGCTTCACGACGCCGACGGTGTGGGCGATGCCGGGGTCGAAGCGATCGCCCGAGCTGGCATTAGCTACGGCTTCGGCGAGTCCGAGCAGGTTCGGGCGCAGCTGTCGTGGCTGCGCGATCGAGTGCGGGCTGGGGCAAAGCTGCAGTTCATCGGAGCCGACCTTCCGGGGTCATCGACCTCGCCTGAGGCTGCGGTGCGGCAGTGCCTGCAGAGGATCCCGGCGGCTCCCGACGATGCGGCACTGCTGCGGGCCAGCGAGCTGGGTGACCGCACCGAAGCGGCAATCGCTTATGCGGAGATGAGCCCCGCTGAACAGGGTGGCTGGGCGGCGGCTATGCGCGGACTTGCGTTGCGGGCGATCGACAACGGTGACGCCGTCGCTGCGCACTGCGGTGCCTCGATTCTTGCGCTGCTGGCTGAGCTGCAAGAAGAGCCTGCCCCAGACGCACCCTACGCGCGCGAAGTCTTTCTCGCCGATTCGGTGATGTGGGCGCTCGAGCGACACGAACGTGTGCTCGTGAGCGCGCACAACTCGCATCTGCGAAAGGACGGTTTTGCGTCTCGGCCTTCACTTATCTCACTGGTCACCGATCGCATTCGAGCGCGCGGTGCACCCGCCGACTCTGTGTGCGTTCTCGGTATGACGTACGGTTCTGGCCCCGAGGTGCGGTTTCAGCAGCTCTCGTCACGGCCGTTCGACTGCGAGGTGACACTGCAGGAGCGCCGCTTGCTTCGCGGCAGTTTTGAGGAGAGGATCGAGCACCTGCTCGGAAACGACGGCGCACCGGCGCTTGTTCTGCCAGCGCTGCTGCCACCTGAAACGCTCGCCGGAGTGGAAGGCACGCAGGCCTCGGGCGGAGTCGACCGCGTCGATGACTTCTCTGCGAGCTTCGATGCGCTGATCCACCTTCGACATGTCGTGAGGGTACCGGGAGCCTTCGAACGCATGCGAGCAGAGTTCGCGACGGGCCGCGAGACCTCGAGCAGGTACCGCATCGAACAGGGAGCTGAACTGTGAACGCATTGCCGCCCACGACTCGAAGCGAAGAAACAGTGTCGGAAGTGGCTGGCCTTCACTTCGCTGACCCCTACCGGTGGCTCGAAGCCGATACCGCGGAAGTCAGCGAGTGGCAGAAAGCGCAGGCCAGCCATGCCGCCACCGAGCTTTCGCGTCTGCTGGACGACCAGGGCACCAACTTCGATGCGGTGCGCCGCACGGTCACCGAATATGATGCCGGGGCGCGACCAGATCTGCCGAAGTTTTCCGGGGGCAAATGGTTTCGGGTTGCGTCAGATATCTCGACTGACGGCAGCGCAAAACTGGTGTGCGCGCCGACACCGTTCGGGGTTGGGCGAGCGCTAGTTTCGCTTGATGAGCTCGTATCCGCGGGCGAGTCTGCCGTGCTTTCGTGGATGGCGCCATCGCCTGACGGGGCTATCGTTGCGCTCGGCATCTGCACCGATGGCAGCGAGCACAACCGGATCAGCCTCGTCGACGTCGCAACCGGCCACGTGCGCACCGACGCACCAACCCAGACGCTGCACAGCGCGTGGGCGGGCGGAGTCAGCTGGTGGCCCGACAGCACGGGCTTTACGTTCTTCGCGCTCACGGGTGCCCCGCAGGAGTTCGCTCAGGCGGTGTTCTCGCACCGCCTCGGGGTCGCTGGTGATGTTGGGCGCACGACGATCGAAGAGATCCCGATCCCTGAGGGGTCTCGCGAATACACGCTGGTGCAGTTCTCGAGCGACGGCCGCTGGGCGGTGGCAAGCCATCGCGTCGGCAGCCCGATCCCCATTGCGGTTCGCGACTTTTCGCACGAGGAATCACCCTGGCTTCCGTTCGTGACTGACTGCGCGGGAACGGTTGCCGGTCACATCGTCGATGACCGCTACGTCGCGATCACCGACGTCGGTGCGGGCCGGCGGCGAGTGGTGGCGATCCCACTCGAACTGGCGGCGCAGCATCGCGACATGACGGCCGGAGACGAGATCGCGGCTGCGAGTGCCTCTGAATCATCGGCCCGCACCGACCCGAACGATCCCGACAATTGGATCGAGCTCAGGCCCGAGACCGAGATGGTGCTGCGCGGCATCACGCCGGTCGGGCACACGCTGTACCTGAGCGGCTTCGATCAAACCGCGGCCAAGGTGCTGGTGCTTGATCGAGACGGCTCTGAGCTCGGCGCGGTGCCACTGCCGGCCAACGGAGCGATACACGCATCCTTCTTCACGCTGACGGGGCTTGCTCAGACCGCGTATGGGGGCGAGTTTCTCTTCGCGTTTTCGACCCTCACGACTTCGTGGGGCGTCTATCTGCATCGCCACGGTGAGGCAGGGCTCGAGACTGTGGTGGCACCGGCCGTGAACGTTGCCGCCGAGGTGTCGATGGGGCACGCAATCGCTGGCGATGGCACCGCGATTCCGTTTCACATCGTGCGCCCGACCACCGCGGCTGCTCCCGAGCAACCGGCGCCGACGCTCATTTCTGCCTATGGCGCAGCGAACGTGCCGACGCTGCCCTCGTACCAACCCGACCTCGCCGCGTTCGTGGCGTCGGGGGGCACGCTCGTTCAGGCCTATCTGCGCGGTGGCGGCGAGTTCGGCACCGAGTGGTACCTTGGCGCCCACCGCGAACATCGCCACGTGCGCGACGGCGATCTGGTGGCCGTGGCCGAGCATCTCATTGACACCGGGCTCACCTCGCCCGCGCGTCTCGCGCTTACGGGTGGCTCTGACGGCGGCCTCATGTGCGGGGTCGCGGTAACCAAGCGACCCGATCTCTGGCGCGCCGTGCTGCCCCGGGCGCCCCTGCTCGACCTGATCGGCGGGCTTCGCGAACCCTACCTCGACTTCGTGATTCGCAAGGCGTGGGCGAACCCAGATGTTCCGGGTGAGGTGCTGCGCCTCGCAGCAAACTCTCCCTACGAGCTGGTTGCCCCGAACGAGTTTCCGCTCGTCTACGTGCAGGCTGGAGCGACCGATCCGAGGTGTCCGCCAGCTCAGGCGCGCAAGTTCGTGGCACGCCTACAGGCGGCACAGCGAGGATCGGCGCCGATCCTTTTGCACGTATTCGAAAACGCTGGCCACGGTGCGGGCACGAGTCACGAGGTAATTATTGAGCAGGACACTGAATGGCTCGCCTGCCTGGTTGGGGCACTGAGGCTCTAGCGGCAGGCATTCGCCAGACCTCAGGCTTCAGGCCTCACCGCGAGTAGGCGCAGCTGCAGCATAGCTGCGAAGCGGGCATCGGGGTCTGCGAGATCGAGGTGCCCGACCTCGGAGACTCGCTTCAAGCGGTAGCGAAACGTGTTCTGATGCACGAACATTGCCGCTGACGCGACGCCAACATCACCGAGCGCATCGAGCCAGGCGCGCAGGGTGTCTACGAGCAGGCTTTGGTGGGTGCGATCATACGCAATCAACCGGGCGACGGCACCCGATGGAATGTCTCGGGTCGGCACCTCGAGCTCGAGCAGAAGCGCTTCTGCGTGCACCTCATCGAAGCGCGCGATCGACCGAGGCGATACACCCGCTCGAAGCACACTGAGCGCGCGATCGGCACCGGCCCGAGAGTACGGCAGCTCAGTGACCCCGCGGGCGATACGGCCAATGCCCACGAGCGGCTGCAATGGTGAGCGCACCCGCGCGAGAAACTCGCTGGTGAGCCGTACCGCGCTCTCGTCAGCGTCGAAGTCGATGGGTGCGTCGCGTTCGGTGCGTGCGATCTCAATTGGCAACACCCCGTAGGCAACATCATCGATCAAACCTGAGAGCGCGCGGGGGTGCGCAAATGAAAGGTGCACCGCAAAGGCATCGGCAACGCGTTTGCGTTCGGCTGCGATGTGCGCGTGCGCCAGACGTTCGTTCGTTCTGTCAACGAGCGCAAGCGCGATCACGATCATTGCCTCGTCGCGCATCTCGAGCCGCCGCACCGCTTCTTGCGCTCCGCCTCCGCCCTCGAGCGCATGGCTGAGCAGGTTCGCGCGGAGGCGTCGCTCGACATCGGCATCGGTGCGCTGCCAGACCATGTGCATCGCAACGAGCCGAGACGACTCGATAAGGGCGAGGCTATGCGCTGCATTCAGCGGTTCGGGTGCGGCAACCCAAATGGTGCCAAGAATCTCATCGCCCGCGCGAACCGCGATTGCAGAGCGTGCCTGTTCGTCGGGCTGGGCGCCAGCAGATTCGGGCAGCGCGGCAACGAAGACGGGCTGACCGCTGCGGTAGATCTCTTGAAAGACGCCCTGCTCCTCGAGAAACCTCGTGTACTGCGCGGGTACCTGTTTGCCAAGAATCGTCTGGGCGCGCGATGCGTCGATGCCCTCCTGTTTGCTTGAGAACGCAAGTAGGTGAGAGTGGCGGTCTTCGATGGTAACGGGGGCCTCGAGTAAAGCTGCGACTGCGTTTGCGACCGCAAACAGATCGCCGGCGAGTATGCCGCCAAAGGTCACCGGTCTGGGGTCGTCTGGTGCGCCAGGCGTCATCAATGCCCGCAGCATGCCGGCGAGATGAGCCCAGGCAGTGCCCGACGCCATCGAGAGCAGCACGACATCTGCCGCTTCTGCTGCTTTGACGAGTTCTGGGTCTGCGGCAAACGGCTCCCGCACGACGAGGCCGAGCGTGCCGATCTCGCCCAGCTGTTCAATGACTCGGCGAACCTCCTCCTTCTCGCGGAGCCCGACTCCGAGTACCAGCGCGTGCTTGGGTGCCTCAGGCACGTCGTGAGGGTCGTGAATCACGATCGCCTCGACGCTGCGCTTGGCGTGCACGGGCCCGCACACCACGTGCAGCAGCGTCGTGCCGAGTTCTTCGAGCACGCGGCCGAGCGTGGTCTGGGGTCGATGCGTCGTCATGGCAGAGGGCACGTGCTTGAGGCTAGCACGCGAGATTTATGCTTCGGCTCCGGTGATCCACTCGCGCTCGACTGTCACCTCATCGAGCACATCGGCATTCGGTGTGACTCCGATGCCGGCGCCCGTCGGCACTTCAAGATGGCCGTCGCGCAGCACGAAGGGATCAGTGAGATCAGTTGCGAAGTATCTGTCCGAAGCAGAGGTGTCGCCCGGCATGGTGCAGCCGGGCATCGCCGCAACCGCAAGATTCGCCGCCCGGCCGACCCCGGTTTCGAGCATGCCGCCGCACCACACGGGAACATCGTGAGCGGAGCAGACATCGTGCACGCGACGCGCCTCGAGGTAGCCGCCCACTCGGCCCGGTTTGATGTTGATGATGCTGCAGGCACCCATTTCAATTGCAGCCGCAGCACCTCGCGCAGAGAGGATCGACTCATCGAGACAGATGGGTGTGGCGATCGCCTTCGCAAGGCGAGCGTGCCCGAGCAGGTCGTCGGCGGCAAAGGGCTGCTCAAGCAGCGACAGCTCGAAATCGTCGAGCTTTGCGAGGTGCCTCGAATCTGCCGGTTGATAGCTGGCATTCGCGTCGACCTGCAGCTCGATGTCGCCAAACTCTTCGCGCACCGCGCGCACCGGATCGAGATCCCAGCCGGGCTCGATCTTGAGCTTGATGCGCGCGTAGCCGGCTTCGAGATAACCCGCCACGGCCTCGATCAGCTCGGGGATGGTGTCAGTGATCCCTACCGACACCCCACATGGCACCCGGGTCTTTGTCGCGCCGAGCGCGTGGGAGAGTGAGACGCCCTGCGCCCGCAGATCGGCATCGAGCACGGCGGCCTCGAGTGCCGACTTTGCGAGACGGTGCCCCTTGAAGCGAGCAAGCGCCGGCGCGAGGGCGTGCGCGTCGCGAATCTCGGCTCGCAGCAGCGCGGGCACGAGGTGACGGCGCAGCACCTCGGTCGCGCCGTGCGTGTACTCAGAAGAATAGAGCGGCTCTTCACTTGCCCCGCACTCGCCCCAGCCCTCGCTCGTTGCGGTAACGACGCGCACCAGCAGGGTCTCGCGCACGCTTTCGACACCGAACGACGTGCGAAACGGGCTGACGAGCGGCATGCGAACGGTGCGAATCTCGATTGCCTCTAGCTTCATCGGGCTTCCTTTCTTTCGACGACATACCAGCCGTCTCGACTGAACCGGCTGACCTGCGCTTCCTCTGACATGAGCGTGCCGAGTGTTTCTCGCAGCGCAATGCGCCACTCGGCCGCGAGTGCCGGGTCGCTGAGGCGCATCGCTTCGATGTCGGCTGGAATGCCGACGAGCAAGGTGCTACTGCGAGACTCACGACGTATTGGTCTGCCTGTGCGCGACGGCTCGAGTATGCGCGGGGCTGCGGTGTGCGCCATCGGATCGACTGCGGGTCGGCGCCCGACGTCGCGAGAAAGGGAGTTCGTTTCGCACGCCGCGATCACCGCGGGGGAGCCGAGATGCCATCGAATGAGCATGCGATCCGTGTCGTCAGCCCGATTGATGTCGTCATCCATCGGGCCGTAGAAACTTGGCAGGTACTCAGCTGCGGACGCAGCCAGCTTACCGATGTTGAAGAACGCGTTTCTTCTGATCAACGGATCGAATGTCCAAGTGATCGCATCTGCCCCTCGTTGCATCGCCCAGGCGCGCTGATGCAGTTTGAGCGCGAGACCGACGTGGCGGCGGCGCATGCTCGGGTCAACACCCGCAATGTGGCTGTGCAGCGTGCGGCGGGCGGGTGGCCCGAAGAAGCCGAAGCACGCCCCCACGAGCACGTCATCTTCGAACGCCCCGACAACGTAGCTTTCGGCCTTTGCCATCGCGCGCAGCATGTCTGCGGTGACGGGGGTGCCTGTCGGGCCGGTGCGCCAGATGCGTTCGTACAGGCGTTGAATCTGGTGCATCTCATCGATGTCGTGCACTTCGCGTAGGGTGACCTGAGCGGCGTCGCCCGCTTGCTGGGCAACCGTCCACGCCGTCGAGAGCATCGCCGCCGCGAGCTCGTCGGGTTTGGCCTGGGACGCTGAGGTGTCGGCGATCATGGGTGTTCGGCCAAAAGGTCGGCGATCAGTGCCGTAAGCAGTTGGGTTCGGGCGGGCAGCTCATCGACAATGACGTGCTCGCTGTCGGCGTGCGCGCCCCCTCCGGTCGCGCCAAGGCCGTCGAGCGTGGGGGTGCCGACACCTGCGGTGAAGTTGCCGTCAGACGCTCCGCCGACCGCCTGTGCGCGTAGTGGCGGCAGGCCGAGCTCTCTCGCGATTCGGCTGGCGCGCTCAAACAGTTCGCGAGACGCTTCGGCCTCGAGCGGGGGCCGGTTCACTCCGCCGAGCACGGTGACGATCGCACCCGGCAGCCGCGGTTGCAGGGCGAGCATCTCTTGGTGCACGCGATCCTGCTCTGCGATGCTTCGAGCCCGCACGTCGACCGAAAAGCTGCTCGATGCCGGAACAGTGTTCGTGGTGGTGCCCGATTCGGCTCGAGTGGGGGTGACCGTGGTGCCCAGCTCGGGCAGGGCGAGGTTCGCGACGCGCTGCACCTGGTGCGAGAGCTCGAGCGTCGCGTTCACGCCGAGCTCTGGGTCGAGGCCCGCGTGAGAGGCTCGACCCTGCACAACGACCTCATAACGCGAGACGCCCTTGCGCTCGGTCTTGAGTGCCCCTCCTGGCCCTGCAGCTTCGAGCACCAGGGCTGCCGAGCATTCGCGAGCTTCTTGCTCGATGAGATCGCGAGAGGTGAGCGAACCCGGCTCCTCGTCGCCCGTGATGAGCAGCGTGACACCGTCGAGCGATTCGAGCGCAGCCAACGCGTGCATGGCCATCGCGATGCCAGCCTTCATGTCGAAGCACCCGGGGCCGCGCAACACGCCCTGCTCTACAACGCCGGGGTGCGTGCGCAGGGTGCCAATGGGCCAAACGGTGTCGTGATGCCCGACCAGCAGGACTCGGGGTGTGCGACCGAAACGCCAGCGCAGATGCGTGCAACCGTCGATCACGATGCGCTCGGGCTCGGTGCCGAGAAGCTTTACCGCGAGCGTCGCGACGGTCTCCGCGCTGCGCGCGACTGCCTGCAGGTCGTCAGAGGGAGACTCGCACTCGACGAGTTGCAGAATGTCCGAGACCATCACCCGCGCGAGCTTGGCGTCGTTTTGTGCGTAGCTGCTCCGTGCGGGTTCGGAGGAGAGCTGGTGTTTCGGCATGGCGAGTTCCTCCAGTGGTGACGCGTGGTCTCCATCCTTGTGAACAGATCGGTGCACCAAATCGTAGAGCTCACCGAAAAATGGTCGCTGGCTTCGTCGAAGTCAATGATCGATGGACGCCTTATGCGTTACGGAGCGCCCGTTCGTGTAGCCCAGAGGGTGGTTCTGGGACTTGCGCTGTGGAATAGCCGACCCGCTTTGTGCGTTGGTTTCAGTATCGTCGTTCAGCATCTGAAGGAGTACGCCATGCGAGCTGTCGTCTACGACAACTACACCACCGACCTTGACGATCTCGAGGTGCGAGAGGTCGCCGAACCGAAGGTGATGGCAGGTGCAGTGCTGATTGAAGTGAAAGCAGCGGCCGTCAACCCGGTCGATTGGAAGCTCATGGCTGGCTATCTCGATCCGATGATCGACTCGAACTTTCCGGTGATTCCGGGCTGGGACGTCGCCGGCGTAGTCGTGGGCCTCGGGTTCGACACTCCTGAGTTCGAGATCGGTGACGAAGTGCTCGCCTATGCGCGAAAGGGTGTCGTGCAGCACGGCACGTTTGCTGAGAGGATCGCGGTCGATGCCCATGCGGTGGCGCGCAAACCCGCCGAGCTCTCGTGGGAGCAGGCAGCCGGGCTCCCGCTTGCTGGGGGCACAGCACTGCGCGCGCTCGATGCGCTGGGGGATCTCGGCGGGAAAACCCTGCTCATTCACGCCGCGGCCGGTGGCGTGGGCAGCTTTGCCGCGCAAATCGCGGTCGTTCGTGGGGCGCGCGTGATCGGCACGGCATCGGAACGAAACCATGACTTCTTGCGCGGTTTGGGCGTCGAACCGGTGGTGTATGGTGACGGTCTTGAGACTCGCGTGCTTGCGCTCGCCGGCGGCCCGGTCGATGCTGTCGCCGACTTTGTCGGCGGCCAGCTCGAGACCACTCTTGCGGTGCTTCGCGAGGGCGGCACTCACGCTTCGATCGCCGACGGTTCAGTGACCGAGCACGGCGGGCACTATATCTGGGTGCGCCCGGATGGTGCCGAGACCACCCGGTTGGTCGAGCTTGCTCGTGCTGGCCGCCTCGAAGTCGAGATCGCCGGTATCTTCTCGCTCGACCAAGTGGCCGACGCGTTTCGGGCGAGCATGAGCGGCCGCACCCGGGGCAAGCTCATCGTGGTGCCGTAGCTTTTGCTCGCGTCTCCTCGCGAGCGTGAGAGGTGCGGCAACCAGAGGCCTCGCGGTTAGTCGGATCCCGTGATGATGTACTCGCGCGCAATCTTCGTGGTCTCTGTGCCCCATTCGCTCGCCGCAACCCGATGTTGGTGGGCCTCGAAAGCCTGTTGACTCACGAAACGCTCATCGACTTGCCAGACAAGTGGATCGTCGGTTCGCGTGACCTCGAAAGAGGTGCACCCGGGCTCTGCGCGCGTGAGTTCGATGTGCGTGGGCAGCAGCCTCGCAACCAGCTCGGACTCCTCGACGGTCTTACAGATGAGCTGTCCGGTGAGCACGATCTCGTATGTCTGATCCTGGCCGCCGTTGCTGCCAGGTTGCGACCAATCGGAGTCCGCGAGCCGCATATGCAGAATGGGGTATGGCTTGCCTTCGCCATCGAGTTCGCTTCTGCCGATCTGACGGAACCCCTGGGTCAGATAGAAGCGGTGCGCTCCTAGGTTCTGCTCATTCACGTCGACCTTAGTGACCCCGTGTGAGGCGATGGCCTCATTCAGAAGCGCTGATCCGATCCCTTTGCCGCGAGACGAGTCATGGATAAACAGCATCTCGAGATTGTCTGATTCGACACCAGCAAAGCCAACTGCCACACCCGCGTCATCGGCGACGATCAGATCGACCATCGGAAAGTATTCTGATGCGAGCATGCTTTCGATCCGTGCGAAGTCTTCCACTGCGAGAAAGTCATGAGTGGCGCGCACGGCGCTGCGCCAGATCGCCACGAGCGCGGGGTACTCGCTGGGTCCATAATCTGAACGGAGGGTGACGTCTTGAGGCGTTTCGGGCATGCACCCATGTTCTCATCCGAGTCGCCTTTCCCAGGAACCCGCGCTGCGCGCTCCCGCCTTCCCCCGGCCGCGGGTAACGTCGAGCTATGGGAGTTCAATCGTCGGAGCATGCGCACACAAGTCACGTGCAGGCGGCTGACGCCTACAGTCGCCGCGCCGGCGAGTACGTCGAAGCGGTGGGCAAGATCGAGCATGCTGAGGCAGCGGATCGCGAGTACCTGCTCGAGTGGGCGCGTGGCGTTCGCGGGCCAGTGCTCGATGTGGGCTGTGGCCCTGGGCAGTGGACAGACTTCTTGCGCGAGCACGAGGTCGACATCGAAGGCCTCGACCCGTCGACCGCCTTCGTTGAGCACGCACGGAGAAGCTACCCGCTGAGCCGCTATCGACGTGGGCAGGCTGAGTCGCTCGGAGTTGAAAGCAAGAGCCTGGGAGGCGTGCTCGCCTGGTATTCGCTAATCCATACGGAACCAAGTGGGATCGATGCTGCGCTGGTGGAGTTTGCACGCGCGATACATCCCGGAGGCAGTCTGCTGATCGGCTTCTTTGCCGGGGTGAAGCTCGAGCCATTCGATCACGCCATCACTACGGCGTACTACTGGCCGGTGAACGCTCTCACCGAACGCGTGGAGCGCGCGGGTTTCACCGTCATTGAAACGCAGATTCGGGAACGGCAGGGCAGGCGACCAGAAGCATTGCTTTCGGCGCGTCTCGGATTGTCAGCTTAGCTGTGAAGTATCGCCTGATACAGGTTGTGGTCTTGCCATTCGCCGGCGATCTTGAGGTATCTCGGGGCCATGCCGATTTGCTTGAATCCTGCCCTTGCCAGCACGCGCTGCGACCCCACATTGTGCACGAGTGTGGCAGCCTCGAGTCGGTGCAGGCCAAGGTGATCGCGCGCGTTCGACAGCATCGCTTTCACTGCGGCTGAGGCGAGCCCGCGGCCCGCGTGAGTTTGATCGACCCAGTAGCCGATGCCTGCGCTCTGAAACACGCCGCGAACGACCTCGGCGAGGTTGAATCGACCTATGAGGGCGCCTTCGGTGAACAAACCCAGCGAGTAGCCCACGCCGGCCTGTTCCATCTCGATGCGGCGGGAGATATCAAGCGATTGTGTCTCTTCTGTGCAGAAGTCATCGGCACGGGTCGGCTCCCACTGCTCAAGATATGCGCGATTGCGCACGTACGCATCGGTGAGGGCGCGGGCGTCTTCCGAGCGCAGCGCTCGTAGCGTAACGTTCTCGGCGATCTGTTGCGGCTCGAACATAGCCCGATGATACTCGGTGCGCCTCGTGGGCGATCATGTCCGCGAGCCGATGCTGTTGCGACTGCACAGAACCAGTTGAGTTTTGGTGCCCCACGGATTTTCCGTTAGACGGTATCGCCGACCACAGGCCCCTCCGTGTTTGGCTTCCACCCCAGCGCGGGCGCGACGTGCTCGGCAAAAGCCTGCAGCACGTGCAGGTTGTACTCGACGCCAATTTGATTTGGGATGGTCAGCATGAGCGTATCCGCCGCCATAACCGCCTCGTCGGCGAGTAGTTGCGTGATGAGCCGGTCGGGTGAGTCGGCGTAGGTCTTGCCGAACGTCGAGCGAAAGCCGTCTATCACGCCGACCTGATCCATGTTCTCGCGTGAACGCAACCCGAAGTACAGCTCGTCTTGCTCGTTCACGATCGGGAAGACGCTGCGGCTCACACTCACTCGAGGCGCGCCCGTGTGTCCGGCCTGCTTGTAGGCCTCGCGGTAGCGTTCGATCTGCTCGCGCTGCAGCACGTGAAATGGTTGCCCTGTCGCCTCGGTAAGAAGCGTCGAGCTCATGAGATTGAGCCCCTGGCGGCCGACCTGCTCGGCGCTTTCGCGTGATCCCGCGCCCCACCAGATGCGATCGCGCAGACCGGGCGACTGCGGTTCGATCGCGAGTCGCTGGCCGGGGCCGACCATCTGCGGGTCGCCTTCGACGACACGCTCGCCGTCGATCGCCTGCAAGAACAGCTCGAACTTATCGCGTGCGATATCGCCGCCGCGTGGGTCTTCAGAGCCTGTGTAGCCGAACGCCTCGTAGCCGCGCAGCGCGGTCTCGGGCGAGCCGCGGCTAATGCCGAGCGCAATTCGGCGGCTCGAGATGAGGTCGAGCGACGCCGCCTCTTCGGCGAGGTAGAGCGGGTTCTCGTAGCGCATGTCGATCACGCCGGTGCCGACCTCGATGCGTTTGGTGCGAGCCGCCATCGCGGTAAGCAAAGGGATCGGCGACGCCGCCTGTTTCGCGAAGTGGTGCACGCGCACATAGGCGCCGTTGACGCCGATCTCGTCGGCCCCTTCGGCGAGCTCGATGGTCTGGTTCAGCATGTCGCCAGCAGTGCGCACTGCGCTGCCGCGAACGTCGCCGTAGTGTCCGAAGGAAAGGAATCCGAATGCTCTCATGTCAGGTATAACACGTATGCAAACGCATCTATTCCCGGGTGCGCTGCGAGAAAGCGACTTCCCGTCGTGCCCGCGATTACGTGCTGCTTTGGGCCTTGCGGCGAGTACCGACCAGGAGACCCGCGCCGACGACCAGGGCCGCGAGCGCGGCGACCGTCATGCCGAAGGCGGGCGAGTCAGCGCCGGTATTTGCGATCCGATTGCCGTTCGCATTCGCTGAAACATTTGCGCCCGCACCAGTGCTGGCAACCGCAAAAATCGCACTCGCGTCCGCTCGCAAAACCTCGCTCTGATCCTTGCGGAAAGTTGCGAAGATCTGGCACGGCTTTTCGTTGGCTGCGACCCCGGGGCTTTGGTTCCAGCCGATACTTTCGGTGGCGGCAGGAGTTGCCTCTGCGCTCAGTGCTACGGTGCCGACTTCGGTCGCGGTGAAACCGAGTACAACAGTCTGCGTGGCTGGAGCCTCGGTCAGGAGGAGTTGATTTCCCATCAACGTCGCGCTGCCTGAGGTCACAGTGAGAGATCCGGCCGGGCCGGTCGTCGAGATAGTAATCGGTCCAGCCGCAGCATTCGCCGAAACCGTGAACCGTGCGGTCTCGCCAACCTTGAGCGTTGCAGTGGGCCCGGTTGCTGAAAGCTCGGGGGCTGGCCCGTACGTGGCGAGAATCGCCGCCTGATCGTTGGCGTCGAGGCTGTTCTCGCATGTTTCTTTTCGAAGCTGCTCGCTGCCATTCGGCACCGGATCTGCCACCGGGTCACTCACACACCACACGAGCACCTGCAGCGCTGAGCGCTGAAACGAGTCACCAAGCGGCTGCGCACTGGTGGCGAAACCAAAGTCGCCCTCACCGCCAGACCCGATATACCGGGTCCAGCCGTGCGTCACGAGGTAGGCAATGATCTTCTCTTGGTCTGGCGTTAGCTTCTCGTTGGCGGTGTCGCTTTCTTCCATATCGGGGAGCTGATCGCCGTCGATATCGACGAGGTTTCCATCTTCATCAACGCCGCTGCAGACGTGCGCGAAGTAGTCGGTGCAGTACATCCACTCAGAGACGGGGCCGACGCCTTCGACGTAGCGAACGCCGCACACCGGCGGGTAGCCGTTGAGGTTGTTCTCGCCCCAGACGTCATAGAGCGGCACCACGTTGCCATCGTTATACGAATCCAGCCGCGGCCCCCAAACGCGCGTGAGGTCTGGCACGGGGCCGGGCAAGGACACATTCTCGACATCGTCCCAAACGGTCGCCTCTTTTGGGTTGCTTTCGGTGGTGCCCGCGCAAAGCTCTGCATAGAACTCGGTGGCTGATACAGCGGGCCCCGTCGCGTGAGCCGCGCTTGCTATCCCCGCAAACCCCGCGGTCATCATCAGAGTCGCGCAGAATGCCGCGACCAAGCTTCGAATCGTCATGGCCCCTCCAATGAGTCCATTCAGATGCAGCGGCAGAAGTAGCCGACCCCAAATTCCTGCACCTGGTGTTCCGATTCACTTCATGGTAACCCGGGGGTTTGATTTGCGCACCCCACATGTAGAGACGGCACCAAAGCACGATCACCGTGGTACGTAAGGTCGATCCCGCGCGCTGCGAAGAAACCTAGCGTTGAAGGATGAATCAACACCCGCAAACTGCCCAAACCGTTGCCCAAGTCGAACACCTGAGCCGCCACTACGGTGAGGGTGCGCACCGCGTCACCGCACTAAGCGATGTTTCGATCGGGCTGCGCAAAGGTGAGTTCACGGCAATCATGGGTCCCTCTGGTTCGGGCAAGTCGACGCTTATGCACGTGATGGCGGGGCTCGACAGCCCGAGTGAGGGGCGAGTGTGGCTCGGCAGCGATGAGATTACGCGGCTTGGCGATGCCGCGCTGACAAAGCTTCGCAGAACGAGGATCGGCTTCGTCTTTCAGGCCTTCAACCTGGTGCCGACACTCGACATTATGGGTAACCTCAGGTTGCCTTTCGAACTCGACGGCAGAGGAGTCGGTCACGAGGATCAAGCGCGTATCGACTCGCTGATCGTCGCTCTTGGGCTCGACGGAAGGCAACGCCACCGCCCCCACGAGCTCTCGGGCGGGCAGCAGCAGCGCGTCGCGATCGCGCGTGCGCTTGCGACCCGGCCCGACGTGATCTTTGCCGACGAACCGACCGGGGCACTCGATTCGCGCACTGGTCGCGAGGTGCTCGGGTTGCTTCGCTCTGCGGTCGACGACGAGGGCCAGAGCATCGCGATGGTGACACACGACCCGATCGCGGCGAGTCATGCCGATCGCATTCTTTTTCTTGCAGACGGGCGTATCGTCGCCGATCGCGGGGCGATGAGCGCGGCACAGATTTCTGACACGATGCTTGGCCTCGAAGATTTTGTCGGTGTCGTGCGCGCTGAAAGCCAGCGGGCATGAGCGTCAAAGCGGTAGGGGGCCGCAACGCTCACGATTTTGCGAAGCTTCGTGATCACGCCGCGACGGTGATCGTTGCGGCCCTGAGCTCATTCTTTGCGGTGACGCTGATTCTTGGGGTCGACGTGATGGTCGCGGCGATGGATCCGCGGCTTATTGCCGAATCTGGCACCTTCAAGGTGGTGCTCACGATGGTCGCGCTCATCTTTATATTGATTGCGCTCTACGTTGGTGCGATTGTGACCGCAAACACGTTCTCGACCATCATCGCCGGGCGTACCCGCACGATCGCTCTGTACCGACTGATCGGGGCCACCTCTGCGCGAGTTCGAGCTCGGGTGGCGGGCGAGGGGCTCGTGATGGGTGCGATGGGGGCGGTGCTCGGTTTCGCGCTCGCCGAGTTGCTTATCGCCTCGTTCGTCGCATTTGGCCCCGGCCTCGGATGGTTGCCCGCGGGGCCAAGCTACCCGCTGTTCAGCCCGCTCGCGCTCGCTGCCGTCGCAATCGTGGCGCTGACCACGTGGGTCGCGGCGTGGTCGGGATCTCGGCGAGTCGGCGCGGTATCGCCGATCGAGGCAACCGGCGCCTCCGTTGAGTTGCGTGCAGAAGACGCGAAGGGTCGCAGTGGGCGCTCGGTGTGGGCGCTGATCTTGATCATCGTGGGCATCGCGCTTCTCGCCCTCGGGGTGATCGCGGGGCTCGTCACGCCACTCGCGTTGCTCGTCTCGTTTGTCGGCGGATTGCTTTCGTTCACGGGTGTCGCGATTGGCGCGCACGTGGTGATGCCGCCGGTGCTGCGCATTGCGGGCCGTGCCCTCGGCCGAGGCCCGACAGGAAGACTCGCTGCGGCGAATGCCGTCCGGTTTCGTGAACGCAGTGCCCGAGCCACAATCGGCCTGGTGATTGGGGTGACCCTCGTCACCATGTTTGCAGTGGCGCTTGCAAGCTACGAGCAGATGAGTCTTGCGGCATTCGCTCAAGACCCAGAAATGCAGGCGCAACTCTCAGAGACCCTCGCGATCACAACCGGAATCTTCACAGGGCTAGTCGGCTTCTCAGCGGTGATTGCTGCTGTCGGAATGGTGAACACGCTGTCTCTCGGCGTGCTGCAGCGCACGCGCGAGCTTGGGTTGCTGCGCGCGCTCGGGTTTACCGGGGCGCAGGTGAGGGCAATGGTGATGGCCGAGAGTGTGCAGATGACGCTCGCGGCGCTCGGATTCGGCCTCGTACTGGGCACGTTTTACGGCTGGGTCGCGGCGCAGTCGCTTCTCGGATCGCAGGTGGGGTTGATGCCTCCGGCATTGCCTTGGCTCGTGCTAGCAGGCGTCGTGCTCTTCGGCACAGTGCTCGCTCTCGGGGCAGCAGTGGCACCGGCGCGGCGCGCGATCCGGGTGTCGCCCGTAGCTGCGCTCGCTGTCGACTGAGCGGGCGCAGAGGTAGCCCGACTAGGCTTGAGCGCATGACTGTTGTGATTGACCCGTCTTTCGATCCCGCCCCCTCGCTCGCACACCAGACCCAGGTCGTGCTCGGCTCAGCAGCCGACCTCGACGCTGCGGCCGCGCGCGCCTGCTTCATCTCTGCCGAGGGCGATCTGCCCTCGTGCGAGTGCGTCTCGGGGTTGACCCGCGACGAGCTTGCCGCGGCCGGGTTCACCGGCAAGAGCGGCCAGACGCTGCGCAACCCGGGCGACACCCTCGTGGTCTTCGTCGGTGCGGGCAAAGAGCCCTTCACCGCGGCGACCCTGCGTGACGCGGTCGCAAACTTCACCCGCGCCGCAAACGAGTCGGCAACGCTCGCGATCGACCTCGGGGGCGTTATTGCCGCGGGTCTCGACGCGCGCGAGGCGGCGCTTGCCGCAACCGAGGGCGCGATCCTCGCCCGCTATCGCTTCGAGCCGCTCAAAAGCGAGGCAAAGAACGTACTGATTGAAACCCTGACCATCGCTGTTGCCGAGGGCGACCGTGAGGCGGCGCAGCAGGGCATCGACCGCGGCCTCGTGCTCGCTCGCATCGCTGGCCTCGCGCGTGACCTGGGGAACGCCCCCGGTCGCCACCTGAACGCGGTGAACCTTGCAGACCTCGCGGTGAAGCTCGGTGGGCAGACCGGCCTCGAAGTTGAGGTGTTCGACCGCGCAGCGATCATGGAGCTGGGCCTTGGCGGCCTGCTCGGCGTGAACGCAGGCAGCGCCGAAGAACCGCGCATGGTGAAGCTGCGCTACACCCCCGAGGGTGCGACCGACGCGACCCCGCACCTCGCGCTCGTCGGAAAGGGCATCATGTTTGACTCGGGCGGAATCAGCCTGAAGCCTACCCACGCGATGGGCAGCATGAAGATGGACATGATGGGGGCGGGCGCTGTGCTGGCCTCGATGACCGCGCTGAGTGAGCTCGGCACAACGAGCATTGTCACCGGTTGGATGATGTGCACCGACAACATGCTTTCGGGCAACGCAACGAAGGTCGGCGATGTGCTCACGATTCGTGGCGGCAAGACTGTCGAGGTGAAGAACACCGACGCAGAGGGTCGCCTCGTGCTCGCAGACGGCATCGTGCTTGCGACCGAAGAAGCGCACCGCCCTGACGCGATCGTCGACATCGCGACGCTCACCGGCAACGCGATGATGGCGCTCGGCCTCGGCACCGCGGCAACCCTCGCGAACAACGACCAGATTGCCGCACAGCTTGCGACCGCGGCTGAGGTCACCGATGAGCGAGTCTGGCGCCTGCCGCTCGATGACCGCTACCGTGAGCAGCTGAAGTCGAACATTGCCGATCTCTCGAATATCGGTGGCACTTACGCTGGTGCGATCACCGCGGCGCTGTTCCTCAACGAGTTCGTAGACGATGTGCCGTGGGGCCACATCGACATCGCCGCAACGATGGAGGTCGAGCGCGACGATGTTTGGCGCTCGAACGGTTCGACCGGCTTTGGTGCTCGACTGCTGGCTGAGTTCGCGACCGCGTTTGAGAAGCCGTCGCAAGACTAGTTTCACCGAAGAGGATCCCCGCCGACGAGTCTCGGCGGGGATCCTCTTTTTGCGTGCTTTGATTAAGGCATGCCTGCCTCGCTCTCGCACCAGCTGACCGCTTCTTCCGCCGCGCGCGACGAATACATTGATGGCTTTGCCGAATTTGTGACAGCCTCGCCGACGTCGTATCACGCGGCGCACAACGCTGCCGCAATGCTTGCCGCAGCTGGGTTTGTCGAGTTGCACGAGGCCGATACGTGGCCCGCTCTCGAAGCTGGCACGGGGGCGTTCGTGGTGCGCGACGGCGCGATTATTGCGTGGCGTGCCGGCTCAGGGGTAGGCGCGGGCAGCCCCGTGCGCGTGCTCGGCTGCCACACCGATTCGCCGGGCCTCGTGCTGAAGCCGCAGCCAGATTTCAGTGCGCAGGGCTGGGCGCAGGTGGGCGTCGAGGTCTATGGTGGGCCGCTGCTGACCACCTGGTTCGATCGCGACCTCGCGATCGCCGGTCGACTCGTGACCGGCGATGGCCGCGAGCACCTGGTGCGCACCGAGGCTGTTGCGCGGGTTCCGATGCTCGCGATTCACCTCGATCGCGACGCTGGTAACGGCATTACGTTGGATCGGCAACGCCACATGCAGCCGGTGATCGGCATGGGCAGCGCATCGGTGGGGGAACTGCTCGCTTCTGCCGCGGGCATCGCTGTATCTGACATTGCCGGTGCCGATGTGCGGCTCGTAGATACGCAGCAGCCTGCGCTGCTCGGTGCTTCTTCGGAGCTGTTGGCGTCGCCTCGGCTCGATAACTTGAGCTCGGTGTATGCCGGGCTCGTTGCGCTGATTGCGGCTGCTTCAGGCGAGGCCGTGGCTGACGACACGATTGCAATGCTCGCCGCGTTTGATCACGAAGAGCTCGGTTCTGAGACGCGCTCGGGTGCGTGCGGGCCGTTTCTTGAGGACGTGATCGTGCGGCTGCGCGTGGGGCTGGGCGCGTCGGTCGAGGATGCCGCGCGGGCGATGTCGCAGTCGTGGTGCCTCTCGGCAGACGCCGGCCACTCGGTGCACCCGAACTACGCCGAGAAGCACGACCCCCATGTGCACCCGCTCGCGGGTGGCGGGCCGATGCTCAAGGTCAATGCAAACCAACGCTACGCAACCGATGCGCACGGTGAGGCACTCTGGCAGCGGCTCTGCGAGCACGCTGACGTACCCTCGCAGGTATTTGTATCGAACAACTCGGTGCCGTGCGGCTCGACCATCGGGCCGCTCACCGCGACTCGCCTGGGCATGCGCACGCTCGATGCGGGCGTGCCGCTGCTGTCGATGCACTCGGTGCGTGAGCTGGTGCACGTCGACGATCTGCACGGGCTCGCGCGGGTCGCGGGCAGCTTCTTCGCCGGGGCGTAACTTCTGTGGTGCGTTCACATCTGTGATTGGCTAGGATCGATGCATGAGCGGTATGCAGCAGTCGGGCGATGTGACGCTGTCGACGCGTGCAATGGTTCCCTCGGTCCAGCGCGTCGGCAATCGTGAGATCGAAGTCACGTTTTTGGGAAACAACTCGAAGGGTCAGCCCACGTGGGTGCTTTGGAACCCGCTTGAGCCGTATCTGATCGGCATGCTCGTGCAGGGCAAGCTCGGCTTCAACTTTGAGCAGCGCACCGGCCAGGGTGTCATGCTGCACGAGAATATCTCGCTGCAGCGCGTGCAGCGCGCGCTCGGCGGCTACTAGGCGCTGTCGCTCGCTTGTCGAGCTTGTCTAGACGAGCGGCTTTGTGACGTTCGTTCATCGAGCTTGTCGAGATGAACTTGGGGGTCTGCTTTGCTGAGCGACCACGGGGTTTCAGATCGCGCGCAGATCCATCCGCGAGCTGCGCTCGCTCCCGCCAGGCCCGGCCATGCGCACGATCTAAAACCCCGTGCCCGCCCTGTTCCGCTCATCGAGTTCTTCGACAAGCTCAGGGGCCCTGTCGAAGTAAGAGACTTTGCGGTGCTCGCTCATCGAGCTTGCCGGGAAGAGCGAACTAGACACGCCCGGAGTTTCGAGCTGCTGAACTTCTTGCTCAATTATTGCGCCCATTCATTCGCAAGTATTGCTCTCTGCGAGGATCGCGACACACCGAAGCGTGCTTCAAGGAATGGCGTAATTAAGCCATTTTTGAGGTGTGTGAAAACAAATTCGTGCGTCGATTTGCATCGCCCGTCAACTTCATCGTAAGCTTAACTCTCGGTAGCCCACGGCGCGAAAGTGCCAACGGCCCCATCGTTTAGTGGCCTAGGACACCGCCCTTTCACGGCGGCAGCACGGGTTCGAATCCCGTTGGGGTCACCAAGCTACCAAAACAATTAAATAGAACATGGCCCTGTGGCGCAGTTGGTTAGCGCGCCGCCCTGTCACGGCGGAGGTCGCGGGTTCAAGTCCCGTCAGGGTCGCCAAGATAAAGAAACCCTTCCCTGGAAGGGTTTCTTTATCTCCGGTGGCTGTCTTGTTCAAAGTAAGTCACCTGGCTCTGTAGCTCAGTTGGTAGAGCGTTCGACTGAAAATCGAAAGGTCACCGGATCGATGCCGGTCGGAGCCACTGAACCCTCGCAAGGCTTCTACTTGCGGGGGTTCTTTTGTTTTCCCTGTTCAGCCGTGGTTTCTGAGGCCTCTGATGTCTGCTCGAAGCGACGCTGTCAAGGCGCTCATGAGGCTCATCGGCCGAGCGGACCGGGACCTTGGGCCATTCTTGGGCCATTTCCTAGCCCCGTGGTGCCGAACGGATTGCTGAATGGGTCGTAGGGGTTCGGCGTTGCACGGCTGCGGCGTGATTCTTTCGCGCCAGGTTTCTTACCGTTCTTCTTCGGCTGAGGCTCGTCGGGATCGAACAAGCTGTCGAGCACCGATCCGGCACGCTTCGCGACTCCCTCGCGTGCTCGCGAGTAGCGCTCGGTGACCTGGAGGCTGGAGTGCCCGAGCACCGCCTGAACGTCGGGTGCCGAGGCTCCGGCGTCGAACAGGATCGTGGCGAACGTATGCCGGAGATCGTGCACACGCAGATCGGGGCGGCGTAACGCGGTCTTGATCTTCTCCCACTCGACCGCGCGGCGGAAGTTCCGTGCGGTGAGCCTGCCGCCGTTCGCCCCAGCCCACAGCAGATCGTCGGGTTCCTTGCCCTTGGCCGCCTCGACCACGAACGGGCGGAACGCCTTGATGATCGGCACCTCTCGTTCCTTGTGGCTCTTCGGGCTCTGCTCGATCAGTTCGCCATTCTTGCCCGGCGAGAAGCTACGACTGACGCGGACGATATTACGTTTCAGGTCGGCGTCGCGCACCCGCATCGCGGTGGCCTCGCCTGCGCGCATGCCCGTGAACACGAGTGCAGCGGCATAGCGACGGTAGACGCCCTCGGGGATGAGGTCGAGCATCTTGGTGATCTGCTTTACCGTGAGTGCCCGCGAGGTGGGCGACATCGATTGATCCTGGGTGGGGCGTCTCACCTCGCGCGCCGGGTTGAAGTCGATGATCCGCGCCCGCCGCGCACCGTCGAGTAGGCGGCTGAGCACCGCGAGCGAATCGACCTTGATTGAGGGCGAACCCGCCCACGACACCATTGCCGATTCGATGAGCGGCGAGGTGATGTCTTCGAGCTTCTTGTGCCCGAGCGTCGGTCGCACGCGCTTGCGCCAGGACACCGCGTAGCCGCGCGCGGTGCCGGGCCGCACTGAGGCAGCGACCGCAGGCCAGTACCGTTCATGCCACTGTTCGAGCGTCATACCCGCGTTCGGGTTGCGCCCCGATACCTCTTTCGCAAGCTCGCGCTTCGCTTCCGCGAGCGTGAGGAACATGCGGGATCGGTGCTGCTTGTTCCCCGCCAGATCGGTGACCGTCACTCGAATCTGATAGCGGTTGCGATCCGCCCGCCAACGTATCCCCTCCGGCAGTGGGCGACCCGTGTTCGGATCGACCCGCACCGGGGAACTGTTCGACGGTCGGCCAGCCATCAGCGTCTCGTTCCGCCGACCTCTAGGAACTCGTCGATTGTGTCAGCGCGCCAGAGCTTGTGCTTGCCAACCTCGGCATCCGGCTCAGGGATCAGTCCCTCACGGCGCAGCTTGTCGAATGTCGGCAACGGCACCCGGCATCGAGCGGCGGCCTCGGCGCGGGTGAGGTAGTCCGTCTGGGTAGTTGCCTCGGTCATGCTCTTTCCTCTCGTGTTGCTGGCTTCACGGGTTACGTCGACTTGGAAGCCCGCCTTGCTTCTTCCTCCGCGATCAGCTGGTAGTAGGCGTCCTCGTCGGCTCGGCGCGAGGCGACATCGGCTTTCACGAACTCCACGAAGTCGGCGTCACGGTCGAGGATCGGGGATTCCTCCACGGGCGGGAACGGGGCGTCACCGGGCCAGGCGGTCTGCCGCGTCGGGCGGTCGCGGTCGATGCGTGTACCGGAGGCTTGTACCCATTCGCGGAGCCGGGTGCGGGCTTCTGCGAAGTCGCGGTGCCAGGTGAGTGGCCCGCTGGCGTGCTGCTCGGGATCGTATGCGCCGAGCCAGTGACAGTGCAGCGCGGAGAGTTCCCACACCAACTCCGGGTGCCGGTGCCAGAGCGGTGGCAGCACCGAGGGCGTCAGCCCATAGGACAGTTTCAGCCAGGACACCCACGAGTTCAGTTCCAGCCACTCGATCTCAGCTTGATCGCTGGTGAGGAGGTTCCAGTTGATCGGGCGGATAGACCCCCGAACCCGTCCACCCGCACTGACCGGCGTGCCCAGGCGGGGAAGATCCTGAGAGGCGTCGTCTGCTGAGACTGCCGTTTCGGGGGTCTCGGGAAGCTCGCGCGCGCTCATGACCGTCGCTCTCGTTAGCGTGTGAGAACCGGCGGAGCCGGAGCGGCAGGGCGGTACAGGTCGGGCGGCTGCGGTGCTGGGGCCGATGCTTCTGCGGCCTGTTCCTGGGTGAGCGTGGGAGTGGGAGCCGGCGGAGTATGATCGCCGTGGGTGCGCCGCGCTCGTGGGCTGCGGTCGACTTCGTAGCGCGTGCGGGAGGCGTTGTGGCCGATGCGTTTCGCTTCGAACCTCTCCTTGCCGGTCTTGTCGTTCACGTTCTTCGTACCTTGGGCGATGAACGAGTCGCCCTTGCGGAATCGCGCAGCGACCAGTTCCGCGGTCTCCCAGTAGGCCACGAACGTGTGAAAGGTCGGCTCCAGCCTCGTCGTGATCCCGGTCTCGGGATCGCG
Organism: Actinomycetota bacterium; assembly: GCA_020161315.1. GTDB lineage: Bacteria > Actinomycetota > Actinomycetes > Actinomycetales > Microbacteriaceae > Leucobacter. The sequence continues at coordinate 1,240 of JAIUOH010000008.1, read as the reverse complement.
TGAGTAGTGCTCGATGCCGTACCGGGCATACACTTTCGGCATCCCGTTCGCGTGGTTGATTCGCCCTGGGTTTAGTTCCGATCTTTCATCTAGGAAGATAGGGAGCATCATGCCCAAACCATACGATCAAGACTTCAAAGACCGAGCACTGCGTATGCTCGCCGAAGCGCTGCCCGAGCGTGGCAGCGTCCACGCGGCCAGTAAACACGTTGGCGGGCTGCTCGGCATCTCGCCCGACACGCTGCGGATCTGGTATCGACAAACTCAGATCGATGCCGGCAGTAAGCCCGGCGTGACTACCGACATGGCTGCTGAGAACCGGCGACTCCAACGTGAAGTTGATGAGCTGCGTAAAGCGAACGAGGTCCTGAAAGCCGCGAGCATATTTTTCGCGAAGGAACTCGACCAGCCACGAACGAAATGATTCGGTTCATCGATGAGTATCGTGATCGTTTCGGGGTCGAGTTCCTCTGCCGCACCCTGCGGGCGGCAGTTCGTGGGTTCCTCACCTCACGCGGGTATCGAGCAGCAAAACGTCGTCAGCCCTCTGCTCGCCAGCTTCGTGACGAGATATTGATGCCTGAGATACAGCGGCTCCATAAGCAGAACTACAGCGTCTATGGGGCACGCAAAATGCACGCCAAGCTACAGCGCGAGGGATGGGTGATCGGTCGCGATCAGACTGCTCGCCTGATGAAACTCGCTGGGGTGCGTGGCGTACATCGCTCGAAGAAGGTGTACACCACGAAGAGCAACCCGAAGGATCGGCTGCCTGGTGACAAAGTGGAGCGGCAGTTCATCGCTGCTGGCCCGAAGCAGCTGCTCGTGTGTGACATCACGTATGTGGCGACTTGGTCTGGGTTCGCGTACGTTTCGTTCGTGACTGACGTGTACTCGCGCAGAATCGTCGGCTGGAACGTCGCATCAACACTCAAGGCTGATGTGTTACCGATGCAGGCGCTCGAGATGGCGGCCTGGCAGCTGGGTGGTGACCTGGATGGTGCGATCCACCATTCAGACCACGGGTCGAACTATATGGCGACGGTCTACACCTCCCGAGTTGAGGAGTTGGGTGCGATCCCGTCAACGGGAACCGTTGGTGACAGCTACGATTGTCAGTCTGTTTCTACCTGATCTCGCAAGGATTGGGGAGTCCCGGCCGGAGCGGTCTGACCCTTCTCTACGATTGGCCCGCAGGGTGCCTTTGCGTTGATCTGTCGACCCTCCGCCCGGGCAGCGT
>JAIUOH010000069.1 GCA_020161315.1 Actinomycetota bacterium | reverse complement strand
GCACTGAAGAGAACCCGGCAAAGTGGTACTGGTTCGAGGGCAACTTCGAGGCGTACGAGGCGAACAAGGTCGAGCGCCTCGGGCCCGAGGCTGCGAAGCCCTCGCGCGTGACGTACCGCAAGCTCACGCGAGACTAGCCAGTGGCACGCGTTCATGTCGATCTGCAGCTGCGTTGGGGCGAGCAGGATTCGTACGGACACATCAACAATGTGTCGTACGCCAGATACCTCGAAGAGGCGCGCGTGCGCGTCTTCTGGCGCGGGAGCGCGCGCGAGCAGACCGGCATGGAGCACCACTTTCGCGGCGACACCCCAGACGGGCTCAAAATGCTCGTCGCGAGTCAGCACATCGAGTTCTTGCGAGTGCTCGAGTACTCGGATCAACCCATCACGGTTGAGCTCTGGATCGGGGGGCTCGGCGGATCGACCCTCGAGATTCACTACGAAATCATCGACGGGTCGATCCCGGAGCGAACCGTAGTCGCACGTGCTGTGACCGTGGCCGTTGTGGTCGACGGCGCCACGCTGCGACCGATCAGGCTCACCGAAGAGGGCAAGGCGGCGGTAGAGCCCTGGCGCGACGAACCTGTCAGACTGCGGCATCGCTGAATTAGTGCTAGAGTAGTTTCTTGGCTTGCGTGTGGAGCGATCCACACCCCTTGAGCGGTGCCCTCTCTCACTGCCCAAGATCATCCGAATTAGCTTCAACACGAAGGACACCACCCAAGTGGCAAACATCAAGTCGCAGATCAAGCGCATCAAGACCAACCAGAAGGCGACCGAGCGCAACCGTGCGTACAAGAGCGAGCTGCGCACCGTCGTTCGTGCAGCACGTGCGGCTATCGCGGCTGGCGACAAGGCTGTTGCCGAGCAGAAGGTGCAGCACGCATCGAAGAAGCTCGACAAGGCTGTGTCGAAGGGCGTCATTCACAAGAACCAGGCTGCAAACCGCAAGTCGAAGCTTGCAGTAAAGGTTGCCGCGCTCTAATCGCGATCAGTTTCGCAAAAGCCCCCGCTCCAATAGGAGCGGGGGCTTTTGTCTGAGAGAATGGCTTTCGTATGTCTCCTCGCAGTGTGAACCCTCCAGCTCCGGCCGCAACCGACCCGGGGCAGATCCGCAATTTCTGCATCATCGCGCACATCGACCACGGTAAGTCGACGCTGGCCGATCGCATGCTGCAGATCACCGGCACCGTGTCTGATCGCGACATGCGCGCCCAGTACCTCGACAACATGGACATCGAGCGCGAGCGCGGTATCACCATCAAGTCGCAGGCTGTGCGCATGCACTGGGATCATATCGATGCCGAGACCGGCAAATCGCGAAGCTTCGCCCTCAACATGATCGACACGCCGGGGCACGTCGACTTCAGTTACGAGGTGTCGCGCTCGCTCGCCGCGTGCGAGGGCGCGATTCTGCTGGTCGATGCCGCGCAGGGCATCGAGGCGCAGACGCTCGCGAACCTCTATCTCGCGATGGAGAACGATCTCGAGATCATTCCGGTGCTCAACAAAATTGACCTGCCGGCCGCAGATCCCGAGCGCGTGGCCCGCGAGATCGCCGATCTGATTGGCGGCGACCCCGACGATATCTTGAAGGTATCGGGAAAAACGGGCATGGGCGTCGAAGAGCTGCTCGACCGCGTCGTCGAGCGGGTGCCGGCCCCGGTCGGTGATGCCAACGCGCCAGCTCGCGCCATGATCTTCGACTCGGTCTACGACCCGTACCGCGGTGTGGTCACTTATGTGCGCATGGTCGACGGGAGGCTCACCCCGCGCGAGAAGATTCAGATGATGTCGACGAAGGCCGAGCACGAGGCACTCGAGATCGGCGTGTCTTCGCCCGGCCCGACGCCGACGAAGGGCCTCGCTGTGGGCGAAGTGGGCTACCTCATCACGGGCGTGAAAGACGTGCGTCAGTCGAAGGTTGGCGACACGGTCACGACCAAGCTGAAGCCCGCAGAGCAGGCGCTGCCCGGCTACACCGACCCGAAGCCCATGGTGTTCTCGGGCCTGTACCCGATTGACGGCAGCGACTACCCGATTCTGCGCGAGGCGCTCGACAAGCTGAAGCTCTCTGATGCCGCTCTGCAATACGAGCCCGAGACCTCGGTTGCGCTGGGCTTCGGCTTCCGCTGTGGCTTCCTTGGCCTGCTGCACCTCGAGATCATCAGCGAGCGCCTGCGCCGCGAGTTTGACCTTGACCTGATCGCTACCGCTCCGAGCGTGGTCTATCAGGTCACGGCAGAAGACGGCAGCAATGTGACCGTCACGAACCCGAGCGAGTACCCAGACGGCAAGATCGGCTCGGTGCGAGAGCCCATGGTGCGCGTCGCGATCCTCGCCCCGAAAGACTACGTCGGCACCATCATGGAGCTGTGCCAGTCGCGCCGCGGCAGCCTGATGGGTATGGAGTACCTCGGCGAGCGCGTCGAGCTGCGTTACTCGATGCCGCTCGGCGAGATCGTGTTTGACTTCTTCGACCACCTGAAGAGCCGCACCCAGGGCTACGCGAGCCTCGACTACGAGCCGATGGGCGAGCAAGAGGCAGACCTCGTGAAGGTCGACATTTTGCTGCAGGGTGACAAGGTCGATGCGTTCAGCGCGATTGTGCACCGCGACAGCGCGTACCACTACGGCACGATGATGACCGAGCGCCTGCGCAAGCTCATTCCGCGCCAGCAGTTCGAGGTGCCGATTCAGGCTGCCATCGGTTCGCGCGTCATCGCTCGCGAAACGATTCGTGCGATTCGTAAGGATGTGCTCGCCAAGTGCTACGGTGGCGATATCAGCCGTAAGCGCAAGCTGCTCGAGAAGCAGAAAGAGGGCAAGAAGCGCATGAAGATGGTCGGTCGAGTAGAGGTGCCGCAGGAAGCCTTCATCGCTGCGCTCTCAGGAGATGTTGAGGGCAAGGAGCAGAAGAAGTGAGCGAGGCGGCAGATCACGAGGTGCCAGCTCGTCGCGGCACCTTCGTTGAGCACGCCGCCGTGTATGCGGCGGTTGGTGCTTCAGCCTCTGCCGACCTGCTTCGGTTTCCGCCCGAGGGCAGCACTCCGTTTGCAGATGAACTGCGTCTCGGCAGCGGCGCCGATCGCTTCTTGACCGCGTCGAACGTGCTCATGACCTGGGGTGCGCAGCGCTCAATTGGCATCGAGGTGCTTGACGTACAGCCGGGCGACGATAGTCAGTATGCCGGCGTGCTATTTGATGCCGACGGTACCCCTGAAGTGAGCCCCGAGGCCGACGTGCGTTACGGGCCCGACGGTGAGGCGTTTCTTACCGCGGGCACCACGGCTACGCTTCGCCACCCGGGCGGTTCGGCAGAACGCAAGGTGCGCGTGGTCTACGTGACCGATGAACCGCGGCGCGCTGGCTTTGCACTCGGCACTGCAGATGAGGTCGGCGTCATCGGTGAGACGGCTTATGTGGTTGAGCATCGTGAAGACGACACCGTCTGGGCGATCGCGCGCGGTTTTTACTGGGCGCCCGCGAGCGGCCTATTCGGGCTCAAGGCCCGCGCTGCCATCAAGCTTGCGGCGAAAGAAGCGGTGCAGCAGCTCGCTGCACTCGCACCCGGAGCCGTGCCGGGCGACTCGGCCGCGCCCGACTCGAAGTCGGAGTAGGCCTTGCCAAGCACGCTGCCAGAGGGGGAGCCTGCGCCGCTAGACGGCTTGCTGCCCAGCTCTGCTGCTGACGGCGCCACCGAGCGTGCGTTTGGGGTCTATATTCACGTGCCCTACTGCCGAGTGCGTTGTGGCTACTGTGATTTCAACACCTACACCGCGAGCGAACTTGGCGAGGGTGCAAGCAGATCAGGCTACGCCGCGCAGGTGCGCAGTGAGCTTAGCTTTGGTGCGCGTGCGCTGCGAGATTCAGGTATCGAGGACCGCCGAGTCTCAACCGTGTTTTTTGGTGGGGGCACGCCAACGCTTTTGCCCGCAAGCGATCTCGTGTCGATGCTCGACGCGGTGCGGGCAGAGTGGGGCATGCTGCCCGACACCGAGGTGACAACCGAGGCAAACCCAGATTCGGTCGATCGCGAGTACCTCGCGGCGCTTGCCAGCGGCGGCTTCAACAGGGTGAGTTTCGGCATGCAGTCTGCGGTGCCGTCGGTGCTTGCCACGCTCGATCGCACCCACAGCCCCGAGCGGGTGCCGCTCGTGGTGCAGTGGGCGCGCGAGGTCGGCCTGCAGGTGAGCGTCGACCTGATCTACGGCACGCCGGGTGAGACGCTCGACGACTGGCGGGTGTCGCTTGAGGCCGCGCTCGCCTGCGAGCCTGACCACCTCTCGGCGTACGCCCTCATCGTGGAGCCCGGTACGAAGCTTGCCGCCCAGATTCGCCGCGGCGAGGTGGCCGAGCCCGACGACGACCTGCACGCCGAGATGTACGAGCTCGCAGACTCGATGCTGCGCGAGGCAGGGTACGAATGGTACGAGATCTCGAACTGGTCGCGCGCTAAGGCAACCCGTTCTCGCCACAACCTCTCGTACTGGAGCGGTGCAGACTGGTGGGGTGCCGGGCCAGGCGCCCACAGCCATGTGGGCGGCACCCGCTGGTGGAACGTAAAGCATCCGCGCGCCTACGCGCAGCGTATTGCAGCGGGCGAATCGCCGGCGCACGGTCGAGAAGTGCTCGACGCCGAAACGCAGCGGGTTGAGCGGGTGCTGCTCGAGACCCGCATTGTCGACGGGCTTGATCTGACGGTGTTGACTGACCCCGAGCGTCAAGCGATCGCTCCGCTCATCGCCGAGGGCCTCATTGACGGTCGCGCCGCGCTCGGCGCCGGGGGATCCGCGCCGCGAATCGTACCAACGCTTCGGGGGCGACTGCTTGCCGACACCGTGGTGCACCAGCTGCTTGGCGAGTAGTCGAGACAGCTTTCAGCGTAATTCTGCTGGGAGGCTTCGCGCCGCGCTGCGGTAGACTGGCACTCAGTGTGAGCGAGTGCCAGAGGGAGGTGCGGCATGGCGACCGATCGCGTGAGCGAGCGCAGCCTCGCGGTGCTGCACGCCATCGTGGGCGACTACGTGGCAACCAACGAGCCTGTTGGCAGCAAGACCATTGTTGAACGACACAGCTTCGGAGTGTCCGCGGCGACCATTCGCAACGACATGGCGCTGCTCGAAGACGAAGAGCTGATTGCCGCACCGCACACCTCATCGGGTCGCGTGCCGACCGACAAGGGCTACAGGCTTTACGTCGATACGCTCGCGAGCGTGCGCCCGCTGACCGCGGCACAGCGCGCGGCAATTGAGCGCTTTCTCGGCGAGTCACGAGACCTCGATGACGCGCTTGCGCGCACGGTTCGGCTGCTTTCGCAGCTCACCAACCAGGTGGCCGTGGTGCAATACCCATCGCTGCGTCGCACGCAGGTGCGCCACATCGATCTCGTTGCGGTCGGTGAGAACCGAGTGCTCTGCGTGCTTATTCTCGGCACCGGCGTTGTTGAACAGCAGCTCGCTTCACTGCCGGCGGCGCAGGTCACCGAGGCTTGGGTGCACGGGCTTCGTGAGCGGATCGCGGGCGCCGTCGTCGGCCGAGATCTTGAGGCCGCAGGCGAGGCGATGCGCACGCTGACCGAGACTCTCGAGGAGTGGGCGCAGCCGGGTGAGGCGGAGCTTGTGCGCCGCGTGGTCGACGTGGTGCTTGCTCAGTTGCGGGCAAACCGCAGCGAGCGCATTGCGATTGCCGGGGCGGCGAATCTGTCGCGCCCGGGCGAGTTTTCGGGCACGCTGCCCTCGGTGCTCGAAGCGATCGAAGAGCAGGTTACGCTGCTGCGGCTCTTCGGCGAACTCGCACGCGAGGGTAGGGGTGGTCGCGACCGGGGAGATCGCCGCGACGTTGCCGCATCGATCGGCCGCGAGAACGAGCCCTATGGACTACAGGGCGCCGCGGTCATCGCGACAGGCTACGAACGCGAGGGCGACACCTCGTCGAGCATCGGTGTGCTTGGCCCGGTGCGCATGGACTATGCCTCGAACATCGCGGCGGTGCGGGCGGTGGCCCGCTATCTGAGCGGAGCGATCGGCGAGAGCTGACGCAGAAGCCACACACACACGAACAAAGTACTGACAAACACAGCAAGATGAGAGGCGGCCATTCGTGGCGGACCACTACGAGACGCTCGGCGTGTCGAGAGAAGCAACCACCGACGAGATCAAGAAGGCGTACCGCAAGCTTGCTCGCCAGTTGCACCCCGATGTGAACCCGAGCGAAGAGGCGGCTGAACGCTTCAAGGGCGTGACGCACGCCTACGATGTGCTGAGCGACCCGAACGAGCGCCAGCGCTATGACATGGGCGGCGACCAGGGCGGCATGGGCGGCGGCTTTGGCGGCTTTGGCGACGTGTTTGAGACGTTCTTTGGTCAGGGCTTTGGCGGCGGTCAGCGCGGCCCGCGCTCGCGCACTGAACGTGGCGATGACGCGATGATTCGTGTCGATATCGAGCTTGGCGAGGTCATTTTCGGTGCTCAACGAGACATCACTGTCAACACTGCTGTGCTCTGCGAGGCGTGCAACGGATCGTGCTGCCAGCCAGGCACCTCGCCCGTGACGTGCGATGTGTGTGCTGGTTCCGGCCAGGTGCAGCGTCAGGTTCGCTCGCTCTTCGGTAACGTAGTGACCGCGCACCCCTGTGGCAGCTGCCACGGCTACGGCACCATCATCGAGCACCCCTGCGTGCAGTGCAGCGGTAAGGGTCGCGTGCGTGAGCGCCGCACCGTAAAGATCGACGTGCCCTCGGGCATCGACACCGGCACCCGCATGCAGATGCGCGGCGGCGGTGAGGTTGGCCCGGGTGGTGGCCCCAACGGTGATCTCTTCATCGAGTTTCGCGTGATGCACCACGATGTATTTAGCCGTGAGGGCAACGATTTGCTTGCGACCGCGCAGGTCAGCATGGTCGACGCGATGCTGGGAGCCGAGGCGAAAGTCGCGGGTCTCGACGGCGAGGTGCAGTTCGAGGTGCCGGCGGGCACACAGTCGGGCGATGTGCTCACCGTGCGCGCGCGAGGCATTCAGGGGCTGCACTCGACCACCCGCGGCGATCTCAAGGTCGCGGTGCAGGTGATTACGCCCACCAAGCTTTCGGGCCGCGAGCGCGAACTCGTGCGCAAGCTCGGCGACATGCGCAAAGACCCGGCCCCCACGCTCGGCGAATTTCATCAGGGCTTCTTCGGAAAGATGCGAGACCGCTTCTTCCGCGCAGGCTAGGTGCATCACGCCCGAACGCTCAGTCGATGAACTTATGCAGCAGCTTTCGGGCGAGAAAACGCACCGCGTGATAGCTGGCATAGCTGAACGGTTTGATTGGAAGTTCCCAGGTGCCCGAAAAAGCCACTTCCGTGCCTCCGAACGACCGCTTGAAGTCGCTGAATCCGGTCTAGGCGTGGTCTCGAGCGTGCTTCGGTACCACCCCAAACATATCGAAGAGCGCCTGATTGCGGCTGGTTGAGTCGGCCATCATTTCGGCAAGCAGCAAAGTGCTGGCCTGCAGCCTGCGGTGCTCCGTGTCGGCCGCGGCGTGCATGTAGTAACGGCAATCTTCGTCGTCAAAGACCATGGCTGCGGCGATGGGCTGTTCAACCTCCGCAAGATCGGCAAAGAACAGTCTTGCGGCTCCCTGCGGAATGAGCACTTTGGCTTGCGCGCGCAGGTAGTCATCTCCATGCGCGATCATTCCGGTGCGGTCACTGACGTCTTGCAGCAGGCGGATCAGATGTTCGACATCGCGAGGGTCTTCGCTCTGCCGAATAGAGATGCCCTTCTTGCGATAGTTTCGGTGCAAGTTACCGTGGCCCTTGCGCATCTCGCCGAGGGTCTCGTGAAACGGTCGTTCGAGATTGATGAGCTGTGAAGCGCCCTGGGTTTGTTGGAGGCTCCAGAGTTATGGAACGAGAATGGAGCCATGGTCCAACACAAGAACAAGGGACGCCGCTATTCCACTGAGGAGAAGGCTGCGGCGGTCCGCATGGTGCGA
>JAIUOH010000068.1 GCA_020161315.1 Actinomycetota bacterium | reverse complement strand
CATTGCCACACTGATGAAACGCGACCAGGAACTCGGCCTTCAGCCGAGCGATTTCTTCTCGTGAAAACGACACGGTCGTCGCAACTCCTCAAAACTCGAGGTGTTGCGACGACCGCTAGAACCCGCCAACGGCCGGGGCGTTTCGCATTTTATGACGCGGGATCGGCACAGCGACTGCGGCGCTTGCTGCCCGGTGGCATGCGCGTTAGTCGAGGCAGAACTCGTTGCCTTCGACGTCTTGCATGACGAGACACGACTCGTTCATGCCGTCGGCCTCGAGCAGATAGAGCCGGGTGGCACCGTGCTGCTCGAGACGCGCTGCCTCGGTTTCGAGCGCCTCAAGGCGCTCAGTGCCCGTCAATCCGACCCCGACGCGCACATCGAGGTGCAAGCGATTCTTCACCGATTTCTTCTCTGGAACGCGTTGAAAGAACAATCGCGGCCCCACTCCTGACGGATCTTGGCAGGCCCAACGTGACCCGCGATCCTTTTCGGGCAGCGTCGCGTCGAGTGCATCCCACGAATCGAACCCCGGCGGCACTGGCGGGTCTTCGTAGTCGAGCGCTGTCTTCCAGAACTCGGCTACGTTGCGCGGGTGCTCGCAGTCGAACGTGATCTGCACCTGTCGAATCGCCATCATGGTGCAAGGTTAGCCCGGTGTGTCCTGCAAGCCAATGATGAGTGCCCCGGGGTCGCGTAGCGACTCGGCCCGTGTGGTGCGCTGAGGGCGACTATCCGAACCGGTAGCCGACGCCCCGCACGGTCGTCACGATCTTTGGCTCCTTGGGGTCACCCTCGATGCGCGAGCGGATGCGCTTGATGTGCACGTCGAGCGTCTTCGTGTCGCCGTAGTAGTCGCTGCCCCAGACACGATCGATCAGCTGCCCGCGGGTGAGCACACGGCCCGAGTGACGCATCAGCAGCTCGAGCAGCTCGAACTCGCGCAGCGGCATCGCAACCTCTTCGCCCTGCACCGAAACTGTGTGGCGCTCAGTATCGAGGCGCACGCCGAGCTCGTCGAGCACACCGTCTTCGTCGAAGAGCTCCTCTGCCGGTGCCGCCACCTCAGAGCGGCGCAGTGCCGCCCGCACACGGGCGAGCAGCTCGCGGGTCGAGTAGGGCTTGGTGATGTAGTCGTCTGCGCCGAGCTCGAGCCCCACGACAATGTCGATCTCGCTGTCTTTTGCTGTCAGCATGATGATCGGCACCTGCGACTTCGCACGAATGCTGCGGCACACTTCGGTGCCCGGCAGCCCCGGCAGCATCAGGTCGAGCAGTACAAGATCGGCGTTCGACTCGGGAAACACGCGGGCAGCATCGGCACCGTCGGCGACGATCTGCACCCGGTAACCCTCGCGCTCGAGCAGAAAGGCGAGCGGTTCAGAGATTGAGCTTTCGTCTTCGACGAGCAAAATACGTGAGTTCACTTGGTGCGCTCCTTTTTGGGGCGAGCGTCGCCGCCCTTCGTCTTGCGGGCCGCGCGCTTCTCGCGCTTGCGACCCTTTCCGGGGGATTTCTCTTCAACGATTGGGAAGGTGAGGGTGAAGCTCGAACCCACACCCGGCTGCGACCACACCGTGATGTCGCCGCCGTGGGCGCGCATGGTGTGGCGCGCGATTGACAGGCCGAGCCCAGTACCCCCGCCGTCGCGGCTGCGCGCGTTGTCGACGCGGTAGAAGCGCTCGAAGATGCGCGGCAGGTGCTCTGCGGCGATGCCCTCACCCTGGTCGGTAACCGTGATGCGGCAATCGGGGCCGTCCACCGTAATTCCCACACCAACCGACGAGCCCTCGGGGGAGTGCCTGATCGCATTGGTGAGCAGGTTGGCGATCACCGTACCGATCGATGAGGGCCGCCCGAGGGTCACGAGCTCGCCGGGTGAGACGAGATCCTCGTCAAGCACAATGCTGATGCCCTGCTGCGTCGCAAAATCTTGGTGTGCTTCGACCTCTGTGCGCACGACTGCGCGAAGGGTCACCGGTTCGCGATCTTCTGGCTGCAGCGTGGTCTGCGCTTCAGAAAGCTGAATGATGTCACGGGAGAGGTCGCCGAGCCGGCGCGATTCTTTGCGCAGTTTCTTCGCGAAGTTGCGAACGATCTCGGGCTCATCTGCCGCCTCGAGTACCGCCTCGGAGAGCAGGCTGATCGCCGCAATTGGGGTCTTTAGCTCATGGCTGACATTGGCGATGAAGTCACGGCGCATTGCGTTGACCCGCTGCTCTTCACCAAGATCATCGGCAAAGATGACAAGAAAACGCCGCTGCAACCGCACGATCTGGAGGCGAATGGTCTCACCCTCGGCTGGCGAGATCACGTCGGTGACGCCGGTCGACATTACCTGTCGCGAGCGCCGCAGAAACTCTGGCTCCCGCAGCTGCTCGCCAGTGATACGCGCATCGTCGCGGGCCGCAGGGTTCGCATACACGGGCGAAAGTGAGGCGTCGAGGATCACCGCGAAGCGATCGAGAGCGTGCAACATCTCAATCGCGGCCGGGGGTAACTCTGGTCGCATTGATGCCGCTCGTTTGCGGCCGAGTGAACGGGCCCCAAACACCACCGCGGTCGCGAGTGCGCCAGCGACGAGGCCCAGCCCGATTGAGGCCAGAACGAGTAGCGTCGGAGTCATACTGACCATCGTAATGATGCCGTTTGATCGCACCCACGGAGTTCAACTTCTGTTCACCTTGCAGCGGGGCACTGTTCACGAGCGGAGGACAGAATTGAGCGAGGGCATGCGCGCTGAGCCGCACACTTGCGTGTGAACGTGACCGCCCAGACGTATCATCGAACGAACGCCGCGAGAATCGCCGTGAGAACAGGAAACCATAGGAATGCGTGAAGTCTTTCAGCAGGAGCTGCGCGAGGTGCAGGATCGCCTGGTGCAGATCGCCGAACTCGTCGAGACCGCGATTCAGCAGGCGACCACAGCGTTCGGTTCGAGCGATGTTGCCCTCGCCGAGCAGGTACTCGACAACGGTGAAGAGGTAGACCAGCTCGCGAGCGAGCTCGACGAGCAGACCATCGACATTCTCGCCCGCCAGCAGCCGGTGGCGAGCGATCTGCGTCTCATGGTGGGCGCGCTGCGAATGAGCGCCTCGCTCGAACGTATGGCCGATCTTGCGCAGCACATTGCGCAGCTGGCGCGTTACCGCTACCCAGAGAGTGCTATTCCTGAGGGCCTGCGCAAGACCTTCGTGAAGATGGGTGCCGTCGACGTGAAGATGGCGGGGCTGCTGGTTGCACTGCTGCGAGACCAGGATGCCGCGGTTATCGACCAGATTCGCGATCTCGACGACGATCTTGACGAGTTGCACGCAAAGGTATTTGAGAAGGTGCTCAGCGAGAAGGTGCAGGTTGACGGGCCGACCGGCGTCGTTGACGCAACTCTCGCGAGCCGCTACCACGAGCGCTTCGGCGACCATGCGGTCGACATCACGAAGCAGATGAACTTCTTCTTGAACGGCGCACTGCAGTAGCGATTTTTCACACGTCATACTGTCGCGGGGCGTGACATTGCCCCCTAGGCTTGTAGCGTGAAACAACGCATCTACGACTCGCGGCAGCAGGCTGTCGTCGACTTCGAACCGATCGTACCGGGCGAAGTGGGCATGTACGTTTGTGGCCCAACCGTGCAGTCTGCGCCGCACATCGGTCACCTGCGCAGCGCGCTCGCCTACGACCAAATTCGTCGCTGGTTTGAGGCAACCGGGCAACGGGTCACGCTGATTCGCAACGTCACGGATATCGACGACAAGATTCTTGACAACGCGAGGATCGCGCAGCAAGCCGGCGGCAGCGAGCCGTGGTGGGCGCTCGCATACCGCGTCGAACGAGACTTCACCTCGGCCTATGATGCATTGGGTGTGCTCGCCCCGGTCTATGAACCGAGGGCGACCGCAAACATCGCCGAGATGGTGGCGCTCATCGAGCTGCTCATCGAACGTGGCCATGCCTACCAGGCGCTCGATGGCAGCGCGAGCGTGTACTTCGATACCGCGAGCTGGCCAGAGTACGGCGCGCTCACACGGCAGCGTCGCGAACAGATGGAAGACGCTGCAGACAGCGACCCCCTGACTGCGGCAGGCAAGCGTGACGCAAGAGACTTTGCGCTCTGGAAGGCGACTCGCGATGGAGAGCCCGAGAGTGCCTCGTGGCCCTCTCCATGGGGCCGCGGGCGCCCGGGCTGGCACATTGAGTGCTCTGCCATGGCAACGCGCTACCTCGGCGAGCAGTTCGACATTCACGGTGGCGGGCTCGATCTGCGCTTTCCGCACCACGAGAACGAGCTGGCACAATCGGCCGCGGCCGGGCACGGCTTCGCAAAGCACTGGATTCACAACGGCATGGTGAACACCGGCGGGCAGAAGATGTCGAAGTCACTCGGCAACTCGCTGTTCGCGCACGACCTGCTTGCGGCCACGCGCCCGATCGTGCTGCGCTATTTCTTGGGCTCGGCGCACTACCGCTCGGTGCTCGAATTCTCTGACTCGTCGCTCGAAGAGGCTGCAGCGGCGTTCTCGCGCATCGAGGGTTTTCTCGATCGTGCTGCCTCTGTCGCACCGAGCGCACTGCCAGCGCCACTGCGAGGCGCAGTCACCCAGGCTGACGTGCCCGCAGCATTCGCCGAGGCGCTGCTCGATGATTTCGGCATGCCGCAGGCGCTCGCAGCTCTGCACGGGGCGGTGCGCGCAGGCAACATCGCGATCGACGAGGGTGATGAAACCGCCCTCGCTGGGCGCGCGGCCGAGGTCGTCGCGATGCTCGATGTACTTGGCCTTGATCCTCGCGCCGAAAACTGGCGTGAGGGCACAGACGCGGGTTCAGTGCGCGAACAGCAAGCACTCGGTACTCTTATAGACGGAATGCTCGCCGACCGGCGAGAGGCTCGTGCGAACAAAGACTTCGCGGCGAGCGATGCGATTCGCGACCGACTCACCGGCGCTGGCGTCGCACTTGAAGATTCACAACACGAGACTCGTTGGAGCCTGACATGAACAGCAAGAGTACGCGCGGCGGGGCCGTGCGCAAGAAGAGCCGCGGCAAAGCCGTAGGGTCGGGTGGCCAGGGCCGCCAGGCACTCGAGGGTCGTAAGCCGACCCCGAAGGCTGAAGATCGCCCGTACCACCCGGCTGGCAAGGCCAAGCTTGCAAAGGAGCGTCTCGACGCCGCGCGCAAGCGTCACGGCGGTGGCAAGGACGACGCAAAGCGTACCCCGCGCAAGAAGAGCGACGACACTGAGCTCGTCACCGGGCGCAACGCGGTGCTTGAGGCGCTGCGCACCAAGATTCCGGCGACAACGCTTTACGTTGCGGCAAAGGTCGAGATGGATGATCGCATGCGCGAGATTCTCGGGCTTGCCGTTGGCCGCAATGTGCCCGTGCTTGAGGTGATGCGCCCCGAGCTCGATCGCATGACCTCGCGCGACACCGTGCACCAGGGTGTCGTGCTGAAGGTGCCCGCCTATGAGTATGCGCACCCGCTTGAGCTGCTTGACGCAGTCGAGAGGCGCGGCCAGCAGCCGCTGCTCGTCGCGCTCGACGGCGTGACCGACCCCCGCAACCTCGGTGCGATCATTCGTTCCGTGGCTGCCTTCGGTGGCCAGGGCGTCATCGTGCCGCAGCGCCGCTCGGTCGGCCTGAACTCCGCCGCGTGGAAGACCTCGGCGGGTGCCGCTGCTCGCGTGCCCGTTGCGATGGCGTCTAACCTCACGCAGACCATTAAGGCGCTGAAAGAGCGCGGTCTGTTCGTGATTGGCCTCGACGGTGATGGCGATGTGCAGCTGCCCGGCCTCGAGCTTGCCGATCGCCCGGTCGTGCTGGTCGTTGGCAGCGAGGGCAAGGGGTTGTCGCGCCTCGTCACCGAGAACTGCGACGCTGTCGTGTCGATTCCGATCTCGGCTGCAACCGAGTCGCTCAACGCAGGCATCGCTGCGAGCGTCACGCTCTATGAGATTTCGAAGCTTCGTGCTGAGCGGGGAGTGACGACGGGCGAGTAGCTCGTGAAACATTTCAGAGTGTGACACTCGTTTCGCGTTCGTCTGCGAGACCCTGACATCATTGTCAGGTGATTCAAGTTGAAAACCTGGTCAAGGTATTTGGCGCGGGCCCGAACGAGGTGCGCGCCCTTGACGACGTCAACTTGAGGGTCGAGCGTGGCGAGATCCTCGCGGTGGTCGGCCAGAGTGGTGCGGGCAAGTCGACGCTCGTGCGCTGCCTCACCCTGCTTGAGCAGCCCTCGAGCGGCAAGATCATCGTTGGTGATCGAGTAGTGACCGATCTTGCCGAGGGCGAGCTGCGTCAGGCGCGCCGCGCAATCGGTCAGGTGTTTCAGCACGCCAACCTGCTCGACAACCGCACCGCGAAGAAGAACGTCGAGTACCCGCTCGAGATCGCGGGCTGGGGCAAAGTAGATCGCGCCAAGCGCGCCGAGGAGCTGTTGCAGCTTGTCGGCCTCGGCGACCGCCAGAACAACTATCCGTCGCAGCTCTCGGGCGGCCAGGCGCAGCGCGTCGGCATTGCCCGCGCACTTGCGGCAAACCCCGACGTGCTGCTCTGTGACGAGCCCACGAGCGCGCTCGACCCCAGCACGACCGACGATCTGCTTGAGTTGCTGGTGAAGCTGCGTGATGAGCTGCAGGTCACCATTCTCATCATTACTCACGACCTCGGCGTAGTGCGTCGCATTGCAGATCGCGTCGCCGTGCTCGAGGGCGGTCGCATCGTCGACAGTGGGCCTGTCGAAGAGGTTGCCGCGCACCAGCACTCGCCGTTGCTCAGCGACATCGGCATCGAGGACGCAAACGGTACCGCTGAACTGCGCGTGAGCGGTGGGCACGAAGTGGCCGCGATCCCTTTCATCTCGCGCATCACCCGCGAGCTCGGCATCGACGTGCGCCTCGCTTCTGGCGGCACTCACGCCATCGGCGATGTGCACGTGCTCAGCGCGACGCTTGGTTTTGATGGCGAAGAGGATCGCAACAGGGCCGCCGAATGGTTGCGCGCCAATGGGTTCACCGTCGAAGAGGGGAGTGTCGCATGAGCACCGCCCAGATTCGCGTGAGTGGAGTCTTCGAAGACCTGCTCGCCAACCCGGTGATCACCCAGGCGGTGCCAGCGGCTACCGGCGAGACCATCTACATGGTGCTCTTGGCGCTCGTGGTTTCGATCATCTTGGGTGTGCCGCTCGGCGTCTATCTCTGGAACAGCGGCCCAACCGGGCTCAGCCCGCGACCCGCGGCGAATCAGGTGGTCGGCACGATCGTCAACATCACTCGATCGCTGCCGTTCGTGATTCTCATGGTGCTGCTCTTGCCGGTGACCCGCTTTGTGGTTGGCACCACACTCGGCGCGACCGCCTCGGTGGTGCCTCTCGCGATCGGTGCGATTCCGTTTCTCGCGCGGCTCGTAGAGTCGGCGTTGCGCGAGGTGTCGGCAGGCAAGATCGAGGCCTCGATCGTGTGCGGTGCGACCAAACAGCAGACCATCGTGAAGACCCTGCTGCCCGAGGCGCTGCCGAGCATCGTGTCTGCGTTCACGACAACCGCGATCACGCTGGTCGGTTACTCGGCGATGGCCGGCCTCGTTGGCGGCGGCGGTCTCGGCTACCTGGCCGATGCCTACGGCTACAAGCGCTTCGACCTGCCCGTGCTTATCGTCGCAACGATTCTGCTCATCATCATCGTGCAGATCTTCCAGCTCATCGGCGATCGTGTAGCGCGTGGGTTCGACCACCGTTCGACCGCCTCGGGCCAGGCCGCCAAGAAGCGGGGTGCACGGTGATGACTCGGCTGATCCCACGCTACGAAATGCGGGCCCGCGTGTGCATGATGAGCGCTGACGTGTAACGCGTCGGCGCAGCACCCCAGCTCTAGGTCTTTGCGGGCCAGCCCATACTTTTCACTCAGTCCACCCGAGGTGCTTTTGCGCGCCTCAACACACCCCCAGGAGACACCCCATGTCAGTTTCACGCTCCAAGCGCGCCCTTCAGATTCTCGGTGCTGGCGCATCGGCAGTGCTCGCGCTCAGCCTCGCAGCATGCGGCGCGGCAGGCGCTCCCGTCGACGGCGACAAGGCCGAGGTCAAGCTCGGTGATACCTTCACGGTTGCGGCCACCGAGGTGCCCCACGTCGATATTCTGCAGTTCGTCAAGGACAACCTGGCAGAAGAGGCCGGCATCAACTTTGAGATCAAGCCGTTCAGCGATTACCCGCTGGGCAAC
>JAIUOH010000067.1 GCA_020161315.1 Actinomycetota bacterium | reverse complement strand
ACGTTGCGCAAGAGCTCAACGGCCGACCACGCAAAACGCTCGGCTGGGAAAACCCAGCCGAGCGTTTTAGCAGCTATATTCAGCCCTAACAATCACCCCGGTGTTGCAACGACCGGACGAATCCGCCCCGAGGCCCGGGGGTTTTCGTTTTGAGTGCTTAGTCGGTGCCGGCGTCGAACGCGGCGCTCAGGCCGAGCTCGTCTGCGTCGGAGTCGATGCCACCCACCGCGTCGGCGATCTGTGATGCGCCGCCGGCCTCGAGCTGGCCCACCACATCGGCGGTCGAGACACCAACGAGGCCGAGAGCAGCGTACTGTTCGAGTCGAGCACGCGAGTCTGCGATGTCGAGGTTGCGCATGGTCAGCTGGCCAATGCGGTCTTCGGGGCCGAACGCCGCGCCCACGGTGCGCTCCATCGAGAGCTTCTCGGGGTGGTAGCTGAGGTTCGGGCCCGTGGTGTTCAAGATCGTGTAGTCGTCGCCGCGGCGCAAACGCAGCGTAACCTCGCCTGTCACGGCCGAGCCAACCCAGCGCTGCAGTGATTCGCTGAGCATGAGCGCCTGCGGGTCAAACCAACGGCCCTCGTACATAAGGCGGCCGAGCTTGCGCCCCTCGTTGTGGTAGCTTGCGACGGTGTCTTCGTTGTGAATCGCGTTCACGAGGCGCTCGTAAGTGATGTGCAGCAGCGCCATGCCAGGTGCCTCGTAGATGCCGCGCGACTTCGCCTCGATAATGCGGTTCTCGATCTGATCGCTCACGCCGAGGCCATGGCGCCCACCGATCGCGTTTGCCTCATAGACGAGCGCTACCGGGTCGTCGAACTCGACGCCGTTGATCGCGACGGGGCGGCCAGCCTCGAAGCGCACCGAGACCTCTTCGGTCGCGACCTCGACGTCGTCGCGCCATGCGGCGACGCCCATGATCGGCTCAACGATATCGAGGCCGGTGTCAAGAAACTCGAGTCGCTTGGCCTCGTGGGTAGCACCCCAGATGTTCGCGTCGGTCGAGTACGCCTTCTCTGCCGAGTCGCGGTAGGGGTAACCGTGAGCCACGAGCCACTCGCTCATCTCCTGGCGGCCGCCAAGCTCTTCAACAAACTGCGCGTCGAGCCACGGCTTGTAGATGCGCAGCGCCGGGTTCGCCATAAGCCCGTAGCGGTAGAAACGCTCGATGTCGTTGCCCTTATAGGTCGAGCCGTCGCCCCAGATATCGACGCCGTCTTCTTTCATGGCACGTACCAGCAGCGTGCCGGTCACGGCGCGGCCGAGAGGAGTCGTGTTGAAGTAGGTCTTGCCACCCGAGCGCACATTGAACGCACCGGTCGCCAGCGCGATGAAACCCTGCTCTACGAGCGGGCGCTTCGCGTCAACGAAGCGGGCGATCTCGGCGCCGTACTCCCTGGCACGCGCGGTCACGCCGTCGAGGTCAGGCTCGTCGTACTGGCCGATGTCGGCGGTGTAAGTGCAGGGCACCGCACCCTTGTCTCGCATCCAAGCAACAGCGCACGAGGTATCGAGACCACCAGAGAATGCAATGCCGACGCGCTCGCCGACGGGCAGAGAAGACAGAACCTTAGACATAGGTTCTATCCTATTAGCTCAGCGAGCGAGCAAATGCTCAGCCGTTGTAGGTCGACGGGTCAGGCCCGAAGTTTTGCTGCGCATCGAGCGAATCGATCGCCGCCATCTGATCGGCAGTGAGCTCGAAGTCGAAGACATTCGCGTTCTCGATGAGGCGCGAGCGGCTCGAGGTCTTCGGAAACACGATGGTGCCGTGCTGCAGGTGCCAGCGAATGACAATCTGCGCAGCACTCTTGCCGTGAGCTACGGCCGCCGAGGTGACCTCTGAGCGAGTCAGCAGGTCACTCTTGCCCTGGCTAAGCGGACCCCACGCTTCGAGGGCGATGCCGCGCTCTGCGCAGAACTCGCGAAGCTCTCGGCGCTGGTGCAGCGGATGCAGCTCGACCTGGTTTACGGCGGGCACGACGCCTGTCTCGTGCAGCAGCTCGTTCAGGTACGCGATCTCAAAGTTCGAGACGCCAATCGAATCGCACTGCGCCGAGCCCACAATCTCAACGAGGCCGCGCCACGCGCCGACCGCGGTCTTTCGCGCAGGCACCGGCCAGTGAATGAGATAGAGGTCGACCTTCTCAAGACCGAGGCGCTCGAGGCTCGCCTCGAAGGCGCCGTGCGGGTCTTCTTGATCGGTGTTCCACAGCTTGGTGGTGATGAACAGTTCGTCACGATCGATACCGCTCGCGGCAATCGCGCGACCGACTTCCTCTTCGTTCTCGTAGATGCGTGCGGTGTCAATGTGACGGTAGCCGACCTCGAGGGCCTCGCTCACGATTCGCTCGGTGTCGCCGGGCTCAACTTTGAACACACCGAGCCCCAACTGCGGAATCAGATTTCCGTCGTTCAACTCGATAGTCGGGATTTGCAGCTCGCTCATTCCGATCTCCTTGTTCACATATTTCCCAACACGTCTAGACCCCATAATAGAAGAGTCATGCACCCCTCGCCGAACATTCACTTCCCTGAAAATCTGCCAGTCTCGCAGATGCGCGAAGAAATCGAGGCCGCGATCCGCGATCATCAGGTCGTGATCGTCGCGGGCGAAACCGGCTCGGGCAAGACCACGCAGCTGCCGAAGATCGCGCTCGCGCTCGGCCGCGAGCGCATCGCACACACCCAGCCCCGCCGCATCGCAGCGCGCACCATTGCCGAGCGCATCGCCGACGAGCTCGGTAGCGAGCTCGGTGGGCTGGTCGGCTATCAGGTGCGTTTTACCGACAAAGTCAGTGCAGATACGAGGATCCGCCTGATGACCGACGGCATTCTCTTGAACGTGATCCATCGAGATAGAGAACTACGCGCGTATGACACGATCATCATCGATGAGGCGCACGAGCGCAGCCTCAACATCGACTTTCTGCTCGGCTACCTGAAGACCCTGCTACCCCAACGCCCAGACCTCAAGGTCATCATTACCTCGGCCACGATCGACCCAGAGTCGTTTGCCGCACACTTCGCCGATGCCGCGGGAGACCCCGCACCGATCATCGAAGTGTCGGGCCGCACCTACCCCGTCGAGCTCAGGTATCGCCCGCTCGTTGAAGAGGTAGCGGTTACTGATCCGAAGACCGGCGCGACAAAGGTGCGCAAGACCGAACGCGACGTGTTCGACGCAATCGGCGACGCCGTGGCAGAGCTGGGTCGCGAAGCCCCCGGTGACGTGCTCGTCTTCTTGAGCGGCGAGGCAGAGATTCGCGATGCAGCCGATGCACTAAACGGTCGATTCAGGGGTGGGCGCGGTACTTCGTCACTCGAGGTGCTGCCTCTCTACGGGCGCCTCAGTGCAGCCGAGCAACACCGAGTCTTTGAGCAGAACAAGAGCGGTGCCCGCCGCGTCGTGCTCGCGACGAACGTCGCCGAGACTTCGCTCACGGTACCGGGCATTCGCTACGTTGTCGACGCCGGCACCGCGCGCATCTCGCGCTACAGCTCGCGCAGCAAGGTGCAGCGGCTACCGATCGAAGCGATCTCGCAGGCGAGCGCAAACCAGCGCTCAGGCCGCTCTGGGCGCACCAGCCCCGGCATCGCGATTCGCCTCTACGCAGAAGACGATTTCACGAGTCGGCCCGAGTTCACCGAGCCTGAGATCTTGCGCACGGGCCTCGCGAGTGTCATTCTGCAGATGCTGTCGCTTGACCTCGGCGAGATCGGTGAGTTTCCGTTCTTAACGCCGCCAGACAAGCGCGACATTCGCGATGGCCTCTCGCTGCTCGAAGAGCTGGGAGCGGTACGCGGCGGGCGAGCAGGCTCGGGCCGAAGCAAGGGTGCCAGGGCAGGCAATCAACAAGCAAAGATCACAAGGATCGGCCGGGAGCTATCGCGTCTTCCCATTGAGCCGCGCTTCGCCAGGATGGTGGTCGAGTCGCGCGAGCACGGGGTGACAAACGAGGTCGTCGCGATCGTCGCGGGCCTGACCGTGCAAGACGTGCGCGAGCGGCCAGCCGAGCAGCGCGGCCGGGCTGACGAACTGCACGGGCGCTTCGCTGATCCTCTTGGCGATCTGATGTCACTTCTTAACCTCTGGAACTACCTGCAGAAGCAGCAAGCGGAGCTCTCTTCGAGCGCGTTTCGCAGGCTTTGCAAGGCCGAGTTCTTGAACTTTCTGCGCGTGCGCGAGTGGATGGACCTGTATCGCCAGATCTCGCGCACCTCGAAGTCGGCGAACGGCGGGCCTTCGTCGCGTCGTCCCGGCCCTACCTCGCAAGAATCCGGGTCACAAAGTGCGGGTCTGAAGGAGCAAAACCGTGCTTTTGTGACCCCGATTTCTAATGAGGAAGGTTTCAGCAGCACCGGCGGCGCAGCCGACGTGATTCACCGTTCGGTGCTTGCGGGCCTGCTCTCGCACCTTGGCGTGCGCGATGACCTGCAAGATCGACGCACGCCCGGCGACCGTGGCAGGGGTGCCACCTCCGGTCATACCAAGCGCAAGCCCGCCCAGGAATACGTTGGCGCCCGCGGCACTCGCTTTGCACTGCACCCCGGATCGGTGCTTTCAAAGAAACCACCCGAGGTCGTGATGAGCGTGGAACTCGTCGAGACCAGCCGGCTCTTCGCGCGCGGCAACGCGACGGTAGACCCGGCCTGGGCCGAAGACCTGGCCGGCCCACTCGCCAAGCGCCAGCTCAGCGAGCCGCACTGGGAGAAGAAACAGGGTGCCGCCGTCGCCTACGAGCGGGTCACCCTGTACGGCGTGCCCCTCGTCGAGCGCCGTCGCGTGCAGCTTTCACGCTTCGACCGTGAACTCGCGCGCGAACTGTTTATTCGGCACGCCCTCGTCGAGGGCGAGTGGGAGTCACCGCAGGCGTTCGACCGCGCCAACCGGCAGCTGCGCCGCGAACTCGCGCAGCTCGAGGAGCGCAGCCGCCAGCGCGGTCTCGTCGGCGATGATGACGCGGTGTTCGACTTCTACGATGCCCGCGTGCCAGCAGAGGTCACGAGCACCCGCGACTTTGAGGGGTGGTGGAAGCAGGCGCAGCGCAAGCAGCCCAAGCTGCTCACCCTGCGCCGCGAAGACCTGCTCGAAGAAGAGGCCTCACAGGCCGCTGACGAAACCGAGTTTCCGCGCGAGTGGCGGCACGGCGACCAGACGCTCAAACTGCGCTACCGTTTCGAGCCGGGTGCCGACGACGACGGTGTGACGGTATCTGTGCCGCTGCCGCTGTTGCCCCGCGTCGAGGGCGCCGAGTTCGAAAAGCTCGTGCCCGGGCTTCGCGAGGAGCTCGTGACGGCGCTCATTCGATCGCTGCCAAAGGCGATTCGCAAGCATGTGGTGCCCGCCGCAGACTGGGCGCGCACGCTGCTTGCCGCGGTCGAGCCGAAGCTCGAGGGCGCCGCGGGCACGCTGACCGAGTTGCTCGCCGATGAGATTCGTCGGCGCACGAGCGTGCAGGTCGCTGCAGGCGACTTCGATACCGAGAAGCTGCCTGCACACCTCACCCCCACCTTTCGCGTCATCGACGCACGCGGGCGCACCGTCGGTACGGGCAAGAACCTCGCTGAACTGCAGCGCAAACACAAAGATCAGGCCACGAAGGGCGTCGCACGCGTCGCGCAGGCCGCACTACCGAAGAGCGATCTCGAGCAGACCGGGCTCACCTCCTGGAGCTTCGGCGACCTACCTCGCCACGTCGACACCGCTTACGCGGGCGGGCGCAGCGGCGCCGGCACCGTGCGCGCCTATCCAGCGCTCGTCGACCGGCGCACCTCTGTCGAACTGCGCCTGGTCGCCGACGCCGCCGAGCAGGCGAGACTGAACCGCCGCGGCGTGCGCCGCCTACTCGCGCTCAGCTCGCCCAGCCCCGCAAGCTACGTGCGCGAACACCTCTCGAACCAAGAGAAGCTGCTGTTGAGCGCAGGCCCCTATCGCTCACTCGATGACGCCATCGCAGATGTCTCGCTCGCGGTCGCAGACCGCGCGATCCAGCGCACTGCCACAGACGGACTCGTGTGGTTCGCGACCGACTTCGAAACGATCGCGAACGACTACGCACGGGCGCTGATCGACGACATCTACGGCGGTATCGCACTCGCTGCGCGCGTGCTGAACGAGGCGAGGCTTGCGAATAGGGCGATCGACGGGGCGAAAAGTCTGCACGTGCTCGGGCAGGTCACGGACGCAAAATCGCAGCTGAACGGACTCGTCTATGCCTCGCAACACGGCGGCGGATTCGTTTCGCACGCGGGGCTCGATCGCCTCGAGCGGGTGCCTGTCTACCTGCAAGCGATCCTCGTGCGAATGAAAGGGCTCACCGAAAACCCGGGCCGCGATCGCGCCTGGCAAAACGACGTCGACCGCGCGCTTGCGATGTTTAAGGACGCTGGCGGGCAGATACCGTTGCCTGCTGATGCGCCCGAGCACCTCGTGCGGGCACGTTGGATGATCGAGGAGCTGCGTGTGAGCCTATTCGCGCAGCAGCTACGCACCGCCGAGCCAGTGTCGCTGCAGCGCGTGCAGAAGGTACTGAGCGGGGGCTAGGTACGGTCGCTACGCACCTTTTTGCGCGCGCACAACCAACCCACGCACCACTAGACTCTGTTGGTGGGAATTTATCGTGATTTGACGCGCCAGCCCGGGGTCGTTCGCATTCTGCTGTCTCAGCTGACTGCCCGGTTTCCGTTTGGCATGCTCTCGATCACGGTGCTGCTGCATATTCAGCTGCTCTACGGCAACTACACCTCGGCTGGCGTGATTCTCGCGGCGCAGAGCGTTGGGCAGGCGATAGCCGGCCCGCTGACGAGCCGGCTCATGGGGCGCCTTGGCATGCGCCGAGTGCTTATCGTGACCACCGCAATCTGCGCCTCGCTGCTCGTGGTCGTTGCGCTGACTGTGCTACCGCTGGCGATCGTGACCGGCATCGCATTTGTGATCGGCCTCACGACTCCCCCGGTGACGCCTGCGGTGCGCACCATCTACCCGAAGCTCGTGCCCGGCAACCAGATCACCGCGCTCTTTTCGCTCGACGCTTCGGCGCAAGAGATTATCTGGATCATCGGCCCCGTCGCAGCAGTGTTTGTCTCGACCCAGATCAGCACCGTCTGGGGGCTGCTGCTCGCGGCCGCGTTTATGGTCGGCGGCGGCATCTGGTTCATCTCGGCCCCGCAGCTTGGTAGCGTGCGCATTCCGCCCTCGCGCAACCGGCTCGGCGCAGTGCTGAGATACCCAACGGTGCTGGTCTCGAGCGTTGTCGGATTCTTCTTCATCGCCTCGTTTGCGGCACTCGAGGCGGGTATCGTCGGCGCGTTCGGGCACGGAAGCATCGCTTCTGGCGTGATTCTCGCGATCTTTTCTGCTGGATCAATCGCGGGTGGCCTGTTGTTTGGCCACCGCGAGGTGAGCCCATGGTCGATTGTGTTTCGCTCGCTCATCGTGTTGGCGGGCACCGCACTCTGTCTTATCAGTCTGAACCCGATCTGGCTCGGGGTCATGCTCTTCTTGGGCGGTGTCGGTGTTGCTCCCATGTTCGCCGCGCTTTTCACGATCGTCAGCTCGACTGTGCGCTTTTCCGAGACGGCCGAAGCTTATGGTTGGGTGGGCACCGGTCAGCTCGTCGGGGTGGCGCTCGGGTCTGCGCTCGCAGGCATGGCGATCGACGCGGCCGGTGGCTTCGGCGGCATCCTGGTCTCGGCATTGTTCATGGCCGCAACCACACTCTCAGCCGCAATCAGCGTGCGCTGGATGCCCGATCTGCGCGGCAAAGACGCGAGCCCGCTTCCGGACACCGCCCCCATTACGCTGCCGCATAAGGGTTAACCTCTTTCAGGCCTGCTCGCCGCGCGATTCCTGCGACACCGACCCACTCCCTGCGCAACGAATTCCGAAGCAATCTATTCGATTCGCAGGCGTATTGCTCCGTTGCTGTGCAAATGATGCGCATTTTCCGAAAGAATGGAGCTACGGGTGATCTTGTGTCAGACTTGCAGGTGAACCACAACAACGAAGTTCACTTAAAGGAGTGTTCTGCTCATGCTCAAGTACGCCGTCGTCAACCCGGCAACCGGTGAAACCATCAAGGAATACCCGACCGCCACCGCAGCAGAAATCGAGGCGGCGCTCGCCGATACTCAGCAGGCCTACGCTGACTGGTCGCGCAAGACCACCGTCGCAGAGCGTGCAGCCCTCGCGCAGCGCGCTGCAGAGCTCTTCGAAGAGCGCAAAGACGAGCTCGGCGCCATCATCAACCGCGAGATGGGCAAGCCCCTCGACCAGGCCATCGGCGAGGCAGAGTTCTCGGGTGGCATCACCGCGGCATTCGCAACGAACGCCGAGAAGTGGCTCGCAGACGAGCAGCTCGAGGTCGAAGACGGCCTGAAGAGCTTCTTCCGTTTCCAGGGCATCGGCGTTGTGCTCGGCATTATGCCGTGGAACTACCCTTACTACCAGGTCGCACGCTTCGCCGTGCCCAACCTGATTCTCGGCAACACCGTCATTCTGAAGCACGCCGAGCAGTGCCCCGAGTCGGCACTCGCACTCGAGCAGATCTTCCTCGACGCGGGCTTCCCGAAGGGCGCATACGTCAACGTCTT
>JAIUOH010000007.1 GCA_020161315.1 Actinomycetota bacterium | reverse complement strand
TGGTGATTTCGATTCGTGTCGCCACTGACACCACGTCCTTGTTCATACTCGTTCAGCGTAGAAGTACGCGATCAAAGTATGTGAGGCACGACTCGGGCTACGCGATCAACATACGTAAGGTACGCCGGCGGCGTGCGATGTGCGCCGCAATACGCTAAACTTGTGAGCTGTACTTCGGCGAGGGGCGCACTGCTGCAGAGCGTGTGCCCGTGATCGACGCGGTGGAGCCTTAGCGGGCCCTTCTGACGCGCCATACGGTGAGACACATCAGACAGGCGGCCCGGCCGCCCCATTCTGGGCGCAAGCCCGCTAAAGGAGACAGACATGAGCGAGATCGCAAAGCTCGTCGCATCGGCACGCGAAACATTCGGCAAGGGTGTTGCCCGCAAGCTGCGCGCCGTCGGTAAGACCCCGGTTGTCGTATACGGCCACGGCACTGACCCCGTGCACCTCTCGGTTGAGACCCACCCGCTGAGCCTGATCGTTCGCCACGCGAACGCGCTCATCGAGCTCGACATCGACGGCAACAAGCAGCTCGTGCTCGTCAAGGACGTGCAGAAGAACCCGCTGCTGCAGGTTATCGAGCACGTCGACCTGCTCATCGTGAACCAGGGCGAGACCGTTGAGGTCGAGGTTCCCGTGGTTATCGTTGGCGAGCCCTTCTCGGGCACCAGCTACCTGCAGGAGCTCAACACCATCCGCCTGAGCGTTCCCGCAACTAACATCCCCGAGCACATCGAGGTCAGCGTTGAGGGCCTGCAGGGCGGCGCCCAGGTGCTGGCTGGCGACGTGAAGCTTGCTGACGACGAGACTCTGCTCGACGCAGCTGAGCAGCTCGTTGTGCACGTTGTCGCACCGCGCGGCAAGGCTGCTGACGAAGAGGCTGCCGAGTAATTTCGCTCGCGCTTTAGCTCTTTAGAAAAGGATCCCTCGCCTCGGCGGGGGATCCTTTTCGCTTCTCTGAACGTGGGCCCGCGCCGCGGCTCGCTTTCGCGGCTTCGTGACTCAGCAAGACAAGAAGGGGGCACTTGTTGTTGCTTGCCGAGTGGCGAGACAACAACAAGTGCCCCCTTGCTGGAGTGAGCAGCGAACCCGTCGCTGTTAGGCCTCGACCTGCGAGCGCACCTTGCGGCCCGCGAGTACGAAGTAGGCCAGAATCGAGACGGTCATGCCGACCGGCACCGACAGGTCGTAGCCGCCGATCGCGATGGCGA
Organism: Actinomycetota bacterium; assembly: GCA_020161315.1. Classification (GTDB taxonomy): domain Bacteria; phylum Actinomycetota; class Actinomycetes; order Actinomycetales; family Microbacteriaceae; genus Leucobacter. Next base: position 99,778 of record JAIUOH010000007.1, on the reverse strand, counting down.
GCGGGCCGGTCCAGACCGTGGTCGAGAGGAACAGCGCGGTTGCGATTGCGCCGACGATGACCGCGCCAAGGCCGCCCCAGCCGAAGCCGCCCGTGTACCAGAACTTTGCGCCGGGGCGCTCGTCGAAGAGGTCGTCGCCGTCGTAGCGGTTGCGGCGCAGCCAGATGTCTGCGGCGTACACGGCCATGGTGGGCGCCGAGACGATGAGCAAGAACTGCAGCATCAGGTTGATCGCTTCGATGAGGCTCGATGCCATCACCAGGTAGAGCGTGAACGCTGTGCCGAGCACGCCGATAAGAATCGCTGACGGGATACGGCGAATGGGCACGCCGATTGACTGGAACGCCATGCTCGCGGTGTAGGTGGTCATGCCGTTCACGGCAACGGTGTTGACGATGACGCCGATCACGAAGATGGGGCCGAGCCACAGGGGCAGCATGTCGAGCAGCGCGTACTCAATGCCGAACTCCATTGCGTCTGCCGAGACTACGCTGCCGAGCAGTGCGCCAACAATCGAGAAGAAAGCGAAGGGCAGTGCGCCGCCGAGGGCGGTTGCCAGGATGATGCGCGAGGGCTTGGTGTCGCGAGGCAGGTAGCGTGCCATGTCGGCGCTGTTCGAGAACGAGAGCGGGCTCGACGCGAGAATCGCGAAGCCGACTGCCAGGGTGCCCCAGAGAGCCGGGCCTTCGAGCGGCTCGGGCTGCGTGAAGCTCCAGTCAATCTGCGGCAGAATGAACGCGGTCACGGTCAAGAAGATTACGAGCAGCACCGCGGTAAGCGCGGCGTAGGCCTTCAGAATGAGGGCGTGGCCGTAGACGGCGACCAGTACGGTCACGGTCGACACCACCACGGTGACGACGATGAGCCACACAGTCTTGTCGCCCCACCCTGCGCTCGAGAACATCTCTGCGCCCATGAACGACGAAGCGACCCAGTTCAGTGCGAGAAAGACGCCAGAAATGAACCAGCCATAAAAGGCGATCACAATCTTGTTGCCACGGAAGCCGTAGATCGCGCGCTGGATCACCGAACCCGAGGTGCCCGCTGCGGGGCCGCTGACGGCGACAATGCCTGGAAACACCCAGAGCAGCGAAGCAACCAGGGTAAGCGCGATCGCCTGCCAGATCTCGAGCCCCAACACCACGGTGAACGATGCACCGATGGTGAAGTTGAGCACGCTCACCATGGTGGCTGCCCAGACGGGAAACAGGCTGCGGGCTTTGCCGTGGCGGTCACTATCGGCGATGATCTCGATGCCACGGGTCTCAGGCTGCGACGCGGTATCCGCGAACTGGCCCGAGGGGCTGTGTGTGGTTTCCGACACTGTGGTCGTCCTCTCCGGTGAGTCTTCGGGGTCGTCCTCGAACCCGACGCTATTGGTCAAAGACCCAATAGGCTTACGAAGCAATATCCAATAGCATTGCGGGCATGGTGTCAAGGTCGAAAAATGCAGCGCTTCGCAAACCCCCGACTGAGCGACGGGCTGAGATCGTTGCCGAGGCTGCAGAAATCGCGCTTGCGGAGAGCCTCGAGCACATCACGCTGCGCGCGGTGGCCGAGCGGCTCAGCGTGCGCCCGGGGTTGATCAGCCACTATTTTCCGGTTGCCGAGAGCCTCGTTGTTGAGGCACTCGCACTAATGCTGCAAAAGGAACGTGACGAGCACTTTCCTGAAGCGGGGCGCCCACTCGAACGACTTGCCCGTCTTGCTGCAAACGCTCAGAGCGAGACCTCTCTGCAGTTCGCAAGGCTCTGGTTAAATGCCAGGCACCTCGCGAGGTTTCGCCCGCTGATCGCAGCCGAGCTCGAGAAACAAGAAGCGATCGGCAGAGACCAGCTGATTGAGCTCATCAACGACGGCATCAGGCTTGGTGAGATTCCCAAGGTAGATGCAGCAGCGGCAGCAGTGCGCATTCTGATTGCAAATGATGGGTTTGGTGCCTACGCCAACAACCCGGAGCCGTTTTATGAGGCAGCGTTTACTCGCTTTATCGGCGACGCGATTGAGTGGTCCCTAGGTCTTGAGCCCGGCGCGCTCGACGCCGTAAGCAAAAGGTGAGGGTGGCCGTGCAGTTGCGCGACCACCCTCACCTTTGACGCCCTGAGGCGACCGGGCGCCTAGCGTTCGAAGACGGTCTTGCCGCCGACGACGGTGCGCACGATCTTCGCGGCGAGTAGGTCTTCCTTTGCTCCCGAGAACACATCGCGGTCGATCACGATGAAATCGGCAAAGAGCGAGGCCGCGATGCGACCGTACTTGTGCTCGGCACGGCTAGCCCAGGCTGAACCACGCGTCGCGTACGCGATCGAGTCTTCGAGTGGCATCGCGAACTCGGGGACGTTTGGCTCGAGCGAGGGGTCGAGTGCCGAGCGACGGGTCGCGGCCACAAACATGTTGGGCAGCGGCGAGTGCGGCGAGGTGGGTGAATCGGTGCCGAAAGCGAGCGTGCCACCCGCATCGGTGATCTCTGGCCACGGGAAGCCGCGGTCGATGCGGTGGTCACCGAGCATTGCGCGCCAGTTGCCCTGAATCGCTGGGTCGGCGTGCACGGGCTGCATGCTTGCGGTAATGCCGAGTGCCGAGAGGCGGTGCACCTCGGCCTGATCTACAACCTCGAGGTGTTCGATGCGGTGGCGGCGATCTGCCGGGCCGTTCGTGATGATCGCCGACTCCACGGCATCGATCGCGATGCGTACTGCCTCGTCACCGATGGCGTGCATTGCGACCTGCAGGCCCGCGGCATCAGCCGCGATGACCAGGGGAGTGAGCTCTTCGCGGCTCCACATTGGCTCGGCGTTGGTGCCGTTTGCGTAGGGTGCGCCGAGGGTCGCAGTGCAGCCGTCGACGGTGCCGTCAATCATCACCTTGATACCGACGATGCGCAGGCGGTCGCTCTGCTGGCTGCGGCCTAGTTCAACGGCGCGCGCGAGCTGAGCGAGGTTTTCTTCGTCTTTGCCGGTCGGCAGAATGATCCAGTGTGCGGCGACGCGAGTGGTGAGGGTACCGTCGGCCTCTGCCTGCTGCAACGCCGCAAAGTCGTCGTCGTTCATGCCCATGTCGGTCGCGCCGGTCACGCCCGTCTCACGGTATGCCTGCAGCGCGGCTTGCAGGGCCTGGCCGCGGTCACTTTCGCTCTTCAAGCTCTCGAGATGCGGCCACACAATTTCGTGCATTGCCGACTCGTCAACAAGGCCAGTGAGACCGTCGGCATTGCGGTGGATCTGCCCGCCCGCAGGCGACACGGTGTCTGCGTCAATGCCGGAGTCAGCGAGCGCGGCGGTGCTAAGCAGCATGGAGTGGTAGTCGTAGGCCTGGGCGTAGACGATGCGGCCTGGTGCCGCAGCATCGAGCATTGAGGCGTGCGGCTCCTGGCCCTCGAACGCAGCGTGCGCCCAGCCCTGCGCGAATACGCGGGGTGCGTCGGGGTTTGCGTCTGCCCAGGCGCCGATGCGAGCCTGCATCTCAGCGATGGTGTTCGCGCCCCAGAGATCAACCTGCTGAGCGGCCTCGCCGGTCATGACGATGTGTGAGTGGCCATCGACAAAGCCGGGTAGCACGGTCTTGCCGCCCAGGTCGATTACCTCTGCATCAGCGCCGGCGATCCTCGTGGCGGTCGCGACGTCGCCGACGTAGGCGATGCGCTCGCCATTCACGACGATTGCTTCTGCCCAGCGGCGTGAATCTGAGGTGAATACCTTTGCGTTGTGGTACAGCTGAGAGGCCATGTTGATCCTTTCGGAGACTTTGTGAGGTGACACACATCGTGAGCTGCGGTCTCGGGTCTGCTTTGACCTTACTTCGGTGGCAGCGATTGCGCGTGCCGCATCTAATTGAGTGCTTGACCAATAGCATAGCGTCGCGTTCTTCCCGTGCCACCTGTGAAAGTTCTGCACCCATGTGGTTCGATAGTGCGGTGGGACTTTTTAGGCGCGGCGCAAAGACAGAGGGAGAGCCAGTGGGCGACGGTTGGTTGGTAGTCGGGCTCGGCAACCCCGGTGCGAAATACGAGGCGACCCGGCACAATGTCGGCCAGATGGCCCTCGACGTGCTTGCCGACCGTATTGGCGGCAGATTTGCCGCGCACAAGACCAACTCGCGTGTTGCCGAGGGGTTTCTGCGGCCCGGTGGCCCGAAGCTTGTGCTCGCGAAGTCGAACGGCTATATGAATACCTCGGGTGGCCCGGTTTCGGCGCTCTGCAAATACTTTGGCGTGCCCGCCGAGCGTGTCATTGTGCTGCACGATGAGCTCGATCTGCCCTTCGACTCGATCAAGGTGAAGCAGGGCGGTGGGCATGGTGGCCACAACGGTCTGCGCGACATTGCGAAGGCGCTCGATACTCCAGAATTCTTGCGCGTGCGCATCGGCATCGGCAGGCCCCCGGGACAGCAGGATCCGGCTGACTTTGTGCTGAAGCCCTTCGCGAGTGGCGAGCGCGACACCCTCGCGGTGATGCTCGAAGATGCGGCTGATGCGACGGAGGGGCTTGTTGACGATGGCCTGCTCGCTACCCAGCAGCGCTTTCATGGCAGGGCAGCCAAGTGAGCCTCGCGGGTCTCGACCGGCTGCTCGCAGAGGCACCCTCGTTTGCGTGCGCTCTCGACGCCGCAAGCGAGAGCGTAGATTTCGCGGCGGTTGAGCCGCTGCGCCCGGCTCTCGTTGCCGGGTTGTTGCGTCGTCGTGTTCGCGAGGGATCTCAGGGCGCCTACCTGCTGGTCGCCGCGACGAGCCGCGAAGCCGAGGCGCTGAGAACGGCTGTTGCCTCGCTCGTGCCCGAGGCGATCACTGTAGAGTTTCCGGCGTGGGAGACGCTGCCGCACGAGCGGCTGAGCCCGAGCGCTGAGACCGTGGGCCGCCGCGCTGCCGCACTCAGGCTGCTGCGCGAGGCGGGTGCCGATGCTTCGAAACCGCTTGTGCTCGTCGCCTCGGTGCGTGCGGCGCTGCAGCCGGTGTCGCCGCACGCGGCCTACGCCGAGCCTGTCGTGCTGCGTGCCGGCTCTGACAGCGATGGCCTCGAGCGCATCGCTGCCCGTCTCGTCGAGACCGCCTACACCCGGGTCGACATGGTCACGCGGCGTGGTGAGTTCGCGGTGCGCGGCGGTATCCTCGACGTGTTTCCGCCGACCGCAGAGCAAGCCGTGCGTATCGACTTCTTCGGTGACGAGGTAGACCAGATTCGCCGATTTGCGGTCAGTGACCAGCGCAGCGCGGGCGATCCTCTTTCGATGATTGAGCTCTGGCCCGCTCGCGAACTGCTGCTCACCGAAGAGGTACGCGAACGCGCTGCCGCGTTGCTGCCAAAGTTTCCCGCGCTCTCAACGCTGCTCGAAAAGATTGCCCAGGGCATCGCCGTCGAGGGCATGGAGAGCCTGCTGCCACAGCTTTTGCCAGGCATGCAGCCGTTGACCGCGCTGCTGCCGGTCGATGCTGCGGTGATGATCGCCTCGCCCGAGCGTGTCGCCGGTCGAGCTGTGAGCCTTGCCGAGACCAACCGCGAGTTTCTTGAGGCCGCGTGGGCCGCGGCCACCGCCGGAGCCGACGCACCAGTGCCGACCGACGATCACGGCATGCTCACGATGCGTGAGCTTCGCGATGCCGCGGGTGTGCGCCCGTGGCAGACGCTGACCGGGTTTGTGCACGATGAGGCAGCCGAAATCTCACCAGGCTCGATGGCCGGGTCGCCAGGCTCGACCGGGGCGCCGGTCGAGCCTGGCGAGGCCAAGACCTACGACGATCAGATCGTCGTGCAGGGCAGCCCACTGCCGCGCCCGACGCCGGGTGCCGATGCTGGGGCCGCCACAATCGAGGCCCTGAAGGCACGCCTGCAGGGCGGCTGGCGCATCGTCGTCACCGCGCAGGGCGTCGGCCTCGTCGAGCGCGCCCGCGACCTGCTCGCAGACGAGGGTTTCGCCGCGCGCATGGTTGATGTGCTGCCCGAGGAGCTCGAAGCGGGTGTCGTCTACCTCACCCCAGGCACCGCGTGGTCTGGCTTCGAAAGCTACGAAACAAAGCTGATGCTCGTGAGTGAGGCCGAATTCTTCGGTCGTGCTGTGAGCCAGCATCAGGCTCCGACGAAGCTCGCGAAGCGTCGCGGCAAGAACGTGGTCGACCCACTCAAGCTTGAGCCGGGCGACTACGTGGTGCACGAGACTCACGGCATCGGCCGCTTTGTTGAGCTCACGCAACGCATGGTGCCCACTGGAGGGCGAGACCCTCGCGGCGGCCCCGCCAAGGCGCTGCGGGAGTATTTGGTGCTCGAGTACGCGTCGACGAAGCGAAACATGCCGAAAGACAAGCTCTACGTGCCGACCGACCAGCTCGACCAGCTGTCGCGCTATGTCGGAGGCGAGGCGCCTGCGCTTTCGAAGATGGGCGGCAGCGACTGGGCCACCGCGAAGAAGAAGGCCCGCAAGGCGGTGCGCGATATCGCGGTTGAGCTGGTGAAGCTCTATTCGGCTCGCGTCGCCTCGACCGGTCACGCATTCAGCACCGACACACCCTGGCAGCACGAGCTCGAAGAGGCCTTCCCGTACGCCGAAACGCGCGACCAACTCACCACGATCGATGAGGTCAAGCGCGACATGGAGCGCACGATTCCGATGGATCGCCTGATCTCAGGCGACGTCGGCTTCGGTAAGACCGAAATCGCGGTGCGTGCGGCGTTCAAGGCCGTGCAAGACGGCAAACAGGTGGCCGTGCTCGTGCCGACCACTCTGCTCGTGAAGCAGCACCTCGAAACGTTTCAAGACCGCATGGCGGGCTTTCCCGTGCGCCTGCGCGCGCTCAGCCGATTTCAGACCGAGAAAGAGTCGAAAGACACGATCGAGGGCCTTGCCGCTGGCACGGTCGACGTGGTGATTGGCACGCATCGTCTGCTCACTGATCAGGTGCGCTACAAAGACATCGGCCTCGTCATCATCGACGAGGAGCAGCGCTTCGGCGTCGAACACAAAGACGCGCTGAAGAAGCTGAAGACCGGCGTCGATATTCTCGCGATGAGCGCGACCCCGATTCCGCGCACGCTCGAAATGGCCGTCACCGGCATTCGCGAGATGTCGACCCTCGCGACCGCACCAGAGGATCGCCACCCGATTCTCACCTTCGTGGGGCCCCGCAGCGACAAACAGATCGCTGCGGCGATTCGCCGAGAGCTGCTGCGCGAGGGGCAGGTGTTCTTCGTGCACAACCGCGTGCAGTCGATTAACCGCATCGCGTCGCAGATTGCCGAGCTCGTGCCCGAGGCGCGCGTCGCTGTTGCGCACGGCAAGCTGAGCGAGCACCAACTTGAGCAGGTTGTGGTCGACTTCTGGGAGCGCAAATACGACGTGCTCGTCTCGACCACCATTATCGAGACCGGCCTCGACATCGCGAACGCCAACACGATCATTATCGACGCGGCCGATAGGTACGGTCTGAGCCAGCTGCACCAGCTGCGCGGTCGCGTGGGCCGCAGCCGCGAGCGTGCCTACGCGTACTTCTTGTACGACCCAGACAAGCCGCTCACCGAGCACGCTCACGAGCGCCTCGACACGATCGCGGCCAACAATGAGCTGGGCTCGGGCATGCAGGTCGCACTGAAAGACCTTGAGCTGCGCGGTGCGGGTAACCTGCTCGGCGGTGAGCAGTCTGGCCACATCGCCGGCGTCGGCTTCGACCTCTATCTGCGCATGATCGGTGAAGCCGTGGCGACGTTCAAGGGCGAAGACGTGGCGGGGGCGAACGAGCTCTCGCTTGAGCTGCCGCTCGACGCGCATATTCCCGAAGACTACGTCGAGAGCGAGCGCCTGCGCCTCGAGGCGTACCAAAAGTTCTCGGCAGCCTCGCACCCACAGGCGCCCGTCGACCACGTCGATCTCGTGCTCGAAGAACTCACCGACCGCTACGGCGAACCTCCGGTCGAGGTGCAGCGGCTTGCCGCGATCTCGAAGTTGCGCCGCCGGGCGGCGCTGCTCGGGCTCACCAAGGTCGTTGCGGTCGGCCCTGCGTTGCGTATTGAGCCGGTGACCCTCCTAGGATCGCGCCAGATGCGCATGAATCGCCTCTATCGGGGTGCGCGCTACACCGAGGCCGCGAAGTCGCTGCAGATTCCGCTGCCCGAGAGCGGGCCGACGTCTCGCAGCCCGCTGTCGGGCGTGGGGCGCGGCGGGGCCGCACCATTCGACGGCGACATTGTTGCGTGGGTTGGCGGGGTCTTCACCGCGCTCTTGGAACCCGACGAGGTGCCCGCGGCACCCGCCCCCTGAAGCTCCTAGGGTGTCACTCGCCCCCTGAACTGGTCGAAGGGTGGGGTGCAGGCTCGCTCTCTTCGACAAGTTCAGGGAGCGAGCGGGGCCAGGGAGCGAGCGGCGTTAGCCCGCGTTGCAGAGCGCCTGCAGGCGCTCACCGGCCTGCGTGAGTTCGTTCAGCTGAGTGCCCAAGTCTGCCAGATACCCCGGAACGCCGAGCGCATTCTCTGGCTGCGAGATGTCTTGGAAGCCGCTCAGCGCCTGTCGCACCTCGCCGATCGAAGCCAGCAACTCTGAGTTTGTAACCTGCGATTCGAGGTCGGTGAGAGCCGCTTCGAGCGGCCCGGTGAGCGACTGCAGCGAGAACTCTTCGCCGCTCGCAAACTTTGCGGCCGCGTCTGCAATGCCCAGCTGAAGCTGCTGTTCTGTCGAGTTCATGAGCTGTTGCACGTCGACCCCTGACACCGAGCACGCGTCAGAGAGCGACTGCTCGGGCGCCATGGTGGGGGCGGTGAAGGTGGGCAGCGGTTCAGCCGAGCAGGCAGTCAACATGCCCGCGAGCGCGGCAACAGCAAGCAGACTGCTTGCGCGCGCGACAAAGTTCGAAGAGGGCATGAGTCGATGCTAACCGCCGCACTGTAGGGTTCCCTGTATGAACACCGGTGATGCGATGGGCGGCAGCTTTGGGGGCGACGAACTGCGGGGCGTTGGTGCTGCACATGAGACTGTGCGGCACATGGTTTCGCCTGGCGGATGTGCGTGGCATGAGGTGCAGACCCATGAGTCGCTGATTCCGTTTCTTATCGAAGAGACTGCTGAGTTCGTCGACGCGGTCGAGCGTGGCCTGCCCGCAGATGAGGTCGCCGGTGAGCTCGGTGATGTGCTCTACCAGGTGTTGTTTCACGCGGCGATCGCAGAGCGTGACGGCGAGGGCTACGGCCTCGACGCGGTCGCGGCCCGATTGAACGAGAAACTGCGCGCGCGCCACCCGCACGTCTTCGGCGACCGCGGTTACATGAGCGTTGAAGAGTTGCACGCCGAATGGGAGCGTTTGAAAGAAGACGCGGCGGGTGAGCGGCGAGGATCGCGCGGTGCCCTCGACGGAATCCCGGCAGGCATGCCGACGCTTGCCCGCTCGGCGAAGGTGGTAGAGCGGCTCAAGCGGGCCGGTCTCATCGACCCGGCAGCAGCTGCGCCTCGTGCGCAGACTGACAGGGTTTCGACGAGCGAGGAAGCGCTCGGGGAGGAGATCCTCGCGTTGGTAATCAAAGCGAACGCTGCCGGAGTCGACCCCGATCGCGCGCTGCGCCTCGCAACCGCGCGCCTCGCTGACTCGCTCACTACGGAATAAGCCCGATGCGTCTCGCTTCTGCAACTGCCGCGTGGCGCGATGAAACCCCGAGCTTCGCCATCGCCGCCTTGAGGTAGCTCTTTACCGTGCTCTCGGTGAGCATGAGGCTCACGCCGATCTCGGCGTTCGTGCGGCCGAGCGCGGCGTAAGCGAGCACATCGAGTTCTCGGGGTGTGAGCCGAACAGTTGGCTTGTGCGAGCCCCGGTTGTTTCTGGGGTCGGGGCCGCCGAATGAGCCAATCTTGGCGAGTCGCTGCTCGAGCGCGCGCAGCTGCTGCTGCAACTCGGGGTCGTCGCAAGAGGCTGCGATGCGCCTGAGCTCGGCGTGCCCGCCGCGTAGCTCTTCGCGCAAGGTGTTCGGCAAGACATACTGCTGTGATAACACGGTGCCGTCGGACTCCACACCTCGCGTGGCGGCCGCAACCGGTCGAGACGCAAGGCGCTTCGCGACTTCGTCTTCGAAGACGATCTCGCGGGCGAAGTCTCGTGCCACCGACGCGCCAACCTGCACAAACGAGGTGCCAGGCGAGTGCCCGCCGCGCGAACCACCATAGAGCACTGCGCGCACCGTATCACCGATCATCACGGGCATCGCGAACAGAATCTGCACTTGCTCGGCAAGCACTTCGCTGTCGTAGTCGTGAGTGATGAGCCGAGACCTCGAATAGTCGGCGGTCATGCGCGGTCGTTTCTCTCGCATCGCCCGCCCGCCGAGGCCCCGATCGGTGACCACCTGCAAGCCCCGCAAGCTCTGTGTCTGATTGCCGGCGAGCGCGGTCACATTGACCACGCCATCGTGCTCGTAGCCACCGAAGGCGAGCGGAAATCTGGTGGCGCGCGCGAACTCCTCGACGACGTCGTTGAGGAGGCGTAGCGCGATATCAGAGGGTTGCGTCATTGCGACCACCTACTTTCGGGGGTACTCCATGGTACCTGTCGCTCCCTAGCATCGTGAACGCGAGCGTATGCGGTAGAGGCACCGTGTCGAAGCAGCCGCTCGCAGTGAATGATCAAGACTCACAGATCCGCTCAATGATGAGACAAGGAGACCCTATGTCTGACGAACATCCGCCACCCCAGGGTGATGCCATCGACTACGAGGCGTTTCAGGCTCGACCTGAATTTCAGGAGTACAAGCACCGGCTGCGGCGCTTCGTGTTTCCGCTCGCCATCGCGTTCATGCTGTGGTTCTTGCTGTACGTGGTGCTTGCCGCGTTCGCGCACGAGTTCATGGCGCAGCCGCTGCTCGGCATGAACGTTGGCCTGTGGCTCGGCCTCGGCCAGTTTGTCACGACCTTCGCGATTACCATGTGGTACGTCTCGTTCGCAAACAAGCGTCTTGACCCGAGCACCACCGCGCTGCGTGTAGAGCTCGAGCAACTTGAGGGTGCTGCTGGTGCGGCAGGGGGTGCGCGATGAGCCTCGCGACCGCATTTCACGCCGCTGCCGGGTCTGGCGAGCAGAACCCTGTACTGAACATCTCGATCTTTCTCTCATTCGTCGCGGTGACCATGGTCATCGTGATTCGTGCGAGCCGCAACAACAAAACGGCAGCCGACTTCTACGCCGGTGGGCGCTCGTTCTCGGGCCGACAGAACGGCCTCGCTATTGCGGGCGACTATCTTTCTGCAGCCTCATTTCTTGGCATCTGTGGCGCGATCGCGATCAACGGCTACGACGGTTTCATGTACTCGATCGGCTTTTTGGTGGCTTGGCTTGTCGCCCTGCTGCTCGTCGCTGAGCTCATGCGCAATACCGCAAAGTTCACGATGGCTGACGTGCTGTCGTTCAGGCTCAAGCAGCGCCCGGTGCGCATGGCTGCGGCGCTGACCACGCTCGCCGTCTCGTTCTTCTATCTGCTCGCGCAGATGGCCGGTGCGGGCGGTCTCGTCTCGCTGCTGCTCGGCGTGAGCGACAAGCTCGGCCAGTCGGCCGTGATCGCGGTCGTCGGTGTCGTCATGATTCTCTACGTGCTCATCGGCGGCATGAAGGGCACCACCTGGGTGCAGATCATCAAGGCGGTGCTGCTCATTCTCGGCGCGTTCGCGATGACCATCTGGGTGCTCGTGCTGCACGGCTTCAGTTTCACCGCGGTGCTTGACGCGGCGGTCAATAACCCCGAGAACGCCAACGGTGCCGCTATTCTCGCACCGGGGCTGCAGTACGGTGCAAACCCGATCGACTTCGTATCGCTCGCCCTCGCCCTCGTGCTCGGCACCGCGGGCCTGCCGCATGTGCTGATGCGCTTTTACACTGTGCCGACCGCGAAAGAGGCGCGTCGCTCGGTGGTGTGGGCAATCTGGCTCATCGGCCTGTTCTACCTGTTTACCCTCGTGCTCGGTTACGGTGCGGGCGCGCTCGTCGGGCCGCAGACCATTCTCGAGGCGCCAGGCGGGCAGAACTCGGCGGCGCCACTGCTCGCGCTCGAACTGGGCGGGCCGCTCTTGCTCGGCTTCATCTCGGCGGTTGCGTTCGCGACGATTCTCGCGGTCGTAGCCGGCCTCACGATCACCGCATCGGCATCGTTCGCGCACGACGTCTACAACAGCGTGCTGAAGAAGGGTAAGGCGTCGGCCAAGCAAGAGGTGCGCGTTGCCAAGATCACAACTCTCGTGATCGGAGCGCTCGCGATTGTCGGCGGCATCGGCGTGCAGGGGCAGAACGTGGCGTTTCTCGTGGCGCTTGCGTTCGCGGTTGCTGCCTCGGCGAACCTGCCGACGATCCTCTTCTCGCTGTTCTGGTCGAAATTCACTACCCGCGGTGCCGTGTGGTCGATGATCGGTGGCTTGGTCTCGGCCGTGCTGCTGATCGCCCTCTCTCCGGTGGTGTCGGGCGACCCCGCTGCAATGCTCGGCGACTCGGTTGACTTCGCGATCTTCCCGTTGAAGAACCCGGGCATCGTGTCGATTCCGCTCGGCTTCTTCTTGGGTTGGCTCGGGTCTGTGACCTCGGGTAAGCAGCAGGAGTCGAAGAAGCTGGCAGCCGAGATGGAGGTTCGTGCGCTCACCGGTTACGGCGCAGAGCCGCCGGTGGATCACTAGACCGGTTGCCGGGCCGGCACTGTGCCGGTACCTGGTCGGTGTTAGGGCGGCGTTGTGTCGGCTTCGCGCCGGTGCCTGAACCTCCGGGGGTGGCTGCTCGCTTCGGCGGGCGGCCACCCTTGTTTGTCAGTCCTGCTGTTGCACCCAGAGCGCCCGCAGCACCGCGCTGACATCGTCGTGGCTCACACCCTCGAGTTGTGCTGCCTCTACGAGCGAGCGAGCAATTTCGACGACCGCAGCGGGCGCGCGCGAGGCGCCGGGGGCGACGCGACTGCCAGCGCCAGTGCGGGTCACGATGAGCCCCTCCTGCTCAAGCGTGCGATAGGCCTTTGCCGCAGTGGCCTGGGCGACCCCAAAGTCGCGCGCCGTCTGCCGCACCGTGGACAGGCGCTCGCCGTCGCCGAGCTGGCCCGCGCGAATCGCCCCGCGAAAGAGTTCGGTGATGTCTTCGGCTGTGCTGGGGGTTGGCTCAGCTGGGTGCGGAGTCTTGGAGGCCGCGGGTTGCGATGCTTCTGCGCCGGTCACTTCACTTCTCCGCTCTGCGCTGAGGGCGCCGACGGGTGCGCAACAGTTACCTCGTTTGTAGCTGCCTTGGCAGGGTTCACCTTGGACCGGCGCAGGGAGGCGCTCGCGCGCAGGGTGTCGACAATGAGTCGCATCAGCACTGCTGCGCCGATGCCCTGTACCGCGTAGCCCGCGAGCAGCATTGGCCGTGCGATTTCGCGGTAGCCTGTGCCAACAATCGTGGTGAGCTGCCCCGAGGCGTCGGCTTCAAGCCCGACGATCATGGTGCCGAGAAAACCAACATGAGCCCATACCGCACCAAGGCTGAGCAGCACGCCGCCGAGTGCGATGAAGCTGAGCAGGCGCGCAGTTGCGGTGCGGTCTGCAACGATACTTGCTGCTGACGAGCGGGCGAGAATCGGGCGATTTGTGTCGTTTAGATGCAGGCCAAGCGAACAAGTCACAGGCCCGACCCGTGGAAGAATGGAACCCATGGCATCTCCCGTAAACCCGCCGCGCGGCATGCGCGACTTTCTGCCCGCCGATAAAGCCCGCCGCGAGCATGCGCTCGGCGTGATCAAGAGCGTCTACCGCTCGCACGGCTTTGACGAGATCGAGACCCCCGTGGTCGAAGACTACGCGCGGCTGCACTCGGGGCTGGGCGGCGACAACGAGAAGCTGTCGTTCTCGATTTTGAAGCGTGGGATCACCCCCGATGCGCTCGCCGCAGCCGTCGAAACCGGTAACCCCGAGCAGCTTGCCGACCTTGGCCTGCGCTTCGACCTCACGGTGCCGCTGACTCGCTTCTATGCCTCGCACCGCGCCGAGCTGCCCCCGGTCTTTCGCTCGCTGCAGATCGCGCCGGTCTGGCGCGCCGAGCGCCCGCAGAAGGGCCGCTACCGCCAGTTCGTGCAGGCCGACATCGACATCATCGGCGAGCCGGGCCTCCTGGCCGAGATCGAGCTGATCACCGCGACCTCGCAGGCGCTTGCCTCGCTCGGGCTCGAGGGCTGCGTGATTCGCGTGAACGATCGCCGAGTGCTCTTCGGCCTGCTCGAACGCTGCGGCTTTGACGCGGCGCAGCACGATCGCGCGCTCATCACCGTTGACAAGCTCGACAAGATCGGCGCGTCGGGCGTGGTCGAAGAGCTGCGCGAGCTCGATGCTGCCGCGGCCGAGAAGCTCGGCGCGATTCTCGCAGAGGTAGAGCCCGCGCTCGAAGGCGACGGTATCGCGTTGACTCGCGAGGCGCTCGAATCGTTCGCTGCCTCGGTTATTGGAATTTCCAATAACGAAGATATTTCCTCGGTTATTGGAGATTCCAGTAACCAGAGCGGGGATGAGGCTTCGGGCACGACGGCGGGCTTCGACAGCCTCGCCGAGCTCGGCGAGGCCCTCGCGGGCTCGCTGCCAGCAGGCGTCGAGGTGCGCTTCGACCCGACCCTCGTACGCGGCATGGGCTACTACACCGGCACGATCTTCGAGATCGCCCACCCGGGTTCGGGTAGCTCGGTCGGCGGCGGTGGCCGCTACGACGGCATGGTCGGCCGTTTTCTTGGGCAAGACGTGCCGGCGGTTGGCTTCTCGATCGGGTTCGAACGCGTCGTTGACCTCATCTCGCTGCCCGAGAACGACGGCCCCGACGCTGTCGCCCTCGTGTTCGACCGTGATGCAGCACCCGCAGATCTCACCGCTCTCAAACGCGAGCTGGTTGCCCGCGGGCATCGCGTTCGCCTCGAACGCCGGCAGAAGAACATGAAGGCGCTGCTCGATCGCATCGCGGCAGAGGGCTTTACGAGTTTCGCGAACGTGCCCGCGGGGGTGCGCGCAGCCAGCGAGATTGAGGTTCGTCAGCTCGGCTGATCCTCGCCGCAAAATAATCGCATCTTCAGCGAACTCGCATTGACCTGAAGAAATGAACAGTGCCAAGCTGAACGCGTACGCTCGCCGCTGAGCGGGTGTGCGTCATCAACAAGCGAACGCCGAGAAAGGTACCGCCATGAGCACCATGATCTTTGTGAACCTGCCAACCGATGACCTCGAGCGCTCGAAAGCGTTTTACACTGCGCTCGGCTGCGAGATCAACCCACTGTTTACCGACGAGAACGCCGCTTCGATCGTGTGGAGTGAAGAGATTTTCTTCATGGTGCTCACCCGCGACTTCTTCTCGACGTTCACCGACAAGAAGATCGCCGACACCCGCACCACAGCCCAAGCGTTGGTTGCGTTTACGCGCGAGTCGCGTGACGAGGTCGATGAGACGCTTGCACGCGGGATCGCGGCTGGCGGCTCCGAGCCGCGCCCGGCACAAGATCACGGCTTCATGTACTCGCGCACCCTCGAAGACCCGGATGGCAACATTCTCGAATTCTTGTACATGGAACCGCAGGCCGCCGAGGTTGGCCCCGACGCGTACATGGAGGCACAGGGCTAAGCCTCGCCTCTTAGCGGCCGCTGAGAACCGTCCAGATCTCGTAGCAATTCGGCCGGTTCTCGGCGTCTGCCCCGCTTTTCGGGGGTCAAGCCCAGATACACTGTGTAGGTTCCCACTCACGAACCCTAGGAGCACACGGTGGCATTTGTAGACGCGGTGATCGCACGCGAGATTCTTGACTCGCGAGGCAACCCCACGGTCGAGGTCGAGGTCGGTTTGACCGACGGGTCGGTGGGCCGCGCAGCGGTTCCATCGGGTGCATCGACCGGTGCGTTTGAAGCATACGAGCTGCGTGATGGCGAGGATCGCTACCTCGGCAAGGGCGTGCTGAAGGCAGTTGACGCGGTGTTCGACGAGCTCGGCCCCGCGCTTGACGACATCTCGGCGGATGACCAGCGTCTCATCGACGCTGCACTCATCGCGACCGACGGCACCGACAACAAGTCGCGCGTTGGCGCCAACGCCATTCTCGGCGTGAGCCTCGCAGTCGCGCACGCCGCAGCAGCGAGCGCCGAGCTGCCGCTGTACCGCTACCTCGGCGGCCCGACCGCCTGCACCCTGCCCGTGCCGATGATGAACATCATCAACGGCGGAGCGCACGCCGACACCGGCGTCGATATTCAGGAGTTCATGGCGGTGCCACTCGGTGCCGAAACCTTCAGCGAGGGCCTGCGCTGGGGCGTCGAGACCTATCACGCGCTCAAGGCTCTGCTCGTGGAGAAGGGCCTCTCGACTGGCCTCGGCGACGAGGGTGGCTTCGCACCCGACCTGCCGACCAACGCCGAGGCGCTCGACCTGATCGTTGAGGCGATCAAGCGTGCAGGCTACGAGCCGGGCCGCGACATCGCCCTGGCCCTCGACGTCGCATCGACCGAGTTCTTCGAGAACGGCGTCTACAAGTTCGAAGGCAAGGATCGCACGGCCGCTGAGCTGTCGGCGTACTACGCAGACCTTGCCGACCGCTACCCCCTCGTGTCGATCGAAGACCCGCTGGCAGAGGACGACTGGGAAGGTTGGAAGACCCTGACCGACGAGCTCGGTGACCGCCTGCAGCTCGTTGGCGACGACCTCTTTGTGACCAACCCGGCCCGCCTCGCAGACGGCATCGCCAAGGGCACCGCGAACTCGATTCTCGTGAAGGTCAACCAGATCGGCACCCTCACCGAGACCTTCGACGCCGTGCAGATGGCGCAACGCGCAGGCTACACCGCAGTCATGTCGCACCGCTCGGGCGAGACCGAAGACGTGACGATTGCCGACCTCGCGGTTGCGACCGACTGCGGCCAGATCAAGACCGGTGCACCGGCTCGCTCAGACCGCGTCGCGAAGTACAACCAGCTGCTGCGCATTGAGGAAGAGCTGGGCGAGGCCGCGAAGTACGCTGGCCGTAGCGCGTTTCCGCGCTTCAACGGCTAATCGCTGAACTCAGCGATTAGCGCACTCGAGAGACGATCAGCGTGGCCAGAAGGCGTATCGGAGAGGGGTTTGGCGACTGGGTCGCCAGCCTTCGCTTCAGCGGCTTCACTGCGCTGATCGTCGCCCTTGTGGTGGTGGGTGGCATCATTGTGAGTCCGACCCTCACCACCTATGTGCAGCAGCAGCGAGAACTCGCTGAGCTGCGCGAGAGCGTTCGCCTGCAAAATGAGCAGGTTGAGAAGGCCGACGAAGAGCGTGCCAAGTGGCTTGACCCGTCGTATGTGCGCTCTCAGGCTCGCGGGCGACTGTTTTACGTGATGCCGGGCGAGACCCAGCTCAGCGTGATCGATGACGTGCTGATTCCAGCGGAGTCAGACGAGCAGACGAGCGAGAAGCTCACCGCGTCTGAGGGCAACTGGGCGCGCAGCCTCGCAATCTCGACGCTCACGGCTGGCACCACCAACGCGAGCCCCGAAGAACTCAACGGAAAGACCGAATAATGCCAAGACCCCCATACGAGACCCCCACCGAGGCCGACATCGCCGCGGTGAGCGAGCAACTCGGCCGCGAGGCCAGGGGAGTGATCGGCATTGCTGCGCGCGCGGCAGACGGTTCACCCGCGGTGGTCGCAACCGCGCCGCGTCTGCCCGACGGCAGCCCGTTTCCGACGTTCTACTACCTCTGCCACCCAGAGGCCGTCGCCGCAGCATCACGCCTCGAGGCAGTCGGCATGATGGTCGAGTTCAACGAGATGCTCGCCGAAGACGAAGAGATGCGCGCGCAGTACGAGGCCGCGCATCGGCAGTACATTGAAGATCGCGACAGCGTGGGCGAAGTGCCCGAGGTCTCTGGCATTAGCGCCGGCGGCATGCCAACGCGCGTCAAGTGCCTACATGCGCTGCTTGGCCATGCACTCGCTGCGGGGCCCGGGGTCAACCCAATCGGCGACCTGGTGATTGAACGTTCGGGCTGGGACAAGGCTGCTCAGAGCTAGAGTCAGCTTTGGCTTTGGCTTTGGCTTTGGCTTTGGCGCAACCTCTTCCAGTACCCGGGCACTTCCGCGAACCGGCGAGTCGGCACGAAAGCTGGGTGCAATCGGCACTGCTGATTCTCGTGCCAGGCGTAACGTCCGCTGCCGAGACAACACAATTTCCGCGAAACAACACACGATTCCCGTGTTGTTTCGGTCGACTTGTGTTGTTTCGGTCAACTCGTGTTGTTTCGGACGGTGCGTGTTGTTTCGGTCGACTCGTGTTGTCTTGGTAGGCATAGCCTAGACTCCGCCTCCGCCGCCCCCGCCGCCGCCTCCACCAGAGAAGCCGCCGCCAGACGAGCCGCCGCTAAACGACGAGAACGACGACCCCGAGCCTGATCCACCGCTGCTGTATGTAACTGTGGTGCGGCTCGACGCGACCGTGGTGGTAAACGCGCCGAGCGGAAACACATGCGTAAAGGTAGTTGTGCTCGTGCTGCTCAAACCCTCGCCAGCGAACCAGTCTGGTGTGGATTCACCGTAGTACTTCTCGAGTTCGCCCTGCCACTCGGTTTCAAAGCCGAAGAGCACCGCGTACGGCAGCAGACGCTCGTACACCTGCACAATGAACTGCTCGTCGACCTCAGCGCCCGTGACGCTCTGCAGCATCTTGATGCGATCGGCCTCGGCCAGACGAATGTACTCGCGCAGGCCCTGCAGATGGTCGACCACGAGCGCACCCTCGTGTGTGAGGCGACGCCCTCGCTTCAGTGCAAAGATCATGCCAAACAGTGCCCAGACCAGCGCGTTGATGCCCACCGCAAGCAAGATGGTCATGAGTACAAACTGCCCCAGCACGATGGAATGAATGAGCGGCAAGCCGAGGCCGAGCAGCATCAGCACGATGACTGCCGTGACTGCACTACCGCTTGCGGGGCGCACGAGCCCCTGCTTCTTCATCTCTGCCCGCACCCGCGACCTGAGCGAGTTCGCGGTGTCGCCGAGCCGCGTGCTCTTCGCGGTGAACCACTCGCGGTCGCCGGGAGTCACGCCAGCGGCGTCTCGCGTGCTGCCGAAGAGTCGCCCGTAGACCCAGCCCTCGGTTGCATCGAGGCTCGTCGCATCGACCGCTTCTACGCCGTAGCGATCACTCGCCTCGTCGCGGAGCAATCTCACCTTGCGTCGCACAGCGAGGTCGAGCAGCGTGGCGGTCATCGCCTTCTTGCGTGTGCGCAGCAACTCTGCCGCGGTGGCGGCGTTGATGCCCGCCTGCGGCTCGTACTGCGCAATGATTGCGCGGCCGGTGCGTGAGGTGCGACCTCGGATGAGCGAGACCACAAAGACTGTGACGGCACCGAGTGCGCTCGCGATGCCGCTCCACACGAGCAGAGGCACGCGCTGCAAGAACGGCACCGGGGGAGTTGGGGCGGAGGCGAACGTTTCGGGCATGAAGCCCAGCGCGACCGTCATGTTCTCGTTCGGGGTGAGCGCGATTGCCTGGGCGGTAAATTGGCCGCCACCGCCCAAGATTTCGCACGGGGTCGACTCGCCAAACTGGCCCCGGTAACAGGCCGTTGCGCCAGTGAAGGCGTTCGTAAGGGTATCGTCGAGCAGAATCGTCGCAGTCACTGCGCCGAAGGGCTGCGCCCAATCGGTGCCGTTGACGTCCCAGTAGAACTCGTCAACCTCGGTGTCTTTGAAGTGGCGCGTCACGTCGCGCTGCGTGTATTCGAGCACGTAGTGCTGGGCTCCGTGCACGAACTCGCCCTCTGGCACTGCGATCGTGACCGTGAGATAGTCGCCGTTGGTTTCGGTGGTGTACTCGCGAGGCAGGCCGTTTTCGTCGGTCACGCTCGCGAGTTCGAGTGAGGTGCTGTGGCCGTCGTAGACGCGCACAAGATCGCGCCTGAGACCGCGGTTCTGGTCGAAATCAGGAAACATCGCGACGATGTGCTCGGTAGTTTTGAGCGAGGATCGCCCCTCGCTGTCAACACCCAGCCTGTACTCGGCACTGAAAGAGTCGATCGTGAAATCGTTGACGTCTGCGAGTGCGGGGGTGGTGCCCGCGAGAGCTGCAGCGCCCAAGAGCAGCAGTGCAGTGACGGCTGTCGCGATCCTCGCCCAAAATTTGCTGTTTTGCAGTCGAGTGGCCATGTCTGCGAGTCTAAACCCGGTGCCGCATGGGTGCCATGTCGCTGCGTGTAGAGGCTTCGCTGCCAGCGTATTAAGATAGACAGGGTCGAGCTTTATGGCTCGGTTTTTTGTGCGCCCGAGAATGGGACGGGCGCAGCACCTAACGCGCTCTAAGGAGACTGCTTCGTGGCGAAGAAGATTCTGATCGTCGGCGGCGGCTACGCCGGTTTCTACACTGCATGGAAGCTCGAGAAGATGCTCCGTGCCGGTGAGGCAGAGGTCACCATCGTTGACCCGCTGCCGTACATGGCTTACCTGCCGTTCTTGCCAGAGGTGGCATCGGGCTCGATCGAGCCGCGTCACGCAGTGGTTGCACGTCGCCGTCACCTGAACAGCACCGCGAACATCGCGGGCAAGGTCACCGGCATCTCGCACGCTACGAAGACCGCAACCATCACCCCCAACGAGGGTGAGGCGTTCGACTTCGAGTACGACCACATCGTTGTTACGACCGGATCGGTGTCGCGCACGTTCCCGATCGCGGGCATCGCCGACAATGCAATTGGCATGAAGACCATCGAGGAAGCCGTCGCCGTACGCGACCGTATGGTTGATAACTTCGAGCGCGCAGCATCGTTGCCCGCAGGCTCGGCAGAGCGTGCACGCCTGCTCACCGTGACCGTCGTCGGTGGCGGCTTCGCGGGCATCGAGACCATCAGCGAGCTGCGCTCGTTTGCAACCTCGCTGTTGCGCCGCTACCCCGAGATCACATTCGACGAGACCAAGTTTCACCTCATCGAGGCCATGGGCCGCATCATGCCCGAGGTCGCGCTTGAGACCTCGCTCTGGGTGATCAAGGATCAGACCCGTCGCGGCGTAAACATTCACCTCGACACTCAGCTGTCATCTGCTGTCGACGGCAAGATCGAGCTGTCGACCGGCGAGAGCTACGAGAGCGATCTCATTGTCTGGACCGCAGGCGTCATGCCCCGCCCGTTCCTGCGCGGCACCGACCTGCCGATCGGCCAGCGCGGCCACGTCGTCGCACTGCCTTCGCTGCGCATCGCAACCGAAGAGGGCGAAGCTCTCGAGGGTGCATGGACGGCTGGCGACACCTCGCAGGTGCCCGACATCTCGGCAACCCCCGGCCCCGGCGGCTTCTGCGTGCCCAACGCACAGCACGCTGTGCGCCAGGGCAAGCTGCTCGCTCGCAACATTGTCGCCGACTTGCGCGGTGAGGGCGTTGCCGAGTACAACCACAAGAACGCAGGCGCGGTTGCTGGCCTCGGCCTGAACACCGGCGTGTTCCAGTCGGGCAAGTTCGCCATGACCGGCTACTTCGCGTGGCTCGCGCACCGCTTCTACCACGGTCTCGCGATTCCGACGTGGGAGCGCAAGTGGCGCGTCTTCGGTGGCTGGGCCTCGCACTTCTTCCTCGGCCGCGACGTCGTGAACCTGCCTGAGCTCGAGCGCCCCCGCGCGATCTTCGAGGAGTTCGCTTCGCGCCCCAAGTAAGCTTCTAGCTTCTAGCTTCTAGCTTCTAGCTTCTAGCTTCTAGCTTCTAGCTTCTGCTTAGCTCTGCGCCCGTTCCGCTTTGTGCGGGGCGGGCGCTTTGCTTTGCTTTGCTTTGCTTTGCTTTGCGGTGGGGTGGGGTGCTCGCCTGCTGTTCGTGCCCGCCTGCCCGTGCCCGCCTGCCCGTGCCCGCCTGTCCGTGCCCGTCTGCCGGCGCCGCCTGCCCGCGCTTACTTGTCCTGCCCGCGCCCGGGCACCCATCTCACGCCCTCGTCACAAAGGGGCGCTAGATGTTGGGTGTAGTGCGGCGAGGCAACAATAAGTGTCCCTTTCGGGCGCGTGCGGGCTCAGGAGCGCAGAGGGTCGGAGAGTGACGGCACGCGACGCTCCCGGGTTGCGTGCCGGGGTTGCACCAATTTGGGATTCGCCTGCGCCTTTGCTAGAGTTATCTCTTGGTGCTGCTGCTCGTTTACGAGAAGTGGCTTGCCATTGGGATATGGTGTAATTGGCAACACTACGGTTTCTGGTACCGTCATTCTAGGTTCGAGTCCTGGTATCCCAGCGATAAAACCCCTGGTCATCTTTGAAAAGGCCAGGGGTTAATGTTTTTCTTGGCGCGACTCGACGTTGGCCTCAGCAGGGTACGGAGAGCTGAGCCTGGGCGGCGCCGGCGACAGCAAGGTCGCTTGCTAGGCGAGCTCTGGGTTGCGGCGACCGTCTTGCTGGGCAGCAACACCTGCGAGCACGACGATAGCGATGCCTACGACCTGCAGGAGCGTGGGGGATTGGGCAAGTATGACGAGCCCAATGAGCACACCGAATGCCGGTTCAACTGAGAGCAGCGTGCCGAAGGCGGTATGCGTCATTCGTCGTAGAGCGAGCATCTCAAGCCCGAACGCAAGCACCGGGGTGATGAGCGCGATGCCGGCGGCAGCAGGAAACACCCACCAGCTGAAGTCGTGGGCGGCGAGCTGCGGCAAACCGACGGGCAGAGTCGCAAGTGCGGCGATCGGTATTGTCAGCGAAAGCCCGCTGATGCCCGAAAAGCGATCTCCTACATGCTGGGTGAGGATATTGTAGAGGCCCCAACACACGCCCGAGGCAAGCGCAAACCCGATTCCAGTGAGTTCAATGTTGCCCAGCCAGGGCTCTGTGAGCAGTACCACCCCAATAAACGCCAGCGCAGGCCAGATGAGTGCTTGGCGCCGCTTGCTCAGGAGCGCCGCGACGGTGAGCGGGCCGAGAAACTCAATCGCGACCGCGGTGCCGAGCGGAATGCGCTCGAGCGCGGCGAAGAAGAACACCGTCATGAAGCCTGTCGCCGTGCCAAGCGCGAGAATGCTGGGGAGGTCGGCGAGGTGAATGGAGCGAATGGCTGGGCGGCTCACGATCCAGAGGATCGCCACGCCGAAGCACATGCGCAGCCACGCTGCCCCGGCGGCACCCACCTGTTCAATCAGCGGCACCGAGAGCGCATTTGAGAGCTGCACAGCGAGCATCGCAGCAACAGCCATTGACCATGGGGGTATGGTGGTGCCGGTGCGGCGCATGCGGTGGCTCCAAACGGAGATTGAAAACAGACGGGTGCGCGCCGAGGCGCGAGGGGTGAATCGTAGTTAGCGGGCTGCCATTGCGGTCACGAGTTCATAGACAACATGGCTGGCTGCGACCGCGGTGATCTGAGCGTGGTCGTAAGCGGGCGCAACCTCAACAACGTCGGCTCCGACAATATTGAGATCAGCAAGCCCGCGCAAGATGCGAATGAGTTCGCGACTCGTGAGGCCGCCAGCTTCGGGTGTTCCGGTGCCGGGTGCGTGCGCGGGATCGAGCACGTCGATGTCGATCGAGATGTAGAGCGGCTTGTCGCCCACGCGGGCACGAATGCGCTCGAGGGCCGCCGGTACGCCGTGTTCTTCAACGTATTCGGTGGTGAGAATCTGGAATCCGAGCATGGCATCGTCTTCGAGATCCTGCTTGCCGTAAAGAGGCCCGCGGGTGCCGCCGTGCATCGACGCTGTCATATCGATGAGGCCCTCTTCTGATGCGCGGCGGAACGGAGTGCCGTGCGTGGTGGGGGCACCAAAATAGGTATCCCACGTGTCGAGGTGCGCATCGAAGTGCAGCACGGCGACCGGGCCGTGCTTCTTGTTGATCGCGCGAAGCAACGGCAGTGCGATGGTGTGGTCGCCGCCGATCGTCACGATCTTGTCGACGCGCTCACCGAGCTCGGTTGCCGCCACATCAATCTGATCAACAGCCTCGTTCAGATTGAACGGGTTTGCAACGATGTCACCCGCGTCTACGACCTGCTTGAGCGCGAACGGCGAGACGTCTTGTGCGGGGTTGTACGGACGAAGCAGACGAGATGCCTCACGTACGTGCGAGGGGCCGAACCGCGCACCGGGGCGAAAGCTCACTCCGGTGTCGAATGGCACGCCAACGACTGCGATGTCGGCAGAAGGCACGTCTTCAATGCGGGGGAGCTTCGCGAAGGTTGCGAGGCCCGCGTAGCGGGGGGTAAGGCTCGCGTCTATGGGACCTACCGGGGTGTGGTCAGACATGTCGTCTCAATTCTTTCTAGTAGAAGAGTGTGTTCTGGGTGTGATCAGTGTTTGTGCACGGCCGGGCGGTCGAGGTGCGCTGGCGCGAAGAGGCCTGGTCTGTGCAAATCGGCAGCGGCTGCTGCACCAAATGCCGCAACCACGTACCCGCGCAGAATATCGCAACCGCCGTCAACAATGATCATTCGGGCGGCTCGTGTCGAGGCTGGCCGGGTGCTGCAACTCAGAGATACCGTTTGGCCGTCTACCTTCTGCTCGAAGAATGAGAGCGGTGTCTCTGCCGGTCAGTGGACTCGCAGTGTGACTATGCCCCCCGCGTACCCCCGAGCCACATTCACTGGAACCTACGGCGATACCGCTACTGGTGCCTGGTATCCCGCGCAAGCGATGGTTGATCAGGGGTACGTCACGTTCTGGGTGCTGGGGCCGACCGGCTGGGGGCAGCGCTTTAGTCTGCCCGCTCCCTACGTCACCGTGAAGTCGGCGTCGCAGCGCATCACGCTGGTTGCAAACGGGCAAAGCTTTCCGATTCTCGCCGACGTGGACGCGGCGAGACGTGTGCCAGGCCTGCTCGCTGTGGATGTCGCGGGCGGCATTGCCGGCAACTCTCTGCTTGAGAGCGCGGGCGTGCTCGGCCGTGGGATAAACCAGGCCGGTGCCGCACAGAAGTTCTATGCCGCAGGAGGCCCGGAGTTTCTCGCAGCGATGCGCGCTTCGGGCAGCCCTGTTTCACGCTTCGGCTATGGCGCGATCATCGGAATCGGCTGTGGCTGTGGGCTGCTCGTGGCAGTCGGGTTGCTTGTGGTGATGGTGGCGGGCTTCGCCCTCACTCTGTAGCGCCGCCTTCGCTCGCAAGCGGGCGCACGAGCACCTGCCCAGGCCAGCCGTCGACGTCAAAGGTACCCGTGCGCAGGTATCCCCACGACTCGTAAAACTCGATGAGCGCGCCCGAACCACCGGCGTAGCAGTCGACGCGTAATTGCTCGACCCCGGCGCCTGCGGCCCGCGAATCGGCGAGGCTCATGAGCATGCGCCCCACCCCGCGCGCTTGTGGGGCGCGCGACGCGATCAGCATGCGTACATAGAATTCGGGGCGGTCTGGCGAAGGCACGTACGGCATCGCCTCGCCAAGTACGATCGCCCCGCAGACGCCAAGCTCCGGGTGCTCAGCGACCCAAGCCTCGGGCAGCCTGCACGCCTCGGTCACCACCTCGATCCGACGCGGCTGCGTCGACCATGGCTCCGTGCCCCACTGTTCGATGTTGCCGATGCTTACGAACCACTCGATCACCTCGTCAAATATCGTGAGGATCGCGGCGGCGTCGTCAGCAGTTGCTCGGCGCACTGTGCAGTTCGCGGGCGGGCGAGCCGCTTGCGCATCGGGGTTGGTCATGCCACTAGCGTAGGCTGATCCCGCACCCGCACCCGAACCTGAAACGGCAGACTCGGGGGAAACACGACACTAATGTGTCGATTACCGATTTCTCATGAAAACTGATGGTCGGTGTTCCCTGGGAAAGGTGCGATACATGACGTTGGCTACGCCTCTCGAGTCGCTGAAGCGACAAACGCGCGAATCAGAGGGTGAATGGGCGATCCCGCGCTTGCTCCGATATGGGGCTGAAACATGCTGGCGACAAAAAACGCATCGCCAGGAAACTCCAGCACCTCAGCACCCGCGTCTTCGGCTCGGGCACCGACAACCACGCCTGCGGCCTCGAGTGTTGTGATCGCCGCTTCGCTCGGTGCGAAATTGCAGAAGTGCATCCCGGCAAAGGGTTCGGGGCACCATGTGTGAAAGCGGGTGCCCTCTGTCGGTATGACCAATCGTTTCTCGCCGTACAGTGAGCAGGCGAGCGCTTCAACCGCGTTGTCTTCGGCCTCACCATCTGACTCGGCATGCGAGGCGGACGAGCCGATGACGTTGCGCAGGTACTCGATCACGGCGTACTGCATGCCGCCGCAGGTGCCCAAGAACGGAATCTTCTGCTCGCGCACGGTCGTCAATGCCTCGTAGACCGCTTTGTCGGAGGCGTAGGGCGATCCCGGAACCAACCAGACGCGGTCGTATTCGCGTACGTCGAAAGCGGAATCGGAGGGCAGCCACTCGGCGAGTGCGCCGCATTCGTCACCCAGGCGGGGGATCAAGGCATTCAGTTCACGGTGACTCGTGTGGCCTCGATCATCGCCGAGCAGGGCAATTCTGGCAGTGGGCTTGTGCGCACGCTTCATGCTATCCCGCGCCCCGGCTGCTGAGCGGAGCGCTCGGGCCTGAAATCGGTTAGCGGTAGGCAATCTTGGCGGTCACGGCGGGTGTGCCGTCCGCACCGAGCACTGCAAGGGCCTGCTGCCCGGCGCCCTCGGCGCGGCCAACGATGTGCAGCAACTCGCCAGCGAACATCGGTGCCCGTGCGCTGAACTCGAAGCGCGTCAGCTCGGCACCGCTGTGTGTGCGCAGGAAGCCGTCGACGAGGTACGTCGCCATCAGTGGTCCGTGTACAACGAGCCCAGGGTATCCCTCGGCCTTGGTCGCGTAGGGCAGGTCGTAGTGAATCCGATGGGTGTTGAAGGTCAGCGCCGAATAGCGAAACAGTGTGGTCTCGACGGGCTGCTGATCTACTACCCAATCCCACCCCTCAGTCGCGGCGGGGTTGCCTTGTACGGCCCTGCGGGGAGGCTCGGCAGTGGGATCAACCTCGACCGCCTCTCGATAGACGATGGTCTGTCGATCAGTGAGTGCGTGCACGCCATCTGCGCTGACGTCGTGGCGAAGCACGACGAAGCAGAGACGCCCGCTCGAGCCGTGCTTCGGTGTGATCGACTCGATCGTCGTGATGCGTTCGAGTCGTTGCCCGACGGCGATCGGCGCGTGAAAGTCGATAGTGCTGCCTGCCCACATGCGGCGCGGCAGATCTAGCTGTGGCATGAATCCGCCGAGCTTCGGGTGGCCATCGACGCCAAGCTCGCTCATCGGTGCCGACGGAAGAAACTGCAGCCAGTGGCCCAGGGGAAAGAGTGGTGCGGCGTCGACGGCGGCCAGCGCAATTGGCCGGTCAAGCACGGCGGCGAGGCCAACTGCAGCCGATCGGGAGGCCACATCGTTGAGGAATTCGGTGCGTCCGACCCATGCCGAGAAGTCGGCGGCGGTGCTGGGGTTCGTGGTCATCTCTGCGGCTCCTCGTTGGGCGGGCACTCATGGGCGTGCATGAGTAGAAAATATTATATAGCATTACGGAAGGGGCGAGCGAGCGGGAGCGGCGATCGCGTGAAGAGTGATGCGGTCTGGTGCGTCACTTCAACGCGAGACACGGTGACTGATTGAGGAAGGCAAGTGGTGTGAGCGAACTTCGGAGTGCTGAGACCTGGTCGCCCGCGTACTTCGCGCGGTCGGGGGACGAGTATCTACCGCGAACGCATAGTCACTCCGGCTGGCGGGCTGATCAGCTGACGGGCTCTGCGGTGACGGGCCTGCTGACGCATTGCGGCCTCGACGTGGCGCGTGAGCTGGACGGCGACAGGCGGCTCGTTCGCGCGGCATACGACCTGCACTCGGTGAGCAAGCTGGTTGCTAGTCGGGCAACTGCTCGCGTCGTTAAGCGGGGGCGCAGCCTGACTCTCATCGACGTGAGTATTGAACAAGGCGGTCGCGAGACCGCGCGGGCGCAACTGTACTTTGTTGCCGAGGCGCAGCAGTCGACCGGTAAGGTCTGGGCCCCGGCACTGCCGGTTGCGCCGCCGAGCCCCGGTCAAACGGGCGACCGCAACCATCGCCAGTTTTTTACGGACGCGAGCGGCTGGGTCGCGCATGGCAGCCGCGTTGACGGTGCAGCGCGCAAAGCCGTCTGGGTTGGTGGTTCGCCGCTTCGTCCGCTCGAGCTCGTAGAGGGCGAGCAAGTTGGCGGGGCGCTGCTCGCCGGGTTCGCGGTCGACAGCCTGAATGCGATCGCGAGTTGGGGTCTGGCCGGCATTCAATTCATCAACACGGATGCGACGCTGAGCCTCGCGCGAGCGCCTGCGGGTGATGGCATCGGGTTGCTGGCGACTCACGTCTCGACGGGGCAGGGGGTGCTCTCTGCGAGTGCCGCGATCTTTGACCGGATTGGGTCGCTGGGGGTGGCCACCGTCACCTCGATTTCGCACGGGTCGACGGTAGACCCTCGCCTGTGGGCACCAGTCGACGAATAGTGCGCCACGTGGGATCTCGGTGCCGCAGTGGTCCAGTCGTGGGCTTGAGTTGCCTTAGCCGCCCGAATGCGCGGGAACCTCTTGAGGCCCGAGGCCTTGCGCGATACGCTAAATATTTTATATATTCAAAACTCGACCACCACGAAAGGGGCCTTGATGGCCGACAACTCCGCGGCGCAAGCCGCAGCAATCTCTTATCTGTTCGTGCCCGCTTCGCGCCCAGATCGCTTCGAGAAGGCGCTCGCGAGCCCCGCCGACGCGGTGATCATCGACCTTGAAGACGCGGTGCCCTCGGAAGAAAAAGATGCCGCTCTGCAGCACCTCCTGACGGCCCTCGAAGCTGGCGCGATCCGCGCGGTGCACGTGCGCATCAACGCCGCAGACTCGCAGTGGTTCGAGCGCGACCTCGCCGCCCTTGCGCAGCTGTCTGAGGTGGCGCGAGCCTCGCTTGCCGGCGTGTTTCTGCCGAAGGCCGAGCTTGCGCACGACCTGCAGCGGGTTGTCGAGGCGGTGCAGGGTGGGCAGCGCGCCCCCGAGGTCGTCGCGCTCATCGAGAGCGCGCGAGGGGTCGCAGCGGCGCGCGAGATTGCCGCTGTGCCGGGCCTGTCGCGGTTCGCGGTCGGTGCCGCCGACCTCTCTTTCGATCTCGACGTCGAGATCGTCTCTGCGACGGTGGACTGGGTCTACGCGCAGCTCGTCATCGAGTCTCGCCTCGCCGGGCTCGCCGCCCCCATTGCCTCGCCGACTTTCGAGATCGCCGATGTCGCCGCCGTCGAGCGAGAGGCAGTTCGTCTACGTGGGATCGGCGCAACCGCTCAGCTCAGCATCCATCCAGGGCAGCTGCCGGCGATCCATGCGGGGTT
The DNA here is from genome assembly GCA_020161315.1 of Actinomycetota bacterium. Classification (GTDB taxonomy): domain Bacteria; phylum Actinomycetota; class Actinomycetes; order Actinomycetales; family Microbacteriaceae; genus Leucobacter. Next base: position 70,582 of record JAIUOH010000007.1, on the reverse strand, counting down.
CTTGCCAGCGCCCGAGCGTGTCGAGTGGGCTCGCCGGGTGGTCGCAGCAGCGGCCGCTACCGACGGGGCGGCCCAGGTCGACGGGCAGATGGTCGACAAGCCGGTGCGCGAGCGCGCCGAGCGAATTCTTGCCCAGGTGCGATAACTGGTTGTACTATCGCGTGCGCTAGCCCCGCTCGCAATCGTTGAAATGCCCTCCCGGCAGGGGAGGGCATTTCAACTGGTCGAGGGGATCCTCGAGTGTTGAACTCTAGTTACGAGGCGAACTCGCGCAGAATGCGCTCGGTGTGTTCGCCGAGCGCGGGCACCGGGGCCATCGGTGGCTCGACGCCGAGCGTGACGGGTGGCAGCGCGACCCGCGCCGTGCCCGACGGGGTGGCGACGGTCCGCCAGCGATCGCGTGCCGCGAGCTGCGGGTGCGCCGAGAACTCGGCCATGGTACGCATCTGCGCGTTTGCGATGCCGACCTCGTCGAGCAGGCCCTGCACCTCGGCGACGGTGCGCCCCTGAAACTGCGCCGTGATGAGGGCGCCGAGCTGTTCGCGATTGGCAACGCGCAGCGAGTTCGTCGAATACAGTGCGTCGCCTTTCAACTCCGGGTTCTTGAGCACGTGGTCGCAGAAGAGCGCCCACTCGCGCTCGTTCTGCAGACCGAGAAAGACGACCCCGTCAGAAACCTCGAACGGGCCGTAGGGGGCGATGCTCGCGTGCGCGGCGCCCGATCGCTTCGGGGCAGTACCCGAGTATTCGGCGTAGAGATACGTCTGCTGCATCCACTCGCCAAGCGCCTCGAGCATGCTCACTGCCACGTGAGTGCCCTCGCCGGTTCTCGCGCGCTGCAGCAGCGCTGCGAGGGTGCCCGAATAGGCGTACATGCCGGCCGCGATGTCGGCGATCGACACGCCTACCTTCGCGGGATCCTCTTCGGTGCCGGTCAGCGAGAGCAAACCCGCCTCGCACTGAATAATAAGGTCGTAGGCTTTCTTGCGGGCGTACGGTCCACCCTCGCCGAACCCAGAGATCGAGACGCTGATGAGGCGCGGGTTGATCTCTTTGAGCACCTCGGTGGTGAACCCAAGCCGGGCGACTGCCCCCGGGGCGAGGTTCTCGACAAACACGTCGGCCCGGCTGAGCATGGTGCGCAGCACCTGCTGGTCGGCCTCGGCCTTGAGATCGAGCACGACCGACTCTTTGCCGCGGTTGAGCCAGACGAAATAGCTCGCCTCGCCGTCGACCGTGGTGTCGTAGTTGCGAGCGAAATCGCCGGAGTCGCGTTCGACCTTGATGACTCGCGCACCAAGATCGGCGAGCTGCCGGGTGGCGAACGGCGCAGCAACCGCCTGTTCGATCGATACAACGGTGATGCCTTCGAGGGGGAGCACTGACATGAGATAGCCCTTCTAGATGCCGCCACGCGAGACCAGCTGCGCAGCGATGACGTTGCGCTGAATCTCGTTCGTGCCCTCGCCGACGATCATGAGCGGCGCGTCACGGAAGTACCGCTCGACATCGAACTCTGTCGAGTAGCCGTAGCCGCCGTGAATGCGCACCGCGTCGAGTGCGATCTCCATTGCGGTCTCGGAGGCGAACAGCTTTGCCATTCCTGCTTCCATGTCTGCGCGCTCGCCGCTGTCGTACTTCTCGGCGGCAAGTCGCGTGAGCTGGCGGGCCGCGGTGAGCTTCGTCGCCATGTTTGCTAGGTAGTGCCCGATCGCCTGATGCTTCCAGATCGGCTTGCCAAAGCTCTCGCGCTGCTGCGCATACTTGAGCGCGTCTTCGAGCGCCGCCGAGGCGACGCCGAGCGCGCGGGCGGCGACATTGATGCGGCCGGTCTCGAGGCCGCGCATCATCTGTGAGAAGCCCTTGCCGGGGACCGCGCCAAGAATCTGTGCGGCGGGGGTGCGGTAGTCGGTGAAGAGTAGCTCACAGGTCTCGACGCCCTTGTAGCCGAGCTTCGGCAGATCTTTCGACACCTCGAACCCGGGGCCGGGCTCGACCAGCACGATCGAGATGCCGCGGTGCCGAGGCTCGGCGGTGGGGTCGGTCTTGCAGAGCAGCGCGATGAGTCCCGAGCGGCGTGCGTTCGTGATCCACATCTTCGAGCCGTTGATCACGAGGTCTTCGCCTTCGGTGCGGGCGGTCGTGCTCATGGCCTGCAGGTCGGAGCCGCCGCCGGGCTCGGTGAGCGCCATGGTGGCGCGCAGCTCGCCGGTTGCCATGCGGGGGAGGTACTTCTGCTTTTGCTCTTCGGTGCCGTATTCGGTGAGCAGCTTCGCCACGACGGTGTGGCCACCCATCGCGCCGGTGAGGGTCATCCAGCCGCGGGCGAGTTCTTCTGAGACCTGCGCGTAGCACGGCATCGAGACCGGCATTCCGCCGTACTCCTCGGGTACAGCCAGGCCGTAGATGCCGATCTCTTTCATCTGCTCGATCCAGCGCTCGGGGTACTCATTCGCGTGCTCAACCTCGCGTACCGTCGGCTTGACTTCGCGATCGATGAAGGCGCGTACGGTTTCGACCAGGAAGCTCTCTTCTTCGTTGAGATGAGTCATTGCTGCGTCCTAACTATTGGATGAGGAGGGGAGGGCTGGTTTTTGGAACAGGCGCCCGACACCATTTCGGTATTTGCAATATAATATAGAAAGCACGATTCAACAAGAACTTCGTCGCCGCGCCAATAGAATATGGAGTGAACGGAATCGGTATTCCGATCCTGAGGGCGAAGCGCGCGTGGGTCGGTGCTTCGCAGGAGGAACATTATGCTTCGACGTCAGCTCAGCGACGAGGTCGCATCGCACCTGCGCCAATCGATCATGGCCGGTGAGTTTGCCCCCGGTGCATCGGTGCGCGCCGAGGCCGTTGGTGAGGCGCTCGACGTCTCTGCTACGCCGGTGCGCGAGGCGCTGCATGCGCTCAGGGCCGAAGGATTTCTCGACCTGATTCCGCGACGCGGTTTCACCGTGCGCCCGCTCGTGGCTGATGACATTCGCGATATCTTCGAGGCTCATGCGCTGGTCGCAGGCGAGCTTACTGCGCGCGCGGCGGCGAAGATTGACGATGTGGCGCTTGCCGCCCTGACTGAAAACCAGGCGCAGCTGATGCTCGCTGCCGAGCGGGGAGACACCGAGCGGCTCGATCGCCTGAACGATGAGTTTCACCGAATGGTCTATCTTGCATCGGGGTCAGAACGTCTGCGCTGGGCGCTCGGCAATTTCGTGAAGTACGTGCCGAGCTCTTTCTATGCACAAATCGCAGGCTGGCCAGAGACGACCGCCGCCGATCATTCAGTCGTGTGCGACGCGATCGTGCGGCGAGACGCCGAGGCAGCCCGTGCGGCGATGGCGCAGCACATCCGCAACGCGGGCGAGAAGCTCGCCGATTACTTCGAGGGTAGACAGCGCGCATAACGGCTAGTCATTCACCGCAGCCGACAATTCATAGCAGGAGGCATGCATGTCAGGGTTGACGTTGCTGCAGGGCATTCGGGTGGTCTCGCTTGAGCAGTTCATCGCGGGCCCCTATTGCACATCGATGCTGGCCGACGCCGGTGCCGAGGTTACGAAGATTGAGCGGCCAGGGGTGGGAGACCCGCGTCGCAGCTATGCTCCTGTGATCGGCGAGGGCGAAGATCGCCTCAGCGGGGGTTTTGCGTCCTACAACCGTGGCAAGCGATCGGTCGAGCTCGCACTGGACACACCCGAAGGTGTGTCGGCGCTTGAACGCCTGATCGGTGAGGCTGACGTGCTTGTCTGCAACCTGCGCCCGGGTGCCCTTGGCCGCATGGGGCTGGCACCGTCTGAGCTGCGCCGCAGATACCCCGGGTTGGTCATCTGCGAGATCACCGGGTTTGGCGGCACTGGTGGTGAGGTCGCAGGCTGGCCGGCTTTCGACAGCGTGATCCAGGGCATGGCCGGTCTCGGGAGCCTCATTGGTGAGGCCGACGGCCCGCCCACGCTTGCGCCAATGGGAACAACCGACATGCTGACCGCCGTATATTCGACGGTCGGAATCCTCATGGCGCTCGTGCAGCGTGCGCGCACAGGCGAGGGCAGCCTGGTTGACGCCGCAATGCTCGATATCACCGCAGCATTTCTTGAGCGCCCCCTCACACTGCACGAGTTCACGGGGGCGACGCCGACTCGGGGTATCGACCGGTTCAGCCCGGTCGGTATGTTTCGCGCGGGCGATGGCCGGTGGCTCTCGATTGTGATTCCCACCGATGAGATGTGGCGTCGTTGTGCTGAGGCGATGGGTGACCCGGATCTGGTGCGGCACCCTGAACTCGACACTGTGCTCAAGCGGGCCGACCGTATGCACGACCTGGTGATCCCGATTTTCGAAGCCTGGGCGGCCGAGCTGACGCGCGACGAGGCGGCGGCGATATTGCGCCGCGCGGGGCAGCCTGTCGGGGCGGTGCATGACATCGCTGAGGTGCGGGCACACCCCCAGCTCGCGCACCGAGAAATGTTCGTGCCGGTGGAGAATTCGGTGGCCGTCTTGGAAGACGGGTCCAGGCTGTCGCTGCCGCGTCTGCCGCTGCTGTTCGATGGTGCCCATGCGAAGCCGGGGCGGGTACCGCGCCTGGGGGAGCATAACCAAGCCGAGTGAGGGTGCTCCGCTGTGAGGGGCACGCTTGCTGTGGAGGGTTTGTTTGCTGCGGAGGGCCTGCTTGCAATGAGGGGCACGCTTGCCGTGGGTAACCCGTGGCAACGCCCACTTGTGGGACGCTCCACTATGATGTAGCGTATACGGTATCCCATAAAGGAGTGGTGGCATGAGCGACAACACAGTCGAATTGAGCGGAGCGGAGCGGCCTCTGCGTATCGCCGTTGTCGGCGCGGGCCCCAGCGGGTGCTTTATCGCCGGGGCGCTGCGGCGCTCCCTGCCCACCGCGCGCATCGTGGTCATCGACCGATTGCCATGCCCCTTCGGTCTTGTGCGCTACGGCGTGGCCTCTGACCATCAGAGCACGAAGAACATCACCCGCCAGTTCGACCGCATCTTCAGCCGTGAGGGTGTTGAGTTTGCTGGCAATGTGAGCGTAACCACGGCAGCAGTGAACGCCGAGATCCAGAGCGGCGCCGGCAGTGTGACTCTCGCCGAGCTTCGCGATCGTGTCGACGCAGTGGTTTTTGCCACGGGGCTCGCCGCCGATCGTGCGCTCGGTGTGCCTGGTGAAGGGCTGCCAGGGGTCATCGGGTCCGGTGCCCTCACTCGCGTGCTGAACAGCCACCCCGATGATGCCGATGCGATCGCGCTCACCGCGACGCTCGGTGATCGCGTGGCTATCGTTGGGCTCGGCAACGTGGCCGTAGATATCATTCGCTTTCTTGCCAAGGAGGCCGCTGATTTCGAAGGCAGCGACATCAACGACGCTGCACTCGCCGCCTACCATCGGGCACCCGTCACGCGCATCGATGTCTTCTCCCGTTCAGCAATTGAGCTGGCCAAATGCGACGCGCAGATGATTCGCGAGCTCGGTCAGATCTCGGGCCTCGTCGTGTCGCTGCATGGAGACACCGCGACCCCGCTCGAGCAGATCGAAGATCGCGTGCAAAAGTCACGGGTCGAGGCGCTGCGCGAGCTCGCTCAGCTCGCCGCAGATGCCGCCGGGCCACGTATCGAATTGCGCCTGCACTTCGGTGCCGCACCGCAAGAGGTGCTCGGCGAAGAGCGGGTTGTCGGGCTGCGGGTCGCGCTGAGCGCCGGCGGAACGCAAGACTACGCCGTCGATAGCGTTGTCTCTGCGATCGGCTTTGGCGCTGATGCGCACAGCCCAGACATTGGCGGTACCCGGGCAGACGGTGGATCATGCAGGGTCGAGCCCGGTCTGTACCGCGTCGGCTGGCTTCGCCGCGGCCCCCAGGGCACCATTCCTGAGAACCGCGCCGACGCCGTTGCTGTTGCCGCCGAGATTGTCGCCGATCTTGAGAGCGGAGCCATCCCGCGCGCAGACATTGCGGCAGAGGCACCGATTCTGCCCAGCCGCGCGCGCGCCCTCGCCGTCAGCTACGAAGACTGGCTGCGCGTTGACCGCCACGAATGCGAGCACGCGGCGACAGGCCGCACCCGCAGCAAGCTTCCCACTACCGTCCAGATGCTCGAGGTCGCCCGCCAGGGCGCGACGGCAGCCTAAACATCACCCCAGCACTTCGAAACGAGGTACCTTCATGAAATTCAGCGTTCTGTATGGCACAGAATCGGGCAACTCCGAGTTCATCGCGCAAGATCTCGTTGACTATCTGACGAGCGAACTGTACGAGGCCGAGCTCGGCGATCTCGCCAACACCGACCCGACAAACGTCGATCCCGATGTGCACGCCTACCTCATTATCTGTTCAACTCACGGCGAAGGTGAACTGCCCCACACGGCGATCCCTTTTCTCGCCGAGCTCGAGGCGAAAGCACCCGATCTCTCGGGTGTACGCTACGCGATGTTCGGTCTCGGCGACTCGTTCTACGCTGAAACGTACAGCCAGGGCAGCGAGATCATCGACCGCAAGCTCACCGAGCTGGGCGCCACTCGCATAGGTGAGTACGGCCGCCACGATGCCTCGTCAATCGACGACGGCACCGAGCTCGCCCTGGCATGGGTGCCTGGCGTGCTCGCAGACCTCAAAGCCCAACTGGTCTGATACCGGGCGTCGCTCGCTCTTCCCGCGGCAGGGTTGCCGCGCAACACACATCGAAAGGATTCACCATGTCTGTAGGTCACGAGAATGACCACCTGCTCTCTTCGCTCGCGTTTGAGGGTTCGGTTCCCCACGAGTTCTTCAAAACTCTCCGCGATGAAGACCCCGCGCACTGGACGGAACCGGGGGACGGCAGCCGCGGTTTCTGGTCGTTTACGCGATACGAGGACGTCGTTGCGCTGAGCCGCGACACGGGCACCTTCTCATCAGAGAAGGGCGGCACCACCCTCGAGGACATTCCCGAGGCCGATCTGCAGGGACGCCGCACCATGATCGACACCGATCCACCCCTGCACACCGGGTATCGCAAGATCCTCGCGCCCAGCTTCAACCCGGGCATCGTGCGTCGCAACTGGGACGAGCGAGTCGAGACCATCGTGAGCGAGACATTCACGGCGGCCCTTGCCGAAGAAGGGGAGATCGAGTACGTCTCGAAGATCTCCTCTGAGATTCCCGTGCGCGTGCTCGCGGCGCTGCTCGATGTGCCCGACAGTGAGGCGCACTACATCATGGAGCTTGGCGACGAGATGATCGCAAGTTCTGACCCGGACCATGCCCCGCGCACTGCCCTCACCCCTGAGGTGCTCGCCGAGAACAGCAAGTACCAGTTCTCGAGTCCCGCCGGTCGAGAGCTGTGGGAGTACGGCGACAAGCTTCGCATCGGTCGTGAAAAGGATCTCGGCCACGACGTCTTCTCACTGTTGATCACGAGCGAGGTCGACGGACGCAAGCTCACCCCGCACGAGCTCGCGAACTTCTTCTCGCTGCTCGTGATCGCAGGCAATGAAACAACCCGCATGGCGTTCTCGCACGCGGCGAAGGCGTTCTGTGACTTTCCAGATCAGTGGACGAAGCTGCGCGAGAATCCGCAGCTCGTAGACAGCGCGGTCGAAGAGATTCTGCGCTGGGCCACGCCGATCCACCATTTCCGTCGCACGGTCACGCAGGATACCGAGATGCACGGTAAAAAACTCGAGGCCGGTGACAAAGTCGCAATTTGGTACGCCTCGGCGAACTACGATGAGCGCGTCTTCACGAATCCCCACACCTTTGACATTGAGCGTAAGCCCAATTTCCACCTCGCCTTCGGCGGTGGCGGCGCGCATCGTTGCCTCGGTAACTCGCTTGCGCGTCTCGAGCTGAAGGTGCTGCTGCAGCACCAGATCGAGCAGGTTGAGAGCTTCGAGCTTGCCGGTGAGGTGAAGCGCCTGCGTTCGAATCTGACGCACGGCCTAAAGCGTTTGCCCATTCGTATGAACAAGATCGCCGCGTAGGCGTCGAAGGCAATGGGAGAGCAGAACATGGCAGAGTCAGGCACCGGTGCCGACGCCTATCGCGGCCACTGCCGCCCGATTGGCGAACGCACGCTCGCCTTCATCGATCGGGTGCAGGGCCTGCGCATCGGCGGAGCCTGGGATCAGCAGGCGAAAAATGGGGCGACCTTCGAATCGATTGACCCGGCAACGGGGCGCGTGCTCGGCCGTATCGCCGCGGCGACGGTCGAAGATGTCGATGTTGCCGTGACCGCGGCCGCGGCAGCGCTCGAGAGCCCCGAGTGGCGCGACATCAGCCCGGCCAGGCGCGCGCAATATCTCTTTGACCTTGCCGATGCGGTCGATGAGCACCTCGAGACCCTCGCTGAGCTCGAATCGCTCGATATGGGTAAACCCATTGTGCAGGCGCGGGACGACATCGGGGGAGTCTCGCTCACCTTCCGCTACTACGGCGGCTGGCCCACGAAGATCGAGGGCGATATCAACCCGGTGCGCAGTCCCTTCTTTGGAATGACCCTGCGCCAGCCGATCGGCGTCTGCGCGGCGATCACACCATGGAATTTTCCCGTCGTGATGGCCGCGCACAAGATCGGCCCGGCCCTTGCCGCGGGTAACACCGTCGTAATGAAGCCGGCCGAGATCTCGTCGTACACCACTCTGTACCTTGCCGATCTCGCCCGTGAGGTCGGCCTGCCAGACGGCGTGCTGAACGTCGTGACCGGTGCCGGCCGGGTGGTCGGCGAGGCCCTGCTCAGTCATGAGCTGGTGCGAAAGGTCTCGTTCACCGGGTCATCGCCCGTGGGCAAGCGAATTCTCGAGGTCGCGAGCCCGCAGATGAAGAAAGTGAGTGTCGAGCTTGGCGGGAAGACGGCGAACATCGTCTTTCCTGACGCCGACCTGCGCAAAGCCGCGGCCGGGTCTGCCGACGCCATTTGGGAGAACGCCGGCCAGGTCTGCATAGCCCCCACGCGCCTGTTCGTGCACGAGAGTATTGAGCAAGAGATGCTGCAGTTGCTCGCAGAAGAGACCGCGAAGCTCACGCTCGGCGATCCGCTCGACGAAGCGACAACCCTGGGGCCGCTCGTCTCGGAGAAGCAACTCGACACGGTGCGCAGTTACGTCGATATCGCGCGAGAAGAGGGCGGAGAGATCGCCGTCGGCGGCGAGGCTGTTGGCACGGAGGGCTTCTATATGCAACCGACCATTGTCGCGGGAGTCGACAACGACATGCGGGTCGCGCGCGAGGAGATCTTCGGCCCGGTGCTGTCGGTCATCACCTTCCGCGACGAGGAGGAGGCGCTGCGGCTCGCGAACACCTCAGAGTATGATCTCGCGGCTGCGATCTGGACGCGCGATCTCTCGCGTGCTCACCGGCTCACCCAGCGACTGCGCGGCGGCCTCGTCTGGGTGAACACAGTGGGCAAGCTCGACCCCGGCATCAGCTTCGGTGGGCACCACCTCTCGGGCAACAGTCGCGAACTCGGGCGCGAGAGCGTGCTTGAGTACACGAAGAGCAAGTCGGTGCTCATCGACCCGAGTTGATGTTTGCGGTGGATCCGCACTAGCTGATCCACCCACCCCATTCGGCGCAGCGTAGCGCTGTCGTCATCTTAAAGAAGAAACGGAAGAGCAGTATGAGTGGAAGAACTGTCGTCATCACCGGCGGCGCATCTGGCATTGGCGACAAGGTAGTCGAGCGGTTTCTGGACGATGGTGACCGGGTGGTCGTGGTAGATCGAAACCCGTCGCCGCGCGATGTGCCGACCGTGATCGTAGATCTGATGGATCCGGCAGCCATCGACGCAGCAGTCAATGAGTTGCCCGAAACCATCGACGTGCTGGTGAATGCCGCCGGCATTTCGGGCAAGAGTGGCGTGGATGCGGCGCTGGCCGTCAACTTTCTCGGCATGCGTCGATTCGCCGAGCACGCGGTGAAGCGAATGCGGATGGAGTCGAATGTCGTGACCATCGCCTCGACGGTCGGCTTCGAATGGCGCAAGCGCATCGAGGGCGTCAAGGCGCTGCTGCGTTCGCAGACGCTCGAGGAAGCGCGAGTCAATGTCGCCCCCTTCTTGCCGGAGGGGCAGGAGTCGTTCGAGGCGTACAACCTTGCGAAGGCGACCGTGATCGTGTGGACCATGATTTCGTCGCGGCAGCTCGTGCAGGGCATGCGCATGAACACGGTGAGCCCAGGGCCTACCGAGACGCCGCTGTTGCAAGATTTCTACGACTCGATCGGTGAAGATCAGCTCGACCCGCTGAAGGAGTTCGCGGGGCGTCACGGCCGCCCCGAAGAGATCGCCGCGGCCATCTCTTTTCTCGCTTCGGACGAGGCATCCTGGATCTCGGGTGAAGACCTGGTGGTCGACGGCGGTGCCGAGGGCGGACTGCTGCGACAGAAGCTCGAAGCCGAACTCGCGGGCTAGCGATCGCGCGGATAGGCGCCGATCACTTCGACGAGCTCAGTCGACGGCGCCTATCCGCGTGAGCTCAATCGAAACGCAGAGAACGGGCTGGCCGCGAGTAGCATCGCGTCCGATGTTCCTCTTTCGCAGAAATAATATTTGGTATACGGTATATGTTAACGAGTCGGACATTGAAGTACCGACACGGTTTGAACCAATCAAGGAGGATTTGGTGTCCGCAATAGAACTCCCCGAGGGAACCCGCATCGTCGAGATGATCTTCGCTGACGTTTTCGGCGTCTTGCGAGGAAAGAAAGTGCCAGCGGCACAGTGGCCTCGTGTTGCCCACGAGGGATCGCACATTCCCGGTGCACCCCTGTACTGGGGTGTGCGCTGCGAGTGCCCTGATGAATCACCCGCCGGTGGCATGGACCAGGGTTACCCTGACATGGTGATCAAACCCATCGCGAGCACGCTGCGCCCGGTCCCTTGGCGGCCAGGCATCACCCAGGTCTTCTGCTCGCTCGAGAACCCTGACGGTACTCCGTCTGAGCTCTGCCCGCGAAACGCGTTGATCTCGATCTTGCAGGAGTACGAGAAAGACGGCGTCGATGCGATGATCGCGCTCGAGATGGAGTTCTATCTTCTCGACCCTGAGACGCACAAGCCGCTGATTCGGCAGATGAACACCTACGGCGTATACGACGGGTCGCGCTACGATGAGGTGCTCACCGACATTATCGATGGGCTCGTTGCCTACGGTCTTCCCGTCGAAGCAGGTATGCAGGAATACGGCACCGGGCAGCTCGAAATCACGCTGCGGTACGACAAGGCGCTGAAAGCGGCTGACGACGCTATCCTTATGCGCAACGCGGTCAAGGAGCTTGCCGCGAAGAACGGCCTGGTAGCGACGTACATGGCGAAGCCCTTTAACGAAGAGAGTGGCAGCGGCCTGCACATTCACCAGTCAATGTGGCGCGATGGCAAGAACCTCTTTGACGGCGTTGGCGAGGCCGCCGGTGGTCCATCGGAATATGCGATGCATTACCTCGGCGGCCTGCAGAAGCGCATTGCAGAGTTTTCGCTCTTCGGCTCTTGGAACGTCAATGATTACAAGAGGCGCCAGGACTTCACGCTCAGCCCCACCACCGACTCCTGGGGCGGCGATAACCGCACCGTTGCGATTCGCATGATCGACGCAGAGGGCAGCTATCGCTTTGAGCAGCGTGATCCCTGCTCGACCAGCAACCTCTACCTTGCGGTCGCGGGCCAGCTCGCAGCCGGCCTGGACGGGGTGCGCACGGGGGTAAAGCCTGGGCCGCGATGCGATCTCAACGCCTACACCGACCCCAACGCGAAGCCGCTGCCGCGTTCGGTGCCCGCCGCGATTGAGGCATTGGAGGCGTCAGATCTTGCCCGTAAGAGTTTCCCGGAGCTCCTGATCGACACCTACATCGACACGGTGAAGCGCGAATACGACGCTGTGACGATTCCAGTATCTGACATTGAGCGAGACCGCTACATCGGTGCGATCTGATTCGTGCTGAACATGGCTGAGGCCCCGGAGCAATCTGGGGCCTCAGCCATTCATGTGTCGATGGTTTCTGCCGATCCGCTCGCTGAACCAGAACCCGCTTGGCTCGCGATCGCACCGAAACAACACGGTTCCGCCGAAACCACACAATAATCTCGTGTTGTTTCGGCGGAACCGTGTTGTCTCGCAATGAGGGCTGGTAGGCAAGTGCCGCCAAACCCCGAAAACAGGCAGGGCGATCAGTGTTCGTGAAGCACGCGACCGTCGTGAATGTGCAAAATAGCGGTCTCACGTGCGCGATCAGGGTCACCCGACTCGATCGCCGCGATGAGGTCGCGGTGGGCGCGGTCGAAGTCTCCGACGACGTCGTTGCTGTCGAGCATGGCTGCCCAGATGTCGGCGGTGAGCACCCGGTTCCAGAGCATGTCGAACGCCTCGATGAGGTGGTCGTTGCCGATCTCCTCAATGATCATGCGGTGAAACTCGCGATTGACCCGGAAGACCTCTTCTGGCGTGGTCTGCGGCTGTTGCAGCAGGGCATCGTAGCGCGCTCGAATGCGGGCGACGGTGCCGCCGCCGAGTGCCGTGGCCTTCTCGACGGAGTAGCCCTCGATTGCCTCACGAGCCTGGTAGCGCTGATCGAGTTCGGTGGGGTCGGTCTCGCACACGACGTAGCCTCGACGGCCGTGGGCCTCAATGACGCCCTCGCGCTCGAGGCGCTGCAGGGCTTCGCGCACGGGGGTGCGGCTGATGCCCATTTGCTCGGCGAGTTCATCCATGAGCAAGCGGGTGCCGGGTCGCAGCTCCTTGTTGAGGAAGCCCTCGAAGAGGTGTCGATAGGCGGCCTCGCCAAGTGTTTCGCGCTGAAAAGAAATTTTCTGTATTGCCAATGGCCGTTCACTTTCGGTGATCCTGGTTTCTCCCAGAATAGTGGTAGGCGCGAGCTCGACCCTTGACGTTCCGGTGCTCGATGTAAAACAAGAGCGCGGCGGGTGAAGCCTTCACTTCTGCCCGCCGCGCTGCGATGTGACCTCGGTTAGGCGGTCCGCGATGGCTCGGTCGACGACTCGGCCGACATTTCGTCGGTGCCGATGACGGAGATACGGCCGGTGCCGATGGCTGCCCACTCCTGGCGACGCTTACGCTTCATGGCCTCGGCGACGATAAAGCCGATGACGCCCACGGCGAGGTAGATGGCCGCAACAACATAGGGCGCGGCGCCGACCTCGCCGCCGACGAGGTTGCCGAAGTTTGCGACGATCAGCACGACGCCGGCTCCGAGCACGAGCGATGCGAGAACCGGGGCGATCGTCGTCGTCCACAGTCCCTCATCGCCATCGCGGTGCCTGCGGAAGTACATGACGATCGCGACCGAGCAGAGCGTCTGCAGGGCTACGAAGCCGACGGTCGAGGCCGCGGCACCCCAGGTGAAGATGTCGAGGTAGGGGTCTGCGCCGAGCACGAACAGGATGAGTAGCAGCACGGTGTTGACCACGCCGACGGTAAGGCTGCCGCGGTGGGGTGACTGCGCGATCTCGCGCACGTAGCCGAGCGACTTCGGCAGCACCTTCTCGCGACCGAGCGAGAAGAAGTAGCGTGAGATCGCGTTGTGAAACGAGAGGATCGCAGCGAATGAGCCGGTGACAACGAGAATCTGAATCACCCAGACCACGCCCTGGCCGAGGTAATCCTGGGCCGCGTTCACGACCATGTTGCCCGGATCTTCGAGCGCGACCTGCATTGCATCGCTCTTGCCGTAGGCGAGCACGAGCACCCAGGTGAGCAGCGCGTAAAAGGCAGAAGTGAAGATGACGGCGCCGATGGTTGCGCGCTTGACCGAGGTCTTTGGGTCTTTCGCCTCTTCAGAGTAGATGGCGGTTTGTTCGAAGCCGATGTATGAGGCGTAGGCGAATGCGAGGCTGATTCCAATGCCGCCGCCGAAGAGGCCTGCGGGGTTCCACGATTCGACGGTAACGCCCTCGGCGCCGCCCGTGAAGATCACCGTGACTGCGAGGATCAGCAGAATCGAGAGCTCCGCAATCAGCAGGAGGCCGAGTACCTTTGCGCCGAGTTCGAGGTTGCTGCGACCGAGCAGCACGCACAGAATGATGGCACCGAGGCAGAGCAGGTACCACGGAATGTCAAGCCCAAACAGATCGAGAAAGAGCGTGTGTGCCACGAAGCCGAAAAACCCGAGCAGCGTGATGATCGAGCAGAAGTACGCCGCGAGCGCGACGAACGATGCTCCGGCGCCCCACGAGGGCCCAATGCCCTGGGCAATGTACGCGTACATCGATCCGGCATTGCGAATGCGGCGGCTCATCGCGACGTAGCCGACGGCGAACAGCAGCAGCGCGAGGCCGATGATGACGTAGATGAGCGGCGCATAGATGCCGACACCGTAGCCGATGAGCAGGGGAGTGACGCCCATGACGCAGGTCAGTGGGGCGGCTGCGGCGATCACGAAGAACGCGATCGCGGGTGCACCGACGGCCCCGCTGCGCAGCGTCTGCGTCGACGCCGTATCGGTTGTTGAGGAGGACACCATCGTCACCTTTCATCAAGGGATGCCGCTTCGGTGCGGCAGCCTTGTTCACTTTTGGTATCTCGGCGGCGGGGCGAAGACTCTACGATCGCGGCGAACGAGATGAGGAGAATTCTGTTTTGTGCCGGTTGTCGCCAAGAAAGTAGGCGACAAAACACCGAGTACGGTATACGATAACAGCTATGACGAATCAAATCAACGAAGAATTGGTTCCAATCGTCTACGTCAATACCTGGCGGAAGACGATGGACATCGCACCCTACGGCTCATTTGACATCGAAGCCTCCATTACCGATTACGTGATGCGTGTGCAGAACGCTGGGGCGTTGGTGCTGCAGATTCCCCGAGACCTTCCAGAGCGTGCGGCGCAGCTGCTCGCGGGGGCCGACGCACTCGTGATGATTGGCGGCGAAGACGTTGACCCCTCCTTCTACGGGCAGGAGAACCGGGGCAGCCGCAGCTTCACCACTGCCGCAGACGCGTTCGACCTTGCACTCATCAGAGAGGCAAAGCGTCGGGGGATCCCGCTCTTCGCGATCTGCCGCGGTCACCAACTGCTGAACGTCGCATTCGGCGGCACCCTGATTCAAGACATTGCGCAAGAACCGGTACGGCACACACCCGGCCCTGCCGCACCCGGAGAGTCCCCGGTCTCCGAGCACGGCGTCGAAATCAGCCCCGACAGCCGATTCATTGGTCAGGTCTTCGGCACAACCGTGAAGACCAACTCGATTCATCACCAGGCGATCGACCGCTGCGCCGACGGATTCCGTGTCGTCGCGCGCGCTGCCGATGGCATCATCGAGGCCATCGAGCCGGTTGATGATGACTGGTTGGCGCTGAGCGTGCAGTGGCACCCCGAGAAGATGCCAGAGCACCAGCCGCTCTTCGACTGGTTCGTGGCCCGCGTGCGCGAGCGTCTCGCCGCAGAAACTGCCTGATCTCACCCGACTCTCGCGAGCGGCCAAGCGCCGCCCGCTCTTGAACACAAGCCTCGAAAGGACCCCACCATGGCATACGAAGCCGCATTCGCAGAAGCCGACCCCGAACTCTACGCCCGTTCGAAGGCGGCGCTTGCCGCAGTGCCCGGCAGCCTGCTGACCGGTATCGATGGCACAATCCCTGTGCTCGACCCCGCCACAGGCGAAGAGATCGCCACGATCCCGAACCACACGGTCGAGACCGCTCTCGAGGCCGTCACGCTTGCCGACGCCGCTGGGCGGGCCTGGGCAAAGACCACGCCGCGCAAACGCTCCGATGTGCTGCATGCGGTCTACGCCAAGCTCATCGAGAACCGCGACGACCTGGCCCTCATCATGAGCCGCGAGATGGGCAAGACCATCACCGAGTCGTACGCCGAGGTGCAGTACGCAGCCGACTATGTTCGCTGGTACGCCGAAGAGGCGCTGCGCGCGGGCGGTAGCTACCGCGAATCGCCTCAGGGCGGTTCAACGATGGTCACGACTCGTGGCCCGGTCGGTCTTGCCGTGCTGATTACGCCCTGGAACTTTCCGATGGCGATGGCCACCCGAAAGATCGCCCCGGCCCTCGCGGCTGGCTGTGGTTGCGTGGTGAAGCCGGCGACGCTAACCCCACTGACCACCTACCTCACCGTGAAGCTCTTCGAAGAGGCAGGCGTGCCCGCAGGGCTCGTGCAGGTCATCACCACCAACAACGCCTCGGCGTTCAGCGAGGCAGTGATCACCGACGATCGCGTGCGCAAGGTCTCGTTCACCGGCTCAACCCCGGTGGGCTCGACGCTCATGCGGCTTGCCGCGAAGAACATCGTGAAGAGCTCGATGGAGCTCGGCGGCAACGCGCCGCTGCTGGTCTTTGATGACGCAGACCTCGACCGGGCAATCGAGGGCGCGATGCTCGCAAAGATGCGCAACGGCGGCCAAACTTGCGTGTCGGCGAACCGCATGTTCATTCAAGAAGGGATCGCCGACGATTTCATCGCCGGCTTCACTGAGAAGATGGCAGGCCTCGTGCAGGGCAACCCCCTCAACCGTGAGGTCGAGCTCGGCCCAGTGGTCGACGGGCGCGCGGTCGAACGTCTGCAACACCTCGTGGCCGATGCGACGGCCAAGGGGGCAGATCTGCGCACCGGCGGAACAAAGCTCGATCGCGCTGGCCACTTCTTCGAGGCCACCGTGCTCGACAACGTGCCGGTGGCGGCAGACATCACAACAACCGAGATCTTTGGTCCGATCGCCTCGATCACGCGCGTGAAGACGCAGGAAGAAGCCATCGCCAAAGCGAACGACACCTGCTTCGGTCTTGCCGCCTTCGTGTTCACCGAGAACGTGGATCGCGCCTTCAACGTTGCTGAAGCGCTCGAGACCGGCATGGTTGGCATCAACAACGGCCTGCTCTCGAACGTTGCCGCGCCCTTCGGTGGTGTCAAGCAGTCGGGCATCGGTCGCGAGGGGAGCTCCGAGGGGCTCGAGGAGTACCAGGAGATTCGCTACTTCACGATGCAGCGTCGCGAAACGGTCTAGGCATTCGCTGCTGCGCGATCGCGCACCCGGCGAGAACGAGACAGCCCCGGCAATTCCTTTTAGGAATGCCGGGGCTGCCTCGTTTCGCCAGGCGTTTACTCGATGACGAGGATCAGGTCGCCTGCATCGACCGATCGTGTGCCGGCAAATGCGAGCCGGTTCACCGTACCTGCGAGAGGCGCGGTAATCGCCGCTTCCATCTTCATTGCTTCGATCATGGCGATCGGTTGGCCGGCATCGACGGCGTCGCCGACGGCCGCACGAATGGTCACGTTGCCAGAGAAGGGCGCTGCGATCTGGCCGGGCTGCGTGCGGTCGGCCTTTTCGGCGGCAGCGGTCTGTACCTCGATCGACTCGTCCTTGACGAATACCTGGCGCAGCTGACCATTCACGCGCACCATGACGGTGCGCACGCCCTTGTCGTCTGCCTCTCCGATTGCCTCGAGTCCGACATAGAGGCGCACACCTTTTGCGAGGTCAATCGCGTGCTCGTCTCCGGGCACGAGGCCGTACAGGTAGTCAGCGGTTTCGAGCACCGAGAGGTCGCCGAACTGCGTACGGGTGCTCTCGAACTGAGCGGTCGGGGCAGGGAAGAGTAAACGATTGAGCGTACGCCGACGCTGCTCGCTCGATCCGCGAAGCAAGGCCTCATCCGCTGCCGTGACGGGGGAGGGAAGGATGTTCACGGTGCGGCCCGCGAGCACTTTCGACCGGAACGGTTCGGGCCAACCGCCAGGAATCTCGCCGAGCTCGCCGGCGAGAAAGCCGACAACCGAGTCGGGTACGTCGTACGAGCCCGGGTTCTGCTCAAAATCGAAAGGATCGGCATCGACCGCCGCGAGGTGCAGCGCAAGGTCGCCAACGACTT
Organism: Actinomycetota bacterium; assembly: GCA_020161315.1. Lineage (GTDB taxonomy): Bacteria > Actinomycetota > Actinomycetes > Actinomycetales > Microbacteriaceae > Leucobacter. The sequence goes on along the minus strand of JAIUOH010000007.1, from coordinate 52,763 downwards.
TCGACGACGGGGTAACCTTCGGAATGCGCCCGAGAATTCGATCTGCCGCCGCGTACATGTCTTCGATCTTCTCGAAATTTGAGGCGAGGCCGAGCGCGCCGGCCTGCTGCCGCAAATTTGAAAGTTGCCCACCGGGAATCTCGTGTGAGTAGACGCGACCCGTTGGCGAGGCCAAGCCAGACTCGAACGGGCGGTACAGACCACGCACCGAGTCCCAGTAGGGTTCGAGCGCGTACACCGCCTCGGCATCGAGACCGGTGTCGCGCTCGGTGTCTGCCAGTGCCGCGACGAGCGCCGACAGCGACGGCTGGCTCGTGGTGCCCGACATCGGAGCTGAGGCGACATCGACCGCGTCGACACCCGCCGCCGAGGCTGCCAGCAGGGTAGCGAGCTGTCCTCCGGGGGTATCGTGCGTGTGCAGGTGCACCGGCAGGTCGAAGCGCTCTCGCAGCGCAGTGACCAGCGCCCAGGCAGCCTGCGGGCGCAGCAGCCCCGCCATATCTTTGATCGCGAGCACGTGCGCGCCCGCCGCGACGATCTCGTCTGCGAGGTGCAGGTAGTAGTCAAGCGTGTACTTGTCTTCGGCGGGTGAGAGCAGGTTGCCGGTGTATGCCATTGCAACCTCGGCAACGGTAGTGCCGGTTGCTCGCACCGCGTCGATTGCCGCCCGCATCTGCTTCACATCGTTGAGCGCGTCGAAGATGCGAAACACATCGACGCCGGTCGCCGCAGCCTCAGCGACGAACGCCTCGGCGACCTGTTTCGGGTACGGCGTGTAGCCGACCGTATTCTGGCCGCGCAGCAGCATCTGAATCGGCACGTTGGGTAGCGCTTCGCGCAGCACCGCGAGCCGCTCCCAGGGATCCTCGCTGAGAAATCGCAGAGCCACATCGTAGGTCGCGCCGCCCCATGCCTCAACCGACCACAGCTGCGGCGTCATTCGAGCCACATGCGGGGCAATGCGGGCCAGATCTTTGGTGCGCACCCGCGTCGCGAGCAGCGACTGGTGCGCGTCACGGAACGTGGTGTCGGTGACCGCGAGGCTCGACTGGGCTCGCAGAGACTGCGCGTACGCCTCGGGGCCAAGCTCAAGCAGGCGCTGGCGTTGGCCAACCGGGGCCGGGATACTGAGGTCAATCGGGGGGAGCTTTGTCGCCGGGTCAAAGCTCCCTGGTCGGGGCCCATTCGGCTGGTTGACGGTGACATTCGCAACGTGTTGCAGCAGCCTTGTTGCGCGATCCTGCGGTTTGTTCATTTCGAGCAGATCAGGCCGCTCCTCGATGAACTTGGTAGATACGTTGCCCGCCTGAAAATCTGGGTCTGCAAGCACCGCCTGCAAAAATGGAATGTTCGTTGAGACGCCACGAATGCGAAACTCCGCGAGGGCACGGCTGGCGCGCACGACGGCGTCTTCGAAGTTGCGGCCGCGGCACGTGAGCTTCGCAAGCATCGAATCGAAGTGCGGGCTGATCTGCGCACCCGCATTGATCGTGCCGCCGTCGAGGCGCACCCCGCCGCCGCCCGGCGAGCGGTACGCGGTGATTCGGCCGAGGTCGGGCCTGAAGTCGTTTGCGGGGTCTTCGGTCGTGATGCGGCACTGCAGCGCCGCCCCGCGAAGTTCGATTTGATCCTGCGTTAGATCGAGTTCTGCAAGCGTCGCGCCGGCGGCGATCCGCATCTGAGACCGAACCAGGTCGACGTCGGTGACCTCTTCGGTTACAGTGTGCTCGACCTGGATGCGCGGGTTCATCTCGATGAAGACGTGCTCGCCGGCTCGCTCGCCCTCGGTGTCGAGCAGAAACTCCACGGTACCGGCATTTTCATAGCCGATCGACTTCGCAAACGCGATCGCGTCGCGGGTGAGCTCGTCTCGCTTTGCCTGTGAGAGGTTCGGTGCGGGCGCAATCTCGACGACCTTCTGATGCCTGCGCTGCACCGAGCAATCGCGTTCGAATAGGTGCACGGTAGCGCCTGTGGCGTCGGCGAGAACCTGCACCTCGATGTGTCGGGGGCGCAGCACCGCCTGCTCGATGAACATCGTGGGGTCGCCGAATGCCGACTCGGCCTCACGCATTGCCGATTCGAGCGCGTCGCGCAGGTCTTCCTCTCGCTCCACACGCCGCATGCCGCGCCCGCCGCCGCCAGCGACAGCCTTCGCGAATACCGGGTAGCCGATCTCGCGAGCACCCTCGAGCAGCGCATCGATGTCGGTCGTTGGTGCGGTAGAGCGGAGCACGGGCACACCCGCGGCGATCGCATGCTCTTTCGCGGCAACCTTGTTGCCTGCCATTTCGAGGGCGACGCGACCGGGGCCGATGAAGCGAATTCCCGCGGCCTCAGCCGCCCCTGCGAGATCGGGGTTCTCTGACAGAAAGCCATAGCCGGGGTAGATCGCGTCGCATCCGGCTTCGCGCGCGACCCGCACGATCTCGGCGACATCGAGGTAGGCGCGAACCGGGTGGCCGACCTCTCCGATTAGATACGCCTCATCAGCTTTCAGTCGGTGCAGCGAGTTGCGATCCTCGTAGGGAAACACTGCGACGGTGCGTGCGCCGAGCTCGTGCGCGGCGCGAAACGCGCGAATCGCGATCTCGCCACGATTGGCAACCAGAATTTTCTTGAACATGTCTACTGCATCTCCCGTTCGGTGCGAGGCGTGAGGGCGCGTGGGGCTTCCGTGTTCCCTGGCTCTTGCGTCGTTGCCGACGGGCGAGGCCGCGGGGTATTTTTATACAGAAAATATTATATAGAAATACTTGTGTAGAATCGAGACTCATCGAATACTTCGGCGAATATTTTGCAGAGCGTCGCCCACTCGTCACCCTCTCCGGCGCTCTGTCTCGCACACCGCATGGCGAGGCAATCCCTCAATCCGGATTGCCTCGGAGGCCTGAGTTTGTCAGCTGTGGAACGGCCAGATGACCGGCACCCAGAACACCGCGACGGTGAAGAACAGGGCGATGAACGGAAGGCCGAACTTCGTGTAGTCCCCGAAGCGATATCGACCTGGCTCCATCACCATGAGGTTTGCAGGGGTGGCGACCGGAGTGAGGAATGCGGCCGCACCTGACACTGCCAGCCCCATGAGGAAGGGCAGCACCGAGACATGCATCCCGTCGGCAAGCGCGACGGCGATGGGGATCATGATGAGCACCGTCGCGGTGTTGCTAATGAGTTGGCCGAGTACCAGGGTCACGAGCACGAGCGCGGCGAGCGCGGCAGTCGGCCCGAAGCCGCCGACGATCGACATAAGCCCGTCGGCGATGAGCTGCGCCGCGCCGGTCGATTGGAAGGCTGTCGAGAGCGGGATCATGCCCGCCACCAGTACAACGGTGGTCCAAGAGATTGCGCGATAGGCCTGTGTCGGGGAGAGAACTCGGAGGAGGATAAGTGAGCAGGCCGCGAGAAGACCAGCGACTGCTGCGGGAACGACGCCTGTGACGAGCAGCACGAGCATCACCGCGGTCACGGCGAGTGTGCGTTTCGCGCCCAAACCGAGGGGAACGCTACGCCGCAGCTGATCGGGTCGGTCGACAACGAGCACCTCGCGGCCATCTGAGGTGTGCCGGCTGAGATCGTCCCAACTGCCGTCGAGTAGCAACACATCGCCTGCGCGCAGCGCCGTCTTTCGGCCGGTCAATCTCTCGTCTCCGCGACGAGCGGCGATGATCACGAGGTCTCCGCTGGGGGTGCTCATTCCCGGATACACATGCATGCCGATCAGTGGGGAACGGGGCGGGATCACAACCTCCGCGACACCCCGGTTTGCGGTCACTGAAATATCGCTGTGGGAGAGGTCGTAGTCGCGGCGCAGCAGTTCGGCGAGGCGTTGCATATCGACAGGTGCCGCCTCTGCGTGTCGCACGGGTAGCAACCGTGGCCCGAGAAACACGATAATCAGTGCAGCTCCGGTGACGAGCGGCAGACCCACGAGAGCGAATTCAAAGTACCCGAGCGGCCGTGCTCCGGATTCAGCAGCAGCCTCAGACACCAGAATGTTCACCGGGGTTCCGGTGAGTGCCAGCATCGATCCGGCGTGGGCAGAGAAAGCGAGCGGGAGCAGCATCTGCGACGGTGCGATACCCGCGCGCATCGCCACCACGACGATCAGGGGAAGAAACGCGGCGACTGACCCGTTCACACTGATCAGCGCGGTAACCAGAGCGGTGAGCAGGCACAGCACGATGACGAGGGGGATGCGTTTCGTGCCCGCGCGAGCGATAACCTGCTGGCCGGCCCAGGCGATGACCCCCGAAGCCTGGAGCGCTTCGCTGATCACGAATAGTGAAGCGATAAACAACACCGTTGGATCTCCGAACCCGGCAAGCGCCGATCCGAGATCGAGGACTCCGGTGAGAAACAACGAGAGCGATACCCCGATTGCGATGACGCCGAGGGGGATGCGGTTGGTGATGAACGCGACGACAGCCACCGCCAAGATGGTGAAGACTGTCGCAATCGGTTCCATATGAGCGAGCGTAGACCGAAATGTGTGTTCTGGACGACAATCACTCCCGAAATCGAGGGTGTCGATTGTCAGCCGAGGGTAATCTAGAGGATCATTAGGCATACCAGGCTGAAAGTTTCGCGAGAATGTGAACACCAGGCCCGAGACCAGACAAGGGGCGAGAGTCATGGGAGCAGCGTCGGATGTAGTACCGCAGCCTCAGCAGAAGGGGTTTCTGAACTGGATCGAGAAGGTCGGCAACAAGGTGCCCGACCCGACGATCATGTTCGTCTACCTGATCGGGTTCATTGCGGTGCTCTCTGCGATCCTGAACTGGGTAGGGGTCTCGGTCACCGACGAGGTCGCCGTGCCTGTCGACACGGGCCAGGTCGCCCAGCTCAATGACCAGTTCGGCACGAACTGGCAGATCTACGACACCGCGACAGGCGAGCCCGCCGATGTGCCTGAGTACGTTGTTGAGACCCGCACCTTCGCGGTGCAGAACCTGATCTCGGTAGATGGGCTGCGGTTCTTCTTCACCTCGTTCGTAGACAACTTCGCCGGGTTCAGCGTGGTGGCGACGGTGCTCATCGCGATGGCAGGTGTCGGCGTGGCCGAGCATGCAGGGCTCATGGGTGCGCTGATCCGCCGAGTGGTCAAAGTCGCACCGCGCCGCTGGCTTGCCGCAATCCTGCTCTTTGTCGGCGTGCTCTCGTCGGTTGCTACCGACGCTGGCTACCTGATCCTGGTGCCACTGGCCGCAGCGGCGTTCCTGACGGTTGGTCGGCACCCTCTTGCTGGCCTCGCCGGTGCGTTCGCCGCAGTCGGCGCTGCGTTCGGGGCAAACCTCATCATTACACCCAGCGACAGCATGCTCGCCGAGATCACCAACGGTGTGCTCTCGGCGGCCGGTATGCAGCCGATCCAGGTCACCCACAACCTCTACTTCGGCATCCTCTCAACCTTTCTGCTTACTTTCGTCGCACTCTTCGTGACCATGTTTGTGACCGAAAAGCGACTCGGCGACTACGATCGCTCCGAGCTGACAGTTGTCGACGACTCGGAGGGGATCGACCACGACGCAGAGGCGCGCGGGCTAAAATTCTCGGGCCTCGCGCTGCTGGGATTCGTCGTCGTGATTCTCGCGCTCACGCTGCCACCTGGGGCCCCGCTTCGGGCTCCCTCTGACGGCGATATCGCCGGAACTTCACCGTTCATGGCGAGCCTGGTGTTCATTATCTCGCTCGCCTTCCTGGTCTGCGGCGTCGCCTATGGGGCAGGCGCGAAGACTCTGCGTGGCGGATCAGCCGCCGTCGGTGCGATCGCGAAGACCTTCGGCAGCCTTGGCGGGCTGCTGGTGATGTTCCTGATGATTGCGCAGTTTATCGCCCTGTTCAACTGGACCAACCTGCCAACCGTCGCGGCGATCTCGGCCGCTGAGGCCCTGCAGCACGCGAGTGTGCCGGCGATTGTGCTGCTGCTCGCGTTCATCTTGGTGATCCTGATCCTCGATTTCATCTTGCCTGGCCTGGTGCCGAAATGGGTGATCTTCGCGCCGGTGTTTATTCCGATCTTCGCCTCGCTCGATGTCGCGCCCCAGACCCTGCTCGCCGCGTACCGGGTCGGCGACTCGCCAGTCAACGTACTCACGCCCCTGATGGTCTATCTCCCGTTCATGGTGACTGTGGCGCAGCGCTACAAGAAGGACGCCGGGATCGGCACGATCATCGCCCTGATGATCCCGTACGCGCTCTGGATGCTGCTCGCCTGGACCGCGCTCTTCGTGATCTGGTTCTTGACCGGCATTCCTTGGGGCCCGGGCTCGCCGGTGCAAATGGGCTGAAGCCGGGGCAGCAACGTCTGCTCTCGCGCCAGCCGACAAACTCAGAAAACAACGAAATTCTTACGACGAGGTAGGGAGTAGAACTGATGGAACGTAGCCCGAACAAACTGATACCGCACGACCTAGCGACGGTACCGGGGCTCGATGAGCTCGAGGCATCGCGTGTGAGGGTCGGGCAGGTATCTGCCGAGGTCGAAGCGATCGGCATCGGCGTCTTCTCCGATGGTGACCTCCCTAGCGGCCTCGGCTTTGCTCGCGCAGATCTCGAGGCCGCCGGTTTCTCGGCTACAGAGGGCACTTCGCTCGTATTGCCCGGTATCGGTGTCGCCGATCAGATCCTCATCGGTCTCGGCGAACGGTCGGGTTTGAGTGATCGCGTGTTGCGCGATGCCGCGGCAACGCTGGCTCGTGCGGCCGCGCGCCGATCTGTTCTTGGCCTGCGCATTGACGACATCGCAGGGGTTGAGCCCGCAGCGGCGATACAGTCACTCGCCGAGGGCGCGCTCCTGGCCCGATATCGATACACCGTGCTGACGGCAGCTTCGAAACACGTGCCGCTCGGTGAACTCACGCTTGAGATGCCTACCGGCGAGGCTGACCCGGAGGCAGCAGTGGCAGAAGCGACCGTCCGCGTGCGTGCTGCAGTTGTCGCCCGAGATCTTGCGAACACTCCTCCCGGACACCTCACCGCGGTGAACATGGGCGAGATTGCCACGGAGCTTGGAGGACGCTTCGGCTTTGAGGTTGAGATCTATGGGAAGCAGCAGCTCATCGAGCTAGGTTGCGGCGGCCTGCTCGGAGTCAATCAGGGCTCGACCGAGGAGCCTCGCATGGTTGTGCTGCGCTACCGGCCCGAGGGCACTGCGACTGGCAAACTCGGGCTCATCGGCAAGGGTATTATGTACGATTCGGGCGGCATCAGCCTGAAGCCGTCTGACCCGATGCACCTGCTCATGAAGATGGATATGGGTGGTGCGGCGGCCGTGCTCGGCGCGTTCACCGGGTTGCGGGATTCGGGTGTGCAGGCCGAGGTGATCGGTTGGCTGATGTGCACCGATAATATGCCCTCGGGCACCTCCTACAAGCTCGGTGATGTGCTGACTGCGCGCGGCGGCACCACGATCGAGGTGAAGAATACAGACGCAGAGGGTCGCCTGGTAATGAGTGACGCCTTCGCGTTCGCAAACGAAGCGGGCGTCGACGCGATCGTCGATATCGCGACTCTCACGGGGGCAGCCCTGGTCTCGCTTGGAGGTCACGTTGCGGCGTTGCTTGGCAACGACGACGGGGTGATCGGCGCCGTACGCGAAGCCTCGGCGGCGACCGATGAGCAGGTATGGCAGTTGCCGCTTGTACGTAAGTACCGCAAACAACTCGACTCGGACATCGCCGATATCTCGAATCTTGGCGGTCCGTTCGCTGGCACCATCACCGCGGCGCTGTTTCTCGATCACTTCGCCCAGGGCACGCCCTGGGCGCACCTCGACATCGCAGGCACCATGCAGGTTGACGCCGACGATTCCTGGCGCACGAAGGGTGCGACCGGTTTCGGCGCGCGCTTGCTGCTTGATCTCGCTCACAACTTCGCCCCGAACGACTAAGTAAGAAGCAAAAGGGACTCCGTCTATGTCTGACTCTCACTACACCGGACCGCTGAACTTCGCGGTATTCGCTCTGCCAGAGGCGGCCGACCTCTCATCGGCTACGGCAGAACTTCGGCGCCTTGCCATTGAGCATCACGCCGAGATTCTCGATGTCGAGATCCTCGTCCGTGCTGCCGATGGCACCGCAACGCGAGGGTGGTTGCCGGACGAACTCGCCGCGATCGAAACCGACCTCTTGCAGCCCGACGATCTTGAAGCGATCGTCGCTGATCTTGAAGCGGGTGAGCAGGCGCTAGTGGTGGTCTACGAGGATCGCACACTCGCCAGCCTTGCCGGGCGCGTTGTGGCGGCTGCCGGTCGTGAACTCTGGGCCGGCGGCATCGACGCCGCAGACCTTGACACCGACAACGCTGAACCGAACGAATAGGGAGCAACACCATGGGACTTCTTCGCACCGCGGCCAGAGCTGCAGTCGCCGCCAGTGTCGTCGGAAATGTGCAGCGGCGGCAGCAAACCAGGTGGGCGGCCCAAGACGCCGCTCGGGCTCAGCCGGTGGCACCGACGCACGAGGTGCCACCGGCCCCGATGCCGCAGGCTCCACCGCCCGCAGCTGCTGCCCAGAGTGGCACGCAGGTGATGATCGATCAGCTCACCAAGCTCGGGCAGCTGCGCGACGCGGGGGTGCTGACCCCCGAGGAGTTCGAAACACAGAAACAACGCTTGCTCGCGGCAGACTGACCGGCTTGGCACGTGCCCGCATTTGCGGGGAAAGGATCACCCATGTTGTTGTGCTCGAACATCAGGGACGCTCGGTGACACGATCACGAAGCGCCTCGCTATGACTTCAGCAGCCGTTCGCCGATCCCGGAAACTCGGAGATCTCATGGTCTCGGCAGAGGGTATTTACGGACTCATTCTGATAGCCGGCATGATCGTCGTTAGCCGTAACCTCACCGGTTCTTCGGGTGAAGCGCTGCTGACCGTGATTGCGACGCTACTCGTGTTTTTTTGTTGCGCACGTCTATGCCGCCACGGTCGCTCGCCTCGCAGAGCAGGGCACCGGGGGCCTTCGCGAATCGATTCGGCACGGCATTCGAGAATCGTTCGGCCTGCTTATCGTCGGAATGATTCCGATCATGGTGCTCGCGCTCGGGGTGCTCGGTCTGCTGCGGCAGGTCGACGCGATCTGGATTGCCCTCACCATCGACGGGATACTGCTCGGCGTGCTCGGATGGTTCATTACTGCGGCACGCACCCCCTCGTTTTGGGCGCGAATCGGCGGGGTGATTCTGACCGCGGGTTGCGGCGCCCTGATGATCCTCTTGAAGGTGCTCATTCACCACTGAGTATGGGCTGACGAGCAGGCACGGTGACTCCGAGCGCCGTCGTGCCTCGTTTACGCTTAGTGCATGGCGAGAGATCAGAATGACAAACTGCTCGATGAGCTGGTTGCGCGAGACATGTTTGGTGGTGCCCCAGACTTCAGCGACGACGACATTCAGGTGATTCGAGAGAATCCCGGGTTGCTGCGCAAGCTCACCGACCCGCTCGAAGTGAAGAAGCGGTACATCTATGTATTGCTTTCGATAGCCCTGTTTCTTGCGGCAATGGCAAAGGTTTTTGAGTACACCGGAGTGTTCGGTGATGTGCCGGTCGCGCACGACTTGCTGACAAATGTACTGTTCTCAGTTGCGATCGAGTTGTTCGGTGCAGCGGTCGTTGCGTTCTTGATGGAGCTCGTGTTCGAGAAGCGTGTGCAGCGTAACAGAGAGCTCGTGGAAGCGCTTGCCGGGGAGTTCGCTTCGGCGCGCGTTTCAGACAAAACAAAGTAGGAAAGCCTAGCCTTTGCTCTTAGCGGTAACGGGGGCACGTCTTTTGCGCGCACGCCAGGAGGTCCCGCTCAGGCGCACCTCTGGTTTCGAGGCTCCATTGCTCGGAGCCTCTTCGGGTCTAAACCTGCGAAAAGCCCCAATCTTTCAATGAAAATTGGAACATCTTACGTCTTCTTGTCTGGGCCAGGGTTTGGCGGTCTATGGTAAAAAGCATGACCCCCCAACATGCTTCATTTAGTCTGCTCTTCGAAACCGAGGGCGGGGTGACGTACTCGCCCGAGGTGGGCAACGCGCCGACCCTGCCGATGCCCGAGGCTCCACACCACGGTTGGGTGGGAACGCCCGGCCCGGCGATCGACTGGAAGCACTGGCCGCGCAGCCTGAACACGGGGTTGCCGCTGATGCATGTACTGACGCTGTGGCTGCCGGGCGATTACCAGCGTAAAGGCCCCGAGTATGTTGGAATCGCCTATTTCGCAGAGTGCGGGGAGCCTGATGCGGCTGAACCCGAGCGTGGCGAAGCTGACTCGGACGACCCATTTTTAGCCGATCTCGCTCAGGCGGTTGATCACCCGACGCTGAGTCGCCGCGTAGATGTCTTGGGCGCCGAGCACGCGATCATCTGGCTCACAGCCGAAGAGCTGGCTCGTGGCCCGGTCGCACCGCACGCCGACCTGCGAGAAGAAGGCGAGCCCGAAGCCGAAGACACTCTCAGCGCCTGGGACAACGAGGTGGAGTATGCCCGCCTCTGGCTCGTCAAGCGCGAAGACCCGAATGCGGGCATCGCACCCCTCGAGGTGCGCGCGGGTGCGACGGCCGAGAACGGCTACCAGAGCCCGCACGGTGACGACTTTGAGCTATTGCCGTGGGCCGAGGCGATGCACCTGCAGAGCCACCTCGGCGGCACTGCGATGCCGGTGCAGGGCATGCCTGAGGGGCTTTCGCCGTGGTACCTCGAACTTGAAGAATTCGGCGATCTCAACTACGGCGGCGGCAATGCGCAGATCGACCTCGAAACCGAGGCGTTTGACTGGGCCTGCTGAGCGGCGGCACTTGCGGGCTGACTCGCGGTAGCATCGTCTGGTGCCTCCCAAGTCTCCGTTGCCCCAGCGCGGCGGCCTCGATGCCGCGTGGATGCGCACCGAGGACGTCGATCGCGAGCGCTCCGCAGCTTGGGCGACGATGCGCGATTGGCTTGAGTTTCGACTCAAGGGCAATCTTGATGTAGACCGGGGGATCGCGGAACAGCGATTTGTCTACCAAGACGGCACTCCGGTGATGGCTCGCGACCGGTATCTGCCGCACACCTTCGTGTGGTTTCACCGCGACCTGCGCGACGAGGTGCTGGTGCCGGGCCGGGTGCATGTGCTTTACCGAGACGAGCGCATCGTGGTGGTTGATAAGCCGCCGTTTTTGTCGTCGATTCCGCGCGGGCGTCACATCACCGAGAGCGTTGTGGTGCGCATGCGAGAAGAGCTCGGCCTGCCCGAGCTCACCCCGATGCACCGCCTCGACCGCGTCACCTCTGGCCTGCTGCTGCTCGCGACCGAGAAACGTTGGCGCGGCGCGTACCAGTCGATGTTTATGCACGGCGGGTATGAGAAGCGGTATCGGGCGATCGCGCCTCTTTGCGAGGATCTCGCCTCACCCGTCACGGTTCGAAGCCACCTGGCGAAAGAGCACGGCGTCATGCAGGCCGAAGAGCTGCCCGATCGCGAACCGAACTCTGCGTCGATCGTTGAGCTTGAGGGGGAGCTGCCCGCGGGCGTAGCGCCGCTGGCGTACCCGCGCCTGAGCGAAGCGCAATTCGAAGCCGGTGCGGCAGTCGGCGGTGACCCGCTCGTGCGGTCTGAGAGGCTTGCGAGCTACCGGCTGACGCCGCTGACAGGCAAGACACATCAGCTGCGCATGCACCTGTGGCGGCTCGGCATTCCGATTGTGGGCGACCCGCTCTATCCGGTCGAGCGCGCGGTCGCGATTGACGACTTTGAGGTGCCGTTGCAGTTGCTCGCGAGCGAGCTGAGCTTCATCGACCCGATTGACGGGGTGCGCCGCGAATTTGTGAGCGATCGCGAGCTGCCGCTTACAAACGTCTAGCCCCTACAATCCGACGTGAAGGGCGTAGTCGCCCTTCACGCAGCCGCCAACGAGCCAGCCACCGGGCACCTGGGTGAACGTGATGTCTTCGAGGTTTGCGACTTCGGCGAGGGGCTGATCCTCGCCAGGAAACCAAATCTCGAGATCGCAAGACTCGCCCTCACCCGTGCGCCCGGTGACTTCGAGCGAACCCTGGTGCGAGACAATGCCCTGCAGCGTGCCCGGCACGACGCGTGGGTAGGGGCGAGAGAGAATACTGAGCAGGTCGTGCCTCGGTTCGAGCCACTCACCGGTGGCGCAGTCTTGCGGAATCAGGCCGTCGCCGGTCTCTTGCACGCCGTTTTGCGGGTCGCCGCAAGCCTGCTTCCAGACCCAGTAGGCGCTGCCGAGCCCGCGTGCGTCTTCGGCGGACGCGTAACGCACGAGGCGAGGCACCGAATCGTCGCCCCAGTAGCCGTACTCGCCCGACCAGAGCGCCGCATCGTACGCATCAGCAACGCGCTGTGCGAGCCCAAACTGCCGCTCCATGGAGACGATCGGAGGCAGCCCGAGGTCGCGATCCATGGTGATCGACTCTGCGTAGAGGTGCGGTGAGAACGCGATGTTTGCGTCACCCGTGAAGTTCGGTCGCGGCCCGACCTCGACACCGAGGCCCGACCAGAGAATCGAGGGCTCGACGAATACGATCTGGGGCGCCCCGGCGTCGCGGATCTCGCCGATCGCCGAATCGTAGAATCGGCCAAGCTGCAGCGCGGTAGTTGCCGGCGCGGTTTCGCCAAAGCCGGGCTCGTTCAATAGATCAAAGCCGGCGACCGTGGGGTTCTTGGCGTAGCGCGCGGCCAGCATGCCCCAGGTCTCTGCGAGGGCATCGCGCACGCCCTCGGTGTTGAAGAAGAAGTGCTCGAAGGCACGGTTGCCGGCAGGCGAGATGTCGCGCCCCTGAAACTGGCAGCGCGGGGTACCGTCAGTGATGGTCGCCCACTCCGGCGCGCCGTCGTAGCCCCACATGGGCTCGGTGCCCGGGCGGCACTCGGTGCCCTTCTCGGTGGCGCCGTTGTACCAGCCATCTTGGTGCATATCGAGCACGACGCGCACGCCAGCGGCCTCGCCCCACTTCACGGCATCGTCGATCTGGGCAAGGTACTCTTCGTTGTACTTGCCACGCTCTGGCTCGACCGCTGACCACGAGAGGTTCAGGCGAATCACGTTGAAGCCGTAGGAGGCGATCTGCTTCACGTCGTCTTCGGTGAACAGGGTGGTGGCTGGCTGCTCTGGGTCGTACTGATAGAAATCGACAAGGTTGTTCACGTTGACGCCGCGCAGCAGCACCTCGTTGCCGTTGCCGTCGGCGATCTTGCCGTTGGTGACGCGCAAGAAACCCTCGGGGGCCTCGGCGGCAGCGCGCGCGGGCAACGGCTGCACGAACACCACGGTGAGCCCGAACGCGGCAACGAGCACGGCGGCGGTGAGGGCAGACGCGGGGCGCTCTTGGTCTTCGAATCTCTCTCTCACGAGTGCGAGCCCGAAGGTCAGTGCCGCGCCCACCGAGCCCGCCGCAACACCGAGCGAGATGCCGTCTGCGATGCGCATGTAGCCGGCCATGAGCGGCCAGAGGTCGTCGCCCACCCCGTCGAGCACCGTCGCGAAGAGCGATATGAGTAGGCCAAAGAGCGCCCCGCCAAACACGTAGCCGAGCCACGGCCCGAGCAGTGCGTCTGGGGTCTTACGGCGAAGTAGCTGCACGCCGAACCAGGTGCAGACAAACCACAGCAGCAGCGCAATGGCGAAAGGCAACAGCGGCCGCCCGATCTGAGGCACCGGCAGCATGTCGTGCGTAACCGGCGCTGACCACCAATAGCTGCCGGGCAGTACCGCGACAGCAGCCGCAGCGAAGATGCCGGGCCACACCAGCAATTGTCCGCCGGCAGCGGGGGAGTCTGCCCAGGCCTCGCGCGCCACACGGTCAACGCGCCCTCCGAAGACCTTCGTGACGAGCGCGACGATGAGCGCCGCCGGCAGCGCCTTCGCGAGCACGTACCCCGCGCCCCAGGCCGAGAGCGCGAGATCGAACGTCATCGCAAAAAGCGTTAAAAACTGGGCGAGGATCACGGCCCAGACTGTGGCGAGCGCCATCGTAAAGAGGCGGTCGCCCACGCGCGCGGCAGCCCACCAGACGGCACCGAACAGCACGGGCACGAACACGACGTAACGCGCGATCGGCCACCACAGCTGCACCTGTGGCGTGCCGCCGGGCCAGCCCACGAGCGCAAGCAGCCCAGTCGGGTCGAGCACAAGCTGAGCGGCTACGAGCACTGCCATGGTGATGAGCGCGATGAGGGGTCGTCGCAGCTTGTGCGACGCACTGCGCTGTGCGGGTGGAAGCATGCTCGTAATCTTACTGAGGCATGCGGTTTCGGTGCCCTGGCTTAGGAGTTGTGGTCGGCGTTGTAAAGGTCGAGGGCCTCGTTGATGGGGCCGTCGAATTTGAGGCGACCCCCGTCGAGGTAGAGCCCGCGCGTGCAGAACCTGCGCAGATCGCGCTCACTGTGCGAGACGAGAAACAGCGTCTTGCCTGCCGCCAGCAGCTCGTCGATGCGCCGATAGCACTTGTCGCGAAACGCCTTGTCGCCGACCGCAAGCACCTCATCAACCAGTAGCACGGGCTCGTCGAGCTGCGAGACGACGGCGAAGGCGACGCGCACCTTCATGCCGCTCGAAAGGTGCTTGAACGGGGTGTCGAGCACGTCTTTTGCCTCGGCAAAGCTCACGATCGAGTCGAAACGCTCAGCGATCTCTGCGCTGGTGAGGCCGTGCAGGCCCGACGCGAGGTGAATGTTGTCGCGCACGGTGAGATCGCCAGAGAAGCCGCCTGTGAGCTCGATAAGCGGGGCAACCCCGCCGTGCACGCGCACAGACCCCTCGTCGGGCAACAGCACTCCGGCGACGAGCTTCAGTAGGGTCGATTTTCCTTGGCCGTTGCGACCAACCACACCAATCGCCTCGCCCGCGCGAACGGTGAACGAGACCTCGCGCAGCGCCCAGAAGTCGTTCGACTTCGCTCGACGCTTCTTGCTCGCGAAGAGTTCTGTGAAGTTTCGATGCGTGCCCCGGTTGCGGCGAAAGTGCACACCAAGACCTTGCACCGTAATCATCTCTGGGTCGGCGCCCTGACCATTGCCCACGGCGGCTGTTCCGGGATCCTTTTCGATGCTCATTTACAGCTCCTTCAGAACGCGGCCCACCGAGCGGCTGAAGACCCAGATGCCAAGACCGAGCACCGCAAACGAGATGGCGGCCGAAACCCCAACGAGCGCCCAGTTGAGCTGGTCTGGAAAGAATCCGGCACGGAACAGCGCAAAGATGCCCGAGAGCGGGTTGAACCAGGCAAGCGGAGCGGCTGCGGCGGGCAGGTCGCTTGCGCCATAGATGACGGGGGAGGCGTAGAACAGCACGCGCAAGACGATGCGGGTTGCGCGCTCGAAGTCGCGAAAGAACACGGCGAGCGGTGCGATGATGAGGCCAACGCCCAGAATGAGCACACCCATCAGCAGAATGCCAAGCGGGTAGAGCAGCAGCATCCAGTTGACCTGGGTGCCTGGCGAAAGCAGCGCGAAGAGCGCAAGCACTGGCAGGCTCAGCAGGTACTCGATGCCCTTTGCGCAGACGAAGCGTGCCACCCAGATCCAGCGTGGCAGCGAGACCGAGCGTACGAGCTTCGCGTCACGACGAAACGCAACTGTCGAGTCGCTTACAGCCCCGTTAAACCACATCCACGGCAGCATCGCGCAGAGCAAGAAGACGATGTACGGGTCTTCTCCAAGCGAGCGGTGCATCAGTTGGGTGAAGATGAACCAGTAGATCAGACTCATCAGCAGCGGGTCGAGCACCGACCACAGGTAGCCAAGCAGAGACGTGGAGTAGCGCACCTTGAGGTTGCGAATCGTGAGCAGGCGCAGCGAACGCCACGCGGCCATTCGACTCGAGCGCTGTCGATCACTGTTGCTCGTCACACAGCCATTCTGCCGGTTTCTTGCTGAACATGCGCACAGTCGCACACGCGTGCCTTTATATGCATCGGAATTTGATAGGTTTGTAGTTGTGCCTGCGACCCCCCAGAGTGAAGAGTTTCCCGATAACGTCGACGTTGTCGACTCTTCTGCTGCCCCCCGGGTGACTGAGCCGCCGCGCACCCTGAAAAACCGTGCAGCGCGAGCCGCCGTGCAGGTAGAAACTTCAGCGCCCGCAGCACCTGATTCTGCTGTGCAGGGCGAGCCCGCGCCGGCAGAATCAATGCAGGCAGAGTCAGTACAAAGCGAGCCAGCGCAGGTAGCGCCCGCGGCCACTGAAACCGCGAATGCCGAGGCTCCTCAGGCGGCTTCGCCTCGCACCGGCCGCATCGAGGTGCCGGTGCCATCGGTCGTGCGCGCGCGTGAGCGTGCCGAGATCGCTGCGGGCAATCCCGTTGTGCTGCGCGCTGAGTCACTCACCAAGTCGTACGGCCAGGTGCTCGCGGCAGCAGACGTGTCGTTTGAAGTGCACGCAGGATCGCTCACGGGCGTAGTCGGGCCAAACGGTGCGGGCAAGACAACCGTGCTCTCGATGATCACCGGCCTCAATCGGCCAAGCTCGGGCCGTATTTCGGTGCACGACATCGACGTTTGGGGTAAGGGCCCCGCCGCGAAGCGCGTGATTGGTAGCCTGCCCGACCGCCTACGTCTCTTTGACCGTCTTACCGGTGGCCAGCTGCTCTATTACGCGGGTGTGCTGCAGGGGCTTGACCAGGCCACCGTCGCGAAGCGCGCAGCTGAGCTTGCGACCGCTTTCGGCCTTGAGTCGGCGCTCGATCGCCCGGTTTCCGACTATTCGGCGGGCATGCAGAAGAAGATTGGCCTTGCCTGCTCGATGATTCACGCGCCCGAGGTGCTTGTGCTCGACGAGCCCTACGAAACCATTGACCCGGTTTCGGCTTCGAACGTGACCGAGATCCTCGAAAAATATGTCGCCGGCGGTGGCAGCGTCATCATGTCGAGCCACAGCCTCGACCTGATTCAGCGCATCTGCGATCACGTGGTGATTATCGTTGACGGCTCGGTCGTGGCGCAGGGCACCGTCGACGCGGTGCGCGATGGCGTGAGCCTCGAGGAGCGCTTTAAGCATCTCACCAACCCCGATGACGAAGGGAAGGGGCTCGAGTGGTTGCGCGGCTCTTCCGACTCCGAGTAGCGCTGCTGCTCTCTGTCTTTCGGGGAGGATTTCGCGAGGTTTCGCGCGCGGTGATCTTGGCGCTGCTCGCGGTGCTTTCGGCTGCGTTGCTTGCCTGGCTGCCGCTCTGGCTCGCAGGTACGGCGGGGGATCGCGCGGCGATCGACATCATTCTGTCGTCGGTGCTGCTGGCGCTTGTCGCGCTGGTGCCCTTCTTTGCGAATCTGGGGAGTCTCGAGCCGCGCCAGTTTGGTGCGTTTCCCGCGAGCCCTGCGAGTATCGCCACCGGACTGTTTTTGTCGACGCTGTTGAGCTGGCCCACAATCTGGTTGCTGATCTGGATGGCCTCGCTCGCCGCGCTTCGGCCGGAGTGGGCGGGCGTGCCGCTCGCGGTGCTCATTGCGGGTGTGTTGACACTGCTGCTTGCCATCGCGCTTGCCCGGGTGAGTTCGGCTCTGGTGCGTCTCGCTGTGCCCGCGCGTGCGGTGTCTGGCCTGCGCTGGGTTGGGCTCGTGCTGCTGCTCACCACGCTGCCGGTGCTGATCTTTTTGGTTGCAGATGCGCTTCGCTCACCGCGTAGCCAAGCAATTCAAGATGCGGCGACGGTCTTCGGATGGACCCCGTTCGGCGCGCCCGCGGCGGGCCTGTCGTACGCGGTGCACGGCGACGTTGCCGCAGCTGCCGCTCATTTCGGGGTTACCGCAGCAGCCCTGATCGTGCTGCTGCTCTGCTGGCACCTGATTGTCGCAAGGTCGCTCACCACTGTTGAGCGGCCGGCGCCCGCGGGAGTCACCCGCGACGGGCTTGAAATCTTCGAGCGGTTTCCCGCGAAACCGCGTGCGGTCATCGCTGCGCGCGCGCTCACCTACTGGCGGCGTGATCCGCGCTATCGCATCGCCCTCTTTGCCATCCCTGTTGCTCCGGTGATCATGATGGCGGCGCTGTGGATCGCGGGCATGGATCTGCACGTGCTGGCGTTGCTGCCGCTGCCGGTGATTTTGTTGCTCTTTGGTTGGTCAGTACACAACGATGTCGCGCTTGATTCGACCGCAATCTGGATGCACGTGGCGAGCGGCACGAAGGGCACCCACGATCGCGCTGGCCGTCTCGCGCCCGTGATGCTGATCGGGCTGCCGCTTGCGGTAATCGGCTCGAGCATCACGGTGACGATCAGCGGTGACTGGCGGTTGCTACCGGCCGTGCTCGGCATGAACATTGCCGTGCTGCTCGTTGCTTCTGGAGTATCGAGCGTCTTCTCATCGTTCATGCCCTACCCGGCGACCAGGCCGGGCGACAGCCCCTTCGCGCAGCCCGCAGTGCAGGGCTCGGGCGCGGGGCTCGCGCAGACTCTGTCGATGCTCGTCGCGCTTGTGCTTGCCCTGCCGCCTGTGCTGTTTGCCGCCTATGCAATTGCCTACCCGACCTTTGAGCTCAATGTGATGGCGCTCGTGCTGGGCGTGCTCTGGGGTCTCATTCTGCTCGGCCTCGGCGTGCTCATCGGGGGCAAGGCGTTCGACCGCGGCGCGCCGGAGCTGATCGCCGTAACGCAGACCTTCGATTGACCCGGGCGTTTGCTGAGGGCAGATCTTTGTTTGGCCTCGTCGGCGTAGAATCAAGTCATGGGAATCTTTACGCGCGATAAGCCGAGCACCGGCGGTGGCCTCGATGTACTTGATCGTGAGCTCGAAGAGCTGCTCAATCAAGATCAGCTCGAAGACGGTGACCACGAGCGCTTCTCTCACTACGTGCCGAAAGACAAGATTCTCGAGTCTGCCGTGACAGGCAAGCCCGTGCGCGCGCTCTGCGGCAAGAAATGGACGCCCTCGCGAGACCCCGAGAAGTTTCCGGTGTGCCCTGACTGTGAGCGCGTCTACCAGCGCATGAAGAAGTAGCGCGAGGGCCGTCTCGGCCTCGCCAGTCTCGGTCTCTGCTGGGTTAGCGATACTCAGTAGGAATAGCGGCGCGCTGGAGCTTGGAGCAAAGCCCATTTCTGGGCTTTGCCGCGACGCCAGCGGCGAGGGCCGTCTCGGCCTCGCCGCTTTCAGCCCTCGCGGGTTACCGATACTCGGTAGGAATAGCCGGATCCCCCCGCGTCAGACTCATCGCAACGTGGGGGAGTTCTTCAACCACCCAGCGGTGACGCTCGCGCGCCGCGGCGATGCCGTCTGCGCCGGTGTGACCCGGCTGCACCTCACCGTCGATGACGAGCGGCACGAGCACCTCGCGGCCGTGCTCACCAAGGTCTGAACCCTCGGTCGCACCGCCGGGGCCATCACCGAGAAAGATGAGCTCTGCCTTTGCGGTGCCGTGCGAATCGAGCAGTCGGCGCACGCTCTTGCGCCCACCCACCGAAGCTTTGTCGGCAGACTTCTTCGCGACTGAGACCCACTCACCGTCATCACCGGTGCGCGCCACGAGCTTGTAGACCATGCCCATGGTCGGTGAGCCACTACCGACAACCACAGAAGTGCCAACGCCGAAGCTGTCTACTGGCGACGCCGAGAGCGCTGCGACGGTGTATTCGTCGAGGTCGTTCGTCACGGTAATGCGGGTGCCTGTCGCGCCGAGCTCGTCGAGTAGCTCGCGCACCCGAGCCACCACGATGGGCAGGTCGCCCGAATCGATGCGCACCGCGCCGAGCCCGGTGCCCGCTACCTCGACCGCGGTGCGCACGCCCTGCTCAATGTCGTAGGTGTCGACGAGCAGTGTGGTGCCGACGCCAAGCGCGGCAACCTGGGCTTCGAACGCCTCGCGCTCACTGTCGTGCAGCAGTGTGAACGAGTGCGCGGCGGTGCCCATGGTGGGCACACCGTAGCTTCTGCCTGCCTCGAGGTTGCTCGTCGCCGCGAACCCCGCGATGTAGGCTGCGCGTGCGGCGGCGACGGCGCTGCGCTCACCAGTGCGGCGCGAACCCATCTCTGCAAGGGGACGACCGTTTGCGGCGTGCACCATGCGGCTCGCCGCGGTCGCGACCGCCGAGTCAGCGTTGAGTGCGCTCAGCGCGAGCGTCTCGAGCAGCACACCCTCGGCGAACGTTGACTCGACAGTCAGCAGCGGCGACCCCGGAAAAAACACCTCACCCTCTGGGTAGCCCCAGATATTGCCCGAGAAGCGAAAGTCTGCGAGCCAATCGAGGGTCTCTTGGCGCAGAAAGTTTTGCGAGCTGAGCCACTCGATCTCTGACTCTTCAAACCTGAAGTTCTCAATCGCCTCGAGCAGTCTGCCGGTGCCCGCGACGACGCCGTATCGTCTCGCGCCAGAGAGTCTGCGAGCGAACAGCTCGAAGACGCTGCGACGGTTTGCGGTGCCGGCAGCGAACGCGGCGTCAACCATGGTCAGCTCGTAGCGGTCGGTGAGAAGCGCAGTCGAAGTGTTCACGTGGCAAGCCTACTGCGCGGGGTGCGGTGGTTGCCGAGCTTCATGCGAGGATCACCGAAAGTCTCTTGACGACACCGACTCTGGGGCGGCGAGCGACTCGAACGCCCCCGCGATCACGTTGGGGAGGCCGTCGGGGCTGCGCTCGAGTGTGCCCATAATCATCAGGGCTGGCGAGCCGCGCGCGATGTGTGAGAAGCGCCTCCAGACATTGCTCCAGATCACGACATTGGTGGTGCCCGATTCGTCTTCGAGCGTGAGAAAGGTGACACCACCCGCCGTGCGCGGACGCTGTCGGTGGGTAACGAGCCCTGCGACTCGCACGATCGTGCCGTGGGGCACGTGAAGCAGCGCGTCAGACCTCGTGACGTTGCGCCCATCGAGCTCCGCCCGCAAAATTGCGAGCGGGTGCTTCCCCGAGACGATGCCCGTGCTCCACAGATCGAGCGCGGTCTGCTCTGCGTCGCTCAGCACGGGCAAGAGCGGCGGCTGCACGTGCACGGCGATGCCCGGCAAAAAACGCTCGCGGTTGTCTGCTGCGGGAGCAGCATCCCAAAGCGCCTCTCTGCGAGTGACACCCAGCCCCTCGCACGCGCCAGCGGTGGCAAGGGCCTCAAGCTGTGCACGGTCGAGGTCGGCGCGACGCGCAAGGTCGGCGAGGCTTGTGAACGGGCCAGCCTCGCGCGCGGCAACGATGCGCGTGGCGGCCTGCTCATCGACGCCGCGCATCTCAGAGAGCCCAAGCCGCACGGCAAACGCCCCGTCGCGGCGGTGCGCGGCAGAGTCGTCTGGCGCATTGGCGTCGAATGCCCCGGGGGCAGGCTGATCCTGCTCGCCACAAGCCGGTAGCCCCGTTGCCGCAGCGCGAAACGGCTCTGCCGCAGTGCCTGCGTCGCGCACTGGTTCGAGCGATGCGAGCACCTGCGGCTGCTGCACGCTTGCGGCTCGCACCTCGACGCCGTGCCGGCGGGCGTCTTCGACCAGGCTGCGCGGTGAGTAAAATCCCATGGGCTGCGAGCGCAGCAGACCGATCAAGAATGCGGCGGGGTAGTGCAATTTGAACCAGGCGCTCGCATAGACGAGCAGCGCGAAGCTGATCGAGTGACTTTCAGCGAAACCGAAATCTGCGAAGGCTTTGATTTGGGCGTAGACTCCCTTCGCGGTCTGATCGTCGATGCCGTTTGCTTTCATGCCTGCAAAGAGCTTCTCTTCGAGGCTCTCGATCTTCTCTTCACCGCGCTTTGACCCCATGGCGCGCCGCAGCAGGTCGGCGTCTTCGGGGGAGCAGCCGCCGACCGCCTGAGCCATCTGCATGAGCTGCTCTTGAAAAAGCGGAATACCGAGGGTGCGCTTGAGCACCGACTCGAGCAGGGGGTGCGGATAGGTGATGGGCTCTTGCTTGCTGCGCCGCCGTAGATAGGGGTGGACAGCCCCGCCCTGCAGGGGGCCGGGGCGAATGAGTGCGATTTCGATCACCAGGTCGTAGAAGTCTCGTGGGCGCAACCTCGGTAGCGTGTTTAGCTGCGCGCGACTCTCGAGCTGAAACACCCCGATCGCGTCTGCGCGACACAGCATGTCGTAGACGCCCTTCTCGTTCTTTGGCAGGGTCGCGATTGTCCATCTCTCGCCGGTGGCTTGGGCCGCGAGGTCGATGGTGCACTGCAGTGCGCTCAGCATGCCGAGGCCAAGCAGATCGAACTTCACGAGGCCCATCGCCGCGCAGTCGTCTTTGTCCCACTGCAGCACGGTGCGGCCCGGCATGCGCGCGTGTTCAATGGGGCACACCTCGCCGACGGGGCGTTCAGTGAGCACCATGCCACCCGAGTGAATGCCGAGGTGCCTTGGTGCTTTGAGCAGTCTGGTCGCGAGTGCTCTTACGTCTTGGGGCACGGCAGAGTCATCATTGTCTGGCACCGTGCCGTGCCGCTCGAGCCCCTTCGAAAAACCGCGCTGTGCCTCCGCGTTGTAGCCGAGCGCTTTTGCGGCGTCGCGTACCGCGTTCTTTGGGCGGTAGCTGATGACGTTCGCGACCTGCGCGGCGTTGCGCCTGCCATAACGTTCGTAGACGTATTGAATGACTTCTTCACGCCGATCGCTGTCGAAATCGACATCAATGTCTGGCTCCTCTTCGCGCAGGCTACTCAAGAAACGCTCGAAAGGCAGCTTGTAGAAGATCGAGTCAACGTCAGTGATGCCGAGCACATAACACACTGCAGAGTTGGCTGCTGATCCTCGCCCCTGGCACAAAATGCCGCGGCCACGGGCAAACTGCACGATGTCGTGCACGACCAGAAAATAGCCGGGAAAGTCTTGCTGCTCGATGACGCGTAGCTCGTTCTCGAGTCGCTCGTTAATCGTGGGATCGGCCCTGCCGTAGCGGTGGCGCGCGCCCTGGCGCACAAGGTCTCTCAGCCAACTCATCTGCGTGTGGCCGTCTGGCACGTCGAGTTTGGGGAGTTTGGGGGTGGCAGCTTTGAGCGGAAACTCGAGTTCGCGTGCGAGCCGGGCGGTGCGGGTGACCGCGTCAGGGTAGGCCGCGAAGCGCCGCAGCATAGCGCGGCCCGAGCGCAGGCGGGCGCTGCCCGAAGCCGGCAGATAGGGGTTGAGGTCGGCGAGGCTGCGGCGCGAGCGAATCGCGGCCACGGCTTCGGCGAGCTGCGTATCTTCGAGGGTTGCCGCGTGTACGGCCCCTGTGGCGACGGTCGGTAGCCGGGCTGCTGCGGCGAGCGCGGCGAGCTGGTCGTTGCGCGAATCGTCACCGGGGTGGCCGTGGTCGGTGAGCTCGACGAACACGCGGTCTTTGCCGAAGAGGCTCGTGAGCCGGTCGAGCTCGTGGCGGGCGTGCTGCTCGGCGTCTGCGCGATTCGATGCGCTCGAAAGGGCTTGCCGCACGGCCCCCTTGCGGCAGCCCGTGAGCACGACCCACTCGTCGTGCGCCGCTTCTGCAAGCGCCTCAAGCTCGTAGAGCGGGCGACCCTTCTGCATGCCCGAGAGCTGGGCTTCGGTGATTGCAGAGGAAAGTCGATGGTAGCCGCTCACTCCGTGTGCAAGTAGCAGCAGGTGGGTGCCGACGGGGTCGGCGACTCCGAGTTGGGGCACGTCGAGGTCGAGCGAGAGTTCTGAGCCGTAGACCGTTGCGAAGCCGGGGTATTTTGCTGCAGCCTCGGCAAAGCGGGGTGCGCCGGGAAACCCGTCGTGATCGGTGAGCGCAAGACCGTCGAGCCCGAGGCTCGTGGCTGCGGTGACGAGCGCCTCGGGCGAGCTTGCACCGTCGAGAAAGCTGTAGTGAGAGTGCGCGTGCAGCTCGGCGTAGGGCACGCGATCGTGGTCGGGAGTGGCCCCTGGATCGGGAATGGTCGCCGGGTCGGGTTGTAGGGCCTCTGCTGGTGCTTTCGGGGGGACTTCGGCAGTGTTGTTATTGGCAGGATGTGCGCGGCCCGAAAGAATGCGCTCCATCTCGCGCCACGGAACATTGGGGTTTTGAAAGCCCATTAGGTGTACCGCCCCTCGGCGGCCCAGCCGTCGCTTGCCGCATAACGAAGCAGCCAGGCCTCTCCGTTGTCGAGCACGAACTGCACGCGGTAGAGCGCTTCTGCGGGTGCATCGCTGTGCCACCAGCCCTCGCGCAGCGGCCAGGGGGCCGACCAGCCGCGCACTCGGCGTGGCGGAGCGCCCTTCGCGCGAAACGACTCGGGTGGTGCGCTGAAGAGCTCGTCGGAGTCGATGGTCACGGCGATGTCTTGCGCATCGAGCACGGCTACGAAAATCGGGTGTGTTGCCACCAGGTTGGGGAGCGGACCCTGCAGCTTGCCCGGCCACGGGGCGTCGCCTGATCCGGAGCGCGGGGCCGATGTTCGCTTAGCGCCCCACGGCACGAGGCGCTGGCGATCTGCGCTGGTTCTGCCCCCTACCACCATGCCAGTGCCGACCCCCTCGGGGCCGAGCAAGCTCTGTACCCGGGTGAGTTGGTGATGCACGCGCTCGCTTGGGGCATCGTTCCATAGCCCTGGCTCGTGTGCTGCTGCGGGTGCTGTGCGTTCGGGGGTGATGCGCACTGCTGCCACGCCTGCACCCCCGCGCTCGGCAGCTTGCGGTAGTGATGCGGCCTGCCAACGCACACGGTTGAGCACGTCGCTTGCGGTAAAGTTCGCGGGGTGTGACCAGCTGCGCTCGTGCGACGTCTGGGTGTCGTCGATGAGCTCTACGCGCAGCTCGGTGCAGACGAGCGCGCGCTCGCCGAGACCGCGCACGAATTTCTCGGCGTAACCGCTGCACGCGAAAGCAAGCTGGTCGACCCCCTCGAGCGGTGGCTCGAACTCAAACGAGACCGAAAGCTCGTGCGGGGCCGTGCCCGATCCGATCTCGGTGCCGTACGGTTCGCCGAGGCCGCGTGCTCTGCGATGCGCGAGCTGCGCCTCTCGGCCGAATCGCTGCAGTACCGAGTGCTCGGGAAGCGCAGCGAATGCGCCAAGCGTGCGCACCCCGAGACCATCGAGCACGGGTGCGAACTCTTCGGCGACCGCGCGCTCGATGGGTAGGCGGCTTAGGAACGCTGTGGTGTGTGCCGCGTCAATGATGTGTATGCCCGTAGGACTTGTGGTGTTTGCCGCCACCCCGGTTGTTATCGCTGCTGCTGTGATCGCCGCCGATGCTGCGAGTGCGGCCTGCTCTGCGGCAAACCTGCCGTTCGCAACGCCAATCGAGAGGCCTTCGCTGAGGTGGTCAGGCAGCACACCTGTCACGCAATCATGTACTGCCTGCGCGGCTGCAGTTTCGCTGCCGTAATAGCGGGTTGGTCCACGTGCTCGCATCGCACTGTGGCCGGGTTTCAGCTGCACCGCGCCGGGCACGGTGCGCTGCACGGCGGCAAATACCTCAGCCCAGAGGTGCTCGACCCGCAGGCGATCTTCGGGGGCTACCCGCTCGGGCTCGCAGGCAGGTACGAGAAGCGCGATGACTCTGGCCGGCTGATCCTCGTGGCTCTTCATGCGAGTCGCCCATCTCGAAACCTGACCGTGTGCGTGTGCTGACCGCGTCTATCGACTGATCGCACCGAGAGTTCGTGTGTGCGCAGCAGTCCGTGGCCCGCACCAAGCCCAGACCAGCGTGATGCGGTCACCTGCAGCGCGGTGTCGCTGCGTGGCCACGCGCGTGTCACAACGAGCGCGGTGTCATGATCGCGAAGTCGTGCGTTGAGGCGCTCGGTCTCGCCCGGGGCGGGTTGTTGCTCGGGGCAGAGCACGATCACGGTGAGCACCTCGCTCAGCATGCCCGCGATCGCCAGTGCGTGTTTGCCTGGCTGCGGCACCAGCACGAGCCGCTCGAGTGCCAGGCCTGCTTGGGCCGCCGCTTCAAAGCCCAGCTGGGGCACGCCAATAATGCCGCACCACGCACCGCCTGCCGACGCGTCACCGAGCAGTGCGAGGGCGAGCTGCAGCGAGCCCTGCACTGCAACCGGGGCGCCCTTGCGCAGTGCCCCGCCGGGCAGGAGCGGGCGCAGGGCCGGGGGTGTGGGCAGGCCGCGGTCGAGCCGCATTGGCTGCATCGAAGAGATGCGCTGCTGCAGCGAGCGGACCGTGGCGAGTTGATTCATGCCAGCAATATTCGAACAAACTTTCGAATATGTCAAGCTGTGATGACACCCGCGCGAGGCTTCGCCGCGGCCCCGGTTCGAGGCGCGATCAGAAGCGTCTAGACTGGTGGGTGATGAATGAAGACGACCTGGAAGACTACGAGCGCGAAGCCGAGCTCTCGCTGTTTCGCGAATACCGAGACATCGCGCAGCAGTTTCGCTATGTTGTTGAGACCGAGCGTCGTTTTTACCTCGCGAACGAGGTCGATCTGCAGCGCCGCGATGCGGGCAGCGACTTCTATTTCGAGCTGAGCATGCACGATGTCTGGGTCTGGGACGTGTACCGCTCAGACCGCTTTGTGAAGTCGGTGCGCGTGCTTACGTTCAAAGACGTGAATGTTGAAGAGCTGTCTGCGCGCGAGTTCAAGCTGCCGCAAGAGCTCTCGATCGACGACCACTAGGCGTGCGCCCGCGGGCTGCGTTTGGCTGCGTCCGCGTTTTGACTTGTTATGCACAGCACCCATGAAAATGGGTTATGCACAGATTTTTATTGATTTGAGCTAAGCCGAGGTTTTGGCGTTCCCAGTGAGTGATGCTGTCGGCATGACGCAATCAACTTCACTCAGCGCCCCATCGCATAATCGTTCACTTGGCGCACGCGGCGAGGCTCTCGCAGCAGAGTACCTGCGCGGCCTCGGCTGCGAGATACTCGCCAGCAACTGGCGACACGGCCGGGCGGGCGAGCTCGACCTGGTGGTACGTGACGGTGACACCATCGCCGCGGTTGAGGTGAAGACCCGCGGCGGCAGAGGGTACGGCAGCCCGTTCGAAGCGATCACAGCGCGCAAAGCATCGCGACTGCGGGCTTTGCTGATCGGGTGGGTGCGTGAACACCGCCCAGCAGCAGCGAAGCTGCGCATCGACGCGGTTGCGGTGACGGTGCTACCGGGCGCCGAGCCAAGGATCGAGCACCTGCGAGGCATCGAATGAGTGCCGCAGTCTGTCGCACTGCGGCGATCGCGCTGACAGGGCTTGACGGCACGGTGGTGCACGTCGAGGCGGCGGTGTCGAACCAGCTGCCAGGAATGGCAATCATTGGGCTGCCCGATGCCGCGCTTGCCGAGGCGAAACAGCGGGTGAGGCTTGCGATACAGCAGGCGGGAATGGCTCTGAGTGATCGTTTCATTGTTGTGAACCTGAGCCCGGCCGCACTGCCGAAGCAGGGCTCAGGTTTTGATCTTGCGATTGCGCTTTCGGCGCTCGCCGCCTCGAAACAGCTCCCCGCTGCAGGCCTCGCCGAGGTCGCACACATCGGTGAGCTGAGTCTCGGGGGTGAACTGCGGCGCCCGCCCGGCCTGCTGAGCGCGGTGCTTTCTGCGCATCGGCACGGTTTCTTGCGCGTGATGGTGCCGGCACTCTGCGCGAGTGAGGCCGCCCTGGTGCCGGGCATCGAAGTGATCGCGGCAGAGTCGTTGAGCGGGGCCGTCGCCTGGCACCGTGGTGACTCGGCGGGGTGGAGCATTGCGCAACCCGAAGCGGCCGCACCGCACAAGACCGAGCCGCGCTCGTTGCAGCTCTTTGAGCCAGACATGTCAGACGTGATCGGTCAGCCAGAGGCCGTGGAAGCCTTGGTGGTGGCTGCGGCGGGCAGACATCACCTCTCGATGGTTGGCCCGCCAGGGGCAGGCAAGACGCTGCTTGCGAGCAGGCTCGCCTCGATTCTGCCCGATCTAACCGAGGGCGAATCAATCACTGCCTCAAGTATCGCCTCGCTCGGTGGGCACTCCCTGTCAGCTCTCGTGCGCAGGCCGCCGTTCGAGAGCCCGCACCACACCGCCTCGCAGGTCGCGATCATCGGCGGCGGTGACGCGAGCGGCGTGCGACCAGGGTCGGTAACGAAAGCCTGCCACGGCGTACTCTTTCTCGACGAAGCGCCTGAGTTTCCGCGATCAGTGCTCGACGCGTTGCGACAGCCCCTCGAGTCAGGCAAAGTCGAGATTCACCGTGCAAAGGTGCACGCAACGCTGCCCGCGCACGCGCAGCTGGTGCTGGCGGCAAACCCCTGCCCCTGCGGCAATGCCGACTCGTGCAGCAGCGCAAACCCCTGCAAATGCACGCCGTCGCAGCGCATTCGCTATCTGGGTCGGCTCAGCGGGCCGCTAACCGACCGCATCGACCTGCGCCTCAACATACGTCGGGTCTCAAGTGTGCTAATCGGTCTTGACGAGCAGCCAAACGCAACGAGCGTGCAGCTGCGTGAGCGGGTGCAGGCGGCGAGGCTGCGAGCGGCCACGAGGCTGCGGGGCACGCGTTGGAGAGTGAACGGCGAAGTGAGCGGAGACTGGCTGCGTGCCCCCACGAATCGGCTCTCGCGATCGGCGACTCACGTGCTTGATGCGGCGCTTTCAAGTGGGGCAATTACGGTTCGAGGCTACGACCGGGTGCTGCGTCTCGGCTGGACCCTCGCAGACCTTGCCGAAAAACCGGCGCCAGAGCGAGCCGAGATACGCCAGGCGCTTGCGTTGCGTGGGGGAGCAGCGCTGTGAGCGCCGAAACGCTACGCGCCGAGCCCGGCCTGCTCCGCCTGTTGAATTCTCTCGACGGAAGCCTGTGTCACCGAGTCGGTGGCGAACGTAAGGCCACGCAACGCGAGATTACGCAGCATGAAATCACTCAACACAGAGCAGACGCCCTGCTTGCCCGAGTCGCGTGGTCAAGAATCGCCGAGCCCGGTGACGGCGTGGCCGGGCTGCTCGCAGCAACCATCGGCGTTGAAGCCGCACTCGTGCTGCTCGTCGAAGGTGCAAGCGCTGAGCGCATCCAGAGCGCCGTGGCAGCGGCCAGCGAAGACGCTGCCACGGGGCTTACCTCAAGAGTGATGTCTGACGCGCTTGAGCGGTGGAAACCGCGGCTGAACCGCGCCGAAACGGTGCTCGATATTGAGCGGGCGGCTGCGGCCGGGTTGCGTGTGCTCATACCTGGTGACGCGCTCTGGCCGGTGATGGTTGATGACCTTGGTGTGCATGCTCCCAACATGCTGTGGGTGCGCGGCAACCTCGAAGCGCTGAGTGCCTACTCCCTTGGCGTGGTAGGAGCTCGGGCAGCCACCGGTTACGGCAGTCATGTCACGGCTGAGCTTGTCGACGGGGCATGCCGTGCAGGGCTCGCCATCGTCTCGGGAGCCGCCTATGGTATCGACGCCGTCGCGCATCGCACCGCGCTCGCCGCGGGCGCGGTGACGGTTGCGGTTGTGGCCGGTGGGGCAGATCGCCCCTACCCGCGAGCCCATGAGTCTCTGCTCGACCGCATCGCGGGCGGCGGGGCGACTACCAGCTCGGGCGAGGATGGCTTCGGTGAATCGGGAGGTGCGGTCTGCTCCGAGATGGTGCCAGACTCGGCACCCACCCGATGGCGGTTTCTGCAGCGCAACAGGCTTATCGCGGCTCTCTCGCGCGCAATTCTGGTGCCCGAGGCCGGGATGAACTCTGGCAGTCTCAACACAGCCGGGCACGCCTCGCAGCTGGGCAGACCGATCGGTGCGGTGCCGGGCCCGGTGACTTCGGCCGCATCGGCCGGGTGCCACAAGCTGATTCGTGACTATGACGCTGCGCTGATTACGAGCGTGCGCGAGGTATGCGAACTTGCGAGCATTGACGAGATGTTCGCGTTGTTCGGTGCGGGCGAAGTGGGCGCTGCGATTAAAGCGGGTGGCGCAGGCGCAGGCGCAGCGGCTATGACGGATGCAGCCGACGCAGCCGGTGGTGCAGACACATTAGGCAGAGCAGAAAAAGAGGCTCCGGGTAGGGAACCCCGCGAGAGCGCCTGGGCGCGCCGGGTTCACGACGCGCTACCCCTGCGTGGCTCGAGAGATGTTGATTCCATCGCGAAACTCGCGGGGCTCACCTCAGCCCAGGTGAGGGGAGTGTTGAGTGAACTCGAGCTGCTCGGCAAGGTGAAGCGGCGAGAAGCTTCGGGTGCCGGCGATGCGGGTGGCACACGGTGGAGTCTCATGAAGCCAAGCTCAGGCTGATCAATACGAGTGAGTTTTGAGAGAAAGTTGGCAAAATGAATACACTGCATACGAGTATTCACATGGGAGTCACGAGACCTACAACAATCCGGTTGAAGGGTGTGCCTGTTTCGGCTGATGTGTTAAACGATGTTTCGTGACCGAGGCCGAGCCTGTGGTGTGGGTTTTGGCGTATCTTCCTGATGCACTGAAGTGGTTCGCAGAGCTGATCCGCAGATTGCGCGGCGGGTGCACGATGCGCTCCGATCGTTTGTGGCGCTGGAAAACCCCCGCAGCAGGGGCAACACGCTCACTGGCACAACGGCCGGGCTTCGGGCATACCGTGTGGGTGACTACCGTGTGATTTGCGAGTTCATTGACGGGCGCGTGGTGATTCTTGTGATCGACAGCGATCACCGCAGCAGCGTGCACAAAGCCAAATGAGCGCTTTCGTGGGCTTTGCCCATCACCCCAGCGCAGCGATCTGTGCGGTAAGCCCCTCGGAAAGCGGTCGGTCGCTGTAGATGCGAAGGTCGAGGCCCGCGGTGAGCGGAGCGTGCATCGGCACGGTGCCCTCCCACGCTAGCTCGAGACCGACGCGCTCAAGCACCCGCCACGATGCCTGGTTGCGGCCGAGCGCACGGGCCGTAACAGGCAACTCAGGCTGCGCCTGTTTCGCCGCGAGCAGGCCGGCCCTGCTTACCTCGCTAGCAAGGCCCCGCCCCCAAACCATCGGGGTGAGCCGGTACCCGAGATTCCACGCCGCGATAGCCGGGTCGCGCCGGGCCACACCGCCCAACCCTACAATCATGTCCTTCGGGAGACCATCGATGGGCTCACGCAGGCTGAACGCCCACCAGCCGGCGCCCTGTTCCCGCCACGACCTCGCATACTCTGCGACCATCGACCTGTTGCTAGAGCGACTCGTCTCGACCCCCTCCGGCAGATGCCTCCAAGTCGCGGGGTCTGCCTGAATTCGAAACACAGCTTCAACGAGAGCTTCATCATCAGCGT
The DNA here is from genome assembly GCA_020161315.1 of Actinomycetota bacterium. Taxonomy (GTDB): domain Bacteria; phylum Actinomycetota; class Actinomycetes; order Actinomycetales; family Microbacteriaceae; genus Leucobacter. The sequence goes on along the minus strand of JAIUOH010000007.1, from coordinate 21,768 downwards.
CAAGACGAATAAGCCGCAGCCGTTCGGTGAATGTTTCTTCGCCCACTCGCTCACACTACAACCCGGGCATGCGTCAGCGCACAAACCCAAGCGTGCGCCAGTGCACAATAGAACCATGCGGTTAGACGAGGCGATTGACGGATTCTTGCGAACCGTCGAGTTCGAATACGGTTATTCGCCCAATACTGTGAGGGCCTACCGTAATGACCTGCGCGCGCTCGCCGAGTTCGTAGGGGGCGATGACTCTGGCGAGGCCACCGACATCACTGTGCTCGACCTTGAGCTGCTGCGCGCCTGGCTCTGGGACAAGCAGCAGCGGGGCTACTCGGCGGGCACTATCGCAAGAAGCGTCGCCACGGTGAAGTCTTTTGGCGCCTGGCTTGAGCAGCGCCGCATCGTGCCGGGAAGCCCGGCATCGCGCCTGCAGAGCCCGAAGCAATCAAAAACCCTGCCCAGGGTGCTGAGCGAACAGCAACTCGACCGCATTCTCGGGCGGGCAGCGAGCCGCGCCGAGGGTGGTGACCCTGTCGCCATCCGAGACAGAGCGGTGCTCGAATTGCTCTATGCGACCGCGCTGCGCGTCTCAGAGTTGTGCACACTGCCACTCACCGACCTCGACCTCGCAGATCGCACTGTGCGGGTGACGGGCAAGGGCAACAAGCAGCGCATCGTGCCGCTCGGCGGCCCGGCGGCAAAAGCCCTCGACGAGTACCTGCGCAGGTCGCGGCCACAGCTGCTCGCCCTCTCAGACAGCGACAGCCATACCGCGCTCTTTCTCGGCAACCAGGGCGGCGACCTGACCCCCAGTGCGGTGTACCGACTTGTGTCACGAGAGCTCGAGCAGGAGCCGGGCAGCGGGCCGCGGGGGCCGCACACGCTTCGACACAGTGCGGCCACCCACCTGCTCAACGGCGGTGCAGACCTGCGCGTTGTGCAAGAGATGCTCGGACACGCGAGCCTCAACAGCACGCAGATCTATACCCACGTCTCAACCGGGCGTCTCGCGCAAACGTACCGCCAGGCGCACCCGCGAGCGTAGCTCAGAAGCGCGAGAACGCACCCGCACTCAAGCGAACAGGCTTTGCCCGAGCAACTGCCCGCGCTCGAAGCCGGGAAGCACAGCAAACACGCTTGATCCCACGTGGGTCACCCATTCGTTGAGCACGTCGGCTTCATCGAGGCGGCGCTGGATCGGCACAAACTGTTCCAGCGGGTCCCTCTGATAGCAGGCGAACAGCAGCCCGGACTCAGCACCGTCGTCGTAGTTCGCCGCGCGGCGAAAGATGCGCTCGCTCGGGTCAACTGAGTGCGCCCGCCGAATGTGCGCAGCGACCGGAATCGCAGAGAAGCCGCGCTCATTCTTTGCCCCGAAGTCTGCCGGTGTGTGCTCGTCGCTTTTGTTTTCTGCCGCGCTGAGCGGTGATCCGTCGCTGAGCCTGCGCCCGATGCTGGCCTCGCGCCCGGGGCGATCGACCATGTCCCAAGTATCGAGTTCCATGCGAATGCGCCGCAGCACGAGCGCGCTGCCCCCGGCCAGCCAGCCCGAGTCGGCGCCGAGCCACACTAGCGAAGCAAAGTCGTCGTCGCTGGGTGCTGGGTTCACCGTGCCGTCGACCTGGCCCATGAGATTGCGCATGGTGCGCCCGCTCTCGTCAGCACCTCGTGCCGTGCGAAAGCCCTGCTGGCTCCACAGTGGCTCTGCAAAGCCGAGAAGGTCTCGATGCAGCATGCGGTGCGCGTGTGCGATCGGCATGGTGTCATCGGCCTGCACGATGAGCAGCAGGTCTCCACCGTCGTAACCGCCACCGAGCTGGTCGCGCGAAAACGCGGGTAGCGGTGCAAGCCACTTAGGGCATTCATTTGGGCGCACCCGGTTCACGAGTTCGGGGCCGACCCCGACCGTGATTGTGAGCCCGGCGGGCCGTGCGGCAAGCTCGGGCTCAGGGTCGGCGAGCGGGCTGTCGCCCGAGGTGAGACCCTCGATATCGCCCGTCAGCACGCGAAACATGCGCTGCAGCGCTGTTGCATCAACTTCAGGTCGAAGTTGATATGCCACAAAACGAATATGCGCGCCAGGGGCAGTCGTCACGCCAGCTTGGTGAGTGCCGTGGCAGGGCAGCGTGTCGGCACCGAAGGTGCGATCCTCGCCAGAAATACCAGGCGCATCAGGCTTGCCGAAACCGCCGATGTCACCGAAACCGCCGATACCGGCGAGCGTTCCGAGCGCTCCCAGTGCTCCGCCGAGGCCCACCCCGACCGCCCCGCCCGTGAGCAGGGCGCGGCGGTCGAGGTGGTGCGCCGATGCGGCGCGAGCGCTACTGCTTGACTCAGTGCGAGCCATGCGCGTCGGTAGCGGTATCGTGTCCCGAGGGTGCTGTGTGCTCGGCACTTTCGGCACCCTCGCTATGAGACCCGCCGTAGTTTTCGTTCGCGCCCGCGTAGTCCTTTACCGGCACGGTGAGCGTTACCGAAGAAGCGCTGCCACCGCTGGATTGCAGGTGCAGCGTGAAGGTGACTTCGTCTCCCGCGAGCAGGTCCCGCTTCAGATCCATCAGCATGATGTGGTTTGCGCCAGGGGCGAGCTCGAAGCTGCCGTGCGCGGGCACCACAACCTTACCCTTGATCGCCTGCATCACGCCGTCGGCGGTGACCTCGTGCAACTCGATCATGCCGGCATCGGGGCTTTCGACGCCGGTAATCTCGAGATCTTCGTCGCTCGCATTCGTGAGTGTGCCGAAGACCCCGGTCATGCCAGCGGTAGCGCCGGCTTTTGACCAACCGTCGACGATGACCACTGAGTCTGCTCCATGATGCTCTGAAGATGCGGTCGATGAAGAAGAACCCGACGAGGACGCATCAGATGAAGTGGCGTCGGGTGCGCATGCTGTCAGCAGCGAAACGGGCATGGCGATGAGCGCTGCGGCAAGCAGCGTAGTGAATGTGCGCATTAGTTCGCTGCACCACCCTGATTTGCATTGTCTGCGCTACCGGCACTAGCACCTGCGCCAGCAGTGCCGACGCCAGCAGCGTCAGTAGCCGCCTGAGCCGAAGCGGTTTTCTTGCGGCCGCGCGAGGCAAACACGGCAATTGTGCCGACTCCGACCACGACTACCGCAGCAAGCGCGATCCATCCGCCAGCCGGAAACGACGACTGCTCGCGGGCAGCGGTCGTAAGCTCACCGGTTTCCCCTTCGGTGGCTTCGCTTTCATCAGCAAATCGTGGATCGTTCTCAGATGTCGCCGTGATCTCGGCGCCGCCGTCTTCGGCAACCTCGATCACAAAGCCACCCTCGATGGGGTGCCCGTCGCTCGAGACCACGCGCCACACGGCGTTGTAAGCGCCCGCGGCGAGTGGCGCGTCGAGCGGCTGGCGCACGTTCGGCCCAGACACCTCGGGCGCGGCCGTCGCGACGTTCTTATCTGTGGCGTCAGTGACGATGATCTCGGTGCCGATCTGCATGATGTCGTTGCTGAATACGAAAGCGAGCGCGTTCAGCTCGCCTGTCGCACTGTCGACCTCGAGGGCAGTGTTGATCAGCTCATCGTGAGCGAGCGCCGGTGATGCCGCACCCACGGTGAGCCCGAGTGCGGCGAGGGTTGCTGCGCCAAGCGCAGCGAGTTTTTGCAGTTTCATGAATAATCTTTCTCTCTTCCCGAATATTTCGGGCGATGCGGAGCCGTCGAGAGCAGAAAGAAATGATCTAGAACTCGGCGGCTAATGTGCGGTGGCGGGCGCCAGGGGCGGGCCGCGATGCGAGATTGCCGAGAGAAAGTTCTGCTGAGCGTGGCCCAGCAGAACAGTGAAGAATACGAGGACCGCCGGGCGTACGGGCAGCCGCACCGCTGCGGGCAGCCGCACCGGCACGGCGCTTCGCAGCACGCGCACGAGGTGCATGATCGCGCGCTCACCGCGGTGCATGAGCGCGATCGTGGCGAGCGCGGCGAGGGCGTGCGCACCCCACATCCACAGATCTGCGGCTGCGAATCCGGTGCCCGGTGCGACACCCGCACCCGCGCCCGACAATGCCGGTGCGAATGCGCCGAGGTGCATCGCGTGCAGCGGCACCGGTTCAGCAGAAGAAGCTGATCCCGCGATCCCGAGCCCAGAGAACGACCAGTGATAGACGAACTGCGCCGCACTCACCGCGAGTGCGAGCCGCCAGAGCGAGCCAGTGCGCCCCGCGAGCAGCACGCAGAGTGGCAGGGCAAAGAGCGCGGTCGTGACGACAGCGAAGGCGGTGACGTCGCCGCCCGCGAGTGCGTGTGAGGCCGCAGCGAGCACCGTGGCCGTGAGCGCGCCAAACGCACCCCGCGCGGTGCGCACCGCGCGGCTCATGGCTGGCCGCTTGCTCATCACTTCAAGTCTATGGTGCACGAGGGTGCCCTCGTCGGGGGAGTAGTAACCAAGTCACGGTAGGATTGATCCTCGTGTCAACGAATGAAACGAACGCATCGGGCGAGCCGAACCCGATCACGCAAGAGGCCGCCGACCAAGCAGTCGAGGCGGCCCTCGCAGCCTTCGCCGCTGCGGGTACTGTCGCCGAGCTGAAGCAGGTCCGCGCCGAGCACTCGGGTGAGGCCAGCGCCATTGCGCGCCTCAACGCGCAGATGCGCCAGGTGCCGAAAGAGCTGAAGGCCGAGACCGGCAAGTTTATGGGCCAGGCCCGCGGCCGCATCGAGGGCGCGTACAAGCAGCGCGAGCTCGCGCTCGCTGAAGCTGAGGCCGCTGCACGCCTGCTCGAAGAGACCGTTGACGTGACCGAGGCGCCCGTGCGCCGCGTCGCAGGCAGCCGCCACCCGCTGACGCAGCTGCAAGACGAGATCGGCGACATCTTCTTAGGCATGGGCTGGGAGATCGCAGAGGGCCCCGAGCTTGAGCACGAGTGGTTCAACTTCGACGCGCTCGGCTTCGACCCCGATCACCCCGCGCGCGCGATGCAAGACACCTTCTTTGTCGACCCGCCCGAGAGCCACCTCTTGCTTCGCACCCACACCTCACCGGTGCAGGTGCGCTCGCTACTCGAGCGCGATCTGCCGGTCTACGTGGTGTGCCCGGGCCGCACGTTCCGCACCGACGAGCTCGATGCGACCCACACCCCTGTCTTCAGTCAGGTCGAGGGCCTCGCGATCGATCGTGGCCTCACCATGGCGCACCTGCGCGGCACGCTCGAGCACTTCGCGCGCCAGATGTTCGGCCAGGAGGCGAAGATTCGCCTGCGCCCCAACTTCTTCCCGTTCACCGAGCCGAGCGCCGAGATGGATGTCTGGCAGCCGAACGCAAAGGGCGGCGCCCGCTGGGTCGAGTGGGGCGGCTGCGGCATGGTAGACCCCAACGTGCTGCTCGCGGCAGGGTTAGACCCCGACGAGTACCAGGGCTTCGCCTTCGGTATGGGTATCGAGCGCACCCTGCAGTTCCGCCACGACCTAAACGACATGCGTGACATGGTCGAGGGCGATATTCGTTTCAACAAGCAATTCGGAGGGCTCGTCTAATGCGCATCCCACTCAGCTGGCTCGGTGAGCACGTCGAGCTGCCGGCAGATGTCACGCCCGAGCAGATGCACGCAGATCTCGTGCGCGTCGGTTTCGAAGAGGAGTCGATTCGCCGCTTCGAGGCGACCGGCCCCATCGTGGTCGGCGAGGTGCTCTCGCGTGAGCCCGAAGAGCAGTCGAACGGCAAAACCATCAACTGGTGCCAGGTGCGCGTTGCGCTGCCAGGCGAGACGGCAGCCGACGGCGGATCAGAATTTGGCAACGACGTGCGTGGCATTGTTTGCGGTGCCCACAACTTCGAGGTGGGCGACAAGGTCGTAGTGACCCTGCCAGGCGCCGTGCTGCCCGGCGACTTCAAGATCACCCCGCGCAAGACCTACGGTCACATCAGCGACGGCATGATCGCGTCGGCTCGCGAGCTTGCTTTGGGCGAGGATCACGACGGCATCATCGTGCTGTCTCGTCTGGGGTTCAGCGCCGAGAATGGCACCGACCCAGAGGTTGGCACCGACGCACTTGCGCTGCTCGGCATGCGCGACAGCGCGGTTGAGATCAATGTGACGCCCGACCGCGGCTACGCGTTCTCGATTCGCGGCGTTGCCCGCGAGTACTCGCACTCGACAGGCGCGGCGTTCGTTGACCCCGCGTTCTCGCTCGAGATCGGTAAGGGCGCAGGCTACTCGGTCGTGCTTGATGATCAGGCGCCCGTGCGCGGCCGCATCGGCTGCACTGGTTTCATCGCCCGCGTTGTGCGCGGCGTTGACCCCTCGCTGCCCACCCCGCCCTGGATGGTCGCGCGCCTCATTCTCGCGGGCATTCGCTCGATCTCGCTGACCGTCGACATCTCGAACTACGTGATGCTCGAGCTCGGTCAGCCGCTGCACGCCTACGACCTCGCGAAGCTCACCGGTGGCATCACGGTGCGTCGTGCGCTCGCGGGCGAGAAGCTCGTGACCCTCGACGAGAAGGAGCGAGAACTCGATCTCGAAGATCTCGTGGTGACCGACGAGTCGGGCCCCATCGGTCTCGGCGGCGTCATGGGTGGCGCGTCGACCGAGGTGAGTGACACCACCACCGACGTGCTCATCGAGGCCGGTACCTGGGATCCGATTTCGATCGCCCGCACCGCGCGCCGTCACAAGCTGTCGAGCGAGGCATCGAAGCGCTTCGAGCGCACCGTCGACCCGCGCGTCGCAGAGGCCGCCGCGCAGCGTATGGCCGACCTGCTCGTCGAACTGGGTGGCGGCACCATCGACGCTCTGGGGGCCGACATCGTTGCTCCGTTTGAGCCTGCCGTGGTCACGCTGCCGCTCGCTCGCATCAACGGCCTGCTCGGCACCGACTACACCGACGACGAAGCGCGCGGCGCGATCGAGCTGATCGGTTGCGAGATTCGTGCCGAGGTCGACGGAGTGCTCACCGTAGTTGCACCGAGCTGGCGCAGTGATCTGAGCCGCCCGGCTGATCTGATCGAAGAGGTCGCCCGCATCGTCGGTTACGACCGTATTCCTTCGGTGCTGCCCGTGGCGCCTGCCGGCCGTGGCCGCACGCGTGAGCAGCGCCTGCGCCGCCGCGCCGCTGACGTGATCACTGCGTACGGCTTCGATGAGGTGCAGAACTACCTCTTTGTCTCGCGCTCGCAGCTCGATGCATTTGGGGCTGCGTTCACCTCGAACGGCTCGGCGAACGACGCAGCTACCGAGACCCCGGCGATTCGCCTGGCCAACCCGCTCGACGGCGAGGCTCCGTTCTTGCGCCGTTCGCTGCTGCCGGGCCTCATTGGCACGGCGCAGCGCAATGCGTCACGCGGCCTTACTGATCTCGCGCTCGTCGAGTTCGGCTCGGTCTTCGAGCCCGCGGCAGAGGGCCAGCAGCTTGGCACCGATTTCGTGCCGCCGCTCGCAGAGAAGCCAAGTGCAGAGACCCTTGCCTCACTGAACGCTTCGATCCCACGCCAGCCGCGCCACGTAGCGGGCCTGTTGCTCGGCGACGCAACCCTGAAGCAGCCGGGCCAGGCCGCCCGCGAGTACGACTGGGCCGACGCGCTCGACGCCGCGAAGACCATCGCGGGTGCGGTGTCGGCCGGGCTCGTCGTGCGCCAGGGCGCGAACCGCGCGTTCCATCCGGGCCGCACAGCCGAGCTCTGCGTGAGCGTTGACGGTGTGCTCGAGACGGTCGGCGTTGCCGGTGAGCTGCTGCCCGAACTGGTTGCGGCTTCGCACCTGCACGGTCGCGTGGCGGCGTTTGCCCTCGACCTGAGCCGCCTCATCGAGGTGGCCCCGATCGCGCCCGAGACATCGAACCTGTCGGGGTATCCCGCAGCGACGCAAGACCTGACGCTGCTGGTGGCGAGCGAGGTGCCAGCTGAGGCTGTTCGCGCCGCCGTTATCGCTGGCGCGGGCGACCTGCTCGAGCACGCTGCAATCGTCGACGACTACCGTGGCACGGGTGTGCCCGAGGGGCAGCGCGCACTGACCTTCGCGTTGCGCTTCCGCGCAGACGACCGCACGCTCAAGGCAGAAGAAGCGAGCGAGGCGAAGATGGCGGGCGTGCAGGCTGCGCAGACCGCCTTTGGTGCCAAGCTGCGCGACTAACGCTCGGGTAGCGCTCAGCGCTCAGCGGTCACCGTCACGACCAAACTGCGACGCAGACACCTCGGCGGGGAGCATCTCCCAGCCGAGGTGTTTTGCCGCGCCCCTCGCGTGTGCTCTCACATGTGCCACCGGCCCGGTTCAGGTGACACATTGGAGAGCACACGCAGATGAAAAGCTAGGCTTGAACCATGAAGATTGCGGTTGCCGGGGGCTCGGGCACGGTGGGTACGCATGTGGTGCGTCACGCGCAGGCGGCAGGGCACGAGGCGATCGTGCTCGCGCGTTCTCACGGTGTAGATCTGGTGAGCGGCCACGGGCTCGACCTCGACGGCGTCGACGCAGTGATCGACGTCTCTGGCACGAGCACCACCTCGGCGGCAAAGTCGCGAGCGTTCTTCGAGGCGGTCACCAGACATCTGCTCGACGCCGCACAAGTCGCCCGAGTGCGGCACCATGTCGCGCTCTCGATCGTGGGTGCGGCGAACGCCCCGCACGGCTACTACGCGGGCAAGGCACTGCAAGAACAGCTGTTACATGACTCAAGCGTGCCCTGGAGCGTGCTGCGCGCGACCCAGTTCTTTGAGTTTGCTGAGCAGAACGCGATGTCGCTCTTCGGGCTGACAGTGGTGCCCGCAATGCGCTCTCAGCCCCTTGCGGCGGCTTTGGTAGCGGCTGAGCTGGTGAGGGTGGCCGAAGCAGGTGTCGCGGGAGAATCTGCCGGCGTGCTGCCAGACCTGGCGGGCCCCGCCGAAATGCGCATGGCAGAAGTTGCCCGCGCCATATTCGCAAAGACGGGCGAGCGTCGCCGGGTCGTAGAACTGCCGCTGCCGGGCGGCTTTGGCAGGGCGCTTCGCGACGGCTCGATTTTGCCCGGTGCTGACGCGAAGATCGTGGGCCCCAGCCTCGAAGAATGGCTTGCCGAGACGCGGCGCTGATCCTACGCTGAAGGTAACGAGCCGTGCGAGCTCGATAGGAGGCGACGCGATGAACGCACCACAGCAACAGGGCGGTGAGCGTCGGCAGCGCATCGTGCCAAATATTTGGTGCAATGCGAACGCCGAAGAAGCCGGTAGGTTCTATGCCGAGGCGTTCGAACGGGCGACCGCCGAGGTCGAATCACGCTACCCGACAGAGGGGCTGCTCGAGTTTCAGAAGCCATTTGCGGGTGAGCCGCTCACTGTCGAACTCACGATCGACGGTTACCTGTTTCGGCTGATCAACGCTGGCGACCAGTTCAGGCCAGGGCCCGCGCTTTCGTTCATGCTGAACTTTGATCCGCTGCGCTTCGACGGCGATGAGGAGCGAGCGCGAGCGAGCCTTGACAGGCTGTGGGAGCGCCTGCTCGACGGGGGTACTGCGCTTATGCCGCTCGCGGCATATCCGTTCAGTGCGCACTATGGCTGGGTGCAAGACCGCTACGGGGTCAACTGGCAGTTGATGCTCACCGACCCCGCTGGTGAGCCGCGCCCGTTCGTGATTCCTGCGCTCATGTTCGACGGGCTTGCGCAAGACAGGGCGGCCGAGGCCGCAGATTTTTACACCACGCTCTTTGCCTCGGTACTGCAAGACTCGGGTGGCACCGCGGTCGGTACGCGATTTCCGTACCCCGCGCCGAGCGGCAAAGCCGCGGCAGGGGCGCTCGCATTCGGCGAGTTTCGGCTCGGCGATCAGTGGTTTGTTGGCAACGACAATGGCTCGGGCGTAGACCACGGTTTTAGCTGCGGGGTGTCGCTTGAGGTACAGTGCCACGGGCAAGAAGAGATCGACTTTCTCTGGCAGGCGCTTTCTGCGGTGCCCGAGGCCGAGCAGTGCGGTTGGCTTGTCGATAGCTTCGGCGTGAACTGGCAGATTGTGCCAGACAACATCGCTGAGCTGATGCAGCGGCCCGGAGCGTTCGAGCACATGCTCGAGATGAAGAAGCTCGTCATCCCAGATTTCTAGGTGTGCACAGCACGCCCGCAGCGAGCGCCACGATGAGGGCTAACGCAGCTTCGCCCTGTACCGTAGAGGCATGCAGTTTATCGGCGAACAGCCCACCGTTGACCTCACGTATTCAGACGTATTTCTCGTTCCGAGCCACTCTGAGGTTGGCAGCCGACTCGGCGTGAATCTGACTCCAGCAGACGGCACCCCTGCAACGCTGCCGCTCGTCGCGGCCAACATGAACGCAGTGACGGGCCCGCGCCTCGCCGCCGTGCTCGCTCGCCGCGGCGGGCTTGGCGTGCTGCCGCAAGACATGAACACCGAGCAGCTCGTCGAGGCGATTCGCTGGGTCAAGCGCCAGCCTGTGAATTGCGACACCCCGCTGCTGTTGCCCCCTCACGCGACCGTTGCCGACGCGCTTCGCCTCGTGCCCCCGGTTGAGGGCTATGGCATTGTCGTTGCAGATATCGAGGATCCGGTACTGCTGCGGGGCGGCATCGCTGGCCCCGCCGAGCTGCGCCGCGATCAGGTGCGCGGCATGCTGCCCGCAGCACGCCTTGCGACCGCCCCGAGCGACGCGCGTCTTGGCGACCTGATCCACTCAGAGCTGCGCACCGTCGACATTCACGAGTTGAGCAATCAGCGCCAGGCCTTCGACGCGGTGCTCGAGGCCGAGCGACAGCACGCGCTCGAGCTGATCGGTGTCGTTGACGGCGACCGTTTCGTTGGCACGATCACCTCGCGCAGCGCACTGCGCGGCACGCTCTACAAGCCCGCGCTCGACGCTGAGGGTCGCCTTGCTGTGGCAGTTGCGGTCGGCATCAACGGCGACCCCGCTGCGAAGGCTCGCGCGTTCGCAGCGGCGGGCGCTGATGTGCTCGTGCTCGACACCGCACACGGCCACCAGCAGGGCATGCTACGCGCGCTCGAGGCGGTCTCGGCTCTGAACCTCGGCCTGCCGCTTGTCGCCGGCAACATCGTGACGGCAGACGGCGTGCGTGACCTTGTGGGTGCCGGCGCGAACATTCTGAAGGTCGGCGTGGGCCCCGGTGCCATGTGCACCACGCGCATGATGACCGCCGTTGGTCGCCCGCAGTTCTCGGCCGTGCTCGAGACCTCGCAGGCCGCTCGTGAGCTCGGCGCGCACGTCTGGGCCGACGGCGGCGTGCGCTACCCGCGCGACGTCGCCCTCGCCCTTGCCGCCGGTGCGCAGTCGATCATGATCGGTTCGTGGTTTGCCGGCACCATTGAAGCGCCGGGCGAGCTGCACCGCGATGCGAACGGCCTGCTCTACAAGGAGTCGTGGGGCATGGCTTCGACCAAGGCTGTGCAGGCGCGATTCGGTGCCCTCGACGCCTACGAGCGCGCACGCAAGGAGCTCTTTGCCGAGGGCATCTCAAGCTCGAAGATCTACCTTGACCCGCAGCGTCCAGGCGTTGAAGACCTGCTCGACATGATCACCTCGGGCGTGCGCTCGTCGCTCACCTACGCGGGTGCCGCGACTCTCGCAGAGTTTCACGAGCGTGCGCGGGTCGGTTTGCAGTCTGCCGCAGGCTACGAAGAAGGCAAGGCCCTGCCGGTCAGCTGGTAACGCTACCGGAGCACTAGGAATACGCGGTTCACTAAGCTTGAAGCGTTTGAGCGAAGAAGAGTGGAGCACTCGGTGAAGTACATCTCGACCCGTGGCGGCATGCAGCCCATCTCGTACAGCGAGGCACTGCTTGAGGGCCTCGCGCCCGATGGCGGCCTTGCCGTGCCCGAGACGATGCCAAGGCTGACGCTCGAGCAGATCGAAGACTGGCGATCGCTGTCTTACCCCGAGCTCGCGATTGAGGTGCTGAGTCTCTTCGCGACCGACATCGCCGGGGCAGATCTCGAACGCATGTGCCACGCAGCCTACAACTCGCAGAATTTCGTGAGCGAAGAGATCGTGCCGCTGACGCCGCTCAGCGACGAGGTCGCCCTCGTCGGACTGAGCGAGGGCCCCACACTCGCCTTCAAAGACATGGCGATGCAGTACCTTGGCCAGTCGATGGAATACGCGCTGCGCAAGCGGGGCTCGGTGCTCAACATCGTTGGTGCGACCTCGGGCGACACCGGCTCGGCAGCAGAATACGCGCTGCGCGGCAAAGAGGGCATCTCGGTGTTCATGCTCTCGCCGCAGGGTCGCATGAGCGACTTTCAGCGCGCGCAGATGTACTCACTCACCGACGACAACATTCACAACATCGCGATCGAGGGCGTCTTCGACGACTGCCAGAACCTGCTGAAGGCGCTTTCGGGTGACCTCGAATTCAAGCGCGAGAACCACCTCGGCACGGTGAACTCGATCAATCTCGGCCGCATCAGCGCCCAGGTGGTCTACTACTTCTGGGCCTGGCTGCGATCCTCTGACGCGCTCGATGCTGAGGCGCGCGAAACCCACCGTGTGTCGTTTACCGTGCCATCGGGCAACTTCGGCAACATTCTCTCGGGGCACTACGCGCGCGTGATGGGGCTGCCGATCGCTCGACTCGTGCTCGCAGCAAACGAGAACAACGTGCTCGACGAGTTCTTCCGCACTGGTGTTTACCGCCCGCGCGGCGCGGCAGACACCTACCTCACCTCGAGCCCCTCGATGGATATTTCGAAGGCCTCAAACCTTGAGCGCTTCATCTTCGATCTGCTCGGTCGCAACGCCGAACGCCTTGCCGCGGCTTGGCGCACGCTCGACGAGACTGGCGAGCTCGATCTTTCGGACGAGCTGCCCCGTTTCGAGGCAGAGTTTGGCCTGGTCAGCGGCACGAGCACCCACGCCGACCGCGTCGCGACGATTCGCGAGGTGCGCGACGCGAGCGGCATCGTCATCGACCCGCACACGGCAGACGGCGTGAAGGTCGCTGCTGAGTACATCGAACAGGGCGTGCCGATGCTGGTGCTCGAGACCGCGAAGCCCGCGAAGTTTCCCGAGGTCGTCATCGAGGCGATCGGCGAGGCTGCCCCGCTGCCCGCGCACCTGGCGGGCCTGCTCGAGCTCGAGCAGCACGTCACCGAGATGCCGAACGATGCTGCCGAGCTGCGCGCATTCGTCGCGGCGCGAGCGGTCAAGTAACCCTCAAGTAGCGAGTACCCCCGGCGAACCAAAGGAGGCGCGCGATGTCATGGTTTGGAAGAAGCGAGCTCGAGCGGCGAGTTGATTCTTTGGAGCGTCGCACGGGCGCTCCCACGTCAAAAACGAAGAAAGACGAGGGGCGAGGATCAGCCTCGCGTCTGTGGGCCGACACCTTTGGTGGGCTTGCGACTCGCTCGCTACAGCTGATCATTGTGCTCGTGCTGGTCTCGGGTGTGATCTGGGGCATTCGCACGCTCAGCACGGTGTTTATTCCGATCGTGTTGGCGCTGATTCTCGCCAGCACTTTCTGGCCCGTCACCAAGTGGTTGCGCGCGCGTCGAGTGCCCGCGGCGCTTGCCGCGGCGATCGAGCTCGTCGGCATTCTGCTGATTCTCACGGGCGTCGGCTGGCTGGTCACCTGGGCAGTGCAGGACGAGTGGGATGAGCTCAGCTCGAGCGCCCACGACGGTTTCATTCAGCTGGTCGAGTGGACGCACACGCTGCCCTTCTCGATCGACCAAGATCAGCTGCTGCAATGGCGCGATCAACTCATCGACTGGGTCACCTCGGCCAACGTGGGTGCTGGTGCACTCGCCGGGGTGGGCGTCGTGGCAAACTTCGTGACGGGCCTCGTGCTCATGATCGTGGTGCTGTTCTTCTTCTTGAAAGACGGCCCGGTCATCTGGCGCTTCGTGCTGCGCCCGTTTACCGGTGAATCGCTGCAGCGAGCTGAGCGCATCGGCACCAAGGTAGTCGAGACCTTCGGGGCGTACGTGCGCGGCACCGCGAGCGTCGCGCTGGTCGACTCGATCGGCATCGGCATCGGCCTCGTAATCTTGCAGGTGCCGCTCGCGGTGCCGCTTGCCGTGCTCGTGTTCTTGCTGTCGTTTATTCCGCTCGTCGGCGCGACCGTCGCGGGCATCCTGGGTGCCCTCGTGGCGCTCGTCGCCAACGGCCCGCTCAGCGCCGTGCTCGTGGTCGGTGTCGTGGTGCTTGTGAACCAGCTCGAGGGCAACTTCTTGCAGCCGGTGCTCATGGGTCGTGCGCTGAAGCTGCACGCGCTCGTGATTCTGCTTGCGTTGACCGTGGGCACCGTGCTCTCGGGCATTCTCGGCGCCGTGCTCGCGGTGCCGCTTGCGGCGGTAGCCTGGGGCATCATCAAAGTGTGGGATGGCCCTGACCTCGCCGTGAAGTGGGCGAGGCCGCAGGAAGCGCAGGCGAGCTAGTGGCTGGCAACGTGGGGCGGCTCGACTTGCGGCTGGCGCTCGACGCACCAGAACTGCTTGCGGCGCCCGTCGCCGATGCGGTGGCCGCGCTCGACTCCGCGCTCGCGGCGCAGATTCGCGTCGCTCCGATCGATGCGACACTCGCCGACACCGCAGAGTTTTGCGAAGCCTACGGGATCACGCTTGAGGCCTCGGCCAACTGCATCGTGGTCGCGGGTAAGCGCGGCGACACCGTGAGCTATGCGGCGTGTGTGGTACTAGCAACGACCCGAGCTGATGTGAATGGTGTGGTGCGCAAGCTGCTCGGCGCACGCAGAGCCAGCTTCGCGCCGATGGATGAGGCGACCTCGTTGACCGGCATGGAGTACGGCGGCATCACTCCGATTGGGCTGCCCGCCGACTGGCGAGTGCTGGTCGACGCGCGTGTGCTCGACGTCGACGCGGCCATCGTCGGCGCCGGCATTCGCGGCGCGAAAATCGAGCTGCCGGGCGCGCTGTTTGTCTCGCTGCCCGGTGTCGAGGTGATTGACGACCTCGCAAATCCGATCGCGTAGTTGCTCTCGCGGTGGGCGGCTGCCCGGGTCGCCTTGCCTGCCAGATAGACTCGGTCTCAGGAGCCTCGCGCTCAAAGGGGACCGCGCCGAAAGGGGCCGATCATGATTCGTTTCTTACTGTCCACGCTGTCAAACCTGGTGATGGCCGCGATTGCGCTGCTGCTCGCTGGCTGGTGGTTGAGCGAGTGGGTCACTCTGCACCTCGGCGGGTTTCTCATTGCGGTAGTGGTGTTCACGGCGGCGCAGGCGATTCTTGCACCGTTTGTGTTCAACATGGCGCGCAAGTACGCGTCGGCTGTGCTCGGAGGCATCGGCCTCGTGTCGACGTTCCTTGCGCTGTGGGTTGCAACGCTCTTCAATGGCGGCGTCGAGGTGCACGGGCTCGGCTGGGTGCTCGCCCCGCTGCTGCTCTGGATCGTGACCGCGCTCGGCGGCTGGATCATTGTCGGCGTCGTGCTGAAGCGTTACCTCGAGAAGCGCGAGAAGCAGCGCATCATTGAGCGCGCCACGCGATAGAGCGCTATGGGTGTTGCGCGCGAGCTGTTAAGGGCCGAGAGCGCCGCCGTCGAGATCGACGGTGCGGCGCTGCTTTCACCCACCTCGTTGCGTGCCGAAGCGGGGGAGTGCATCGCGGTAGTCGGTCACAATGGAGCGGGCAAGACAACCCTGCTGCGCGCGCTCGCGGGCCGAGCTCGGGTCACGGCAGGCAGCGTGCAGCTGCGAGGGCACGCGATCGATGAGCGTCGCCGCGAGGTGCGCCGCGAAATTGCCGCCCTCATTGATCCGCCGACGCTCTACCCAGACCTCACGCTTCGCGAGAACCTGGCACTGGTTGAGGCCGCATGGTCGGGTGAACTGATGTCTCGCCAGGGATCGCCCCTCGTGCCAGGGCTTGGTGCAGAGGCGCTCGAAACCTTTGGCCTGCAGTCACTCGAGAGTCGCTTCGCGCATGAGCTGTCGAGTGGGCAGCGTCAACTCACGTCGCTCGCGGTGACGTTCGCTCGGCCCGCAAACGTCTTGCTGCTCGACGAGCCCGAGCAGCGGCTTGATGCGGAGCGACGTGGGATCGTGGCCGAGGCGATGCGCGCCGCACGCGCGAGGGGCGTGTCGATCGTGTTTGCGTCGCACAGTCCTGACATGATCGATCGGGCGGCGGACCGTCGTGTGGTTCTCGGAGGGACCGCCGAGTGACTTCACCACAAGCCAGCGTGCGCGCTGACGCGCACGCACTGCAGCGGGTGCGTGGCGTGCTGCGCAGCCGCGAGCGCCCGACGTCGGGCGATGTCGCCTACCGCACGTATTTTGCGGTAATGCTGGCGGTCGTCGTTGCGGCCCCAGCGGTGCGCATGCTGCTGCTTTGGCTGGTTGAAGTGTTGCCCGCCGTGAATGCCGCGCAGCCCCTCGTGGCGGTGTCGCTCACCGGGCCCGTGCCCACGCTCTTCGTGGCCCTGATTGTGCTTGGCTGGTACGCAATGCCGGTGCGTATCTCACTGCCCGAGCTGGATCTGCTCTTCACCACAGGGCTGCCGCGCTGGCGGCTCGTGATCGGGCGCGTGGTGCGTCAGAGCGCTGCGCTCATGCTTGCGGGTGTCTCGATCGGTGCGGTCTTGCTCGGCGCGTGGGCGATGCGCGGTGAGGTCCTGGGCACTGCGGTCGCGCCCGTGCTCGCGGTGGGGGCCGCGCTAGGGCTGCTCGCTTCGCTGTGCCTGCTGCTGGGGCAGTCGCTGCACGGCACGCGCTGGCAGACGATGCGTGCGCAGGCGCAGCAACTTGACGTGGTGAGTGCGCTTGTGATGACAGGTGACTTTCGAAGCGCTGCGGGGCGCATCGGTGCGCCGGTGAGTCTCGGCAGGCGCTGGCGCTGGGCTGCGGCCTGGGGCAAGAACACGCCCGGTTGGTGGCTCATCGCCTCGCGGGATCTGCTCGGCATTGTGCGCACTCCGATGCGCAGCCTCGCAGCCCTCGCTGGGGTGCTGCTCGGTGGGGTGCTGCTTCCTGCGGCACCGACGGTGCCTGCTTTCAGTGGCCTCTCTGCGCTCGCGCTGCCCGTCGTCTACGCGGCGATTGGGCCGTGGTGTCGCGGTCTGCGGGTGGCAGGTGAGTCTGTGGGTGCCATACCGCTACTGCCGTTCGCTTCGACCGGGCATCTGTTGCGGCATCTCATTGTGCCCACTGCGCTCGCATGCATCGCGAGCGGTGTGGCCGCAGGCATTGCGGCCGGTCTCTTGGAGTGCGCGATCGCGCCAGTGTTCGCCGCGCTTGTGGCGGGCGTAACGGTTGCTCTCTTCGCGATCACGCTGCGCCTGCTCGGCTCGCTCAAGGGACCGCTGCCGCAGCGGCTGCTCGCGCCGGTTCCGACACCGGCGGGCGATCTCTCGAGCATTAACGTGCTGCTCTGGAACCTCGATGGGCCCGCGCTCGCCGCAGGCATCGGTATCGCCCTTGTTCTGCTTGCAACAGGTGCGCCAACGGCGCTACCCGTCGTGGCTGCGGTGCTGCTCGCGCTGTTGCTCGGCTGGTGTGCGCTCAGGCTGCGCGCCGCTGAAGAGCGGTAGGTGGGCAGTGGGGGTCGATCCCGCGCGTTCATCGAATGGATAGGAAGCTAGCGAATGTGCTGCCAAAATACCGTTTGTAAGGGGCACATTCGCTAGCTCTATATACATTCGATGAAATCACCGTGGGGAACGCCGCGAGGAGCGCCGCGGGAAACGCGGCAGGGAGCGCCACGGGGGAGCGCCGCGCGAAAACACGACCCCGCACCCCACCGAGCCGGTAAAGTGAACACTTAGGTTCACCGGGCGAAGGCTGAAGGAGGCAGTGTGCACCTGAAAAGCCTGACCCTCAAAGGGTTCAAGAGCTTCGCCCAGCCGACCGTATTTCAGTTTGAGCCCGGCGTCACCGCGATTGTCGGCCCCAACGGTTCGGGCAAGTCAAACGTCGTCGATGCGCTCGCCTGGGTGATGGGCGAGCAGGGCGCGAAGACCCTGCGCGGCGGCAAAATGGAAGACGTCATCTTCGCAGGCACGTCGACTCGCGGCCCGCTCGGCCGCGCCGAGGTGAAGCTCACGATCGACAACAGCGATGGCGCGCTGCCGATCGAATACAGCGAGGTCACGATCAGTCGCACGCTGTTTCGCAACGGCGCGAGCGAGTATGCGATCAACGGCGAGGGCTGCCGCCTGCTCGATGTGCAAGAGCTGCTGAGCGACTCGGGCCTCGGCCGCGAGATGCACGTGATCGTGGGTCAGGGCCAGCTCGACGCTGTGCTGAGGGCGACCCCCGAAGACCGCCGCGGCTTCATCGAAGAGGCCGCCGGTATTTTGAAGCATCGCCGCCGCAAAGAGCGCACCCTGCGCAAGCTCGACGCGATGGAGACGAACCTCACCAGGCTGAACGACCTTGCCGGCGAGATTCGTCGGCAGCTGAAGCCGCTCGGTCGCCAGGCAGAGGTGGCAAAGCAGGCGCAAGGGATCGCAGCCGAGGTGCGCGACGCGAAGGCTCGGCTGCTCGCAGACGATGTGGCGAGACTGCGCACCGAGCTCGACGAGCTCAGCAAGGACGAGGCCGAGCGCCACAGTGAGCGCATTGTGCTGCAAGAGCAGCTCGAGCAGAAACATCTGCGCATTCAGCGACTCGAGCAAGACCAACAGAGCGACGAGCTCGACGCCGCGAGGCGCGTCACGATCGCCCTCGAATCATCGCAGAGCAGGCTGCGCGGGCTGCTCTCACAGACGCAGCAGCGGCTTACGTTTCTCGCGACCCAGGCAGAGGCGCCCGAGCAGCTGAACCGGCTGAGCCGGGCCTCGGTCGACGAGGCAAAAGCTGAAGCCGCACGACTTACCGAATTGATTCCCGCGATCGAACGGGGCTGGCAAGAGGCCGGTGACGGCACCCGCAAGGCTCAGCAGGCGCTCGACGCCATCGACGAGCACATCGCGGCCCAGAGCGCGCTCGTATCGAAACACGACCTCGAACTCTCGAAGCTGCGCGGCCTCGCGCAGGCCGCCGAACAGAAGCGCGCAACGGTTGCTGGTGAGGTCGAGCGCCGCCGCGTCGCGGCAGCGCAGGCAGAAGATCGCGCTGCCGACGCGCAGCGCGATCTCGAAGAATTCTTGGGGGGTCTCGACGAGAACGAGGCGCCCGAGTCTGGCCTCGACGACGCCTATCGTGCGGCGCAAGATGCGCAGGGTGAAGCCGAAAAGGCGCGCGACGAGCTGCGAGACGGCCTGCATGCCATGGAGCAGGAGCGCGCGGGCCTCGACGCCCGCGTGAGCGCGCTCGCCCGCATGCTCGACCAGCGCGACGCCTCGGGTGCCCTGCTGGCCGAGGCGCCTTCGGGCGTGAGCGGCAGAGTCGCCGACCACGTGCGCGTGGTCGATGGCTACGAGGCTGGCATTGGTGCGGCGCTTGGTGTGTTTGCTGATGCGCTGCTCACCGACGACGTCACCGTGGCTGGCAATGTGGTGCATTCGGCGCGGGATCGTGACCTCGGTCGCCTGCGCGCTGTCATTGCGAAGGGCGGTGCGGCGCTCACGCCAGATGCGCCGCAGGTCGATGGGTTGACGCGCGCAGCCGACGTCTTGCTCGAGGCACCCGAGGGCGTCTACGGGCTGCTTTCGCGCAGCTACCTGGCTGTTGGCATAGCCGAGGCGATCACCGGGGCTGCGACGCTGCGACAGAAGTGGCCCGCCGAGAGCTTCACTATCGTGACGACCGAGGGCGATGTGCTGACGCAGCACACCCTCACGGGAGGCTCGGGGCTTGCCCCCTCGCGCATCGAGCTCGGCGCCGAGCTTGAGCAGGCCGAGCAACGCCGAGAGGCGCTCGCGGCCGAGATTTCCGAGGCCGAAGCCGCGCTTGCCGAACTGCGCGAGGGGGCCTCGCGCGCGAAGCTCGCCGCCGAGCGCTCGTTTGCCGAGTTGCGCGCCGCAGACGCGCGCATTGCCGAGGTCGCCGAGCAGCGCAACCGCCTCACGGTGCGTGCCGAGGCAGGGCAGGCCGAGGCCGAGCGCGCGAAGCAGGCGCTTGCCGAGGTGGCGGGTGGTGAGGCAGAGGCTGCCACCGAGGCGGAGCGCGCAGTTCGCCTCTTCGCAGAGGCCGAGGCCCAGCCGCGCCCCATTCTCGATGCGAGCCAGCGCGACGAACTGTTCGCCGAGCTTGAGCGCGCCCGTGCCGCAGAGGTCGACCGCCGCCTCGAACTTGAGACTGCGCGCGAGCGCGCTCGTGCGGCCGGCGCCACGCACCGCATGCTTGCTGATCAGCTCGAGGCCGAGCATCGAGCCGCAGAAGAGGCCGCGCGTCGCGCCGTGCTGCGTGCGCGCCAGGTCGCCCGCGCCGAGCGGGTGTCGGGACAATTACCGGCGATCCTCGAATCGTGTGATCGTTCGCTGTCTGAGGCGCGGGTTGCGCAGCAAGGCGCCGAGCAAGAGCGTGCCCGCCACAGTCAAGAGCTAACACTGCTGCGCTCCGAAGAATCAGAGGTGCGTGGCCGCCTGCAGTCGCTCACTGACAAGGTGCACGGTGCCGAACTGAAGAGTTACGAGCGCAAGCTGCAGCTTTCAACGCTGCTTGAGCGTGCGGGCAACGAGCTCGGGCTCGTTGAAGACGTGCTGGTCGACGAGTACGGGCCGCATCGCGGTGTGCCCGTGCTGGGAGCAGAGCCTGCCCGGGCTAAGGCGCCAGCGCCAGAAACAGAGCCGCTGGTTGATCTCGAAGCCCAGCTCGCTGCCGAACTGGGTTTGACTGTGGATAGGGATGCGCCCTCTTACCCTTCGACAAGCTCAGGGGGCGAGGGATCGGCGGCCGACGACGCGAAGGCTGACACCATCGAGACTGTTCCTTTCGTGCGCGCCGAGCAGCAGCAGCGCCTCGCGCGCGCCGAGAAACGCCTCGTCGAGCTCGGCCGTATTAACCCGCTCGCGCTCGAAGAGTTTGCGGCGCTCGAGCAGCGCCACAGCTTCCTTGCCGAGCAGCTGCAGGATCTCACGAAGACCCGCGCAGACCTCACCACGATCATTGCCGACCTCGACGAGAAGATGCAGGGCATCTTTGCCGAGGCGTTTGCCGACACGCAGGCCGCGTTCGCAGAGGTATTTCCGATCCTCTTCCCTGGTGGCTCGGGCCATGTCGAGCTGACGAACCCTGACGACATGCTGAACACCGGTATCGACATCGTCGTGAAGCCAGCGGGCAAGAAGGTCGAACGCATGTCGCTGTTGTCGGGTGGCGAGCGCTCGCTCGCAGCGGTTGCCTGGCTGATGGCCATCTTCCAAGCACGCCCGAGCCCGTTCTACATCGTTGACGAGGTCGAGGCTGCGCTCGATGACGCGAACCTCGGTCGCCTGCTGCAGGTATTCGAGACGCTGCGCGAGAACTCTCAGCTCATCATCATCACCCACCAGAAACGCACCATGGAGATCGCTGACGCCCTCTACGGCGTCTCGATGCGTCAAGACGGCATTTCAGCCGTGGTGGGGCAGCGCATCGGCGCCGAGCAGTAGCGTAATGCCGTAGGCCGACGCCGTAGATCATCCGAAAGGGTGACGTCGCCGGTACCTGAGGGCGACGCGCGAGGGTGCAGCCCGGCCGTAGTTTGGTGTGCATACGAGGATCATCGCGATCCGCGAAGGGAGCACCATGATCGAGGCGACACACCTCACGAAGCGATACGGCACCAAGACTGCCGTGAACGACATCAGTTTTTCGCTGCAGCCGGGCCAGGTCACCGGCTTTCTCGGGCCGAACGGCGCTGGCAAGTCAACCACTATGCGCATGCTCGTGGGGCTCGACCGGCCCACCTCGGGCAGCATCACCGTGTTGGGCAAGCCCTATGCCGAACACCGCAACCCGCTGAGCGTGGTCGGCGCGCTGCTCGACGCGAAGGGTGT
>JAIUOH010000066.1 GCA_020161315.1 Actinomycetota bacterium | reverse complement strand
TCGACGCCGGAGAGCTGACCGCGCCGGGGGGAGAGGGCAATGCCATCGCCGCCGTCATCGGCAAGGCCGGGTCGGGCAAGACGCTGCTCCTCGCGCAACTCACCCTCGCGCTGCGCGAGGCCGGGGTCGACATCGTCTCGGGCGATTACGAAAGCCGCAAGCGCAAGGAACGCCGCAGCCTGGCCGTGCTGGCGCCGACGAACAAGGCGGCAAGCGTTTTGCGCGCGCGTGGCGTGCCCGCGACGACGATCCACCGCATCCTCTACACCCCGGTCTATGACCCCGAATACGAAAAGGTCGCAGAATGGCTGTCGGGCCAGGGCGACCGGCCCGAGGCCGGGGCTCTGACCGACATCCAGCTCGACCGCGCCTTTGCCGCCTACCAGACCCATGGCTCGATCCCCGCCGCGCTTGCCGCCGCCGGCCTGCGGGGATCGGATTTCATCACCGGCTGGAAACGGCGGGAAGAGCCGCTCGACATCGGGTTCGTCGATGAAAGCTCGATGCTTGACGAACGGCAGTTCACGGACCTGAAAGAGATTTTTCCGACCCTCGTCCTGTTCGGCGACCCCGCCCAGCTGCCCCCGGTGCAAAGCACAGGCGGCATGGTGTTCGACGCCCTGCCCGCGCCCTCCAAGCTGGAACTGCACCGCATCCACCGCCAGGACGCCGACAACCCGATCCTCGACCTTGCCCATGCCCTCGCCGATCCCGACCTCGGGTTCGAGGATTTCGAACGCCTGGTCGAAGGCGCTGCCCGCCGCGATGACCGCGTGGTGGTGGCGCAGCGGGTCGAGGCCGATCTGATGGCGCGCTCCCCGGTGCTGGTCTGGCGCAATGCGACCCGGATCAAGCTGATCCACGCCTTCCGCAGCGCCTTTGACGCGCCCGAGGGGCTGCTCCTTCCCGGTGAGCCGCTGATCTGCGACGGCATCGAACTGCCGCTCAAGCACCGGAAAAAACGGCTGGATCTCGAGGCGCGGGGCCTGATCAAGGGGGCGCAGGTCGTCTACCTTGGCCCCGGCAAGCGCGACGGGTTTTCCCGCCTGCATGTCTTTGGCGCGCCCGAGCCGCAGATTTCCGCCGCCAGCATCGTCAAGATCGAGAAGGAGGGCGAGGAAGAGCCCTTCATCCCCTATGCCGCCCGCATGGGCGCGGTGTTTCTGCACGGTGCCGCGGTGACGATCCACAAAGCGCAAGGATCGCAATGGGATACGGTGCAGGTCTTTGCCCCCGACCTGATGATCGCCGCCCGCATGGGACGGGTCGAGGCCGGGCAACCCTTGTGGAAACGGCTGGCCTATGTGGCGATCACGCGGGCCGAACGCGAATTGCGCTGGGTGGTGCGGTCGGCCTTGGCGCGGCCCACCGGCCCGCTGACGGTCGAGAACGTCGTCGTCGAAGACGCAAAGGGTCCTTGGCTGGCGCTGCGGAACGTCTCGACCGACATCTCGCTCGCGTCGGCGGCTTTCGGCACCGTCAAGGCTGATACCCTGAGAATCGGCCGGGTCGAGGTGGCCCGCCGGCCCGACATGCCGCCCAGCGACGAGCCCTCGACCGGCTTCACGCTTCCGGTCGACATCGACATCGCTTCGCTCGACCTGCCCGAGATCGCCCTGGGCGAGGAGCTTGCAGGCGGCGCAGCGACGCTGTCCGCGAAGGGCAGGGCGGTGGCCACCGCCAGCCCGCTACGGATTGACGCCACGCTGGATGCGCGGCGCAGCGATGCGCCCGGCGAACTGGCGCTGACCGTCCTGTTCGCACCCGACGAGGACCGGCTGGACGTGCAGGTACAGGGCAACGAGCCCGCAGGCGGCGTCGTCGCCAACCTGCTCCGCCTGCCGGGCGCTCCACCCGTATCGATCGCGGTCGAGGGCAACGGCCCGGCGTCGAACTGGCAGGTGCAGGGCGCGGTCGCCGTGAACGAACAGGTGGCGGTCAAGCTGTCGGGCACGCACCGCTTCGTCGACGATGGCAGCTATGTCGATTTCACGGGCGAGGGCGCATTCGCGCAGTTCCTGCCGGAAAGCCTGCGCTCGGTCGCCGAGGGGCAGACGGCGATCAAATTCGCCGGCACGGTTTCCAATGACGGCGCGGTCGACGTCGAGAACGCAACGCTGACCTCGCAGATATTGGAAGCGAAGGCGAGCGGGCGCATCGACCCCAGGGCGGAAAGCGATTTCAGCCTGCACGCGCAGTCGATCGGGCAACCGGTCGCGCTGTCCTTCGGCGAAGGCGACGACAAGGTGTCGCTCGCGCTGGCGAGCGTCGAGGCCAGCGTGCGCGGCAGCGGCGGCAAGCCCGCCGTCAGCGCGGCGGCGTCTCTTCCGTCGCTCACGCATGCGCAGGGCTCGGCCCTCAATGTCGGCATCGATCTGACCTCGTCGGCCTTTGATGTCGCCAGCGGCACCGGGCCGGTCGATCTCCAGATGTCGGCGGAGTCGGTCGCGTCCCCCAACGAGGCGCTGGCGCCTTTGCTCGCCGGCCCGCTGGCGCTGTCGGCAAAGGCCGATGTCGAAACCGGCGCGGTGCGCCTCTCCGACGTGCGACTGCGCAACGATGCTGTCTCGGCGACGGCGAGCGGCACCGTGTCGCGGTCCGATACGGCGGCCTCCTTCGACGTCACCGCCGATATCCAGCGCTCGGCCTTGCCGGCCGGCGCGCATAGCGTGCTCGGCGACGTCGTGGCGGTGAAGGCGGCTCTTGCGCGCTCTGCCGACGGAGCGTTGTCGATATCCGGCCTCGACCTCGCCTCCGGTCCGCTTGCCCTGCAAGGCGCGGCGTTGCTGCGGGACGGCACGGTCGATGCCGACCTGACCGGCGCACTGGCCGATCTTGCCCGCCTGTCGCCAAATGTCGCCGGCGCTGTGCAGTTTTCGCTGGCCGCAGACGGGCCGCTGCTCGCGCCGCAGGTGAAGCTCGACCTCAATGGCGACAAGATCGAGAGCAGCGGCCAGACGATCACCGGTCTCAAACTGTCTGCCTCCGGCCTGGCCAATCCGGCCGATCCCGCTGCCGACGTGACCCTGAGCGGACGCGTCGGCGACCAGGATCTGACGGGCGCGGCGCGGCTCGCCACGGCGAACGGTCGCCGCCAGGTCTCGAAGCTGAACCTGTCGCTCGGCCAGAACCGGATCAGCGGCGACCTCGATCTCGACGCCGCGGGCGGCTGCATTCGCGACGTCGCAAACGCCTACTCGAAAGACGGCGGCCTTGCGGTGCTGCGCGGCAACATCGCCGTCGACGGCGCGGTCGTGAAGACGGCGGGCGTTGACGAGTCGATCTGGACTTTCTCGGGCCCGGCCGTGGTCTGTGAGTCGCAAGACGAGGCCGTCGAGAAGATTCTGAACAAGCAGGTTGCAGAGGGCGACGTTGTCGTCATTCGCTACGAAGGCCCCAAGGGCGGACCGGGCATGCAAGAGATGCTCTACCCGACCTCGTTCTTGAAGGGTCGCGGCCTCGGCAAGGCGTGCGCGCTCATCACCGACGGCCGTTTCTCGGGCGGCACCTCGGGCCTGTCGATCGGCCACGTCTCGCCAGAGGCGGCGGCCGGTGGCCTGATCGCGCTCGTCGAAGACGGCGACATCATCTCGATCGATATTCCGACGCGCGCGCTCTCGCTCGACGTGCCCGCTGACGAGTTGGATCGCCGCCGAGCCGAGCTCGAGGCGAACGGCGGTTACAAGCCGAAGACCCGAGTGCGCGAGGTCTCTGACGCGCTGCGCGCCTACGCCGCATTCGCGCAGTCTGCCGACAAGGGTGCGGTGCGCATCGTTCCGTAAGCGGGTCGGCCGCGTCTGTATTTAGGTCGAGGATCGCGGGCCGCACGCGGCCCACCTGGGGTGAGTTGCTCCTAAACAATAAAGCTTCACTTATGTCTTGCATTACGTATTGTGAAATTACTCGTTGAAATACCTGCCCCGAGTTCTTAGGCTTTTCGCATGCACTCACTCGCGCCGCTGCTCGGCATCATTGCCCTTGTCGCGGCGGCGACAGCAATCGGCCTGCTGTTGCGCGCGCGCAGAGGCCGGGTACGCGAGCTAACAGACACCTCGCGTCTCAAGCCCGAGATATTCGGCACCGATCGTTTCGGCGTCGCCGGCACAGTCGTGCAGTTCAGCACCGAGTTCTGCTCGCGCTGCCCCGGCGTGCGGCGGCTGCTCACCCGACGGATCGCCGACGCGAACGACTTCGAGTTCGTGCACGTCGACCTCACCCACAACCCCGAGCTCGCGGCACGCTTCGGGGTGCTGCAAACGCCGACGATCCTTTTCATCGATGCCGACGGGCACCCGAGCACGAGGCTCAGCGGGCAGCTCGATCACCGGACCATTCGCGAAACGGTCGATACCTTCGTCGACGGCGCAGCGACCAACGCAGCCGCGCGCGACATCGCTACCCGCCCCCAAATCACGACCGTCGGAGCCATCGCATGACCGCAGCACACGCAGCCACTGCCCCGGCGACGCAGCCCGCTGGCACTGTCGACCCTCGATCGCCTCGATTCGGGGCAGCAATCACCTCTGGGCTGCTGCTTGTCGGCATCTATCTTGCGGCGCTCGGCACCTCGACAAGCACTGATCTCGCTCAGTTGTCGCTCGCTACGCGCGTCGCTGACCCCGGCTTTCTCGTGCTGCTCACGGTCGCAGCGCTCTTCGCATGGTCGCTCATCTCAGCGCGCACCCACCCCTTTGCTGCGCTCTTTCGCGGCGCGGTGCGACCGCGGCTCGGCCCACCCGCCGAGTGGGAAGACGCCCGCCCGCCTCGCTTCGCTCAGGGCGTGGGTCTCTTCGTGGTCGGCCTCGGCCTTGTGCTGCACCTCGCGGCAGTGCCGTGGGCACTGGTCGCGGCGGGCGCAGCGGCATTCATCGCCGCGTTCTTGAACGCTGTGTTTGGCTTCTGCCTCGGCTGCGAGATCTACCTGCTCCTGACGAGGATCCGCGCGGCCCGCGCCTAACCGCGACACCTCGGCGACCTCGGCGACCTCGGGCAGAATGGTGTCAACCCCAAGGAGTCCGCGTGCCCGAAAAGATCGACTTCAAGAAGACCCTCGACAGCTACAAGGCGAAGTCGGGCGAATTTCGCGTGCTCGAAATGCCCTCGTTGCAGTACCTCATGATCGATGGCAGCGGCGACCCCAACACCTCGCCCGAATACGTGGCTGCGCTCGAAGCGCTGTACCCCGTCGCGTACAAACTGAAATTTGCCAGCAAGCGGGATCTCGGCCGCGATTACGTTGTGCCTCCGCTTGAGGGCCTGTGGTGGGCCGACGACATGGCCTCGTTTACGAGCACTCGTGACAAGTCGCAGTGGCACTGGACCATGATGATCCTCGCCCCTGAGTGGATCGACGCAGCAATGTTCGATGCAGCGGTCGCGCAAGTAGCTGGGGCAAAGGTCGCACCGCGGCGGCTCCGTGACCTACGATTCGAGACGCTCGCCGAGGGCCGCTGCGTGCAGACGCTGCACCACGGCTCATACGACGACGAGGCTCCGACACTGGCGCGCATGCACGACGAATTCATTCCTTCGCAGGGGCTCAGCATGACGGGGCTGCATCACGAGGTCTATTTCACCGACGCCCGCAAGACCCCGCCCGAAAAGATGCGCACGCTGCTGCGGCAGCCGGTGACCGCAGCAGCGTAGCGTCGTTCGTCATCGAGCTTGCCGAAAGACCCGACCCACGCTCGATCGTCTCAAGCAGCCACAGCTACGCAACCGTCAGAAGCAGTTCTGGCGTGCGCGCCCGGGCCGTGCGATTAAGCGATGACAGCACCGCCAAGAACGCTGCGTGGTTGCGATCGGGGTCGATGCCGACGCCCCATAGACGGCGACCGCCGACCTCGAGGTCAACATATGCCGCGGCAACGGCATGCCCGCCCGCGCTCATCGCGTGCTCAACGTAGTCATAGAGCGTGACGGCGTAACCATTGGCATTGAGCCCGTTGATGAACGCGTCGATGGGTCCATTGCCCGTCGCGACCAACCGCGCCGCGTCATCTGCAATGCGGTAGTCGATCGTCAACTCAGTTACGCCGTCTTCCGCGGTTGTCACGCTTCTGATCAGTTCGTATCGGCCCCACCGATCAAACGACGCATCCGTCATCGGCAAATACTCATCCTGGAAGATCCGCCAGATCGTGTCAGACGACACCTCACCACCCTCGCTATCCGTCAACGCCTGCACCACCGCACTGAACTCGATCTGCAAACGACGCGGCAGATCCAGTGAGTGATCATTCTTCAACAGATACGCCACCCCACCCTTGCCCGACTGCGAGTTCACCCGAATCACGGCCTCGTACGAACGCCCCAGGTCTTTCGGATCAACCGGCAGATACGGCACACCCCACACCAGGTCGTCCACTTCTACGCCCTGCGCTTCGGCGTCGGCAGCCATACGTTCGAAGCCCTTCTTGATCGCGTCCTGATGCGACCCCGAGAACGCGGTATACACCAGATCCCCCGCCCACGGGCTCCGCTCGTGCACCTTCAACTGGTTGCAATACTCCGCAGTACGGCGCACCTCATCCAGGCGCGAGAAATCAATCTGCGGATCAATCCCCTGCGTAAACATGTTGATACCCAAAGCGACCAGGTCCACGTTGCCGGTACGCTCACCGTTGCCAAACAAACACCCCTCGATGCGGTCAGCACCCGCCATATACCCAAGCTCGGCCGCCGCGATCGCGGTCCCCCGATCATTGTGCGGGTGCAACGAGATGATCACGTTCTCGCGATGGTTCAGGTGACGGCCCATCCACTCGATCGAGTCGGCGTACACGTTCGGGGTCGCCATCTCCACCGTCGCGGGCAGATTAATGATCACCTTGCGCTCAGGCGTCGGCTGGAAGATCTCGAGCACCTCGTTACACACCTCGACCGCGTACTCGAGCTCGGTACCGGTATACGACTCGGGCGAATACTCGTAAAAGATCTCGGTACCCGCACAGATCTGCTCCGACGCGACACACAGGCGCGCCCCATCGGTCGCGATCTTCTGAATCCCGGCACGGTCTTCACGAAACACGACATCGCGCTGCAGCACACTCGTCGAGTTGTACAGGTGCACGATCGCCTGCTTCGCACCCACCAGCGACTCATAGGTGCGGGTGATCAGATGCTCACGCGCCTGCGTCAACACCTGAATGGTCACATCAGCAGGGATCGCGTTCTCCTCGATCAGCTGGCGCACGAAATCAAAATCAGTCTGCGAAGCCGACGGGAACCCGACCTCGATCTCTTTGTACCCCATCGATACCAGCAGATCAAACATGATCCGCTTACGCTCCGGACTCATCGGGTCAATCAGCGCCTGGTTCCCATCACGCAAATCAACCGCACACCAGCGAGGCGCTTCAGTGATGCGCTTCGCAGGCCACGTACGATCAGGCAAATCAACACTAATGAGCTCGTGAAACGGGCGATACTTATGCACCGGCATACCCGATGACTGCTGCGTGTTCTTCATTGTCTCGTCTTTCGGTTGAAAACTTGCTCAGCCAACGCAAACACCGCGACGAGGGAGGCCAAGGCTTATTTCGAAAGCGAGGACTCGTCGCGGCAGCTAAGAAGAAGCGAGCCGAACAGCATGTGGTCAGCATAGCGCAAGGTTTGCGTCGATGAGAAATGCTCGGCCAAGATAGGCCTCGTGCGCCATTCGGCGGGTAAAACCTTAAATACCTCGACTTCGCGGCGGTTCACAGCGCGGGCAACGCGGGCGTAACTTGATCGCACCCCCTCTTACGAACAAAGGAGTTCACATGAGCAACAACACGACGACCGGCGTTCCCCGCCCACCCTTCGACCCAGAGCTCGAGGCCGCACTCGTCGCGATCGCGGGTATGGTGCCGCCCACCATTACACCTGAAATGGTGCCCATGATGAAACAGGCCACCCCGACCGAACCGCTCGACCAGCTGCTTCAGTCACGGGGTGCGACTCGACGCGATGTCACCATCGAGGGCCATCTGGGCGACGAGATAGTGCTCACCATTATTGAGGCCGAGGGTCGCGAAGGTACCGGCCCGGGCTTTTACTACACGCACGGTGGCGGCATGATCTCGGGCGACCGGTTCTCTGCGATCGAACCGTTCGTGGAATGGGCACTTGATCACGAGGGTGTGTTGGTTTCGGTCCAGTACCGCCTGGCCCCCGATTTTCCTGACCCATACCCTGTCGAAGACTGCTACGCCGGCCTGCTCTGGTTTGCTTCTCAGTTCAATGAGCTTGGCGTCGACCCCGCACGCGTGATCATCTGCGGTACGAGCGCCGGTGGTGGCCTTGCCGCGGGCACAAGCTTGCTTTCGCGCGATCGAAGCGGCCCGGCTCTTGCTGGGCAGATGCTGATTTATCCTATGCTCGACGACCGCGACACGACCCTGTCGTCTGCACAAATTGATGGTGTTGGCGTTTGGGACAGGGAGAGCAACCGCACGGGTTGGGGCGCTCTTCTCGGCGAGCGCCGCGGCAGCGACGAGGTGTCGATCTACGCGGCCCCTGCTCGCGCAACCGATCTCTCAGGTCTGCCACCCGCATTCATTGATGTAGGGTCGGCAGAGGTATTTCGCGACGAGGACATCGCCTACGCGACAGCCATTTGGGCCGCGGGCGGAGAAGCAGAGTTGCATGTCTGGCCGGGCGTATTCCACGGAGCGGACCTACTTGCACCTCACGCACAAATCTCGCGAGAGATGGTGGCCGCCCGCAACGGTTGGATCACGCGTATTCTGAGTCGGTAGCGGCACCGCTCGGGCACCTGCCTTTGCGCGTACAGTCATCCATCGCAGGGAGCCAGCATGCAAGACCTCGTCGGCAGAATCGCGGCACTCGATGCTGGCGCCACCGAAACGCTCAAGGTGATCTCGTACTTCGATGCGCTGCTCGCCTCTGGGGTCGGGGTCGAAGCAATGCTCCGCGCGGCGGCCGCCCTGAGCGGGGCAACCGTCGGCGCCGTGATCGGCGACCGCGGCTATCGATTCGCGGCAACCGGTGAACGCCTCGAATCGGCAATAGCAGCAGATACGTCGGGGGCGCGGGATCACCAGTCCCGTGCCCTCACGAGGGGTGTGGCGTGGGTAGAACGCGAAGCACCCGGCCACGCAAACGACGCGATGGTGCTCGAGCGCCTCGCAATGGTGCTAGACATAGTTGAGGATCGCCGCGCACAGCCCAGCAGACTAGCTGTAGTTCCCGGTGAGGTTGTGAACGCGAGCTGACGGGGTGAGTCCTCCGATCCCGGTATGGGGTCGATGATGATTGTAGTGATGGAGCCAGGCACCATAGGTTGCGGCCCTGGCTTCATCACTGTC
>JAIUOH010000006.1 GCA_020161315.1 Actinomycetota bacterium | reverse complement strand
CGGCGAGCATACGCAGTGCTCGGTCTTTGAAGTCTTGATCGTATGGTTTGGGCATGATGCTCCCTATCTTCCTAGATGAAAGATCGGAACTAAACCCAGGGCGAATCAAGCAGACCCCTTTGTCCTATAACCCACCGGCTCATTGTTTACCGGGCCATCACCCCGCGACATGGACACATCATCATCGCCATCCTTGACGGGGAGCTCAGCGTCAATCGACTGCATCTCGACCGCGGCCGTCTCGTCCTGCGCGCAGAAAACTCCGCCTACCCCGACATCGAGATCCCGGAGCTGAGCGAATTCAGCTGCTGGGGCGTGATGACCTGGGTTGTCCACAAAACCTAAGACAGCTGCTGTGCGTCCCGGAGAACGGGAGCACCCAGCTCATCAAACTCCATTCGGGTGCTGTCCTCGTCGTTCCCGCTGACCACAGTGAACCTGGCAGGGGAGGACCCCGGAACGTGCCGGATAACGACGCTGTCGCCCGGGTTCGCAAGTTTCAACACCTCGATCAGGGCTGCGACGAGCGGGCCTTCGATCACACCGTCTTTCTTGATGCCGAGCGACTCACCCAGAAGTCGCACATGCACCCCACGGGACCGGGCGTAAGCTACCTCGTCCGCGAACACCGAGTGGTTGAACATCGGGGCGCTCAGGTGGTCGCGGAGCCTGGCTTCGGCAAGCCTCACATCTGCCATCAGTTGGTCGTCAACCTGGGCGGCCTCGAGCACCCTGGTGAGTACATCATCCGCTCCCGAAGTAGTCAACGCGCTCCGGAGACGCAGCATGGTCAGTTCGCGCACGTCCGCGCCTCGGCGCTCCAGGAGCTCGGCGGAGCGGCTATCGAACTCATTGCCGAGTTTGATGATCCTGCCCACGTATATTTTCCATGCCAGTGCGAGCAGAAGGATGGCCAGCAAGTACGCCAATGAAAGGTAGGCGTTGAGCCCCTCCCCAGTCAGGATGACCTGGGCGGTGGCTGCTCCCAGCACGAGGAGCCCCGCGCTCACGCCCACACCGACATAACCGTCAAGCACCAGCAGCGCGAGCAGATAGATGGAGCACGAGAACAGCGCCGGCACGTACTCTGGGGTTCCAAAAGTCAGGCGGATCACCGTGACACTCAGCGCACACGCGGTGATGACCGCAACCCGAACGCGGCGGGCGGTTCGTGACGGAGCGTTACGGAGGCCGATGTAGGCTAGCGTTCCAAGGCACGCCGCAAGACTGGCGAACGCCACGATCGGGGCGGCAGGAGTCGCAAAGTGACCCTTCACGATCGCTTCGCTGATCGGGGTGGCGAGGAGCACGACCATGATCCACGCAAACGGTCCAACACCACCAGAGCGCGCGTTCCGGGGTACGGGGGTGGGGTGCTGTTTCGTCACTGCCTGTCCCATTCCAAGATCACCACCGTTCCTGCTCCGGGTGCGGAGTTGATCTCGGCGGAGCCCCCCGGTAGGTCTCGCATGCGCCCCGAGATTGAGCGGGACACCCCGAGACGGTCAGGGTTCACGCTCCCGACGGTGAAGCCGGGCCCGTCGTCTGAGGCAACTATCCGGACTGAAGAACCGCTCAGCTCGGCCCGGACGGATCGATGAGAGCCCGGGGCATGCTTCGCACTGTTCCTGAGTGCCTCCACGAGTGCCGCCATGAGCGTGGCGACCACGTACTCTGGAAGTGACCCCTGGGTGGCGGAGATTGAGCAGTTGATGTCAGGATCCGTTTCGCGTAATGCGGTCTCGATGATCGTGCGAATCTCCTGCACACTTATCTCGTTCTCGCCCGGTCGCTCAGCGTCATGGAGCAGTGTGAGCGCACCTCGCACCGAAGTTCGAAGGTCATCGGTGATTTCGCCGCCGCTCCAAATTATCTGGCTCATCACACCGAGAATGTTGTCGTGGAGGAGGGTCCCGAGCCGGCGTTCTTCGCGGAGCTTTTCACGCAACGCAGCTGACTCAGCAACCCGCCGCCGCCACCGGTCCTGGCGGGCACCGTACTGCATCATGCGGGCGCGAAGTTCAAGGAGCAGGGTCGGGTACCCGACATTGGTGAACTGTGCGAGAGTGATCACCCAGAATTGGAACGGCCAGGAGCCGTAGGTCGCCCAGAACGACAGGGACGGGAATGTGGCGGTGACCGCGGCAATGAGGTTGATGGTGAGGTACGGGCGATTCGTTTTGAACAGCAGCGCAATGAAGCTCAGGTAGATACCGGTGAGCAGCCAGCTGATCTCCCA
Source organism: Actinomycetota bacterium (assembly GCA_020161315.1). Taxonomy (GTDB): domain Bacteria; phylum Actinomycetota; class Actinomycetes; order Actinomycetales; family Microbacteriaceae; genus Leucobacter. The sequence continues at coordinate 101,338 of JAIUOH010000006.1, read as the reverse complement.
GAAGTACGAGGAGACCGGTACGGGTGCTGCCGGGTACGTGAGGAGCTGCAGCGAGAACCCGAACACCGTCGAGAATGCCATGAGAGCACGGAGCACCTGAAGACGCGCTCTACTGGCCCACACTGCGATCGCGGCGAGGATGATGAGCAGCAGGATGTACCCACTCACCAACCACCAGGCAGGAGGAGCGGGGCGCGCGACGGCCTCAAAGGACCAGATCGCGCCGATGCACAGCCCGCAGATCGCCACGAGCCGGGCGAACATGCGGGTCAGGTACTCCTGCCGACCGCTGCTATTAATCATCGAGAGAGATGATCCCGTCCTGCACAGCCCTGCGAAACAGGTCGATTTTCGTCTTCACCGGCCGGTCCTGTTGCGCATATTTCGCCCTGATGTTGCGGATGTGGTCGATGACAGTGTCCTCAGAGATGAATAGGGCCGACGCGACGCGTTTTGCTGTCTCGCCGCCTGCGTACATTGAGAGCACTTCCACCTCTCGCGCGGTGAGAGCCTTGGAGACAAACGACTCATCGCTTCCAAGGGCAGCCACCCATTCAGCATCAGGCACTGCCGTGCCTGCATGGACTGCCTGGATTGCTTTGATGAGAATTGCCGGTGGGGCTGATTTCCGCACCACGCCGCTCACCCCAGAACGGGTTGCCTCTCGAATGAGATGAGGCTGCTCACCGCTGGTGAACGCGATGACGTTCGGAGTGAGCGCCTGAGCTGCAGCGACGTTGTCCGCCACCTTCGATCCATCTCCAAGCGAAAGGTCGAGCAGGACCACATCTAAAGGTTGTGCGGATTCAGATAGTGTTTGAGGTGATCTTGCGGAAGCAGCCACTTTCATATTCCCTTGAGCGGTCAGTAGCACTGCCACACCGTGCGTAATAGTTTCATGGTCGTCGACAACACCAACGTTGATCATGGCCCCCCCCCCTGATCCGTGAATGCGCCCACAGGCGAATGTGGGTAATGTCCAATACTACATCTGGGGACGGACCTAACTGGAATGGCATCTATGGTGCGGCAATTAGGTCGGGTGTTCCGGGTGTCGAGCAAGCAAAAGACAGCATGGGGCTAGGCGCTTGAGCTTGCTGATCGGCTTCAAATATTGGGGTGTGTCATGACGCTGCGCATCCCCACAAGTGGGAGTTTTGTTTGCTGGTGCGATGACATACGATGATGCCTTTTTGGGCGATGATCCTTCGGCTGCATCGAAAATATGTTCCAATTTCCAGCAGGCGTGCGCACCCAGATCGCTCTGATCGACTGCGCCAATTTCTATGCGTCCTGCAGGCGCGTGTTTGAGTCGAAGCTCACAGGACTCCCGATTCTGGTGCTTTCAAACAATCACGGTTGCGTGGTCGCAGCCTCCCCTGAGCCGAAAGCCTTGGACCCCGAAATCATGGGAGGCTTTGTTTCCAGATCAAGGGATGGTGTGAGCTGCGAGGGGTAATGGTGCGCTCCTCGAACTGCGAGCTATACCAGTCCCTATCGAACTAAGTGCTCAATCTGATCAGCCCGCACGCAGCTCAGGCCGAGCTGTGCAGCATCGACGAGTCAATCGCGCTGATGCACTGCAACGTGGGCGAACTCACTAGGGGTGGGACACGCGATCCGCCGCACCGTGCTGAGGCACACCGGTATCCCGGTGCGGGTGTTAATCGGTGGCACGAAAACGCTTGCGAAGCTCGCCTCCGTCGGAGAGAAGAAGGACCCTAGCGGCAACAACGCTATGCACCTGGGGAAGTACACGCCTGAGCAGCTGGACCGAATCATGGAGTCGATGCCGACGACGGAAATCTGGGGTATCGCAGTCGGCACCGGCAAGAAACTCGCTGCGAGGGGCTTTTACACCGTCAAAGGCCTGCGCGATAGCGACCCGAAACACATCCGGCAGAAGTTCGCGGTCGTGCAAGAACGCACCACGATGGAGCTGCGCGGGGTGACGTGTATCGAGCTTGAGGAGCAGCCGCGGGAGCTCAAGGATCATTAGATCTGCCATGCTCCTTCTCGCGGAAGACGACGACTTTGGAGGAGATGAAGCAGATCATCTCCCTGTACGGGAAGCGAGAGTCGGCACGGCCGCGCAGCCAGGGCCAGGTCGCCTCCTAGGTGGTATAGGTGGCCACCGGCTGGGCTGACTTAGGAACACCCCGGCATTCAGCTCAGGTCGACGTGAGGCTTGAGACGCGTTCCGATGACCCGATCATGTTCATAAAAGCAGCGGACCGGATGCTGTCGCACCTGTTCCAGCAGTACCTCTTAGGAGGCGGCGGTGCGCTCGCGCCGGTGTCTCCTTGGCGGACACTCGACCTGCGGGCCAGGGGCAGCCGCTCGCAATCTTTCACCCGCATTTCGAAGGCCGAGGTGTGGGGAAGGCCCTTGACGAAATTACCTGGCACCCAGGACCAATGCACCCGTTCGCGGTGTCTCAAGCCGCGTTCGCAGCGTGTGCCACATCCATCCGCTTTCGAGCCTGTTTGCAGCCCCACAACACACAAATCAAATCCGACTATGCAGACCAATACGGGGTTGGTAAAGGAAAACCCCCACTTTCGGGGGAAGCCATAGCGCTCCACTGAAAATATGGTCGATACCGGTGTCAGGTTTCACCTCTGGAGACACGTCTATAAGTTCACGGCGTCTTATCCGGACACTGAAACCGTCTGCGGATTCGGGCGAACCGCAGACTAGGCCCGACGGAGGTGAAATGCGTTGTGAGAATGTCAATACGCCAGAGCACCCGCATTGATCTGCGTTCTGTGCCTGATGCTTCGCTGATTCAGCTCAGTCGGGATGGGGCTGCTGATGCGTTCGGTGAGCTCTGGGCTAGGCATCACTGTGTGATCGAGCGCAGACTCGCCGCCGTCACGAACTACGAGGTTGAGGATGTCGTCCAAGAGGCGTCAATCAAAGTGCACCGGCACCTGCTCAAGGGCGGGGATATTCCCATCTCGTTTCGCGCCTATTTGCTTGCAGCTGCGAGAAACATCGCAATCGACATGAGTAGGAAAGCAGGAAACGCCCCCACCGCTTCCTACGAAGAAGAGATCCACAACGTTGACCTCGGGAACCCTGACCATGCTGATGCGTTCTTCGAGAAGTCCACGACGACGCGCGCCCTGAAAGCGTTGAAGCCGACGCAGCGCGAGCTGCTCTGGTACCGCGACGTTGAGGATCTGCCGCTGAAAGAGGTCGCGCGGTTCGTCGGAATGACGGAGAACACAGCTACCGTGGCGCTGAAACGCGCACGAGAGGCGTTCAAGTCGGCATGGATCGACGCGCAGCTCTCTCCCGACCGGAACCTTGGCGATGACTGCGCCGCTGTGGTGCCGCTGCTTGGAAAGTACGCCAGGGACACGCTCAAACCACGTGCGAAAGCGCAGGTTGAGCTCCACCTGATGGACTGCACGCACTGCCTTGCGCTGCAGGTCGACGCGAACCACCTGCACAAGAAGCTTGCGATGGTGATCCTGCCGATGCTGCTGCTCACGGGCGCAGCCGGTTTCCGAGAGCTCATCGCCTCGGGAGGGAACATTCCCGACTACGGTGCCTTGGCTGCAGTGCAAGACCCTGGCGCCGCGGCTTCGGCGAGCAGCGGCCCGTCAGCGGGAGCCGGGATCGCTACAACCGCTGGGGTTGGCGGGGCGAAGCTTGCAGCGATTGCGGCGGCGACGGCCTCAGTGCTGGTCGTCGGAACCGGGATCTTCGCGGCCACCTCTACAGCTCCCCGAACCGCCCCGACGCAGCCGACGGTGGAAGCCACAACGCAGCGGCCTGAGACGCTCGGAGGCGACGACCCGAAGGATGGGCAACAGCAGTCCGAGGAGACCGGCGTAGAACAAGGCGATGAGCAATCTCCGGGTGATGTGACTGCGACCGATGTCGTAACACCGGCCCCCTCCTCAGGCTTCACCGGACCTGGCATACCTGTAGGGCCCACAGCGCCGATCGACACCAGTGTCCCGCCAGACGGGAACACCGGCACCGGGGGAGGCGGGGGAACCGGCGATGGCGGTACTGACACTGGCGGAGGAGATGGAACCGGCGGCGGCGAAACCCCTTCGTCACCGTACGAGCTGACCTACGCTGTCACGCCTGAAGGGTCAGCCTTGCAGCTGCAAGGGGTGGCGAGGGCAATCGTGTACGCCAAGATCACCCCTGCCGGCAGCCCGGAGAGTCCGGGGCCTGGAATTCTTGTGGGGCTTGATAGCGAGGGCAAGGGTCTGCTTCCCATGGACGACTTTGCAGGGCTCACGGTCGACATCCGTCTCCTTCACATGTTCTTGGACTCAGAGCTTGTTCCTCGCACGAACACCCTGCTCATCGAGCAGCTCACCGTCCCAGAAGCACGGGCCCCGGCCGGGTGAAGTGGCCGTCATGGGGTGTGCCGCCGAACTGAAGCAGCCGAGGTCGGTGAAAAACTTCCCACCCGTGTCAGGTTCCGTGCACTTCACCTCGTCTCTATGGGTAAGAGATCATCCCAGTCACTGGGAGGCGAGCGCCGATGGCGTCACACACCGGGATCTCCAACGGCGCAGCTTGCGCTGCACAACAGGCTCAGAACACACCACCCGATACATGTCGAGGGAGAAACTCAATGAAGCGCAGCACGAAACGGTCGGTAGCCCTGGGGCTACTCGCTCCACTGCTCGGCACATTTATTGCCTTCACCGGGGCCTCAGCCGCCCTCGCGGCAGAACCACTGCCGCCAGAAGAGCAGATAACCGAACCGTTCCAGGCGCCGCTGTGCACCGGGGACGCCGGTGACCCAAGCGTAAACAACCCCGTGGGGGATCTCACAATGGTCTTTGGGGAACGCATCACCGATTACAACGCGGGTCGGATGGTAGTGCTGTACAACACCAACGGCTCATATGATGGCGAGACCCCGGTATGTGGAACTCGCCATGTCGCTGGCATCGGCGCGGTTTCCGAATGGATGTACTGCACCGACTTCACAAGCCATTTCTGCGTCCAAACCAACACAGATGGCCGCCTCGTCCAGGTTGTGGATGATGTTGAAGTGGCAGTGGACCCGCTCGAGGACCTTGAGAGCAACCCTCGCCTCGACGCTGATCAGGAGCGTCTGGTTCGGCACATACTGACCACCGAGCTCACGGTTGGCACTGCTGTGCTCAGTGACGCGACTGCGCAGAGCCGAAAAGCCCGCCAGCAAGCGGTATGGTGCATCACTGACTACTCGCCGAAACTGGTCGACTTGGTCGGCACCTTCTGCGACACGAATTTCTCTGAGGCGCAGCAGCAGGCGATGCTTGACTCGCTCCCCGAGGACCCGGTGTTTGAGCCGGTGCTTTCAACGAGCTCGAGCGGGAATGCGATCGAGCCGGGTGAGACGGTTGAGGTCGAGGTGACTTCGAACATCTACGACACTCCAATCACTGTCGAAGCGCCTGGTGCTGAGGTGACTGTCTGCCCCGCATCTGAGGGCCTTGCAGCCATCGTTGACGGGCAGCTCGTTCTCAATCCCTCGGAGTCACCGACTGTAACGGTGCGTTTGTGCGTGACGTGGCAGGCCGCCGGCGCACACAGTATTGATTTCTCGGTCACCCCGGATGCGTCCACCACCCAGGCGCTTACCTGGGTGCAGTCACCCACCCTGATAGACGGAATACCGTGCCAGGTGTACTCGAACTTCAACTCGGTCTCCGGGATGACGCTCACCTCGAACTTGTTGGTCAACGTCGAAGCCCCGGTAGAACCGGTTGACCCGGTGGATCCGATTGAGCCTGTGGACCCCGTGGATCCTGTGGAGTCCGTAGAGCCGGGTGAGCCGGAAACTCCCAAAGCGCCCGTTGGTAACACCGGTTCCGCAACCTTGTCCGGTGGGCATGAAGGGTCGCTCGCTGTCACCGGTAGCGACGCTTTCCTCCCTATTGGTGTGCTTGGGGTGCTGCTCGCCGGCATGGGCGCGGCTGCGATGATGACACGCAAGCAGAAGCGGGCAGCAAGGAGCTGAACCTCGCCAGTCAAGAGACCCCAACGGTATGACGATGTGCCCAGTTTCCGAGCACCGTGGGTCCATTCGCCTGAAAAACCTTACTGTGTCTCTAGCCAATCGGGTGAAGTAAGAGTGTCAGCCGCAAACGAAACCATAGTAGGCACGCACATAGAAACCACCGGAGGATCCGGATGAACACCGCCACCACGCCCATCGCCACACCTGTGAAGGGGGCACGCCTCGCGCTGTTGATCGGTGGGCTCGCTGCCGTCGGTTTCGGCATCGCCGTGCTCGCGTGGCCGACCAAGGCGGCCGTCGCCCTAACCGGAGTGATTGCCGTCTACGCGATCATCTCGGGCATCGTATACGCTGCTCTCGGCATCTTCTCCAAGGCCCTCGGTGCAGGCGGCCGAATCGGCCACGTCCTCCTGGGCCTGCTCTATGTGATCGCCGGTGTTTACGCGTTCTCGTCGCTTCAGCAGTCCGCGGCGTTCCTGGCGCTGTTCCTCACCATCATGGTCGGCGTCATGTGGGTCATCGAGGGCTTCACCGCGCTGTTCACCCTCGGCCAGTCTGGCTCCAAGATCGCCACGATCATTTTTGCGATCCTGTCCGTGATTGCAGGGTTCTCGCTCTTGAGCAGCCCGCTCTGGGGGGCCGTGTTCCTCTGGTGGTTCCTCGGCATCGCGCTCATCGTGCTGGGTGCCCTCAACGTGATCCGCGCGATCACTGGGAAGAAAGCCTGACCATGGCGACAGAACAGTTCGCAGGCCCCGTCAACTATCTCGTGTTCACGTTTGACGAGCACGCCGACCTCGGACCAGGCCTCAACGTATTGATAAACAAGGCCGACCAAGGCCTCGTGGACATCCTCGACATCGAACTCATTGGCCGCGACGAGGCGGGCACGGCCGTCAAGCGCTCGTTCAACGACCTCGACGACATAACCAGTATCGACACTTCAGCGTTCGACGGAGCTGAGAGCGGCATCCTCGACTCAGACGACCTCGCCGGCATCGCTTCGGAACTCCAGGCAGGGCAGATCGCACTCGCGGTCGTCTATGAGGACCGCTCGCTCGCGGACGCTGCAGGCGCTTGGTCGGCAGTAGGCGGGGTCGAGCTATTCTCAGGCGGCGTCGACATTGCAGAGCTTGACCGGACGCTGAACGAAGGGAACCAATCATGAGTCTTCTCCGCACCGCCGCGCGTGCATCCGTCGCAACACGGGTCATCGGGAATACCCACCGACGTCAGCAGCAGCGGTGGGCCGCGCAGGACGCAGCTGCCGCCGCTCCGGCTACAGCAGTTGCGCCGCTTTCTGCGCCCGTCACGACCCCGGCGCCGGCCGCGGCTGGTGTCTCGGTCCTCGACCAGCTCACGCAGCTCGGCCAGCTCCGGGATGCAGGCGTGCTCACAGAGGCCGAGTTCGAGACGCAGAAGCAGCGCATTCTCGTTTCTTCCTGAGTGTTCTCCGCCCCTTTTGCGGGGTCGCTGAGCCGGGGTCCGTGTTTCATTACGGACCCCGGCTCTTCTCATTCCTGCGCAGATTCTTGCGATCCATTCAGCCACCTTGGCATTATTTGCGTAAGCAACGGTTATACAAACACCCACCCACCGGGCACCCCGTCGCCCTGAGGTAGCCGGGCACCGGGTGAGAACGGACACTATGCGCAAGGCAGAGATCTGGGGCTTACCAACCCCTTCTGTGGCCGATATCTGGTGCCTACTTGCGGCAGTGCTTGATCTCAATGACCTGGTTGCTGCGGGAGATCACATTCTGACGCCGCCGAGGCTTTTCTTCGGAGGACGAGCAACAAAGCCCCTGGCCTCGTTCGAAGCGCTGACCGCGGCGGCTGCGCGCCATAAGGGAGGCGCCGGGGCAGCTCAGCTGAGAGAAGCGCTCAAAATGGTGCGTTGGCCAGTCGACTCGCCTGCAGAGACCGAGCTACGGCTACTCATTGTGAGCAGCGGTTTTTCTGAGCCTGGCGTGAATTGTTCGGTGCCGACGGCAGGCAGAGAGCTGCATGCAGACCTGGGCTACCCGCGGCTGCGCATCGCTATTGACTACGAGGGTGCATACCACTTCGAGAACGGAACAGAGCAGGCACGCCGCGACGTTGAGCGCTACGAGGCAATGGTTGCAGCCGGGTGGCGGGTACTGAGGGTAACCGCGTTGGATCTGCGCGACCCATCGTCGTTTCTGAAGCGTCTGGTCGATGCGATTGCCGAGGCAAGTTCAGCACTGTTCTCACGCTAGGAGCGATGGCCGCATGTTAGCTGGTCGGCGGGTTGGTCGTACTGGAGTGAGTCATCTTTGGCTTCAGAATTCGGGTCAGAAATGGCGAGTTCTACCCATCAATTACCAGCCATTTGTGACCCGAATTTCGAAGAGAGAGGGAGCCCCTAGTCGAGCTCGGCGAGGGCGCCGAGCGGCAGCGGCTGGGCGACCGGGCGCTTCGCCGACTGCGCGAGCGAGGTTTCGACCGCTGGGCTTGCTAGCGAGACTTCGACTGCTGAGTTCGCGAGCGAGGTTTCGATTGCACCGGGTGTGGGATCAGCCCCACCAGACAGGCACGACACCGCGAAACCGCAGACACGGCCCTGGCACCAGCCCATACCGGCGCGGTTCTGCCCTTTCTGAGTGCGCAAGTCATCGCCAGCCATTGTCTCGCGCGACTCGAGTATCGCACTCGCCGGCACCTCTTCGCAGCGGCACACAATCGTGTCGTCGCGCAGTAGGTGCTGCCAGCACTGAGGCACGGGGTGCGCGAGATGCATCGCGTTCGCAAAGCTGCGCTGGCGCGCGATCGCGCGAGACTCAGCGCGGGTGGGGCCGTTTGCCGCCGATGCCAGTGCGGTGAAGGCTGCGTGCGTCGCACCGATTGCCTCGAGTGCGGCGACGCGACCGGCGACGCGGCCTTCGATGACCGCGAGCGCGGCACCGCCGACGCCCGTGAGCTCGCCCGCAATGAAGAGCCCCGAAAGGGTCGAGCGCTGATCCTCGTCGACGATAGCGATGAGTGAGCCGTCGACATCTTGCCGTGTGCCGACACCGAGCTGCACCGGCAGCTCCATCTGTGGGGTGAAACCCCAGCCAAGGCCGACCGTGTCGATGCCGTCGATCTGGCGCTCGCTGCCAGCGACGAGTGAGCCATCGCCGCGCACCTTCGCGGTGCGCACACCGGTGACGTGGTCTTCGCCGAGTATCTCGGTGATGACGGTGCGGGGGCGGTAAGCGATACGGTGGCGAAGCATCGCCGCCGTGTATTCGGCACCCTCGAACGCTTTGGCGGGCACACCAGCCGCGCGGTGGGCTCGGGGCAGCCAACCCATGAGGTTTGACGATTCGAGTACCGCGGCGACCGAGCCGCCCTGGTGCACAATGCCCGCCGCGACCGAAAGCAAGAACGGGCCAGTGCCGGCGATCACGAAGCGCTTGCCAGGTAGCATGCCGTTCTGCTTGCCGAACGCCTGAATACCGCCCGCGGCCATGACGCCAGGCAGCTGCCAGCCGGGCACAGGAAGCTGACGGTCGTAGCCGCCTGTCGCGAGCACGAGGCGTGCAGCTCGTACGGTTGGCACCTCGCTGCTGCCGCCGCCGTGGGCGGGGGCGAGACGCAGGGTGAAGAGGTTGAGTTCTTTGTCGCTATCGTGCTGCGCCATCCAGACACTGGTTGCGGGTAGGTAGCGGATCGAGCCCCGAGCGACACCCTCGTCGAACGCGCGGCGCAGCTCAAGGTAGTCTCGCCAGCCGTGGTGCAACTCGCCGCTGTCGACCACGCCCGCGGCCTCACTGCGATGGCGCCAGAACTGACCGCCGGGCTGCTCAGACGAGTCGACGACCACAACGCGTGCGCCGGTTGCTGCAGCGGCGCCGGCGGCAGCGAGGCCCGCGGGGCCCGCGCCAACGATCGCGACGTCGAACTCGGGGGCTTGGTCGGTGGGGCGTAGCGCGGTCATGCTGCGGGCCCTTCGGTACGCTCAGAAGCAGCATTGCCCGCATCACAGACGCGCATGCCCTCTTGCAGCGGGATCATGCAGGCGCGCTGGCCGCTCTCGCCGTCGATCTCGACCAGGCAGTCGAAACACACACCAATGCCGCAGAAGAGCCCACGCTGAGCGCCGCCGCGAGTGGTGCGCCAGGCGACGCGATCAGACGTGATGAGGGCTGCGGCAACGCTCGCCCCAGCCTCGGCCTCGATCGGCTCGCCCTCGAAGGTCGCGCGTACGCGGGGCGGGTTCGCGGTCATGCGTGGTCTCCTTCTGGATTTGCCTCATCGAACCGCTCAGGCCTGAACGGGTCGAGCGCCATGTCGGGCGTCTCGCCAGCCAAGGCCTGTGCGAGCAGCTTGCCGGTTCCCGGCCCGAGCCCAATACCTGCACCTTCGTGGCCCGCGGCATGCCAGAGACCCGGTGCGCGGGGGTCGTGCCCGATGACCGGCAGATGATCGGGGCAGAACGGGCGAAAACCGTGATAGTGGCGCAGCATGCGCACGCGTTCGAGAAACGGAAACAGCTCGATGGCGTTGCGGGCGATGCGCCCGAGTGCCTCAGTGCTGATGGTGGAGTCGAAACCGACTCGCTCGCGGCTCGAACCGATCAGAATCGTGCCAGCGGGGGTGCCCTCGACCACGGGCGAAGCCTGCAACCCGGCATCGCCGCTGCCGACGTTGTCGACGTACTCGGCGGCATAGACCTTGTGATGCACCATGGGCGGTAGCTGCTCGGTGACCAGCACGAAACCGCGGCGCGGCATCACCGGCACGTTGACGCCGGCGAGCTCGCCGATTGCCCCAGCCCACGGGCCGGTTGCGTTTACGGTGTGCGCGGCATGAAAGTCACCCTTTGGGGTGCGCGCGCCGATCACGCGGTCACCATCGCGCAGTAGCGCCGTCACCGGCGCATGGGTGACGAGTTTTGCGCCAAGCTCGCGTGCCATTCGCAGCAGATGCGAGGCGGCGAGGATCGGCTGCACCTGACTGTCTTCGGGGTAGAGGGCCGCGCCGAGCGCGTGCGAGGTGATGTGCGGCTCGAGCTCTCGAAGCTCAGCCTCGTCCAGGCGCTGCGAGTGAATGCCGTACTCGCGCTGCGAGGCCGAGAAGCGCTCAAGAGAGGCGAGGCTCGACTCACGAGAGGCGACAATGATGCCGCCCTTGCGCTCGAACTCCCAGAGGTGCCCGTATTCGGCGAGTTCGCCCTGCCAGAGTCCGAGCGAGTAACGGGTTAACTCGAGTTCGTGCCCAAGCTCTTTGTCGCTGACAAGAATGTTGCCCTCGCAGTGCGATGTCGTGCCGCTCGCGGGTAGGTCTCGGTCGATCACTGTAACGCTGAGCCCCGCGCGGGCCGCGTAGTATGCGGTGGCGCAGCCTATGATGCCTGCGCCGATGATCAAGACATCGCTGGTCTGTGTCATGCGCCCCCGGGTGCTCCTGTTTCTTAAGCCTCGACGTTTGCGGCCCCAGCCGCGTCGTCTGATCCTGTTGCCCACAGCGTGCGGGCGTGTCCGATATGTGTGCACATGAGCTCTTCGGCGGCCTCGCCCTCACCCGCACGCAGCAGGCGCAGCAGCTCGTGGTGTTCGTGCGCCGAAGCGGCAAGACGGCCGTCTCGTGCAAGCGCAGCGATGCCATAGAGACGGGTGCGGCGGCGCAGCGATGTCGCGAGCTCAACGAGCTGCGGGTTGCCGGTGTAGGCAAGCAAGAGCGCGTGAAACTCCCGGTCGTCGCGCAAGTACTCGCCCATGTCTTCGCGCTCGGCGGCGCGCAGGCACGCGTCGGCAAGCTTTGTGAGTTCGGTAAATGCCTCTTCGGGAATGTTCGCAGCGACCATGCGAATTGCCGGCGGCTCGAGCAGCATGCGAATCTGTGCCAGATCGTCGAGATCCTTGTCGCTCATCGAAGTGACTCTGAACCCCTTGTTCTTGACAGTCTCGACGAGGCCCTCGCGTACCAGATCCATCATCGCCTCGCGCACCGGTGTCGCCGAGACGCCAAGCGCCTGCCCGAGCGTTGGAGCCGATACGAGCTCGCCCTCGGCAAGCTCGCCCGTCACGATGGCGGTGCGCAGCTGCTCGAGCACGGTTTCGCGCAGGTTCAGGGGACGCTTCACGGGTGCGAGCGGGCTTTGTGCTGGTGACTGTGGCAAGGGTGGCTCCTGAGATCAGTGAGAAGGAGTGCCCTCTTCGAAAACGACGGTGGCACACACCAGATCTTCCCACGACATGCCGACGCCCGTGTAGAGCGCTGGGTGCCCGGCGCGGCGGGAAACCTCGCCACGGGCGAGATCGCGTACGCTCGAGGGCGGGCGCTCGCGCCAGTCGGCCTCGGTGAAGTAGGTGTGCAGGTTGCCGTTTTCGCGCTGTGCTGATGCTCGGCCCTCGACCACGATGTCTGCGCGTGCGACGAGCACGTCGTCAACCTCGCGAGCGTCGTAACCGTGGGTTCCGATCGCGGCGACGATTGCGTTTGGCTGTACGAGGGATCCGTCGAAGAGCGGGGTCGAAGACGTTGTGGCCGTCACGATTACGTCGGCCTCGCTGACCGCCGCGTCGACGTCTTCGCGGTGTGCGACCTCGATGCCCAGGGTAGCGAGGTCGCTGCGCAGCGCCTCGACGCGCTCGGGCCTGCGCCCGACGACCTCGAAGCGCGCGGCCGGGAAAGCCGCCTGCATCGCGAGAATGCTGCTGCGTCCCTGCGTGCCCACACCAAACACGAGCACGCGCGGCGACTCCGGCAGTTCATCACCGGGTGCTGCGAGGGCGGCGAGCTGGCGCACAGCACTGATCGCGACCGCGGGGGTGCGAATTGCCGTGAGACTTGAGCCCTCCATGATCGCGACGGGCGCGAGCGTGTCAGAAGAGTAGAGCACGTACACGCCCTGAATCTTCTCGAGCCCTCGTGCCGGGTTGTTCGGTGCCATGGTCAGCGCCTTGAGCCCACAGAAACGCGCGCTCTGCGCAGGCATCAGCAGAAACTCGCCGTCGGGTGCATCGGCAAAAAGACGCGGGCCGTCGGCTTCGGGGTCGATATCTTGGCGCAGCGCTTCTTCGATCGCGCGCATGGTGCGGTCGAAAGGCAGGGCTGCGGCAACTGCCGCTGCGTCGAAGTAGGGCAGGCTCACAGCAGGAATCCTCTCGGGAAGGGATCGCTCGGGTCGAGCATGTACTGCGCCGTGCCGGTGACCCAAGCGCGGCCGGTGATGGTTGGAATCACGGCGGGAATGCCAGCAACCTCGGTCTCTTCGATCAGGCGCCCTACGAAGCGTGAGCCGATGTACGACTTGTTTACGAAGTCGGTGTGCAGTGGCAGTTCGCCGCGTGCGTGCAACTGTGCCATGCGGGCACTCGTGCCGGTACCGCAGGGGCTGCGGTCGAACCAGCCGGGATAGATCGCCATGGCGTGCTGTGACTCCTGGGCAGTCGAGCCCGGAGCTTTGAGATAGACGTGGTGGCACTGGCGAATGTCGTCGCGCTCTGGGTGCACCGGCTCGTCGTGCTCGTTGATGGCGTCCATGATGGCGAGGCCCGCACGAATGAGCTCGTCTTTGTTCGAGCGATCCTCGCGCCACTCAATGCCGAGGCTCTCGAGGTCGACAACCGCGTAAAAGTTGCCACCGAACGCGAGATCATAGGTGACCTCGCCAAAACCGGGCACGTCGACCGTCGCGTCGAGGGCGACCGAGAAGCTCGGCACGTTGGTGATGGTGACGCTGTCTGCGTGGCCGTCGGTTACCGCGATCTCGGCGATGACGAGGCCGGCCGGGGTATCGAGGCGGATGGTCGTGACCGGTTCGGTGACCTCGACCATGCCGGTCTCGACGAGCACGGTTGCAACGCCGATAGTGCCGTGGCCGCACATCGGCAGGCAGCCCGACACCTCAATGTAGAGCACGCCCCAGTCGCAGTCGGGGCGAGTGGGAGGCTGCAGAATCGCACCGCTCATCGACGCGTGGCCGCGCGGCTCGAACATCAATAGTTCGCGAAGCTCATCAGAGTTCTCCATGAACCACGTGCGGCGCTCGGCCATGGTGCTGCCCGGAAACACGCCGACCCCGCCGGTGATCACCCTGGTGGGCATGCCCTCGGTGTGCGAGTCGACTGCGTGATAGACACGATTGGTGCGCATGTCTGCGGCCTTTCTGAAACTACTGAACTGCGGTGCCAGCGTACTTCTGCATCGCTGAACATGAAACGGGAAGAGGGATCGGGCGTGAGCCCGATCCCCGATCCCCGCAAAAAGCTACTTACTTGCCGTAGCCCTTAGCGATTGCCGCATTGGTGTCGGCGATGATGCGCTCGACCATCTCTGCGGGCAGGCCGTTGCGCGGCGGGCGGCATGCGCCACCCTTGAGGCCGAGCACGTCCATCGAGATCTTGATGGCCTCAACAAACTCGGTCTTCGAATCCCAGCGCAGCAGCGAGTGCAGGTCGCGATAGATCTCTTGCGCGCGCACGAGGTCTTCGACGTTGCCCGAGGTGCAGAGGTTGAAGAGCTCGATGCAGCTCTTGGGGATGCAGTTGGGGTAACCCGAAACCCAGCCCACAGCGCCGGCGAGGCCGACCTCGAGCACGGTGTCATCGGTGCCGATCAGAATGTCGATGTCGGGCACGAGTTCTTTGATCTCGTAGATGCGACGAGGATCGCCCGAGAACTCTTTGACACCGACCATGTTGCCGGCGTTGAAGATATCGGCAATGAGCGACGGCACCAGATCGACCTTGGTGTCAATCGGGTTGTTGTAGCCGACAACCGGCAGGCCGACCGAAGCGACGGTGGCGTAGTGGTGCTTGACCTGCTCGTGGTTCGAGCGGTGAATGTTCGGGGGCAACAGCATGACGCTCGTAGCGCCAGCGTTTGCTGCCTGCTCAGCCCAGTGTGCCGACTGGCGTGCGCCGTATGCGCCGACGCCTGCCATCACGTTGAAGCCAGCGGGTGCTGCCTCGCAAGCGACCTCGATGACCTTGGCGCGCTCGACATCGGTGAGGTTCTGGTACTCGCCGAGCGAGCCGTTGGGTGCGACGCCGTCGCAGCCGTTGTCTGCGAGCCAAGCGACGTGCTTTGCGAACGAGTCGTAGTCGACCGAAAGGTCGTCATTGAAGGGGAGTGCGGTGGCGACGATGACGCCGTGCCAGGGCTTCTTCTCAGTCATTTGGTGGTCCTTTCGGTCTGTGCTGTCTTCTCGGCAGCGGGGTATTCGGTCTGTCGGAAGACAGGATCGTTATCGATAATGTGTGACATTGCACAGCCTAGCATGGCTTTGCGGAGAAAGGGAAGACGGATTCTCGAGAGAACAGTGCGCGCCCCGACCCGAGGCGCGTGCGCCCCTATTCTGTCGTGCGAACCGAGGCGATGCCGACGATCTCGAATCTGAAGTTCTGCACGAGTGTGCCACCGTGAGTGAAGCGCGGGGGAGCTGGTGCCGGGATCAGCTCTTTGTAGATGTGGTCGAACTCGTCGAAGTTCGCCATGTCGCTCAGAATGCAGTGAACCTGGGTGAGCAGTTCGAGGCTCGATCCGCACTCGATGAGCGTCGCCTCGAGGTCGGCGATCGCTGCCTTTACCTCGTCTTCAAATCGTTCGGGGCGCTCGCCGGCCTGTGTAAGGCCGACTTTGCCCGAGGTGAAGACGATGCCGTTCGCGATGCGTGCGGAGCTGAATGTGCCGAGGTGCTGTTCGTTGGTCATTTCTCCACGGTATGTCTGCACTCTGGCCGCAGAAATGCGTTGTGCATACGTGCAATGGGGATTCATGTGCGAAATGCACTCACGTTGAGTAGGCGGCGTCCGTAGATTACCTGTACCGCTCAGAGAGAAGCCAAAGGAGGCGTCTTGAATAAGTACCGCGTATCGATGGACATCGGTGGCACGTTCACCGACATCGTCACATACGACGAATCGACCAGGCAGTTCGAGGCCACAAAAGCCTCGACGACTCCGGGCGAGCTCAGCCGTGGCGTGCTGGGTGGGCTCGAGTCGCTGATCGACGACCTTTCTGCGGTCGATTTTCTGGTGCACGGCACAACGCAAGGGCTCAATGCGTTTCTCGAACGGCGAGGTGTTCGCGTGCTGCTTCTCGCGACGGGCGGGGTCGAAGACAGCTACCACATCGCTCGCGGACCGCGCCACGAGCTCTACAACGCGCAGTACCGCAAACCTGAGCCGCTCATCGATCGTAAAGATGTGATCGGCGTGCCAGAGCGCTTGCAGTACGACGGCAGCGTGCTGGTGCCGCTCGATGAGCAGGCGATCCGGGTGGCAGCGCACCGGGTGCGTGACGAAGGGTACGGTGCGGTCGCAGTGGCGTATCTGTTCAGCTACAAGAACCCGGCGCACGAGCTGCGCACCCGCGAGATCTTGCTCGAAGAACTCGGCGACGACTTTACCGTGTCGCTTTCACACGAGTCGGCCAAGGAGTGGCGCGAGTACGAGCGCACCTCATCGGCAGTGGTCGAGGCCTACACCGGCCCAGTCGTTCGCAACTACCTGCTCGACCTCGAATCGAAGCTTGCGGATCGCGGCGTCGAGGTGCCCCTTCACATCATGCAATCGTCGGGTGGCATTCTCACGGCTCGCTCGGCGCGACAGAGGCCACTTCAGACGCTGCTCTCGGGCCCTGTCGGCGGTGCCATCGGCGGGGGCAAGTTGACTGAGAGCCTGAGCAACAAGAACCTCATTGGTGTCGATATGGGCGGCACTTCATTCGATGTGTCGCTCGTCATCGATGGGGTTCCCGACGTATCTACCGAGGCGAGCCTCGAGGGCTTGCCATTGCTGATGAGTGTCGTGAACATTCACACGATCGGTGCCGGTGGCGGATCTGTCGCGTGGATTGAGGCGGGCGGGCTCAGGGTCGGCCCCCGCTCGGCCGGCGCGACTCCGGGCCCTGCGTGCTACGGCCGTGGCGGAGTTGAACCGACGGTGACCGACGCAAACCTAGTGCTCGGCCGTGTCGAGGCCGAAGGGTTCGCGGGCGGGCAGATGCGGCTCGACCTTGAAGCGGCGCGCGCAGCGCTTGCCTCCGTCGGCGAACAGCTGGGTCTCAGCGTGACCGAGATTGCCGAGGGCGTCTGTGATGTGGCCAATTCGCAGATGGCGCAGGCCATTCGCACCATCACGATCTCGCGCGGCATCGAGCCGCGAGACTTTGCGCTCGTCGCCTTCGGCGGGGCTGGGCCGATGCACGCGGTATTCCTTGCCAAGGAGCTCGGGATCGCTGAGACGATCATTCCTCGCTTTCCCGGGGCATTCTCGGCTTGGGGCATGCTGCAGGGCGACATTCGCAAGGACTTTACCGAACCGTACTTCTTCCTCGATGAGGATCTCGACACCGCCGATATGAGCCGCACTCTGCATCGTGTTGAAGACGAGGCGATCGCCGCACTCGAAGAAGAAGGGATTCCTTCGGAACGCAGGTTTGCCGAGCACTCTGTCGATGTGCGCTACCAGATGCAGGAGTTCTTTCTCACCGTGCCGTTGCTGTCGGCAGACGAGCCGCTAGAGCTGCAATTCATGCAGCACCTCGCCGAACGCTTCGCTGCGCAATATGAAGAGCGCTACGGCCACGCAAACTTGGGGGCGCCCATTGAGGTCGTAACGCTTCGCACGAGAGTTACGGGAGAGCTCGACACGACTGACGCGCTGCACATTGGCGAAGCGCTGTCACCCGACTTTCCCCACGAAGTACGAGAGGTGGTATTCGACCGCGAAGCGAGAGACACCATCATCGTGGATCGGGCCAACCTCAGAGCCGGCCACACATTCGAAGGGCCTGCGATTGTCGTTGAAACGACCGCTACCACCGTGGTGCCGCCACGCTTCTCGGTCACTGTCGAATCTCACGGTGCCCTGACGATCAGAAATCTCGAAATCGAAGAAGGAGCACGCTGATGACACACTCCGCAGTAGGCGCGGTTGATCCGGTCACCGTCGAGATCATCCGTAACGCGCTGACCAGCGCGGCCAACGATATGAACGCGACGCTCATTCGCTCCGCCTACTCGCCGATTCTCTACGAGGGGGGCGATTGCGTCGTCGCACTGCTTGACAGTGAGCATCAGGTGCTCGGGCAATCAGCTGGGCTTCCGCTCTTTCTGGGCAATCTTGAGACCTGCTCGAAGGCTGTCGAAGAGCTGCATGGCCGTGAGGTCTGGAGCGAGGGCGATGTATGGATTCTCAACGATTCCTACCTTGGAGGAACGCACCTAAACGACGTGACGATCTTTGCTCCTGTGTTCGTATCGGGTCAGCTTTCGGGATTCGCCGCGACGCGTGCGCACTGGATGGACATGGGTTCGAAGGACGTCGGCGGCTCGATGGATTCCGTAGATATCTTCCAAGAGGGATTCCGTATGGGGCCCGTGCGACTGCACGAGGCCGGGCAGGAGACCCACGTCGTCGACCTGATCAAGACCAACGTGAGGTTTCCCTACCAGACGATCGGCGACATGAACGCGATGATCGCTGCGTTGCGCATGGGCACCACCCGCATGCAGGAGCTGGTCTCACGCTACGGAATCGAGCTGCTCGAGCAGGCCCGCGACGAGATCTTCCGCCAGACTGAAGAACTCGAGCGCGCGGTCGTCAGAGATATTCCTGATGGAGTCTATGAGGCCGAGGGCGTGCTCGACAACGACGGGATCGAGCTCGACCGCACGATCCCCATCAAGCTCAGAGTGACGGTCGCCGGGGGCACGATCGAGTTCGATGTCACGGAGTCCGCCGACCAGACGCGTGGCCCGGTGAACTGTGGCGTCGCGCAAGCGGTGTCGGCGCTTCGCGTCGGCTACAAGCTGCTGGTGAGCCCCGATACAAACTCCAACGGCGGTTCGTTTCGCGCGTTGACGACGAAGGTTCGAGAGGGATCGGTGCTCGGGGCGGTGGCGCCCGCTGCTTGCCAGTGGTACTTCTCGCATCTCGGCCTGCTTATCGACCTCGTTGCGAAGGCACTCGCGCCCGCGATCCCGGAGCGTGTGGTTGCCGCATCGCATGGAGACTCGATGATTATCACGACCGCGGGTTTTGATCCTCGCACCTCACGCAACTGGGTAACGATGGAGGCGACGCTTGGCGGGTGGGGCGCCTGGCAGGGCTCCGATGGAGAATCGGCGCTGATCAACAGCGTGAATGGATCGCTGCAGGATCTGCCGATCGAGATGGTCGAGACGAAGTACCCCTTCCGGATCAACAAGTATCAGATCCGGCAGGATTCCGGAGCGCCCGGAAAGTGGCGCGGCGGAAACGGGGCGACGAGGGAGTACGAGTTTCTTGCCGACTGCGCGGTCGGGCTCTGGTTCGAGCGTTCAAAGACGCCGCCGTGGGGGCTCTTTGGCGGTGCCGATGCGGCGGGCCCAGAAGTCGTCATCAACCCGGGCACCGATCGCGAAGTGCGGCTGCTCAAGGCGAACGCCATGCCGATGAAACGCGGTGACGTGATCAGGCTCAGTGCAAGCGGTGGCGGCGGCTTCGGCCCCGCGAGCGAGCGAGATCCTGATGCGCTTCGTTACGACGTCGAGAACGGCTACGTCTCGGAGGCATTCGCTCGTGAACAGTACGGCTACCGAGGCTCCACCACTGCGTGATGCAAGGTCTATTGCCACGCTAAAAAGATCCAACTACTTACCCAGACCAACCACACCTTACGAGAGGAAACACTCATGAAGAAAAAACTCATCCTCGGCCTGGCGGCCATGCTCGCCGGTAGCCTTGCGCTGTCCGGCTGCGCATCGAATGGCGGCTCCGGCGCTGACGGCGGCGACTCGGCAAACGATACCGTCGAGGTCGGATTCTTCGGTTTTTCGGCAGCCAATTCGTTCGCTCAGGCCGTCTACAAGGGCGTAGAAGAGGCATCGACCGAGGCGGGCGCAAAGTCGACCTTCGTCGATGGCCAGTTCGATGGGCAGCTTCAGGTGCAGCAGATTAACGATGCCATCACCTCGAAGCGCTACGACGTGATCATCATTCAGGCGAATGACAACCTCGCGGTGCAGGAGCCGCTCAAGAAGGCCGTCGACGCCGGGATCACGGTGGTCGTTGAGTTCGCCCCGGTCGGCCCAGAACTCGACACCGCAGATCCGCAGGTCGAGGGAGCGATCAGCTTCGTTGATCCTCCAGTCGGCAATGGCGAGGCGCTGGCCGAGCTCGCGGGTCTCGCGTGCGAAGAGGTCGGCCAAGGGTGCAAGGTCGCATACATGGAGGGCAGCCCTGCGCTTCCCCTCGACAAGGCGCGCACGGACGCGGTGCTGAGCGGACTAAAGGCGAACTCGGCAATCGACGTGCTGCCAACCGTTGTCGGCGGGTACTCCTCGGATGAGGGCCGTTCTGCATTCCAGGACATCATTCAGGCTAACCCCGATGTAGATGTCGTCATCGGATCGACGCAGGCCGTCGCAGGCGCATCGCTCGCGGCCGGCGCAGATTCGGCAATCAAGTTCATCGGTAACGGAACCCCAGAGTCCGCGGTACAGCGTGTGCGCAACGGCGAATGGTTCGCCGTCTACGCGCTCGACGTCGTTGCGAACGGTCGCAAGGCCGCAGAACTTGGCATCGCCCATGCGAATGGCGAGAAGGTCGAGATGGGTTCGCTCCAAACATCGCTCTCGCCGAACAACGGTCTCGGCACCAAGGAAGCTCTCGACGAGGCAGACTTCATCTCGGGCTACGACGAGTAGTCGCACGTGGTGGTCCGGGTGAGAAATCTTGCCCGGACCACCCACCTGTTTCACCACACGAAAGGGAGTGCGAGGGCAGAGATGCAGAACCAACTCGATTCCAGCACGCAGGCTTCTGCGGTGCGCGCACCGCAGATCAGACTTGATTCCGTCGGCAAGAGCTACGGAGGAACCTCCGTGCTACGAGATGTCTCGCTCACGGTCGAGCCGGGCGAGATTCACGGTCTGCTCGGAGAGAACGGCGCAGGGAAGTCGACCCTGCTTAAGATTCTCGGCGGAGCGATCGCCTCCGATGCAGGTACCGTCAGCTTCAACGGGACGCCTGCCCGTATCGGTGCCCCGCGAGACGCCATCGATCTGGGCGTCTCACTCATCGCGCAGGAGCTGGCGCTCGTGCCCGCGCGCTCGGTGCTCGAGAACGTGTTTCTCGGACGTTGGTCAAACACAGCAGGCTTCGTGCGCAGTCGAAAGGATCGTGCCCAGCTCGCGGCGCTGATTGAGGAGAGCGGCTTTGATCTCGACCTCGACGCGCCTGTCTCATCGCTCTCGCTCGGGCAGGCGCAGCAGGTAGAGATACTGAAAGCCCTCGCTCGAGGGTCGAAGGTGATCTGCTTCGATGAGCCGACCGCAGCCCTCGGCGAAGCTGACACCGAGAACCTTCTTGCTCTGATCCGCACTCTTGCGGCCGGCGGGACCACGATCATCATCGTCTCCCACTTTCTCGATGAGATTCTCGGCATCGCTGACCGGATAACCGTGCTGCGCGACGGCAACCAGATCATTACTGACGATGCCGCGGGCTACGACACCGAAAAGCTTGTCGGCCTCATGGTAGGCAGGCAGGTCGAAGCTCTCGCTCGTACCCCCAAACCGGTCGAATCAGGTGCACCGGTGCTGCTCAGCGTGCAGGGCCTGGGCAATTCCAAGATCTCGAACATTTCGCTCGAAGTCCGAAGGGGAGAGGTGCTGGGGCTCGTCGGGCTGATGGGCAGCGGTCGCAGCGAGACACTGAACGCCATCTTCGGAGGGGACCGGATCTCGGTGGGTGAGGTGAGCGTCGGCGGCCAGAAAGTGCGGCGCAACTCGGTACGCGCGGCGATCCGCAGCGGCATCGCGCTCGTGCCGGAGTCCCGCAAGGATCAGGGTCTCGTGCTCGGCCGATCGGCAGCCGACAATATCGCTTTGCCTTCGCTGCACTCCAGGCAGCTCGCAGGCTTCATACGCATGGGAACCGAACGTGCCGTAGTCGACGAAGCTGCCGAACGTGTGGACATTCGCGGGCGCGTTCGGCAGGTGGAGGTGGGAGCGCTCTCGGGCGGCAACCAGCAGAAGGCGCTCTTTGCCAAATGGCTGGTTGAACCACCTACCGTGTTTCTGATCGACGAGCCGACGCGTGGGGTAGATATCGCGGCGAAGGCCAACATCCACAAACTGATTCTCGAGCTTGCCGAGCGCGGGGCAGCGGTCGTCGTCGCGAGCTCTGAACTCGAAGAAGTGCTCTCACTCTCTCACCGACTCGCAGTGATGCGACAGGGGAGCATCGTCGCAGAGTTCGACCGCTCGGCTTCGCCCGACGAAATCATGGCAGCAGCCTTTCTGTAGGAAAGAAGAACAATATGAAAACTGAGACCCTCGCAGTCGGAGCCGAGACATCCGAGCGCCGCCGCTTCCGAGTGGACTTCAAAGACTACGGAGTGCTGATCGGACTGATCGTGCTGATCGTCTTCCTTTCGATCTCAACCGATACCTTCCTCACGCAGCAGAACCTTGTCAACCTGCTCGATCAGGCTGTCGTTGTCGGGCTGATCGCTATCGGGGCCACGCTCTGCATCATTAGCGGCGTCTTCGACCTCTCTGCTACCGCGAACCTCGCCATCTCAGCGATCGCCGGCGTCTACTTCACGCAGATGTTCGGTGTCGGGCTTGGGTTCGTGCTTGCGCTCGCCGTCGGCACGGTGCTCGGGGCGATTACCGGCGCGCTCATTGTCGCGACCAGGGTGCACTCGTTCATCGGTTCACTCGCGATGAGTATCATCTACCGCGGCGTGGCGGTCGTGCTGACCGCCGGCATGATCGTATCCCCGCTGAGTGATCAGCTTGAAGGGTTTCGCGTCTGGATGCAGCCCGTATTCGGTGGGGTGTCAGCCGCGACCTTGCTGCTGGTAATCGGCCTTGTCGTGTTCGGGCTTGTGCTCTGGGGCACGACTTATGGTCGGCGCATCTATGCAGTTGGTGGGAACGCGGAAGCCGCGAGGCTGAGTGGTGTGCGCACCGAACTTGTGCATATCTCAGTGTTCGCGATTAGTGGCTTATGCAGCGCCGCCGCGGGTATGGTGCTCGCCTCTCGGGCAGGTTCGGCACAGCCTGCCATGGCGACGGGCATCGAGCTGACCGCTATCGCCGCGGTCGTTATCGGCGGCACCAGCATTATGGGTGGCGCTGGCGCCGTGTGGCGCACCGCGGTGGGCGTGCTGATCTTGACCGTGATCGCAAACGGGTTCAACCTGCTCGGCTGGGATACCACGTATCAGCAGGTCGTGACGGGTGCGTTGATCCTGGTCGCCGTGGCAGCGGACAGTTTGCTGGTGCAACGATTGCGTCGAAAGTAGTCGCCGGGCTGGAGGCACGCCTGCCCCAGCCCGGGAACTTCTCACGCGATCGCGGGGAACGCGTGGCAGAGTAGGTGCATCAACGGCGAACGGAGAAAGCTATGCGGATTGGCGTGCGCATTGCGGGCGACTCCCTGCATGGTGTCGCGGTCGCTGAACGCGAGATTTGTGGCTCGGTGACCGAACGAGTTCTGCCTGGCCCTGGCATCTCGGCGGCATTCGAGCGCACGCTTGATTCTCTGCTCAGTGGGTCGCACTCTGAGAAGCTGCCCGTCTCGATTACGTTCGACGTAAGTCGATTGCTTGTGCCGTCTGAGCTTGAGCGTGTGGTCGCCCTGCGCATTGCGCCGCGACCGCCGATTGACGCCGCCCACGAGTACGCCGGAGAGACAGCCGCACGCCACTGCGACAAGGTAGAGCACATTACCGGGGGGTTCACAAAGGAGGGCGACGAGATCGCTGCTCTGGACCTGAAGCAGGTGCGTTCGATCGCGCTCGAGGAGCCCCCGGGTCGCCGCTATGTGGTGACGGGGGTTGGCTCGTCAGTAAATCCAGTGCACGAGGTCGAGGCGAGTCGGGTGCTTTTTAACGAGGCGAAACCGGCGAGTGTGAATCACTCCCACTCCTATCACAACAGCTCGTTTGCAATACGTGAGCGCACTGCGGTCATTAACAGTGCACTGTTGTCGTCGGGTGAGCGCATCGTGACCTCACTCGCGAAAGTCGTCGCGAAACATGCGCCCCAGGCGCGCCTGCACGTGATGACGAATGACGGAGGGGCAGTTCCACTTTCGGCGCTGGCGGTGAAGCCGGTGCACTCGATGCTCTCGACCGGAGCCGCCGAGCTCGTCGGTGCTGCAGTGCTGGCTGGGGTCGATGACGGGTGGATCGTCATCGAACGCGATGATGGCGCGGTGCTTGGCGAGATGACGGGTGGCACACCGACGGTCACCTCCAGGTCTCGTCTTGGATCTGCCGAACTTATTGCAACGCGAGCGGCGCAGCTCATGCCGAATCGTGACGGGCTTATCGGCGACTGGATGGGTGTGCCGACAGTGGTTCGAACCGGTGCCGACAGTCGAGGCTTGGCGGCCGACGCCTCTGGGATTGCGGCTGAGGTTGATCTCGCGGCTCTCGGTGCGGCCTGTGCTCCGGTGGTGGAATGGCTTGAACGTGACGTCAAAATCAGGAGCGAAGCCGAAAAGGATCAGGTGCTCGCTGCGAGTGAAGCCAAGGTTCGGGTGCGCCTGGTGTCGAATGGGGTGCCTCCCTCGCTCGTGCGGATTCTGGAAGCAAGAGTGATCGGCGCCTCGTATGAGAACTCGAACACTGTCGCGTTGCGGGTGAGAGGGGTGGGCGGGCTGTTGCCGTCTGAGATGCTCGCGAGGAGAACCTCATGATTGCGCTGGGCGAGCAGCACATTCGTGATCTGCATACCGGAGCGATCTTCACCGCCTGCATGATCAACCCTGACTGGGCGCATGAGCAGATGGATCGGGTGCTGATCCAGCTGCGAGAAGGCGGATCGCCCCTGCACCTGTGTTCCCCGGAAGAGCTAGAACCGGAAGGACTCGTGGTAGCGGTCGGATACGTGAGCAACGGCTTACCTCCCTCTGACCTGCGCCCCGTGGGTGACGAGTTCACCCGCAGCTTGCAGATACTCCAAGATTCTCTCGACAGGCCGATCGCTGGCGTTATGCCGCTCGCCGCCGGCGGGCTGAACGCGCTAGTGCCTCCGCTGGCGGCGATGCAGTTCGGGGTGCCGGTTGTCGATGCAGATCCGATGGGTCGGGTGTTTCCCCTGGTCAACCAGACGGTGTTCACACTGGCAAAGCTGCCCGCGGGTCCGATCGCAGCGGCCGGTGCCACCGGTGAGGTCGCCTTTCTGCAGGTCGAAGATCCCGTGAGAGTTGATCGGCTCCTCAGGGCGCTGGCAGGTGTCTACGGCGGTTGGGCCGCAACCGCGAGCTATCCCATGAGCGCCGAAACGCTCGCACGCTATGGCGTTCGCAAAAGCCTGAGCAAGCTGATCGCCATCGGGAGCATCCTCGGATCGAACAACGACAGCGATGCGAAGTACGAGGCGCTGCGGCGCAGCGTTGGAGTCAAGCTCTCGTTGAGAGCGCGGGTCAGCGACCTCGCCTGGTTTGCTCGCGGAACTCTTCCCGGACAGACAGCACGACCGTCAAGCGTTGCGCTCGTCGAAGAAACGAACGGGAGGATCGTGCAGCTGATGGTGCAGAACGAGGTGGTGATCCTGCTGGTTGACGGGGCGATTCGAGCCTCCGTGCCAGATGTCATCACGATGTTGCACGCTCATGATGGGAGTCCGGCTACGATCGAGGATCTCTGGGTGGGCAATATGATCGACATCGTCGTGATGCACGCCGACGCGGCCTGGTATTCACCTGAGGGCATTGAACTAGCTGGGCCGAAGGCGTTCGGTGGATTGGGGCTGGACGTATGAGGTCTTCGGCACAGGGGCACTATGCAAGCCAGGCGGTAAACCTTCGGGATCTGCTGCAATCACGATCGCTCTCAGATCTGCAGGTGAGGTTTCAATCGGATCAGTCGACTCGGGTGCAAGATCTCGCGCTGATTACGGAGGTCGAGGAGGTCATGGCAGTCGGTCCGGATACGATCGTGCTGCTCGCGAACGAGATGTCGGCTGGTAGCTGGATCGTTTCTGCTGCGCTGCACTATGCGTGGGAACGTCGAGCGTGTGCCGTTGTCGCGCCAGCGCACGCGATCACCGAGGCGGCCGTCGAGATTGCTCGGCGACTCGACGTCACCCTGATCTCTGCGGAGCGTGACGTGACCAGGCTGGGAATCGAAATGGCGATCCAACTCGGCATTGCCAGAGCGGGCGTGATCGCGCACGTGCAGTCGTTCTCGGAGCGACTGTCGAAAGAAGAGAGCATTCCCGCGATGTTTCGCATGATCTCGAGGGAACTGGACGGTGCCCGAGTGCAGGTGAACGTTGCCGGTACGGTGACGATCGACGTGGTGGACGAGGGGGCTGCGCAGAAGCACGGGGGTTCAAAGCGTCGCGGTGATGCCGTGGAAGGAATGGTGTCAGTGCGGATCAGGCCGGACGACTCCGAGACGCGTCTTGTGGTGGTGGGCGTTGAAGCGCTTCCGAGAGACTACGTCGAGCAGATGCTGCGCGCAGCGGCGCCCTCCCTGCGCGCACTGCTGTACCGCTCCCGTCTCGATTCGATACTGCAGTCCTTGCCGACCATGTCGCTCGCCGCCATGGTCGGGGCGACCGAACTCAGCGTGCTCGACGAGCCAGAAAGCGGCCAGCTTGCTGATGCCCTGCACTCCATTGGCAGTCGATACCGGACGGTTTGCATTCTTGTCGAACGCCCCGAGAACCTTGGCGCCGCAGTGCACCAGGTATGGCAGCACCACTTCCCAGAGATTCCGCTCGCTACGGTAGCCGATGGCTGGCTGGCTTTCATGCCGACAGGGCCGTCTGAGCCGGAGTCTTCGATTGCAGACGTGATCAGGGAGAACTACGACGTGGCCAGGGTTCTGGGGCTGAGCATCGGGGTCTCAAGAGTGCACGGTGATCAGGCAGAACTGACGGAGAGTGTGCGTGAGGCCTGGATCGCGGCGCGTCTGGCGCTCCCGGGAGGCGGACGAGGGTCGAATGTCGTGGAGTTCGGTCGGATCGAGACGCGGATGCTGGAGCGGCTGATCCCGTCGTCGCTCGCGAGCAGGCTCGCCGAGATGCTCATGCCGGAGTTGCTCGCTGATCCGCAGTCGGATGAGATCATCGCTGCGGTCGTCGGCTATCTTTCTTCCCGAGGATCGATCTCTCGTGCCGCCGAGATGCTCGGCGTGCACCGCAACACCGTGCAGGCGCGCGTTCGTCGCGCGGAGGAGCTCGGGCTTCCGATCGCTGAGCCAGACAAGCTGCTCTCGAGCTTCATGATGCTCGCGGCGCTGCGAGGTGGATCAGAGGGGCAGCTCGGAAGCTGACCATCGGCAGTTTTGCGACTTACGGGCGACCCCTTCGCCAGCCCGATGAGTCGTGCGCTCGATGCCTCCGAGGGCACTGAACCGAATGACTTCTGAGCGCTGACTCTCGTGTGCATTCTGCACACGGCTCGCTGTCGACGTGCGGGTACTGTCGCTCTAGCCGGGTTCTCACCGGCCCCTCGAGGGTGATCGACCGCGGACGATGATGTTCAGACTCTGAGCAGAAAACTCCCTGGGCCGCCACGCCTCCTGGTTTCCGACAGAGGAGTTGCGATCGTATGATCCGTTCAGTTTTGACGCTGAAAACTACGCCCGAGAAAGCCGAACGGATTCTCGAGCTCTACCGCAGAGAATGCATTCTTCAGGAATCACTCGACTTGACGCGTCAGGTCTCGTCCGACATCGCAGTCGCCGCAGACGGTTCAGGTGAGGTGATCGTTATCGCTGAATGGCCTGACGAGGCTGGCTATCAGGAGTGGCTCGACCACCCCAGACGTGGTCGCACCGCTCCGGAACTCGAGGCGCTCCTTGCGGGTGCCGAAATCGGAGTCGGGCGTTTGTACCGCATCGACCACGGTGTGCAGCGTGGCTGAGGGCCCCAGAAACCAAGAACGCAGAGAGCCAGGGAGGCAATTCATGACTAAGAATGTTCGCGTCGCCGTTGACGTGGGAGGAACTTTTACCGACGTCGTCAAACTCGTGCCAGAGACGGGCGAGCTTCGATTCGAGAAGGTACCGACGACACCGCAGGAGCCGTCCCGCGGCGTGCTCGAATCGTTCGGCAAGGCCGAAGCAAACCTGAGTGAAGTAGCGATGTTCAATCACGGCAGTACGCTCGGATTGAACGCGTTGCTTACTCGCTCGGGGGCAAGGATCGCAACGATCGCAACCAAGGGATTCCGCGACGTGTATCTGCTCGGTCGTACCGACCGCGTGCCGATGTACGACATCAAGTACCGCAAGCCCGCTGCACTGCTCGAACGCTATGACACGTTCGAGGTCACTGAACGCAGCCTCTTTGACGGGAGTGTCGCGGTACCGCTCGACGAGCAGGAGGCGAGAGAGCTCGCCCGCGAGATTGCCAGGCGCGGCTACGAGGCAGTTGCCGTGGCTTTCCTGCACTCCTATGTGGCTCCTCAGAACGAGCAGCGCATGCGCGAGATCCTTGAAGAAGAGGCTCCAGGGGTGCAGGTGACGGTATCTCACGAGCTCTCGCGCGCCTACCGCGAATACGAGCGCACCAGCACTGCGGTGCTCGACGCCTATATCAAGCCGATTATGCGCAACTACCTGCAGAGTCTGGAGGGCGAACTCGCCGAACGCGGATTTGAAGGACAGTTTCTGATGTCGCGCTCAGGCGGCGGTGCGATGACTGCCACCACCGCGCGGGAGCAGCCGGTGAACCTGATTCTTTCTGGACCAGCGGGCGGCGTCATTGGCGCGGCAGGATTCTCAAAACTTATCGGGCGCCCGAACCTCATCACCATCGATCTGGGCGGCACCAGCCTCGATGCTTCGCTGGTGCTCGATGGTACCCCCGTCACACACCAGGGAGCGCAGTTCGAGGGTCTCCCGATCAACACTCCCTCGCTCTATATTCATACGATCGGTGCCGGCGGTGGCTCCCTTGGGTACCTTGACGACGCGGGTGGCCTGCAGGTTGGCCCCAAGAGCGCCGGCGCGGTTCCCGGCCCCGCGGCCTACGGTCGCGGCGGCACCGAACCGACGTTCACCGATGCGGCACTTGCGATCGGCTATCTCGGAGTTGATACGCCGCTCGGGGGCGAGCTGACGCTCGATCGCGAGAAGTCGTTGGCCGCGCTCACCCCTATCGCCGAGAAGCTTGGCATTTCGGTGACCGAGCTCGGGCGTGGCATGATTCGCATCTCGAACACGAAGATCATGGGTGCTGTGCGTGCGATCTCGATCGAGCTCGGGCACGACCCGAAAGACTTCTCGATGCTCTCCTTTGGCGGCGGGGGCGGCCTCGTCGCCGTCGACGCCGCTCGCGAGCTCGGTATTCCTGAAGTCATCGTGCCGCCAGGGCAGGGCGCATTCTCTGCCCTCGGCATGCTCATGGCCGATGTGCAGCACGACCTCGCCCGCACCAACGTGCAGATGCTCTCGGAGCTCGACCCGGAAGAGGTCGAGGCCCGCTTTGCAGAAATGGAGCACGAGGCTGCGCAGCTGCTGAGCGCTGAGGGGTTCGACGAATCGCGTCGGCTTTTCCATCGCTCGGTCGAGGTGCGCTACCTCGGGCAGGAGCACGCGGTTGCGGTCGAACTGCCGCGCGATGCGGCGGATCCTCGCACCGTCATCAACGAAGAGTTCAACGAGTTGCACGCCCGGCAGTACGGTCACGTCATGGATGATCCGGTGGAGATTACGACGCTCAGGCTCGTCGCTATCGGGGTCGTGGATAAGCCCGCCCTGCCGAAGATCGAAGCTCGCCCAGAAGGGCAGACCTTCGAGCGGCGCGTGCGCAAGGTCGTGCTTGCCGATGACGTGGTCGCCGACTACGCGCTCGTCGCAAGGGAATCGCTGCTCGCCGGCGACGTGCTTGAGGGGCCTGCCGTCGTGACCGAGCACACGGGCACCACCGTGTTCCACGAGGGCGACCGTCTCGAGGTCGGCGCCTACGGCGAACTCATCATTTCTATCCACCACGCACAGAAGGGTGCATGACATGGTAGACGCAATTACCACCGAGATTATTCGTCACGGCCTGCTCGCAGCAGCTGAGGAGATTGCGAGGAATCTCTGCCGCACGGCATACAACACCGTGGTGTACGAGGTGCACGACTACGGGATCGGCCTGCACGATGCAAACGGTGACGTGGTCGCCGACACCCCGGGTGTCGCGGTGTTCACCCGCGGTAACGATGCGGGCGTGAAGCACGCGATCGATTTCCTCGGCAAAGATGCGATGGAGCCGGGTGATGTCTTCATCGTGAACTACCCGTACTGGTCAAGTGCACACGCGCTCGATCCGCTCGTATTCGCACCGATCCACTACAAAGATGAACTGATTGGCTTCGCGACGTGCCGCATCCACGTCACCGACTTGAACCAGAAAGATCCGGGCTACGTGCTCGACTCGACGGACATCTCGCAAGAGGGGTTGATGCTCCCCGTCTCGAAGCTGTACCGCCGCGGGGTACGCAACGAAGACGTGTACAACATCATCAAGTTCAACAGCCGTCGCCCACGTCACACGATTGGCGACATCCAGTCGCAGGTTTCGGCGTGCTTCACCGGTGTGAAACGCACGCAGGAGCTCGCCGAGAAGTACGGCCCCGAGACGCTCACCGCAGCGATGCAGGCGATCAACGAACACGGCGAGAAGCTGTCGCGCCTCGCCCTGGCGAAACTTCCGAAGGGCACCTGGACCGCTGTTGACTATGTCGACGAGGACGGGGTTGATGTCGGTGAGCTCGTCAAGCTGCAGTGCACGGTCACCATTACCGACGAAGAGATGGTGATCGACTGGACCGGCAGTGCGAAAGACGTGAAGGGGCCGATCAACGTGCCGCTCGGTCTGACCGAAGCGGCATCGTGCCTGATCTTTAAGTCGATCACCACGCCGGACTCCCCGGTGGTTGCGGGCAACTTCGCCCCCATGCGCGTTGTCACTGAAGAAGGGTCGGTCGTGCACGCGGTGCCGCCGATGCCTACATTCACGCTCTGGACCGGCATTCTCGCGGGCGAGGTGATCCTCAAGGCACTCGCTCAGGGCATGCCCGAGCTGATCCCGGCCGCGTCGGGCGGTGACGTCTGCGCCTTCATCGGCCTGGGCACGAACCCCCGCACCGGAGAGCTCTGGCAAGACGGAAGCAACGAGGCGGTCGGCTTCGGTGGTACCGCTACGCGCGACGGCGAAGACGGCATCATGCACCTGTCGGAGCCGGGCTGCCGCAACACCCCGGTTGAGGTGTTTGAGATGCGCACCCCGCTGTTCCTCGAACAGTATGGGTACCGCCAGGACAGCGGTGGCGCGGGCAAGTTCCGCGGCGGGGTTGGTATCAGTCGCACCTATCGCTTCACCGCACCGGGAACCGGCATCATGCTGGTGTACAAGACCCGCACGAGGCCCTGGGGCATCGATGGTGGCGCCGAGGCGACGCCGAACGCCGTAATTCTGAATCCTGGCACCGAGCGTGAAGTCTGGCAGGGAGGCAGTTACAACCGCCTCGAGGCTGGCGAGTTGCTGGTGAACGCCACGGGTGGTGGCGGTGGCTACGGAGATCCGCTCGATCGTGATTTCGGTGCGATCACAAAGGATCTGCGCAACGGATACGTTTCTCCCGAGGCCGCGGCGCGAGACTATCGGGTGGTCATTACCGATGACCTGCGAATCGACGAGGCGGCTACTGCCCAGTTGCGCGCAGCTGGCTGACGAACAGCAGTGGGGGTTCACGCGGATGCGGTGAACCCCCACTGCTGTTTTCGCGCCCGCGCTTTCCTGCGGGTGGGGTACGGGTATGCATAAATTGAAGGAGCAATACATGACTGAGCACACATCAACGGTTCTCACTGGGGCAAAGGTCTGGCGCGGGCGCGAGGCCGGGTTCGTCGAGCAGGATCTCATCTTCACCGATGGGCTCGTCTCGGATCGGGCGGCTGCGGAGGCCGTCGAGGTCGACGGATCGGGAAAGTGGGTGGTGCCGGGATTCATTGACGCGCACTTCCACGCCTATGGGTTCAGCATGATCGGCTTCGAGAATGAGCTCGGGCCGCTGAGTTACGCCGCCTTGAACGGGGGCCGACGTTTAGAGGCGGCGCTGCGTCGAGGGTTCACTGCCGTACGTGACGTCGCCGGTGGAGATATTGGCCTCTCGCAGGCCGTCGAGCGAGGGCTGGTGGCCTCGCCCCGCTATCTCTACACCGGCCCTGCGCTGAGCCAGACCGGCGGGCATGGCGATCCCCGCTCTCAACATGTCGATGTCTGTTTCTCGCACGGACACATGTGCGAGGTCGTCGATGGTGTTGATGCCTTGCGCGTCGCGGTCCGGGAGCGACTGCGAACCGGTGCGCACGCGATCAAGGTGATGACCTCTGGAGGGGTGTTCTCGCTCACCGACCCCGTTCGCATTCCGCAGTACTCGGCAGATGAGCTCCGTGCGGTTGCCGACGAGGCCAGGAGACGCGGGAGCTATGTGACGGCGCACTCGTACTCCGTTGAATCGGTGATGCACTCGATCGAGAACGGTGTGGAGTGCATCGAACACGGCAATCTGATTGATAGTGCGACGGCAGAGGAGATGGCCCGTCGCGGCACATCTCTGGTGCCCACTCTCGCGACCTATGACGCGATGGGGCGTCGCGGCGCCGGGCTCGGGCTGAATGAGATCTCGCTCGCTAAGAACGCCGAGGTGCTGTCAAAGGGACAGGAGGCCGCCGCAATGGCGCTGCGCGCAGGAGTGCGCGTGGGCTTCGGGACAGACCTGATGGGCGATATGGAAGACGACCAGCTTCGTGGCGTCCAACTGCAGGTCGAGGCGCTTGGTGCCGCAGACGCGCTGCACTCGATCACCGCGGGCAACGCCGCGATTCTGAGAGACTCACGACTTGGCAACCTAGAGGTAGGGGCGTTCGGTGACGCGATCCTGCTCGCAGGAAACCCAATTGAAGATCCCGAGGCGCTGTGGCAAGAAAGCGCGCGGGTGGCAATCTTCCAGCACGGCCGGGCGGTCTGACCGAAAGGCGCGGCCCGCACAGTGCTAGGGCAAGTGCGAGCCGCGCTCACAGAATGTCTGCGAAACAATCGGTTCCTGCGGTTCTCAGCCCCAGTGCTGGAGAAGTTCCACAATGGTGCGCACGCCGTACCCGGTGGCCGTTGGGCCATCTGGGGTGACCCGCACAGCCGGTCCTGCGAAGTCGATATGCGCGAACGGGATCTCTGCGGGAGCGAATTCGCCGAGGAACAGGGCAGCTGTGATGGCACGACCGCTGTCGTGCAGCGGATGGTTACGCAGCTCGGCGCCCGGTGCCGAGGAGCGCAGCTGTTTCGAATAGCGTGTAGCCCACGGCATGCGCCACAGCGCCTCACCGGCACGAGCAGCGGCTTCTGCGGTGCGCACAGCGAGCGCTTCGTCTCTGCTGAACAGGCCGGCAATCTCCGGTCCGAGGGCGACCACGATCTGATAGGTGAGCGTCGCAAGGCTGAGAATCGCGCGCGGCTCGTGCTCCGCAAGCCTTGACACCGCATCGGCAAGGATCACCCGCCCCTCGAAGTCGGTGTCGATGATCTCGAGCCCGCTTCCATTGCGCATGCGAACGACGTCGCCGGGTCGAATGGAATGGGGGCCAGGGAGGTTCTCGACCAAGGGGAGTGCGATGTGCACGGGGGTCTTGCCTCCAAGCTCGGCGACCGCGCGAAGCGCTGCAAGCGCCGTCGCCGCACCGGCGCAGTCGGTGTGCATCGAGTACATGCTCGCGGCGGGCTTAATTGAGAGCCCACCCGAATCGAATGTCACTCCCTTTCCGGCCAGCGCGACTGCGCCCCGAGGCGGCTCCGTTCCTGGCTCGCTCGAACCCGAATGCCAGAGCTCAACGAGCACGGGAGCTTGGTCAGAGCCCTGTCCAATTGCGGTAATTCCGCCGTACCCCTGCGCTCGAAGTTCGGCACCCTTCGTTGCGCGGAAACCGAGTCCGTGCTCGGCAGCGATCTGCTCAGCGCGCTGAGCGAAGCCGGTAGGGGTCAGCTGGTTCGCTCTGGCATCGGTCAGCTGTGCCGCAAGCGTCGTGGCCCGGTGCAGGATCCGTTGTTCTTCGAGCACTCGGGCGAAATTGGTGCCGTCTTCGAGCCCGCACACGAGAGTAATGATTGGGGGCTCTGGCGATCCCTTACCACCCTCAAAGAGGCCTGCGAGCAGACTGCCGAACTGAGGTTCGGAGAGCGTCCTACGTTCAAGGTCGAGAGTCAGTGGTTGTCCCGAGAGCCGACCTGCCGCGGCTGCGTAGCCGCCGACGCGCCTTGCCCAGGACAGAATTGCTTCTCCGTCTTGGGGGTCGGGAAGCTCCGGGCACAGGTAAGTGTCGGGGGAGCCTGCAGGAAGCACGAACTCCGCGATGCCGGGCGGAAACTGATTCTTCTCAGCCGGTGCGAGTCGCATCGCTGGGGGATCCGCGGGAACTGTCGAAATATGGTTGATGAGCATGTGCGGGTTCCTTCCGAGGCAGCGCTGCGCGGTCGAGGGTCTTGGCGTCACGCTATAAGCCCCCGCAGGGGCATCGATGTGCAAAATGCATATGAGATACCCGTGCATGGTGTCACTCCGCAAGATAGCGGTTGCGATTCTCAGATCAGGGGTGCTTCATCGCTGCATCGGCAGCTCGCAGGAGGCGTGCTCTAGCGCTAGGCGGGTCGCGCAGGGGATAGCCTGGCAGGATGACTGCGTATGAAACTGCATTGGTAGCCGAAGTTCGTGAACTGGTCGAGACGATGTACGGCGGATACCTCAGCGGCGATCGGGCTGCGATCGATGCCCTGCTTTCGCCGAATCTCACCATGTTCGATTCGGCATCGCCAGAGTTGATCGAGGGGATGGACGATCTGAATCGCGTGCGTGCTGCGCGCCCGAGCGTCGACGGGGACAGCAAGCCCACGCAGCTTGAGACCGGGCTGATTCCCGATCGATTCGCCGCACGAGAGGTGGGCGGAGTAGTGGTTGCGACTTGGTGGCTGCGGATCGATGCGCAAGACCTCAGCGGGCGTGCGATCTCGCCTGAAGTCGTGCGCAATTCGGCAGTGCTGACTCGTGGTGACGGTGGCAAGCTGATTGTGCAGCACATTCACGAGGATGTGGTGCAGCAGTTCGGCGCGACGGACTGAGCCCGTCTACTCCCTGGTTCTGATAAACCGTGTCATACCGTCGGTTCGGGTCGACTCGATGCGCGAATTCTCGGCATTCGCGAGGCTCGGTGCAATCTCGACCCGATCCCACTGCTCGTCCATGAGAAAAACGGTTTCGGTCGACCTCACGCTTGGCCACTGTGCAAGATTTGATGCGACGAGCTGGTGCACGGCCGCCACGTGCGGTGCGCGCACGAGCAGCATGCCATCGTGCTGCCCCGTGGTAACCGCGAAGTACTCAAGCTCGGCGACCGTGGTGAGTTGTGCACGAAACTCCTCCCACTTGGTCTGGTCGAGGTTGACGAAGACAAGCGCTGCTACGCCCACTCCAGCGGC
The DNA here is from genome assembly GCA_020161315.1 of Actinomycetota bacterium. Classification (GTDB taxonomy): domain Bacteria; phylum Actinomycetota; class Actinomycetes; order Actinomycetales; family Microbacteriaceae; genus Leucobacter. Next base: position 65,919 of record JAIUOH010000006.1, on the reverse strand, counting down.
CTGAAAGTTCAGCGTCGCGGTGAAACCGGTGATGACTCCGGCCTCGACCAGTGCCTCGTATCGCTGATACGCGTTGGACCGCGAGATGTCGAGTTGTTTTGCAAGGGCGGCGATTGACAGCCTGCCGTTCTTGCGCAGCAGGTCAATCATTCGAATGTGAATGCTATCGAGTTGCATGGCGCTCCTTCGATCTGTCCAAGAAACTGTACAATTGCACAGGTGAATCTGGAACTTTCTTCCCAAAATATCAGACTTGAAAAACGTTTTGATTGGTTTGTGAGAAAAATTGACACAACTCTCTGGCAGGACGTAGTTTCTAGAAGCAGATATCCGTTTGCACACATGGCTAACGGAGTCGCTCAGCCATAGGCAGGTTAGGAGAAATCAATGAAGCTTTCATGGAAGTCGACGATCCCGGTGATCGGGCTCGTGACAGCAGCCGGGCTCGCGCTCAGCGGCTGTGCTGGTGGCGCAGCGAACGGCGGTGGTGCGGCCGAGGGTGGCAAGACGCTCGTCGTTGATGCATCGTTCGATCTCAAGACCGCAGACCCGAACCGTCAGTACGAGACCACCGGTCAGATCGTGGCCAAAGCCCTCTACCAGACTCTGCTTACGTTCGACGGTGACGACGTGACGACCCCGATCGACGGTCTCGCAAGTTACGAGATGAACGCCGACAGCACCGTCATGACCCTCACAATGAAGGACGATGCGGTCTTCTCGGACGGTAGCCCCGTCACCGTTGACGACGCGGTCTTTTCGCTCCAGCGCCTGCAGGGAGTCAAGGGCAACCCCTCGTTCCTGCTCGACGGTGTGACCGTTGCGAAGGTAGACGACAAGACCCTGACTCTGACCAGCGAGGCCCCTAAGCCTGAGCTTCCATTCATTCTGCCCAACGGCGCGCTCGCTGTTGTGAACCAAGAGGTTGTTGAGGCGAACGGCGGCACGACCGACGAGAAAGACGGCGCCGAGGCGTTCTTGAACGGTGAGTCGGCGGGTTCGGGCCCATACGTGCTCGAGTCGTTCGATGCTGCGAAGCAGGTCGTGTTCACCGCGAACCCCGAGTACAAGGGCGAAAAGCCTGCGTACGAGCGCGTGGTGCTGCGCAACGTCGAGGGCCCCACTCAGAAGCTGAACGTTGAGAAGGGTGAGTCGCAGCTTGCTCTCGACCTGAACCCCGATCAGGTAGCTGAGCTCTCGAGCGCGAACGTCAACATTCTCAGCAGCGCATCGCAATACATGATCTTCTTGCTGCTGAACCAGAACCCAGAGGTGAACGCGTTCACGAGCAACCCGGACTTCCTCGAGGCAGTCAAACTTGGCGTTGACTACGACAAGATCGTCGACCTCGCGGGCGAGGGTGCTGCGCGCCCCGGCGGTCCGATCCCGTCGATCTTCGTTGGCGCGCTCGATGCTGCTGACGGCAACCAGCGTGACGTGAAGGCGGCCGAAGCTGCGCTTAAGGCATCGGGTTACAACGGTGAAGAGATCACCCTGAACTTTCCCAACGACATCACTGTGCAGGGCCTCTCGTTCAACAGCATCGCTGAAAGCGTGCAGGCGCAGCTCAAAGAGGTGGGCATCAATGTGACGCTCGCTCCGGCTCCAGTGGCCACCGAGCTTGACGCGTACCGCGGTGGTACTGAAACCATCGGTCTCTGGTACTGGGGCCCCGACTTCCCGCACCCCTCGAACTACCTCGTGTTTGCGCCCGGCCAGCTTGTTGGCCTGCGCGCTGGCTGGCCGGCAGAGGCTGATGCGAAGTCGGTTGAGCTTGCAAACGCGGCTCAGGCGGCCAGCGATGCTGACCGTGTCGCGGCCTTCGAAGCTTGGCAGAAGCAGCAGAACGAGACCGGTCCTTTCATTCCACTGCTGCAACCCGCACAGAACGTCGTAACCGCGAAGAGCATCAGCTCGGTATCGACGAACCCTGTCTGGACAGTGGATCTTGCCAGCATCAAGTAATAACGACACACGAGCCATCGGGCTCGTGACCGAACGTAGCGCACGGCGAGGCATCCCCCCGTTCGTGCGCTACGTCGGCGTTCGTCTTGGCCTCACGGTGTTGCTGATGTTTGGTGTCACCCTTGTCACCTTCACGCTGACAAACCTGGTGCCCGCTGACCCCGTGCAGGCGGCGCTGGGTGAGCAGGCCGCCGCAGACCCAGAGATTGTGGCGAAGTTTCGCGCAGAGCAGGGTCTCGACCAGCCACTGCCAGTGCAGTATGTGACCTATCTCGGCAACGTTCTGCAGGGCGACCTCGGCACTTCGACCCAGACTCGCCAGCCGGTTGCGACCGAGCTCGCAGACGCGTTTCCTGCCACAATCGAGCTTGCCGTTGCAGCGATTGTGTTCTCTGCGTTCATCGGGGTGGGGCTCGGTCTATGGGCCGCAATGAAGCACCGCAAGTTCACCGACCAGGTGATTCGCGTCATTAGCCTGATTGGTCTTTCATGGCCTACCTTCTGGCTTGCGCTTGTGGTCTACTACATCTTCTTTTTCGTGCTCGGGATTTTTCCGGGATCAGGCAGACTCGACCCGGCCGTGATTCCGCCACCACACATCACCGGCCTCTACACGGTTGACTCGTTGCTCGCTGGCCAGTGGGGCACCTTCTGGGATGCGGTGAATCACCTAGTGATGCCGGCCTCGGTGCTCGCGCTCTACACGATTGGTCTGCTCACCCGCTTCGCTCGTTCAGCGGTGCTTGAGGTGCTCGACATGGACTATGTGAAGGCAGCGAAGGCCAAGGGTCTTCCGCCTCGCACCGTGACCTTCGGGTACGTGCTGCGTGCCGCGCTGGTTCCGATCATCACGGTGCTCGGTCTCGCTTTCGGCTCGCTGCTCTCGGGCACTGTGCTCGTAGAGAAGGTCTACTCATGGCACGGCATTGGCGAGTACTCCTTTGCGGCTGCGACGAGGCTCGACCTGCCCGCAATCATGGGAGTTGGTCTGGTCGTTGGTTTCGTCTACATCGGGCTGAACTTTCTCGTAGACCTGCTGTACGGCGCAATTGACCCGAGAGTGAGAGTCTCATGACCGACATTTTGACGCAGCAGACAAAGCGTAAGCGCAGGATTAGCCTGCCGCCAGCGTTTCGCACCCCGCTTGCCATTACAGGCGCAGCGCTGGTGCTGTTCTGGTTGCTTGTGATGGCGTTCGCGCCGCTCATTGCGCCAGCAGACCCACTTGCTCAGGCATTCGAGCGGCTGCAGCCGCCGAGCGCCGAGCACCTGTTCGGCACCGACCAGGTCGGGCGAGACGTGCTCTCGCGCGTAATCTACGGTTCGCGTATTTCCCTGCCACTCTCGATTGGGCTCGTGTTGGCGTCGATGATTGTGGGCGGTACGCTCGGCGCGATTGCTGGCTATTTTGGCAAGGCAGTCGATGAGATCATCATGCGTCTGGCTGACCTCGTGTTCGCGTTTCCGACCATCATTCTTGCCATGGTCATTACCGCAGCGCTCGGCCCAAACCTCACGAACGCGGTCATCGCGATGCTCATCGTGTCGTGGCCGGCGTACGCACGCGTGACTCGTTCGCTCGTTGTGAGCGCACGCCAGCAAGAGTACGTGGTCGCGGGTAGGCTGCTCGGCGCAGGAGCGTTCACGTCTCTGCGTCGCGACGTGCTGCCGAACGTGCTTTCACCGGTCTTCGTGCTCGCCATGCTCGACGTTGGCACCGCGATCCTGCTGCTCTCTGGTCTTTCGTTCCTTGGTCTCGGTGCGGTTCCGCCCACGCCCGACTGGGGTGCAATGGTCGCGGGCGGCGTCGAGCAGTTCTCCTCATGGTGGATCGCAGCGTTCCCCGGCCTCGCCATCTTCACCGTGGTGATGGCGTTCAACTTCATCGGCGACTCGCTGCGCGACTCGCTCGACCCGCACACGCAAGATGCGGTTCAGGGAAGGGCGATGTGATGGTTGACACTCAGAACCGTGCCGATCGGCAGGGCTTGAGCGTTCGCGGCCTCACCGTGAGCATCCACGGCAAGCCGATCATTCGCGGCATCGATCTCGATCTCGTGCCCGGCAAGATCACCGGCCTCGCCGGCGAGTCGGGCTCGGGCAAGTCAATGACCGGTCTCGCGATGCTCGGCCTGCTACCCGACGGCTCGAAGACCGGCGGCGAGATACTGTTCGACGGTCGCAACCTGCTCGAGTGCGACGAGCGCGAGTATGGCAAGCTGCGCGGTGCGCGCATCGCGATGGTCTTTCAAGACCCTACGGCGAGCCTGCACCCGATGCTTACCATCGGCCGCCAGCTGACCGATCACCTTCGCGTGCACACGGGCATGAGCAAGCGCGACGCAATGGCGAAGGCGCTCGAAACGCTCGAACGCGTGAAAGTGCCTGATCCCGCGACTGCGCTGAAGAAGTACCCGCACCAGTTCTCAGGCGGGCAGCTGCAGCGCGTTGCGATCGCAGTGGCGATTATCTGTGAGCCCGAGATTCTCATTGCCGATGAGCCGACCACTGCTCTCGATGTGACCGTGCAAGCGGGGGTGCTGCGTTTGCTGCAGCAGCTCTGCGACGAGCTGGGCATCGCTGTGGTGCTAATTACGCACGACCTCGGCGTGATGTCGAGCCTTGCCGAGCGCATCTCGGTGATGCGCGGTGGTGAAATTGTTGAAGAGGGCCCCCGCTACGAGGTGCTGCGCAGACCGCAGCACACGTACACTCGATCGCTCGTCGAAGCGCTGCCGAACCACGAGCCATTTCTTGAGGGCGCCGTCGAAAGCGCCGAGTCACGACCGGAGGTTGGCTCATGAATGCCCCGCTGCTGAGCATTGACAACGTAAGCGTTCGATACAAGTTGCCGGGCGGCGGCTCTCTGACAGCGGTCAACGAGGTAAGCCTCGATGTGGCTGATTCGAGTGTCGTCGGGCTGGTGGGCGAGTCGGGCTGCGGCAAGTCAACGCTTGCGCGTGCGGTCTGCGGGCTCGAAGCAACATCCGGTGGCTCGATCAAGTTCAAAGGTCACGAGGTTCGTAAACTCGGCATGCGCCGCCGCCCTGAAGAGCTGATGCGCATTCAGATGGTGTTTCAGAACCCCTACGCTTCGCTGAACCCTCGCCGTACCGTCGGCAGCCAGATTGCCGACGGGTTGCGAGCCAACCCGCAACAGACCTCTTGGTCGGTGGCAGGATTGCTCGAAGAGGTCGAGTTGCCGAGCGACGTGCAGCAGCGGTTTCCGCACCAGTTCTCGGGTGGCCAGCGCCAGAGAATCGCGATTGCGCGTGCGATCGCCTCGGGCCCCGAGCTCTTGATTGGCGACGAGCCGATCGCCTCGCTCGACGCGAGCCTGCAGGCGCGCGTGGCCACCCTCATGCGCAGGCTCGCGCTCGAGGCTGGCGCCTCGCTGCTGTTCATTAGCCACGACCTTGCGGTGGTGCGTATCATTGCCGACGAGGTCGCGGTGATGAACAAGGGCGTCATCGTTGAGCACGGCACCTCGCAGCAGGTCTGGGAGCAGCCGCAAGAGGCGTACACCAAGCGACTGCTCGCAGCGATTCCAGCGGTCGATGGTCTCGGCACGCTACCGGGCGAGGCCGCCAGCTAGAGCGTCGGCAGAATCGCTGGCCACATATCGGGTGGCTGCGTCGCCTTTCAAGCAAGAACACGGGGGAGAAATGTCAGGATCGTTGCGGATCACCGGGGCTCGCGTCTGGGACGGGGCCGAGCGCGGCTTTGCCGAGCGCGACGTGCTGATTGAAGACGGTGTAGTCGTCGACTCGGTGAGCGGGGATCTGCCCACCTTTGACGCTACTGGGCAGTACGTGGTGCCAGGCCTCATTGACGCCCACTTTCACGCCTACGCAACGAGCATGGACGGCTTCGAGAACGAGCGCGGGCCGCTGAGCTTTGCTGCGATCAACGGCACGCGCCGGCTCGAGCGCGCGTTGCAGCGCGGCTTCACCACAGTACGTGATGTGGCCGGCGGCGATATTGGCCTGAGCCGCGCCATTGAGGCCGGGCTCTTCGATTCGCCCCGGTATCACTTCACCGGACCCGCACTGAGCCAGACGGGTGGCCACGGCGACCCCCGCTCTGCGCATGTCGACGTGTGTTTTGGCCACGGTCACATGTGTGAGGTTGTTGATGGGGTCGATGCGCTGCGTGTCGCGGTGCGCGAGCGCCTGCGCACCGGTGCCCACGCCATCAAGGTGATGACTTCGGGCGGCGTGTTCTCGCTCACCGACCCCGTTCGCATTCCGCAGTACTCGCCAGAAGAGCTGCGTGCGATTACCGAAGAAGCGGGCCGCCGCGGCAGCTACGTTGCCGCGCACGCCTATTCGTCTGAGGCGGTGATGCACTCTATCGAGAACGGCGTGCGTTCGATCGAGCACGGCAACCTGATCGATTCGGTGACCGCATCGGCGATGGCTGCGGCGGGCGCGTTTCTCGTGCCTACCCTCGCTGCGTACGATGCGATGGATCGGCGAGGTGCTGCGATCGGGCTAAACGAGATCTCGCTCGCCAAGAACACCGAGGTGCTCTCAAGGGGGCAAGAAGCGATTCAGTTCGCGCTCGCGGCTGGGGTCTCGGTTGGTTTCGGCAGCGATCTGATGGGCGATCTCGAAGACGACCAGCTCTGTGGGGTGCGGCTGCAGATTCAGGCGGCCGGCGCGCTTGAAGCCCTGCGTTCGCTTACTGAGGTGAACGCGCGCCTGATCGGCGATGCGCGACTTGGGCACCTAGGTGCAGGTGCGTTCGGTGATGCGATCGTGCTCTCGGCTGACCCGATCGCTGAGCCATCGGCACTGTGGGAGCCAGACGCGCGCGCCGCGGTTGTGCAGGGCGGCAGTGTCGTGGCGTAGCCGCGGCGAGATCCTTGCGATTCGTCACAAAATGTAATTACACGCATAATGATTGCGAATATGTTGCTATAGTCAATGTGTTCGGTTGCACGGTGGCCTCCGGTTAGGGGGTGCCGTGTGCGCTGTGCCAATCGGAGCTGCGGGCAACCAGCCCTCTGTCACTTTCTCCGAAAGGAACACTACGTGTCCGCAACCACGGCAAAACCAGCCGCGAATGCAGCCCCAAGCAAAGAGCGCCAGCGCCCCCGCTGGCTGAACTCGTTCGGCTGGCAGATCCTCGCTGCCCTCGTGCTTGGCCTCGCACTCGGCGCCATCGCGCTGAACCTCGGCCCAGACGCCGAGGGCAACCCCAACGGCCTCACGGCAACGCTCGACGTTATCGGCTCGAGCTACGTGTCGCTACTGAAGGCCGCGGTCGTGCCGCTGATCTTCACCGCGATCGTCTCAAGCATCGTCGGCCTGCGCAAGGTGCAGAACGCGGCTCGCCTCGCGGGCCAGACGCTGCTCTGGTTTGCGATCACGGCGTTCATTGCAGTGTCGATCGGCATCGTGCTCGGCGTCACGCTGCGCCCCGGCGCCGCTGCCGCGGGTGCTACAGATATCGCGCCGTCTGATCCTTACGCGGTCGGTACCTGGTGGAACTTCTTGATCGGCCTCGTGCCCCAGAACTTCCTCGGTCTCGGCGTGAACGGCTCTGTCGACCTCGAGAGCGGTTCGCTCGCCGCGGGCGCAAGCTTTAACGTGCTGCAGGTTATCGTGATCTCGGTTGCGGTTGGCATTGCGGCCCTCAAGATCGGCGCGAAGGCTGAGCCCTTCATCAAGCTGACCGAGTCGGCGCTCACCATCATTCAGAAGGTGCTGTGGTGGATCATTCGCATCGCACCCATCGGCACGCTCGGCCTCATCGGCAACGCTGTCGTTGAGTACGGCTGGGACAAAATGGGCTCGCTCACCTGGTTCGTTGGGGTGCTCTACCTCGGCCTTGCACTCGTGCTCTTCGTGGTCTACCCGATTCTGGTGAAGACCCACGGCCTTTCGGTGCGCCAGTACTTCTCGGGTGTGTGGCCCGCCGTGCAGCTCGCGTTCGTGAGCCGCTCGTCGATTGGAACGCTGCCCCTCACCGAGCGCGTGACTGAGCGTAACCTCGGTGTGCCCCGCGGCTACGCATCGTTCGCGGTGCCACTCGGCGCGACCACCAAGATGGACGGCTGCGCCGCGGTCTACCCGGCACTTGCGGCGATTTTCGTTGCGCAGTTCTTCGGCATTGAGCTGAGCATTGTGCAGTATCTGCTCATCGTGCTCGTGTCGGTTGTTGGCTCGGCGGCGACCGCCGGCACTACCGGTGCGACCGTGATGCTCACGCTGACGCTGTCGACTCTCGGCCTGCCGCTCGAGGGCGTCGGCCTGCTGCTCGCGATCGATCCCATCGTCGACATGGGCCGCACCGCGCTCAACGTTGCCGGCCAGGCGCTCGTGCCGACCATCGTGGCAAAGCGCGAGGGCATTCTCGACCTCGACCTCTACAACGCGCCCCGCAAGGGTCTCGCATTCGACAACGCCGATGCCGATGGCGAAGCTGCCTCGAGTGAGGTCGCGTCGACTTCGACCGGGTCGACTTCGACTGGTGAGGTTCTCGAGGTCAGCGAAGAGGATCGCGGCAACACTGATGCGGCCGACACCGAGGGCCGCGAGGTGGCCGCCGCGTTGCGCTAGCCGCTCACGCCCAAAAGATTTCCCCCTGAGGTGCCTTCTTGCTTTGCAAAGGCTGCCTCAGGGGGAAATCTTTTTTCCTGGGATCACGGGTGCAGAGCTCACGGGTTCAGGCGGCCGGCGCCCGTGTGAGCGTTCCCAGCTGACCCCGCCGCTTCATGCTTGTGAATTGGAGTTTCTCGTACCGAGTGAGGGCACGAGCCGGGCGTCAGGGCCTAGCGCAAAGTGAAGCCCGTGCCGACCGAATCGAGCGGGTCGAGCGTGAAACGGTGCTCGCCGGTGCGGTGCGCCGTGCCCGACACCTCTGGGATCACCGCAGCGGTGCCGTCTGCGCGCGACTCGCCTGGCAGCCAGCGCGCCTCGAACACTGTATCGACGATTGAGCGGTGCTCGAGGGTCTCATTGGCGCCGAGTGTGCCGTCGTCGGCGAGCAGCGTGACGCGGGCCCCGGTGCCCGAGCCGCAAGGGCTGCGGTCGACCTCGCCGTCGGCGAAGACGGTGATGTTGCGCTGGCGGGGGCCGCCGGTGCCGTTCTCGTGACGACCGAGGTCGTCGAAGAGGATGGTGCCGTAAACGCCAGAGAGCCTCGGATCATCGGCGAACTGGGCCTCTGCCGAATCGTTGAGCGCCCACTTGATCTCGCGGCCGAGCGCGATCAGCTCATTGTATTGCGACGGCTCAACGGAAAGCCCGAGGTCGCTCGCGCGCACCGAGGCGTAGATCGCCCCGCTGAAGCTGAGGTCGGCAAGCACCTCGCCCCGCGAGGTCTGCACCTTCACTCCGCGCGCGATGACGTGCGAGGCGACGTTGCGAAAGGTCGCACGCACGAGTGCGCCGCCCTTACGCTCGACGAGCGCGGCCACCCGCCCCGAGGGCACGTCGACGCGCACCTCGGTCACGCCATCGGGATTCGACTCGACGAGCCCCGTGTCAGTCGCCCACACGCCGAGCGCGATCGTGCCGTGGCCGCACGCCGTCGAGAACCCATCTTTGTGCCAGAAGAGTACGCCGAAGTGTGCGGGCTCGGTGCCCTCGGGCACGACGTCTGCGGGAGTGATGAAGCCGCCGTACATGTCGGCGTGGCCGCGGGGCTCGTTGCAGAGCAGCGCGCGCATGGTGTCTGCGCCCGCTTCATCGGCGATTGCACCGACGCGCCTGGTGCCGACCGTGTCGCCCGCAGGCACAGGGGACCCCACGTGCACGATGCGGAACGGCTCGCCCGCCGTGTGATAGTCCGTGGTCGATACCCAGGTCTGCTCAGGGCTGGTGGTCATCTGCGTCCTCCGTTTGCGCTATCCGATACTGATCCGGATTGTTATGTGACATTTTACAGGAAATGAAGAGCGAATAGTGTGGCGAGGATCGGCACCCAGCTTGAGTGGCTCAGTCGATCTGAGCGAGCTCTCTCGAGGCTGAGAACGCTCAGCCGGTTGTTTCAGGTGGCCTAGGCCGACCCAGGCCGAATCAGATCAAGCGGCATGGTGCTCGTGTCGAGCAGCGGGTTCTCGGCCTGGGTCGCGACGAGTTCCTCGGCGTCCGCCCGACTCGCCACGGTCGGCACTGAACCGAGCAGCGGCCTGGCGGCCGTCTCCTTCATCATCAGCACGGCAAAGACGGCGACCACCGAGAACGTCATGATCCACAGTGCCGGCATGAAGGGGCTGATTGCGGAGCCGTGCGTCGCATTCACCAGCAGATCGGCGATGAGCGGCGTCGTTCCAGCGAACAGCGAAGCGGCGATGTTGTAGGTGATGCCCATGCCGCTGAACCGTGCGGCAGTTGGGAAGAGCGCGGGCAGTGCAGACGCCGTCATCGACACGAAGAATGCAACGGGAACCGCGACGATGCCGAGGGCCACAAACACGACCCACATGCCCGCCTGCGGCGCGGTTTGTAGAATCGCAAACGCCGGCAACATCAGCACGATCGAGGATCCGGTGGCCAGCAAGTACACTTTGCGTCGGCCGATGCGATCGGACCAGCGCCCGATCTTCGGCAGTATCAGCGACATGATCACGAGCACCGGCACAGTCGCGATCGCCGCGTTCAAATTAGAGACCTGCAGCTCTTTCTCAAGGTACGTGGGCATGTAACTCGTGAGCGCATACCCAGCGGTGCCCTCGGCCGCGACGATCGAGATGCCGATGAGAATCTGTTTCCAGTACACCCTGATCAGGCTGCCGAGGCTGTGTCGGTACTGCAGGTCATGAGGGTCGGTCGGCTGGTTCGCAAGCTGCAACTCGCGCGTCTCCTCGAACCCGGGAGGCTCAGGGATGCGCATGCGAAAGTAAATGGCGATCGCGCCGAGCGGAATCGCGAGCAAAAACGGAATGCGCCAGCCCCACGCGACCATCGCACCGTCGATGCCGAGCAGCGTTTCGGTGATGAGGGTGGTCGCCGCGACGACAGAGGCGCCGGCGGCGAACCCGAGGTACGAACCGACGTTCAGCTTCGATGCCCAGTAGCCGCGATCCTTGTCGGGAGAAAACTCGCTGACGTAGGTCGTGGCGCCCGCGAACTCGCCACCCGTCGAAAACCCTTGCATCATCTTCAGCAAGTAGAGCGGAATGATCACCCAGAAGCCGCCGGCCTGCTCTGCAGAGGGCAGCAAACCGATGAGCGCGGTGGCGATCGCCATGATCGCCATGGTGAAGTAGAGTACCTTCTGCCGACCGATGCGATCGCCAATGGGGCCGAGGATCAGGCCCCCGAAGGGACGCACCAGAAATGACACAGCGAAGCCGAGCAGCGTCACCGTGAGGCCGAGCGAGTCGGGCATACCCGAGGTGAACACCTTCGTCATCGTGACGGCGAGGTAGCCGTAAATGCCGAAGTCGTACCACTCCATGAAGTTGCCGACGAAGGCGCCTCGCAGTGCGAGCTTCATTTTCGAGGGCTCAACGATGATAAGGTCATCGACCTCGAGAGGGCGTGTGGGGGGGATGGGCCGACATCTTCGTGCCTCCTCGAATCTCTTCTCTGGTCTAGCGTACGCGGCAATGCGGGCGAGCGGGCACGGGTATGAGCAGCGGTCTGCCGCAAACAGCGCAGGGCCCCGGTGGTGTGCCGGGGCCCTGCATCGGTGGCGCTGGGTGCTGCCCCACCCAGCGACGCGCGACTAGATCAGGCCCTCGCTGAGCTTGTTCGGGGTACCGAAGCGGTGCGCGGTGATCGATACCGCCTGCTCGTGCAGGTATGGCAGCATTTCGACGCGACCGGCCGAGACGACCTCGCCGCCGTAGACCGCGACGTCGGGCTTGCCCGCGGTCGCTCCGTAAGCGTCGGCAACCACAGTCTCGCGAGATGCGCCTGCCACGATGCGCACGCGGGCGCTCGCCTGCGCGCCCTGCTTCGCTGCGAGGCGGGTGACGCGTGCTGCCCAGGCTGCGTCGTCGTCGAAGTGCACCGTGATACCCGCAGCGCCGAGTGCATTTGCGACGGCTGCTGGCAGCGCGACCGGAGTGCTGAGCTCGGGCTTTGCGCCGGCCGCGAGGGCCGCGCCGAGTTCGCGCACGACGTGGGCGATCGATGCGTCTGCCGCCGCGCGCACCGTGACGGGCACGGGCAGGTAGCGCAGCACGTTGCGCTCGATACCGAGCTGCGAGGCATCGCGTGCGACACCGAACTCGTCGTCCCACGCAGCGGCGTCAGAGCCGAGCGCGGTGCGCAGCCACTCGAGGTCGTCGCCCACGACACCCGCCTGCTGTGCGGCGGTGAGCAGCGGTGCGACCGCGGGGCGCGGGGCGCGCAGCTCGGACGCGACCGGCGCATCGACCCAGTCGACCAGGCCGTGCAGATAGTTCGGGCCACCGGCCTTGGTGCCCGCGCCGATTGCCGACTTCTTCCAGCCGCCGAACGACTGGCGGCGCACGATCGCGCCGGTAATGCCGCGGTTGATGTAGGCGTTGCCCGCCTGCACGCGACGCAGCCACAGGTCGATGTCGCCGCGGTCGAGCGAGTGCAGTCCGCTGGTGAGGCCGTAGTCGATCTCGTTGACCATGTCGATCGCCTCGTCGAGGGTCTTCGCGGTCATGATGCCGAGAATCGGGCCGAAGTACTCGGTCATGTGGTACTCGCTGCCGCGCTGCACGCCGTCGCGCACCCCGGGGCTCCACAGCTTGTTCTCGCCGTTCTTGTCGCGTGCAAGGGGGCTGTCGCTCTCGAGCGGCTCGGGCTTCACGAGCCAGCTCTCGCCCGCACCGAGCGTGGTCAGACCACGCAGCAGCTTGCCCGAGGGCGCGGTGATGATAGTGCCCATCTGTGTCTCGAGGCTGTCGGGGGTGCCGACGCGCAGTGACTTCACCGCGTCGATCAGCTGGCCGCGGAAGCGCTTCGAGGTCGCGACCGAGCCGACGAGGATCACGAGTGAGGCGGCCGAGCACTTCTGGCCGGCGTGGCCGAAGGCCGAAAGCGCGACGTCTTTCGCAGCGAGATCGAGGTCGGCGTTCGGGGTCACGATGATCGCGTTCTTGCCGCTGGTCTCGGCGAGAATCGGCAGATCCTGGCGCAGCTCGCGGAAAGCGACCGCGGTCTCGTACGCGCCAGTGAGAATCAGGCGATCAACGCGGGGGTCTGCGACGAGTTTCGAGCCGAGCTCGCGGTCTGCGAACTGCACGAGCTGCAGCACATCGCGGGGCACGCCGGCCTCCCACAGCGCCTCGACCATCATCGCGCCCGAGCGGGCCGAGTTCGAGGCTGGCTTGATGATGACCGATGCGCCCGAGGCGAGGCCCGCGAGGGCGCCGCCGGCGGGAATAGCAGTCGGGAAGTTCCACGGCGGAATCACGGCGACAAGCTTCTGGTGCACCGGCTTCGCGCCGTCAACCTGCTCGAGCAGCTGGCCGAGCATGGCGTAGTAGTTCGCGAAGTCGATGGCCTCGCTGACCTCTGGGTCGCCCTGGTCGAGGGTCTTGCCGCACTCCGAGCCCATCACCTCGAGCAACTGCGCGCGCTTCTCTTCGAGCTTCTCGCCAGCGCGGTACAGAATGCGAGCGCGCTCGTCGGCGCCGAGCGCCTGCCAGCCGTCGGCCGCTGCCACGCCGCGAGCGATCACGGTCTCGAGGGCGGCGGCATCGGGTACGAGGGCCTCAGCGACGAGCGCGTTGCCGAGCTCAGACGACACCATGCGCTCCGAGATCTCACGGCCCCACGCGCGGTTGCCCGGCAGGTCGGGGTCGGTGTCGGGCGCGTTTTCGAACTCGCCGACCCGGCCGGCAGCTACGAGTGCCTCGACACGCCCCTCGACACCTGCAACGTCGTAGGCGCGGCGATCCTGGAGGCGGTTCGGTGCCGGAACCGCGTACGACGCGACGGTGCCGTCACCGGTGATCGCTGCCAGATCGTCGAGCGACGCGAGAAAGCGGGTCTTCTCGCGCTCGAACAGCGGCGCGTTCTCGTTGAGCTCGAACACGGCAGACATGAAATTCTCTTGGCTCGCGCCCTCTTCGAGGCGGCGAATCAAGTAGGCGATCGCGACGTCGAACTCGGCAGGGTGCACGACGGGCACGTACAGCAGCAGCTTGCCAACCTCGCGCTTGACCGCCTCAGCCTGTCCGGTCGCCATGCCGAGCAGCATCTCGAACTCGATGCCGGCCTCGGCGCCGCGCGCCTTCGCGAGCAGCCACGCGAGCGCCACGTCAAAGAGGTTGTGGCCGGCAACGCCGATGCGCACGTTCTTCACGCGGTCGGGGTGCAGCGAGTAGTCGAGCACCGCCTTGTAGCTGGTGTCACTGTCTTGCTTTGAGCCCCAGGTCGCTGCGGGCCAGCCGTGAATGGCGGCGTCGACGAGCTCCATTGGCAGGTTTGCGCCCTTCACGACGCGCACCTTGATGGGCGCGCCGCCGTTTTCGACGCGGGCCGCGGCCCACTCCTGCAGCTTCATCATCGCGCCGAGCGCGTCGGGCAGGTAGGCCTGCAGCACGATGCCGGCCGCGAGATCTTTGAACTCGGGGCGGTTGAGAATCCCGGTGAAGACGGCGAGCGTCAGGTCGAGATCCTTGTACTCTTCCATGTCGAGGTTGATGAACTTCTTGGGCGACGCAGCGTTCGCCTTCTCGAAGAGCGGCAGCAACTGATCTTCAATGTGCTTCACAGCCTCGTCGAACGCCCAGTGGTTGTGCGGCGCGACGGTCGACGACACCTTGATCGACACGTAGTCGACGTCGGGGCGCGCGAGCAGCTTGTGGGTGCCAGCCAGGCGACGCTCGGCCTCGTGCTGGCCGAGAATCGCCTCGCCGAGCAGGTTGATGTTGAGGCTGACGTCGTCTTTCTTGATCTTCGCGATGGCCGGGCCGAGCTTGGCGTCGGTTGCGTCGATGATGAGGTGGCTCACCATCTGGCGCAGCACCTTGCGGGCGATCGGCACAACGACGCCGGGCATGGGCTTCGCGAAGGCACCACCGAGGCCGATTGCGCCGCGCATCGGCGCGGGCAAGAACTGCGGGGTGAGCGGTACGAGCTGCTTCAGCTTGCTCGCTGCGGCATCGAGGTCTTCGGGGCGCACGACACCGTCGACGAAGCTGACGGTGAAGTCGAGACCGTTCGGGTCTTTCAGTACGCCGGCGAGGCGGGCTGCCGAGGCGTCGGCCGGCACCTCTGCGGCCTCTGCGAGCCAGCGGCGCACGAGCGCGATGGCATCGTCTGCGAGCTGCTGCGGGCGTACGTTCGGGTCGGTGGTGCTCGTCATGGCTGGCCTTTCGGTGTGTCTGCGAGGATCCGCGCTGTGCGTTGTGTTTGCGGTTTTCTTAGGCGGCTTTCGTCGCGATGTGCTCGCGATGTTGCAGCGTGGGATCAGCGCGGATCTTTCTCTTGCTGATGCAAGTGTGGCGCTCGCAAAGCATGAAGTAAAGCAACTCTTTCCGTGGAATAATGTGAAGAAATAGTGAATGATTTAAGGGAGTGCGAATGCTCGACATGAAGCGGCTCAGGCTGCTGTGGGAGCTCAGCGCTCGCGGCACCGTCGCCGCGGTCGCGGAGGCCCTGAACTACAGCCCCTCGGCGGTCTCGCAGCAGCTCGCGCTGCTCGAGCGCGAGGCGGGGGTGCCGCTGCTGCGCAAGGTGGGTCGCACGCTTGAACTCACCGCTGCCGGGTCGACGCTCGTGTCAGAGACCGAAGAGCTGCTCGCAGGCCTTGAACGTGCCGAAGCGGCGTTGCACGTGAGCCACGCCGAGGTGGCAGGCACGGTGCGGCTCGCGGTGTTTCAAACCGCGCTACTCGCGATGATGCCCGCGGCGCTGAAGCGGCTGCGCGCCGAACACCCGCGGCTGCGCGTCGAGATGGTGCAGCACGAGCCAGAGACCGCGCTGCACGACACCTGGGCGCGCGGCTTCGATCTTGTGGTGGCAGAGCAGTACCCGGGCCATGCGGCGGCGCACTTCGTTGGGCTCGACCGTGAGCCGCTTGCGAGCGACCCGATTCGCCTCGCGCTGCCCGTCGAGGGAGCGGGCGACGCGGCCTTCGACAGGGCCGCCTCACTCGCCGATGCGGCCGAGCTGCCATGGGTCATGGAGCCGCGCGGCGCGGCGTCGCGTCACTGGGCCGAGCAGGTCTGCCGCAGCGCGGGCTTTGAGCCCGACGTGCGCTACGAGACCGCAGACCTGCAGGCGCACGTGCGGCTCATCGAGACGGGCAACGCGGTGGCGCTCTTGCCGGGCCTCGTACATATTGGTGCGGCGCACCGGTTGCGCCTCGTCGAACTGCCGGGTAGGCCACGGCGCGAGGTGTTCACGGCGCTGCGAGTCTCAAGTGGTGAGCACCCGGCGCTCGCCGCCGTGCGCGAGGCACTGCAGCGCGAGGCCGATCTGCTTGTGGCGGGGTGAGGCCTGGCCGATCCCGCGCTGCGACTGAACCCAACCCAACCCAACCCAACCCTTGACCCCGCCCCGCCGACCCAACCCACCAGCCCAGCCCGCGCACCTACACACACACACCCAAATCCGGGTCAGAAAGGCATGGTCGCAGGCGGTCAACACCGTGCTTTTGTGACCCGAATGCTTGGGGCAGGGGTCTCAGGGGCAGGGCGGATAGACTCTACGAAGGTAATAGGGGTGTTTTGCCCCGCGAGTGTGCGGCGCGGTTGCGCCGGAAAGGAACAGGCATGCCCACCGGCAAGGTCAGGTTCTACGACGAAGAAAAGGGCTTCGGGTTCATTCAGGGCGACGACGGCGAGCAGGTCTTCTTGCACGCTTCGGTGCTGCCCGAAGGTACCGAGGTGACTCAGGGCACCCGGCTCGAGTATGGGGTAGCCGACGGACGTCGCGGCCCGCAGGCGCTCTCGGTGCGCGTGCTCGACACCCCGCGCGCCGCGAAGCGCGACCGCAAGTCTGCAGACGAGATGGCGATCATTATCGAAGATCTCGTGAAGTTGCTTGACGCGGTCGGCGGCCGTTTGAAGCATGGCCAGTACCCAGAGCGACAAGGATCACGTCAGCTCGCAACCATGCTGCGCCGCGTGGCGGACGACTTCGATGTCTGAGTTGCCTGAAGAAGTGCAGCCTGAAGTGGTCGAGGTCGTTGAGGCTGAGGTGACCGGTGAAGCTGCTGCTTTGCCCATCGAGCCTGTCGAGATGAGCGAAGCTTCGGCAGCTGAGCCGCTAGACGAGCCCTCGGATGTTGAGCCTGTCGAGGGCTCCGAAGTGGTCGTCGGCGCGGATGAGTTGGTCGAGCCAGCTGAGGTAGCCGCTGAAGCCGCCGAGGCCGAGGTTGTTGCTGAGTCCGAGCCGATCGTGTTTGAGCCAGACGAGGTGCTGCTCGCGTCGCGCGACGTTGCCCGGCAAGCGCTCGCCGAGATCACCGAAGCGCAGACTATCGGTGCCGAAGACGGCCACGAGGTGCATGAACAGCACGTGCTGACGCTCTATTTTGAGTGCCGCCTGCCTGGCTACCCTGGCTGGCGCTGGGCTGCCACCCTCTCGCGCGTCGACGAAGAATCACCCGTCAACGTGCTCGAGGTCGAGCTGCTGCCCGGTGCCGGTGCGGTGACCGCACCCGAGTGGGTGCCGTGGTCGGTGCGCCTCGCGCAGTACCGTGAGGCACAGGCGCGCCAGGCAGTTGAAGAGGCAGCCGAGGCTGAGGCCGCTGCCGCCGAGCTCACCGAAGAAGACGATGTTGAGCCAGACGAAGATCTGCTCGAGAACGACTTCAGTGACTTCGACGACGAGATCGACGGCGTCGACCTTGACGAAGACGACGACTCCGAAGAATCTGATGACGACGATGAGGCCGACGACCTCTCAGACGACGCTGATGCAGATGATGATGATGACACCGACGAAGATGACGCCGACGAAGACGGCTTCACCGAGATGGACGAGCACGACCTGCACGATCACTCGCACGACGAGGTCGACTTCGAGCACGACGACGAAGAAGAGTAGTTCGGTCGCTTCGGCTCGCTGATGCGCCCCACTGGGCTCCGCTTACTGAGTTCGGCCCACTGAGGTTACCTCAGCGATTGTGAAACCACGAGGGTCGGCTCGCCGAGTGTATATGGAGCTAGCGAATGTGCCCCTTACAAACGGTATTTTTGGGGCGCATTCGCTAGCCATATATACATTCACTGTAGGTAGTGCGATTAGCTGAGGCGCTCGAGCACGTAGTCGATGCAGCCGGTGAGCGCGCGCACGTCGTCTGGCTCGATCGCCGTGAAGGTCGCAATGCGCAGCTGGTTGCGGCCCAGCTTGCGGTACGGGTCAGTGTCGACGATGCCGTTTGCGCGCAACGCCGCGGAGATCGCGGCTGCGTCAATGCTCTCGTCGAAGTCGATCGTTACGACGACGTTCGAACGGTGTGCGGCATCGGCCACAAACGGTGTCGCCACAGAAGTGCGCTCGGCCCAGTCGTAGAGCACAGCAGCGCTCTCGGCGGTGCGGGCGGCAGCCCATGAGAGGCCGCCGTTTGCGTTCATCCAGCGCACCTGCTCGTCCATCATTGCGAGCGGCGCGAGGGCAGGGGTGTTCAGCGTCTGATTCTGGCGCGAGTTCGCAACCGCGCCAGCGAGGCTGAGCGTCTCGGGAATGTAGCGGCCCGACGCAGCGATGCGCTCGATGCGCTCGATTGCCGCGGGCGAGACGAGTGCGAACCAGATACCGCCGTCGCTCGCGAAGTTCTTCTGCGGTGAGAAGTAGTAGACGTCGGTCTCTGACGCGTCGAAGTCGAGGCCGCCCGCGGCGCTCGTCGCGTCGACCACGGTGAGCGCGCCGGCGTCGCCGTGCACGCGGCGCACCTCGGCCATCACACCAGTCGAGGTCTCGTTTTGCGGGTACGCGTAGACGTCGATGCCATCGATGGGTGCAGCTTCGCTGCGCGATCCCGCGTCTGCCTTGCGAACGTCAGGTGCCTCGAGCCACGGAGCCGCGGCAGCCGCGGTGCCAAACTTTGCGCCGAACTCACCAAACGCGAGGTGCTGGCTGCGGCGCTCGATGAGCGAGTGCACCGCGGTATCCCAGAACGTGGTTGCGCCGCCGTTAGCGAGCAGCACCTCGTAGCCCTCGGGTGCGCGGAAGAGCTCGGCGAGCCCTTCGCGAACGCTGCCAACGAGGTTCTTTGCGGGTGCCTGACGGTGCGAGGTGCCAAGCACCGAGGGCTGCAGCGAAGCGAGAAAAGCGATCTGCTCGTCACGCACCTTCGACGGGCCGCAGCCAAATCGTCCGTCGGCGGGCAAGAGGGCAGCGGGAATGGTGATGTCGGCCATAGATCTATTTTAGGGCGCGCGTGGCGATGGTCTTCGCGCGGGATCATCTTTCCGCACCCTTCGACAAGCTCAGGGGGGGGCGGAGGGGACAAGCTCTCAGGGGCCGGCTGGGAGGGCTCTCTCAGGGGGCCGCAGCCGGATGGCATAGGGTAGGAAAGTAAAGAAGCATGCAGCGGAGGTGCCAGTGGCTGATCTGATCGATACGACTGAGATGTACCTGCGCACAATCCTTGAGCTTGAAGAAGAGGGCGTTGTGCCCCTTCGTGCCCGCATCTCTGAGCGTCTCGGTCACTCTGGTCCCACTGTGTCACAAACAGTGGCGCGCATGGAGCGAGATGACCTCGTCGTGGTCAGCAATGACCGGCACCTTGAGCTGACCGACGAGGGGCGCGCCAAGGCTGTGCGCGTGATGCGCAAGCATCGCCTCGCTGAGCGACTACTCGCCGACGTGATCGGCCTCGAGTGGGAGTTCGTGCACGAAGAGGCGTGCCGTTGGGAGCATGTGATGAGCGAGCAGGTCGAGCGTAAGCTGCTCGGTATGCTCGATAACCCGGTCGAGTCGCCCTATGGCAACCCGATTCCTGGCCTTGAAGAACTCGGCGCAAGACCCACTGCGCCGTTTCATGCGGGGGTTGTGAGCGCCCTCTCGCTGTTTGATGACGGCTCTGAGCGGGTTCGTGCCCGCGTGAGGCGCCTCGCCGAGCCCGCACAGGTCGACCCCGAGCAACTGCGCCTTTTTGATCAGGCTGGTCTGCGCCCCGGGGCAATGGCCGAATTTGAGTACCGCGACGGCGCTGTGCGCATCGAGGTCGACCCCGCAGACAGTGCAGATCCCATCCCGATCGAGCTGCCCGCCCACACCGCCGCGCATGTGTTCGTTGCGCGCGTGATGTAACGCGGCGACAGCGTGCGGGCGCGATCCTCGCCCAATGCTCGTTGCCGACCTTTCTTGTTCCGTATTACTAGTCCCTGAAATCGATGGGTGCCGCCAGGCACACCACTGATGGAGTTGATAGCACCACTACCGAGGAGTCGCAGCGATGCAGCTGACACCGAACGCCCACATTCAAGCTGTTGCCGAAACCGCCGCACAGCGCAGCCACAACGAGCCTGAGTTTCTGCAGGCCATGCACGAGGTGCTCGACACGCTCGTGCCAGTATTCGCAGAACACCCGGAGTTTATTGAGGCGGGAGTGCTCGAGCGGCTGGTCGAGCCAGAGCGGCAGATTTTGTTTCGGGTGCCGTGGCTTGACGACCAGAACCGGGTGCGGGTGAATCGAGGCTTTCGTGTGCAGTTCAACTCGGCGCTCGGCCCGTTCAAGGGTGGTCTGCGCTTTCACTCGAGCGTCAACCTCTCGGTTATCAAGTTTCTCGGCTTTGAGCAGATCTTTAAGAATGCCCTGACGCGGCAGCGAATCGGCGGCGCAAAGGGCGGCAGCGATTTTGACCCGCACGGCAAGAGCGACGAAGAGGTCATGCGCTTCTGCCAGAGCTTCATGACTGAGCTCTACCGCTATATAGGGGAGCAGACCGATGTGCCCGCCGGCGATATCGGCGTTGGCGGTCGCGAGATCGGCTACCTCTTCGGGCAGTACCGTCGGCTGACCGGTCGTCATGAGTCAGGCGTGCTCACTGGCAAGGGCAAGGGTTGGGGCGGTGCCGAGGTGCGCACCGAGGCGACCGGCTACGGTGCAGTGTTCTTTGCGCAAGAGATGCTGAAGCGGACCGGCGAAGACATTGACGGCCGTCGCGCGGTGGTTTCGGGTTCGGGCAACGTGGCGATCTACGCGATCGAAAAGATTGGCCAGCTTGGCGGCACGGCTGTCACTGCTTCTGACTCTTCGGGCTACGTGGTCGACGAGCAGGGCATCGACGTCGAGCTGCTGAAGCAGATCAAAGAGGTCGAGCGCGGCCGCATTGCCGACTATGCGGATCGCACGCCGGGAGCCCGCTTCGTTTCGGGCGGTTCGGTGTGGGATGTGCCGGCCGAACTCGCTTTTCCCTGCGCCACCCAGAACGAGCTCGACGAGCGCGGAGCGCGGGCGCTGCTCGACGGGGGAGTGCGAGTCGTCGCCGAGGGCGCCAATATGCCCACGACTCCCGAGGCGATCACCCTGCTGCAGCAGTCGGGCATTCTGTTTGGGCCGGGCAAGGCGGCGAACTCGGGTGGCGTCGCGACTTCGGCTCTCGAGATGAGCCAGAATGCGGCGCGGGATCGCTGGGACTTCGACCACAGCGAGGCAAGGTTGCAGGCGATCATGCGTGACGTGCATGATGCGTCGTACCAGGCCTCGGAGCGTTATGGTCGCCCCGGCGACTACGTGCTTGGCGCGAACTCCGCGGGCTTTGTGACGGTCGCGCAGGCCATGATTGAGCAGGGGTTGGTGTAATGCTCCTACGCGTGTGAGAGAAACGCGCGACAGGGGCCTGCCGCGATCCCGAACCTTCAAGTTTGTATTGAAACTTTATTTGACGTCGAACTACCGACATTGAAAATTTGTTGAAAACAAAGGGATCGCGGCCCGTTGTGTTCGATTCGTAACCAAGGTGTGACAATTTCGTGATCTTCGGTTAGGCTTATCGGAGGTTTTCGACTCAGGTCGATTGATCAGCATTGTTCGTAAGACGTAAGGCAAGTTACTCGTGATTCAGACTCCCGGCAAAGCTCAGACTCCCGGTACTGACGTAGTGACCCCGAAGGCTCTCGCTTCGCACGGTCAGGCTTCGCAGAAGCGCTCACTCAAGCGCACCGCACGCATGCTCGGCGCTGGCCTTGTGAGCGCCGCCATGGTTGGCGTGTTCGCGCTGCCCGCGTACGCGGCAACGCCGAGCGAGGGCGCAGTTGTAAACGCACGCGCCGCTTACGCGCAGTCGCTGAGCACCAGCTCTCTCGGAGAGGTTTCCGTGCCGGCCCAGATTCCTTCGGCTGAAGAGCAGCCTCTGCCAGTGGTGGTTCCTGCCGCTGGAGAGGCCACCGCAGCCAGCCTGAAGCACCGCGTTGATATTCCCGCAGGCGTAGGCGCTGAGGGTCTTGTTGCTGCCGCGCTTGCGCAGGTTGGCCAGTCGGAGCCGCAGGACTGCACCGATCTCGTGCAGAACTCGCTCGCTGCCATCGGTATGGTGACTCGTCGCGATCAGGGTGGCCCCGACCTCGGTGTCTCGTCGTTCCGTAACTTCGGCACGCTCGTGACTTCGGGCGAGTACGCGCCCGGTGACATTCTCGGCTGGCCGGGCGCACCGCACGTTGCTATCTACATCGGCAACGGCATGGCAGTTCACGGTGGCTGGAACGGTGACGCTGACACGACCGTGATCTCGGGTGCGTTCCACTACGGCACCCCCGAGTTCGTGGTTCGCGTAGGCTAACCACCAGACTTCACGAGAAGGCGTCGCCAACAGGCGGCGCCTTTTCGCTATGCTTGACTAGTTCGCCTCAGTAGCTCAGTGGATAGAGCACTTCTCTCCTAAAGAAGGTGTCGTAGGTTCGATTCCTATCTGGGGCACTTTTGATGCTTGCCCCTACTGCCTTAGGAAACATGGGTCAGTAGGGGCTTTCGTTTTGCCGCTGAAGCTCGGCTTGCCCACATTCTGCCCACATTCTGCCTACATTCTGTGAGAGACGTCCCTGCTCCCTGGCGAGTTGGCGAGTAGGGGCTCTCGCGTTGCCCGGAGAAGCTGCTTCGCTCATATTCTGTTCGGCGCAGTTGGTAGCCCGGCGAAGTCTCGCGTGTATCGCCGATCAGTCGAGCTGCCGATCGGACCTTCCGTAGTGCCCTCTGCATTGGCGCGGTTCAGACAGGCAGCACGAGCAGCAACATGGCGTGGGAGCCCGGGCCAGTAGCGGCCGGGCTCCCACGCCAGCCGCGGCTACAGGCTGTTCAGCATTTCTTGCATCGTGACGACCTCGGCCCTCTGGCCGTCGATGACCTGCTGCGCCAGTTTCAGCGAATTCGGATTCTGACCGCCGTCAAGCTCGGCCTCGGCCATAGTGATTGCGCCGTTATGGTGCTCGATCATGCCCTGCAGAAACAGTCGGGTCGCCTCGACGCCGGTTGCGGTCGCCATTGCGGTCATGTCTTCTTCGGACATCATGCCGCCACCATGATCCATGCCGTGCATCCCGCCCGCAGACGTGTCGGGCGAGGGTAGGCCCCACTCCTGCAGCCAGCCCTGCATCGTTTCAATCTCGGGTCCCTGGGCATCCTTGATCTGCTGAGCGAGGGCGACCACCCGTTCATCGATGCCGTCCTTGCCGAGGATCAGATCGGCCATCTCGATGGCCTGCTGATGGTGCGGGATCATCATCGTCACGAACATCTCGTCGGCAGCGTTGAAATCCGCGTCGGCCTCGGAAGGGGAAGGGCTGGAATGCGACGAACCCTGATCCATTTCAGACATTCCGGGGTTGTCGTTTTGCCCGCAGCCAGTGAGTGCAAGAGCGGTAATAAGCGCGGTCGAAGCCAGCGCAAGCATGCGAATACGCATAATGAGGTTGTCCTTTCGTTAGTCGAATGAAGAGTCGTGGTCTATCGGAACCCCGGACTGGGCGCGACAGACTGGCACCCCGAACCCAATGGTCCAAGAGCACCGCAGAGCGACTCAGGTGCGACTGATCGACAGAACGATGAGAGAAGGGGGCTGCGCTCGCGCCAGCACCGTACCCAGCGCCGGTAGTGCCCGAACGGCGAGCATCCGTGTCAGCCCCTCATGGCCCAGCAGCCGCGGAGCGAGCAGAAGAATCGCGCCGACCAAGAGCGCGAACATGCACCCCATCATCAGGATCGAATGACCCGGTATAGGCTCCCCGCACCCATGGTCGCAGTGCGGCCCAGTGACTGCTTCATTTGAGACGGCCGCTGACATGGCTTCGTCGGGCATTGCCACGGCTGCGGCATGGTGGGCCTTAGCCGCAATGGTCGGGGAAGCATGCCCTTGCAGGCTCGACATGCTGAGAACGTGCATTGCGAACAGCCCGGCGATCACCATAGTCAGCAACCCGAACACGAACAGGCCGCGGAGACGAGGCGATCGGTTTGTCATCATCGAATGAAGAGCATCCATCGCGACCCTCCCTTCAACCTCTGACCCAGCGCGCCGCAGAACCTGCATGATCGTTGTTCCTCAGCATAGTCATCCCGTCAAACAGCAAGCTGAACTGCCTCGTATGGCTCTGGTCGTCTGAGTCGGCCACTTGTGACCGCGAGAATGGCTGTGGCCCGGGCGATGCCCGGGCCACAGCCATATGGGTGGAGCGATCCTCGTTATTCGAAATCAGCGTCCTGGTTGCTGGTGTTCGCAGTCTTGCGAAGGCGGATCACCAACACTGTGACTCCCGCGCCGAGCAGGAGTGCGCCGAGCGCGCCGAACACTACTGCGCCCTGACCACCGGTCGTGACGAGGTTTCCTCCGCTTGAATTCGCGCCCGAACCGTTCGAGGCAGCGCCGTCGTTCTTGCCCGGGCCGGTGCCGTCGGCACCACCGGCACCCGCGTCGGCACCACCGGCACCAGAATCGGCGCCACCGTCGGCCGCGGCGACCACAATTGGCAGCTGTGCAGCCGGCACACCGCCGCGCAGCACGACGATGGTGTAATCGCCTGGCTGGGTGTCTGCAGGCACCGTGACCTCAGCGACAAAGGCGCCGGTGTCATCGACGGTCACCGCCCCGAGCGAAACTGGGCCGCCGCGCAGCTTGAGCGAAACTGGGCCGCCGCGCAGCTCGAGCGAAAGCGCTTCGCTCGGTTTGAACCCGTTCCCCGCGAGTTGCAACTTGTCGCCAGCCTTCACCGAAACCGGCACACCTGGCTCTGCCCCGGGCACCTGAACCTCGGGTTCGGCGGGCGCAATGGGAGCAGCGGTCGGCCGCGCAATATCGATGTGCTTGATTTCGGTGGGCTCGGCACTACCGTTGAAACCGTACACCGTGGCTCGCAAGCGATCTTCGTAGAGCGCGATGCGCAAGCCGGCGGGATCAGCCCCATCGACACCGGCCTCGCCCCAGTCGCCGCTTGGGCCGTACTGCGTGGTCACGGCAGCGGTATTGATGATCGTCGGCGCGTGGTCGGCCGTCGGCACGAAGCGCTGCTCGACGCTCCAGTCGTTCAGCTTCGGGCTCCAGTGAGTGTGCGAACTCATCACGGTAACGTTCGGGTATGCGGCGAGCAGACGCTCCATGCGCTCCTGATCGTCACCGAACTCGCGCTTGTAGAGGTTCGCGTACGAGCCAGAGACCGAGTTCTCGAAGATGTGGTGCACGCTCAACAGCACCGGGGTGTTGCTCTCGCGGTAGTGGTCGAGCCGGTCGCGCAGCCAGTTGTACTGTTCGTCCCAGATCTCGACGAACGGGCCCGATCCTCCGTGGTACTCGTGACGCTCGCTGCCGATCCAGAGCACGGGCAACGTCCCGTCGACGAGTGTCTCACCCCAGAGACCCTTGTGCGGTGAGGCGGAGTCGGCGACACCGAGTTCTCGCATGCCCGTCTTGTCGAGAAACCGCTTGATGTAAGTCTCCGACCCGTCGGAGCCGTAGAACTCGTGGTTGCCGATGGTAGAGATCTTGGTACCGTAGTCGTTGCCGCCGCCCGCGTTGAACGCTTTGAAGTAGTCGTCGTACTGCGCGGCGGTGCCGTTGCTGGTCAGGTCACCATTCGAGATGACGGTGCTCGCTCGACCGCCGGGCAGATTGCGAAAGCCGGGCAGCACCTGGTTCTGCAGTTTGACGTTTCCGGCAGCGCCCTGCACGTCGCTGAACACGTCGACAATCGCTTCTGGCTGGGCATCTTTCGCGAGCGGGGTGAGCGGCTTGACGATCTGCACGTCGTCAAGCATCCATGAGCCGGCGCTCGCGGGCGCGGTGTAGGCGAACTCGACGGTCGCCTGTGTCGCTCCCGCCGGAACCGTGAAGGGCAGGCGCGGCTGCGCCGACTCTTCTTCGGCGGTGATGGTGCGCAGCTCAATGGGGTCACCCTTGTCGAACTTCACGGTAACGATGCCTCGGTGGGCGCCGCTGCCGCGCACGCGGAAGTGGCTGTCGAAACGCAGCTCTACCTCGTCGCGGGCGGTCACTGCAACAGGAGCAGACGTTAGCTTGCCGTCGAATGGGGCGGCGCTCGCCCCCGCCGTTTCGGCCAAGGCGATCACACCTGAAGCGCGCGTGAAGGTGTGGCGACGGTCAAGGCCGTACGCGGCCGTCATCTCAGCGCGGGTCATAAAGCCCCAGCTGCCCGTCGCCGTCCAGTTCTGGACGGTGCCGTCGAATCCATCCCACCAGAGCTGAGGTTCGGTCGAGTACGCCTCGCTCGGAATCTCGTTCAGCACGGTGATCGTCATCTCGGCAGGGGTGATGTCCTCGCCGCCGAGGGTGAGGGGCACGGTCGCCTGAGCCTGGTCTGCCGGCACGGTCACATCGAATGAGACTTTTCCGCTCCCGTCGGCCACGGGGATCCCGGCGACCGACACTGCGCCCAGCGAAGCCTGCAGTTGCTGACCTGCGCGCAGCCCGCTTACCGAAACGGTGGTCGTGCCGCCAGGCGTGGTCACGGGCTTCTTCAGCGAGTCGATTTTCAGCACGGCATCGGCGGGCTTTGCCTCAGTGATGCTCACGTTGTCGATCATCCAGAACCAGTTGTTGGTGCTCTTGGTGTACTGCCACCCGAACTGCACCTTCGCGGCTCCCGCGGGCAGCGATACTGAGTAGCTGTGGCTCTGGTTGAGACGGTTCGTGCTGAACTGCTCAACCACAACGGGGGCACCGCCGTCGATCTTCGCGACCAGCTTCGCCTCTTGCGGCGCCTGGCCCTGCTTGTAGTGGCTGTCGAAGCTCACGCTCACGGCTTGCGCGCCTGCATCGACCGAGTAACTCGGCGCCCACAGCGTCGAGTCGAACGTGCCCGTCGTGGGTCGGTTGGTGTCTGACTGCACGACAGCGACCAGGCCTTTCGCCTTGCCGAAGCTATTGCGGTCGCCGCTGTTGCCAAAAGCTGAGACGACTTCGGCCGTGGTGTGGAAGGTCCACCCCTCCCAGCCGGCGCGCATGCCCGCCGTGCCCGAGCTCTCGACGTTCCAGCCAGCGGGTGCGGTGCTCGGGGTGGAGGCCGATTCGAAGCCCTCCGTGAGTGGTGGCGCGACGGCGACTGCGGGCGTCATTGCGGGGTTCGTGACGAGGCCGGTCATGAGTGCGAGCAGCGCGCCGGCGGCGAGGCAGGCGCGGCGGCGCGACGCTGAATGGGGTGAAGCGTTCATCTTCTCTCTTCGTTCGCAGAGGTGCACAGCAGATTCGGTGTGCTGCGGTGCATCGTGGGATCAGGCAGATCAGGGGTGTCGCAGCGACGAGCGCTGCCCCGAATAGAGCATGCTGAATTTAAAGTAGTCATGACAACTCGAAACGGCGCTGTTCGCAAAAGGTTCACCGTAATTCCGTTTGAGTAGCGACGCGTCAATCACCCGTTCACTTATGCGGTCTTCTCGTTAAGTGAAACCAGTAATCATAACTTGTAGACTGTTCGCCATGACAGAGACGCGACCCCTGCATGCTCAGATATACGAAGCGATGGTCGAACGCATTCGTACGGGCAGGTGGGAGCAGGGGGCGCGTGTGCCGAGCGAAAAGTCGCTCATCGCTGAATTCGGCACCTCGCGCGGCCCGGTGAGGCAGGCCCTCGCTGCATTGCGTGCCGAGGGAATGGTCACGGGCGGGCGCGGCGCACCGCCGCGTGTGCAACCCTTTGTTCCGAGACAGTCGTTCGAGAGCTTTGTCTCTTTTACTGAGTGGGCGCGGCACTTGGGGTACACGCCAGGCCAGCGGGTAGTCGAGGCCGCCAGACGCCCGGCCGCCGAGCTTGTCTCCGAAGAGCTGCAGCTTGAGCCCGGCGATCAGGTTGTCGAAATTATTCGGCTGCGCCTGCTAGACGGCAACCCCGCCATGCTCGAGCGTTCGGCGTTTCCCCTCGAGGTCGGCAGATACCTGATTGCCGCGGACCTCGACCGCAACAGTATGTATCAAACCCTCGCAGCGGCTGGCATGACCCCGACGCGCGCACGTCATACCATCGATGCCGTCGCCGCAGACGAACTCGATGCGGAACTGCTCGGCACACCGCAGGGTAGCCCGCTACTTCGAGTTCGCCGGGTGGCGTATGGCCCCCTGGGCGAGCTCATTGAGGTCGCCGACGATCGTTACCTGCCGAGCATGGCCACCTTCGTCATTGAGAACTCCGCTCAGCACGCAACCCCGCGTACGCGAAAGACCCCCGAGCCCAGGGTGAGTGGGTTTGGGGGCCTGTCCCGCGATAGCTGAGGTTGGGCTGCCGCAGCTCAGCCCTCTACCGATGCCGGGTCGGGCGCGGCCGCGTCGTCGGTCACCCCGATCTCAGGGATTTCCTGAGAGTTGAGCGTGCCCGAAGCCGGGCAATCCCACGCAACGCTGATCTATCTGCAGAGGCCCACACGCGGCGATCCGAAGATACTCTATGGTCTCAACGAGCGGTGATCACCTCTTTTTTTTTGGGGGGGGGGCAGCGAGACCGTTACGTCACCGCGCCGCGAACCTGAAACTCAGGTGCCTTCCACTCTTCGGTTTCGAGCACGAGGCGCAGCGCTTCGACCGCGTCCCAGATATCGGCATAACCCAGATACAGCGGGGTCACCCCGAAGCGCAGCACGCCCGGCTCGCGGTAGTCGCCGATCACGCCGCGGGCGATCAGCGCCTTCATGACCGAGAAACCCTCTGCGTGCACGAAGCTCACGTGGCTGCCGCGCTCACTTGCCTCGCGCGGAGTGATGAGCGTGAGGGCATCGCCCGCAATGCGGCTCTCGACAAGCTCAATGAAGAGTGAGGTGAGCGCGAGCGACTTCTCGCGCAGCGCCTGCTCGTCGACCTCGAGCGCGATGTCGAGCCCGACCTCCATGGTTGCGAGCGAGATGATCGGCTGTGTGCCGGTGAGAAAACGCCTTGCGCCATCGACCGGCTCGAACGACACCGCCATCTCGAACGGGCTCTTGTGCCCCCACCAGCCCGAGAGCGGCTGGCGAGCTCGGCTCACGTGGCGTTCGGCGACCCAGATAAAGGCGGGGGATCCCGGCCCACCGTTCAGGTACTTATAGGTGCAGCCGACGGCAAAGTCTGCGCGCGCTTCATCGAGCGCGATGGGTACGGCGCCGGCCGAGTGGCAAAGATCCCAGATGATAAGGGCGCCACGTTCGTGGGCGAGCGCAGTCAGTTCGTTCACGTTCCACTGGCGGCCACTGCGGTAGTTGACCTGGGTAAGCAGCACGACGGCGGTGTCGTCGCCGATCGCCTGCTCGGCGGTCAGCGAGTCGTCGATGAGTCGCAGCTCGTAACCGCGATCAAGAAACTCGATCATGCCCTCGACCATGTAGAGGTCGGTCGGAAAGTTTTCACGCTCAGAGACGATCACTCGGCGCTCCGGGTGACGCTCCCGCTGAATCTCGAGCGCCGCGCCAAGCGCCTTGAAGACGTTGATCGAGGTGGTGTCGGTCGCGACGCACGCACCCGTTTCACCGCCGAGCAGCTTCGCGAGCTTCGCCCCGATGCGCACCGGCAGATCGAACCAGTCGTTGGTGTTCCAGCTGGCGATGAGGTCGGTGCCCCACTCGCGATCGATGACGTCTCGCGCTCGCTCGCCCGCGGCCTTGGGCAGCGCACCGAGCGAGTTGCCGTCGAGGTAGATGATGCCCTGGGGCAGCGAGAAGCGCTCGCGGAACGATGCGAGAGCATCGGCGGCGTCTGCTTGTACGCAGGCTTCGCGTGTGGTGAGGGTGCTGACCATCGAGTGTGCTCCGTGTCGTCTGGGCGCGCTGCGGTGCGCGCAATCTTGTTTGCAACCATTGTGTCCAAGGTTCGAGAAAATTGCAGCATCTCTGAAAAATGTTCGCGCTATTAAGTTCTTTCTGAATGACATTCGAAAATTGCCGTGGTACAACGGTGTGCATGAACCAGATTCAGCTCACAGACCTCGACCGCAGACTCGTTGCCGAACTCGCAAAAGATTGCCGTATCGGGTACCGCGAGCTCGGCGAGCGACTCGGCATACCGGCCTCAACCTGTCACGGTCGGGTTCGGGCGCTCGAAGAGGCAGGGGTGATTCGTGGCTACCACGCCGATATCGACCCGGAGGCGGCGGGTCTCGGCGTGCACGCGCTCATTCAGGTGCGTGTGCACAGCCACAGGCGCGACCGCATCACCGAGATCTTTGGCGAGCTGCGCGAGCTGCCTGGGGTACAGCAGGTCTACATCATCGGCGGTGACAGAGACTTCATGCTGCACGTCGCGTGTGCGAGCGTACCCGCGCTGCGCGACTTTGTGTCGACCCAGTTGAGCTCGCGGCCCGAGCTTGCGCAGACCCAGACACAGCTGGTGTTTGAGCACGCCACGGGGCTGGCTCCCGCGTAACTTTAGGCGGACTGCTCGAGCTCGAGCAGCGCGGTCTTGGCTGGGAGCCCCCCGATGTAGCCGCCGAGCGACCCGTCGGTGCGCAGCACCCTGTGGCACGGCACGACCACGGGTAGCGGGTTTGTGGCGCAGGCGGTGCCGACCGCGCGCACCGCCTGCGGGTTGCCGACCATCTCTGCCATCTCTTTGTAGCTGCGGGTCTGCCCGTAGCCGATCTCTGGCAGGTGCTGCTGCACGAGCTGTCTGAAGCCCTTCGAAAGCGAAAGATCGAGCGGCAGATCAAATGCCCTACGCGTTCCCTCGAAGTACTCGTCGAGCTCGCGGGCGGCGGGATCGAGCTGGCGTGGAGCACGCAGCACGCGAGGGCTGAGCTTCGCTGCGAGCTGCTCGAGTACCAAGTCGTGATTCTCGTTTGCAAATGCAACACGTACCAGGCCCGCTGGTGTCGCGGCGAGCAGTAGTTTGCCCAGTGGGCTGTCGATGACGCGGTAGGCGACGTCGACGAGGTCTGCGGCCGTGGCAGCCTGTTCAAGCTTTTGGTGCAGCAGTTCGAGCGCTGCGAACTCTTCGGGGCTCGTTGTGGTCATGAGCTGGCTCCTTTCGTGGTCGCCTCTTGGTAGTGGGTTCTGAGCTTCTTGAGGCCATCGGCCGACGATCTGCGCGCCGCAGCCTCGGTTCCGCCGACGACCGCGGCGATTTCTGCGTAAGACATGCCCGCGAGATACCTCAGCGTGATCGAGAGGCGCTGCTTCTTGGGCAGGCGAGCGACGTGCTGCCACAGCTCGGCGTCGCTCGTACCAGGCACTCCGAGCTCGCTCGGCGAGTCGGGCAGCTCAGCTATTGGCAGTGGATTTCGCTTTGCCGCGCGGTGCACGTCGATGGCTTTTCTGCGAGCAATTGTCACAAGCCATGCCTCAACGTTCGAGGCTTCAGGCAGCTTCGGGTAAGCCCGCATGGCTGAGAGAAAGGTCTCTGACCAGGCGTCATCTGCGTCGTGCGTGTCGAGCAGCGAACGGCAAACTCGCAACACAGTCGTGCCGTGCTGCGAGACCACGGCTTCAAACGGTGAGTGCATTTTCTATCCAGTCTTCTGTGTCTCCCTGTGCATTGAAGACGCATGTGCAGGGTGAAACGTGAGATCGAGGCAGCCCAGCCTAGGGTGTGTCTGACAAATGGTGTCGCGCTGCGGTGCACCCGAAATCAGCGCTCGCTTCGTTGTCGTCGTCGGTTTTGCCACCAGCAAAGCCGCCTCCTCCGCCTCGCGATCACTAATTTCGGGCGCATCCTCGCCAGCACCACCATTTGTCAGACACACCCTGGTGACCCATCGAAGTGCTGTCAGCTTGCGGGGAGTGGTGGGTCGACCAGCAACGCAACCCGTTCGCGAAGATACTGCTCAAGTGTGGGCGCACTGTCTAGAGAGGCTCCCGTGCGCCAGCGCACCCTAATCTCGCTCTCGGCGAGACCGATCGGGTCGGTGGGGCCGAGCTCGCGCAGTGATGCCTCATCGAGGCTAATCGGGCGGGCGTCAAAGTTGACCGGGAACCCCTCGGCGTAGCCGCCCCGGAGTGCCGCCGCAGCAATGTCGCGTCGTTCTTCGCGCGATACCGATTGGTACCCAACCCTGCCCCGTTCTGCCGCTCGAGTCGCACGCCCCGCGACCCAGAGCCCGCCTTCTGTGTCGAGCAGCAGTGAGCCGAGGCGCCATGCCTCGCCCAGAGCCCGCATGGTCGCGGGCCTCGGCAGCACGAACAGCCTGCGTCCCTCGGGCACATACTCGGCAATCGCCTCTGGAAGCACCCCCGCCAGTTGCAGTGCGGCAACCGCATCGGCGCAGCTGCGCGCTGCGCGATCCCGCGTGCTCGAATGCTCACTCACGTAGCAAGTGTACGGCGGCCGTTGCTCGAGACCGCTGCCTGGCTATGCGCTCGCGGTGTCGAGCTGGCCGTCGACCGCGGTTGCGAGCACCCTGGCCTCGGCGAGCGCCTCAGGTGCTGCACTGCGCGGGTCAACGTCGATCACCGCAAAGTCGGCGCGAAGGCCCGGGGCGAGACTGCCGATCTCGTGTTCGCTGCGCAACTGCCAGGCCGCGTTCGAGGTGTGAGCCCGCAACGAATCTCGCCGAGTTACGGCGCTGCCGCCGCCCAGGTGCCTGCCCGTGCGTGAGGTGCGGGTCTCGGCGACCGCCATGTTGCGCAGCGGCTCGCACGGCGTCACTGTGCCATCGTTGTGAAACGTGGCACGGTGGCCGGCCGCAAACGCAGCGCCCGCGTCGGCGTAGGCGAGACCGCGCTCGCCGAAGAGGTCATCGACAATCACATCGCCCCAGTAAGTGATGTGGTCAACGAACAGGCTCACGGCCACGCCGAGTCGCGCGGCGCGCTCGAACTGCGCGGGGGTCATAAGTCCGCAGTGTTCGATGCGAAAGCGGTGGTCGTGCAGGCCGAACTTCGTGATGAGCGCTTCGTAGGCATCGAGGGTGCTGTCGATAGCGACGTCGCCATGAGCGTGGCAAGCGAATTGCCAGCCCTCGCCCGCGTACTGCGAGCCAATCTCGATGAGCTGTTCGGTGGTGTAATTTGCGTGCCCGATGTGCCCGTGCTCGAATCCGAGCGCTCGCGTGGCGGCGGTATCGAGATACGGAAACGAGGTGGCGATGTTGCCTACCCAGGGTGAGCCATCAGACCAGATCTTGATGCCGACCTGTCGATACCAGGCGTCACCGTTCTCGAGCGGCACAGAAGCCGTAGCGCCCGGGCTCGACGTCTCGTAGCCGCGCAAGCGAACGGGCAAGCTGCCAGCCGCGGCGAGGGCGGTGGCGAGCTGGCCGAGCTGATGGTTCCACGTGAGGTCGGCGATGGTCGTGATGCCTCGCGTGCGTCGCAGCTCAAGCAGGTGAGTTGTCAGTCGCCTCGGCATATCGGCCTCGGCCGCCGCGAGGGTTGGCCCTACGATCTGCGCTACTGCGGCAGCTTCGAGCGCGAGCCCGGTGAGCGCGCCGGAGGAGTCACGCCCGAATGAGGCACCGACTGGGTCTGGCGTGTTGCGGTCGATGCCCGCCTCGCGGGCGGCGGCTGTATTGAAGTACGCAGAGTGCAGCG
Source organism: Actinomycetota bacterium (assembly GCA_020161315.1). Taxonomy (GTDB): domain Bacteria; phylum Actinomycetota; class Actinomycetes; order Actinomycetales; family Microbacteriaceae; genus Leucobacter. Next base: position 32,190 of record JAIUOH010000006.1, on the reverse strand, counting down.
AGTTGTGCACGATGACGAGGGGCACTTCGCCCGCGAGCGCGTCGAGGTTGGCGAGTGTCGGTGGGGTGAGCCCAGGCTGCAGCAGCGGGTCCCAGCCGTTCGCTACGACCCGGGGTGGCCTGGGGCTCGCGGCCAGTGCGATCTTGATGGCATCCCAGACCTGATCAGCCCGAGCGAGGGTGACCGGTCGAATGTCGATCACGCCGTTGCCCATGAGCGAGGCTGATTCTGACGGGTGGCCGTGGGGCTCGATGAGACCGGGCAGCACCCAGCCCTCACCGAGATCGATGTGCGTTGCCGCCGCTGGTGCTGGCACCTCATCGCGACTACCTATTGCAACAATAGTGCCGTGCTCGATGAGCATCGCCTCGGGCGCTGAGGCTGGGTCGGGGGTGCCCGAGACGCCATCGCAGTCGAGATCGGTGCGCACGAAGCGACCCGTGTAGTAGAGCAGGCTTGCATCGGTCAACTGGCCACCCCTTGGTCTCAGTGAGCGCATCCGTTGCGCTACGACTTACACCCTATTCTGCAAGTACGGTCGCCAACACGGCACCCTAGCTGCGCGCAGCTCGTTCGGCTGCATCGAGCAGGGCAGTGACGCCCTGCATGTAGATTTCACGGTCGCGCAGCTCAGAGAGTTGCACGGTGAGCATTGCGGTTCGCGGGTAGTTTTTTGGGTCTACGAGGATCGGCCCATCGAGCCAGGAGGTGTCATCTTCGGGGCCTGTGACCATTGGCTCGCCGCCGTCAGCGCGCGAGCGCGCGATCCCAGAGGCAACCGAGAGAATGTATGCAGAGACGAGCGCGTAGTATCGCACCGCCTCATCTTCGGGCAGGCCGCACACGATGAACGCGTCGAGCAAGAGTTCGACAGCGCCCTGCTCGCCGGGGCCGTGCGTCGTGAGAGTCATCGCTTCTGCCGCAATGGATGGGCAGCGGCAGTACTCAGAGAATGTGGCCGCAGCGAGTTGTGTTACGCGTTCGCGCCAAGCCTCTTTGGGTGCGGTCACTGCCTCAAGCGTGCGCAACTGCACCGCGTCGAGCAGGGCCTCCATGAGGTGTCGCTTGCTTTGAAAATGTCGATACACGGCAGACGGGTCGACGCTCAGTTTGTCGCCGAGAAGTTTGGGGGAGAAGACAGACGAGCCACTTTCTTCTGCAACTTCGAGCCCTGCCGCGACGATCTTTGCGGTGTCCAGGCGCACCCTGCGGGGGCCGCGCCTGGCAGTAGAGGCCTTGCCGTTGCTGACTTCAGCTTGCGTGGTGCTCATCGCGATCCTTTCTCTGTGACCTAGCGTATTGCCGCTGTACCAGTCGCGCTTCTTCCGGTCTCTCGCATCGTTGCTGCCGGGATGGTTGCCAAATCGTGATCCATTCTATTGTCAATGCCTTTGACAAAGATACTTTTCTTCGAATACTCTCCTTACACAACCCGAATTTCAATGTCGAAAGAGGAACAGATGGCAGCCGACGTGCTCTTCACCGGAAGCGCAGTCTTTACCGGATCAGGTGCCCCACTCGAAGGGGTCGCTGTGGCGGTAACCGATGGGCGCATCGCGGCGATCGTGCCTGCGGCCGACGCGGAAGCGCTTGCTGGCCCCGAAACACAGCGTGTGCACGCTCCGGGAGCACTGTTGTCACCGGGCTTTCAAGATGCTCACCTGCACCCGACCGGCGGCGGCGTCGAGGCGCTGCAGTGCGACCTCACCATGTCGGAAAGCGCCGAACATTCGGTGCGCTTGATCGCCGAGTACGCTGCGGCAAACCCGAACGAGCCGTGGATTCTCGGTGGCGGTTGGTCGATGGATCACTTCGCTGGCGGCTCGCCCCTGCGTGGTGCGATTGACGCCGTCGTCGCTGATCGCCCGGTGCTGCTCATGAGCCGCGACCACCACAGCACGTGGGCGAACTCAGCAGCGATCGAGGCCGCTGGCCTCGACGCCAGCACCGCAGACCCCGCCGACGGGCGCATCGAGCGCGAGGCAGATGGCTACCCGGCGGGTACCTTTCATGAGGGCGCAGGTGACCTTTTTGACGAGGTGAAGCCAGAGGTGAGCGCAGAGCTCGCGTACCAGGGCTTGTTGCACACGCAGCGGCAGATGCTTTCGCTCGGCGTTACAGGCTGGCAAGACGCTCTGATCGGCATCTCAGGCCCGGTTCCCGATTCGGCACCCGCATACCGTCGCGCGGTCGAAACGGGCGAGCTGAAGGTACACGTTGTCGGTGCTCAGTGGTGGCAGCGTGACAAGGGCATCGAGCAGATTGACGACATTCTGCGCTACCGCGATGAGTGCGTCGCTCTCGGAACAGCCGACCGCTACCAGGTGGGCACAGTGAAGATCATGGTCGACGGTGTTGCTGAGAACTTCACCGCATCGATGCTGACGCCGTACCGCGATGCGCACGGCCACGATACGCACAACCACGGCATCTCGTTCGTTGACGCAGAGACCCTGCGTGAGGCGGTTGTGCGCCTTGATGCGGCGGGCATGCAGGTGCACTTTCACGCACTCGGTGACCGCGCTGTGCGCGATGCGCTCGACGCCATCGAGGCGGCGCGTGAGGCCAACGGCCCGAGCGACAACCGTCACCATCTGGCGCACCTGCAGATCGTCGCAGAAGCAGAGACCGCGCGCTTCGCGAAGCTCGACGCTGTCGCAAACCTGCAGATGCTGTGGGCGACGCACGAGGAGCAGCTCGACACGCTGACCCTGCCGTTTATGCAGGAGGGGCAAGAGGATCGCCAGTACCCGTTCGGTGACCTTGTTCGCGGGGGCGCGCGCCTGGCGGCCGGCAGCGACTGGCCAGTGTCGAGCGCCAACCCACTCGAGGCCATCATGATCGGTGTCACCCGAGTCGGCCCCGGTATTGAACAGGGTCCGCTCGCTGGCGAGCAGCAGCGGCTCACGCTTGAGCAGGCGTTTGCCGCCTACACCTCGGGCAGTGCCTACGTGAACCATCGAGACCACGACACCGGCAGCATTCGCGAGGGCTACCTCGCAAACCTTGTCGTTATCGAACCAAACCCCTTCAGCGTGCCCGCCGAAGAGATTCACCTTGCAGAGGTGAGCTCGACGTGGGTCGAAGGCAGCAACGTCTACACCCGCCCCGAAACCAACTAGGAGCACCACACATCATGACCATTTTGAAGAACACCGCAGCGCGACGTGGCGCTGCGCTTGTCGCGGGTGCAGCTGTCGCTGCCCTCGCGCTCTCGGCTTGCTCTGCGCAGGGCGGCAGCTCGGCCAGCACAGGCACCGCGATTGACTGGAAGATGACCGAGAGCACCGCAGCTCCTTCGGGCGAGATTGACAGCATCAAGTGGGCGGTGTACTCAGAGCCCTACTCGCTCGACTACATTTATGCCTTCGACTACGCCGACAACCAGGTGCTCGCAAACGTCTGCGAGTCGCTGTTGCGCCTCAACCCAGACTTCACCCTCTCGCCGGGCCTCGCCGAGTCGTTCGAGCACCCCGACGAGATGACCTGGGTCTACAAGATTCGCTCGGGCGTGACTTTTCACGATGGCAGCCCGCTGACCGCGGCCGACGCCGTCGCCTCGATGCAGCGTCACCTCGACCCCGAACTCGGCTCGTTCTGGTACTCGGTGTACCAGAACGTCGCATCGATCGAACAGACTGGTGACATGGAGGTCACCGTGAAGATGGCGGTGCCCGACTCGCAGTTCAACCTCGGCATGGGTCACGCGGCTGGTGTCATCGAATCGGCCTCGACACTTGAGGCGTTGGGCGCCGACTACGGTAATTCGACCGGAGGCGTCAACTGCACCGGTCCGTTCCAATTCGACAGCTGGGAGTCTGGCGAAAACATCAAACTCAGCCCCTACGACGGCTATTGGGACGAGTCGCTGAAGGCGAAATCGAAGAGCTTCGAGTTCGTGTTCATGGGCGACACGAATGCCCGCGCGAACGCGCTTATGGCAGGCGAGGTCGACGGTAGCTGGATGGCGCCGCTCGACTCAGCGCAGAAACTCATGGACTCGGGCAAGGGCGACCTGCTCTTCGGCCTGAACACCACGGTGTCGAGCCTGATCGTCTCGAATCTCGAAGGTCCGCTTGGTGACGTGCGCGTGCGCAAGGCGCTGCTCATGGCCCTCGACCGCGAGAACATGAACATCGCGGCTCGCAGCGGCATCGGCGAGATCACCGACGTGCAGACCACCGAATCGGTGTGGAGCGGTGCGTCTGACGCGGCTCGCACCACAGCATTCGAAGACATCGAGCACTACGAGTTCAACATTGAAGAGGCAAAGAAACTTATCAAGGAGGCCGGCGTCGAGGGCGAGAAAATCGTCTACGCATCGGCACCGCTTGACCAGTCGTTCACCGTGAACTCGCAGGCGGTTGTCGCCGCCGCTAAGGCGATCGGCCTCGACGCCGAGATCAAGACGCTGACCCCGAGCGCGTACACCACGCTGTTCTCTGACCCGAGCGCGCGCGAGGGCATCGACCTCTTCCAGACTGAGTGGTACCTCTCTGCTCCGGATGCACTCGAGATGTACTCGGTGCTGCGCACTGGCGAGTTCTCGAACTACGGCAACTGGTCAAACGAAGAATTTGACCAGATCGTCACCGAAGCTGCCGCCACCGATGATGCAGCCGCACGCAGCGAGCTCACTGCCCGCGCGCAGCAGATCGTGAACGAGGAGCTGCCGTGGCTACCCCTCTCGACCCCGCCCACCGCGGTGTTCATGGGTGAGCGCATCACCGGCCTCTCACCGTCGATCAACTTCATGTACTACCCCTGGGCTGCAACGCTAGGCGCACGCTAGGCGCTCGCAGGCAGGCCGAGGCGGCTGCTCATCTCGACAAGCTCGATGAGCAGCCGCCTCGCCCACACTTCTACTTCACTCACGGTTGACCCTGGAGGCCACCAATGACCATTGCGCGACGCATCGCCGGTAAGCTCGGCGCGCTGCTGCTCACGCTGTTTCTCGCCTCACTGCTCGTGTTTTTCTCGCGATTTATTGTGCCTGGCGACCCGATCAGCTTCCTGCTGCGCGGGCGCAAGCCGAGCCCCGAGGCGGTAGAAGCGGTGACGGCGCAGTTCGGGCTCGATCTGCCGCCGTGGCAGCAGTACCTGAACTGGATGTTCGGCATGTTTCGCGGCGACTTTGGTCGCTCACTGCAGTTTCGCGAAGACGTGACCACCGTGATCGGCGACCGTCTGCCAGTGACTATTACGCTCGTCGTGATGGCCGCCATCATGATTTTGGTTGTTGGCCTCGCCGCGGGCATCGTTGCGGCCCTCAACAAGGGCAAATTCGCGGATCGCGCGATCCTCGTCACGCTGACTGTGCTTGCCGCAATTCCATCGTTCGTCGGATCGATTCTGCTGATCTCGATCTTCGCGGTCGGTCTCGGCTGGTTTCCGACTTTCGGATCGGGCGAGGGCTTTCTCGATACGATCTACCATCTCTTCTTGCCGGCGCTCGCGCTCGCGATCGTCTTTGTGGTGCTGGTCAGCCGCATCACCCGCTCGGCTATGGTCGAGCAGATTGGTCGCGAACACGTCGAGGTGGCGACGAGCCGCGGCCTGAAGCGGGCGACCGTCATTAGGCGCCACGTGCTGCGCAACTCGATCGGCCCGATCGCCACCGTCGGCGGCCTGCTGATCGCCGGCCTGCTTGTCGCGAGCACCATCGTCGAGTCGGCGTTCGGCGTCGCTGGCCTCGGCTCGCTGCTCGTGCAGTCGGTCGACCGCCTCGACTTTCCGGTAGTGCAGGCGATCGTGCTGCTCGTCGTGGCCGCCTTTGTTGTCGTGAACGCAATCGTCGATCTGCTTGAACCCGTGATCGACCCCCGAGCCGCCGCAGGAGCTGATGCACGATGAGCGCAGTCATGACCCCAACCACCGCGGTGAAGGTGATTCGCGCACCGCGCCGCCGCCGCTCGAGCGGCCTGTTCTACGCGAGCGCGATCGTGCTCACCGTGGTAGCGCTTGCTGCAATCTTCGCGCCGCTCGTGGCACCCTACGACCCTGACGCGGTCGACTTCTTGAGTTTCTACGGCTCACCGAGTGCCGCGCACTGGCTCGGCACAGATGGCCTCGGCCGCGACATGCTGAGCCGCATGATCTTTGGCGCGCGCACTGCGCTGCTCGGGCCGTTGCTCGTGGTGATCGTATCGACAGTGTTTGGCGTGCTGCTCGGCCTCGTCGCCGCGTGGCGCGGTGGCTGGATCGACGCGGCGCTCAGCCGCGTCTTCGAGGTCGTCTTCGCCTTCCCGTCGCTGCTCATTGGCATCATGGCCGTTGCGCTCTTCGGGAAAGGCCTTACCGCGCCGGTGATCGCAATGAGCATTGCCTATATTCCCTACGTTGCGCGGCTCACACGTAGCCTCGTGATCGCCGAGCGCACGAGGCCCTACGTCGCGGCCTACCGCGTGCAGGGGTTCAGCGAGCCGTGGATTGCGCTGCGTCGCGTGCTGCCGAACGTGACCCCGATCGTCGGCGCGCAATCGACGCTGAATTTCGGCTACGTGCTCGCAGAGCTTGCGGCGCTCTCGTTCTTGGGTCTCGGCGTGCAGGCACCGACCGCCGACTGGGGTTCGATGATCAACGAGGCGAAGGCCGGCCTGATCAGTGGGCACTTCATACCCGCACTTGTGCCGGCGCTTGCCGTGGTGATCGTGGTGGTTGCCGTGAACATCATCGGTGAAGAACTTTCAGAACGTATCGGCGGAGGGGTATCGCTATGAGCCTGCTCGAAATTACAGATCTCACGCTTGACCTGCCGAACGGCAAGCGGCTGCTGGGCGGCATCTCGATTCGGGTTGAGGCTGGCGAGACCGTCGGCCTCGTTGGCGAGTCGGGCTCGGGCAAGTCGCTCACCGCGCGCTCGGTACTAGGTCTGCTGCCAGAAGGCGCGATCACCGGTGGCAGCGTGCAGATCGACGGGCACTCGGTGCTCGGTGCATCGAACGCAGAACTGCTCGGGGTGCGCCGCAGCGCGGCCGCCATGATCTTTCAAGACCCGCGCGCCGGCATCAACCCGATGCGCACGCTCGGTGACCACATGACCGAGTCGCTCAGGCTATGCCAGGGTGTCGCAGCGAGCGAAGCACGTGGGATCGCGACCGAGCTCTTGCGTTCGGTTCGCCTGCCGCGACCCGAGGAGCACCTCGGGCAGTACCCGCACGAGTTCTCGGGCGGCATGCTGCAGCGCGTCATGATTGCGGGTGCGCTGACCTCGTCTCCGAAGCTCTTGATCTGTGATGAGCCGACCACCGCGCTCGATGTCACGACTCAGGCCGAGATCATTCAGGTGCTCGCAGAGCAGCGTGCGAGCCGCGGTATGGGCATGCTGTTCATTACGCACGACCTGAACCTTGCGGCTTCGATCTGTGACCGCGTGTACGTGATGAGCGCTGGCAAGGTCGAGGAGCAGGGGAGCGCCCAGGAGATCTTTCGGCATCCGAGCGCCGAGTACACGAAGCGCCTGATCGCGGCGACGCCATCGGTTGAGGTGGCCTCGCCGGTCGAGCCTGTCGCCTCGCTTGTCGAGCTTGTCGAGACCAAGAGCTCGGCTCATCTCGACAAGCTTGATGAGCGTGAAGCCCCGTCAGCTGACACCATGCTCTTCACCAGAGAACTCGCGAAAACCTACCACCCGCGCGGCAAGGAGCCGGTGCGGGCCGTGGTCGACGCCTCGATCTCGATCGAGCGCGGCAGGGCACTCGGCGTGGTCGGCGAGTCGGGTTCGGGCAAATCAACCCTCGCACGCATGATCGTCGGTCTCGAGTCGCCCGACTCTGGCGAGCTGTTGATCGGTGGCAAAGAGCGCACCGCCGCACCCCGAGGCAAGGCTGAGCGTCTCGCCCGGGCCCGCAGCGTGCAGATGGTGTTTCAGGACCCGTACCTCTCGCTCGACCCCCGCATCGCCGTGGGCCGCGCAATCGAGGACACGCTGCGGCTGCACCATCAGGGCAGCTCGAGCGACCTGAAGCAGCAGGTGCTCGGACTGCTCGACGACGTGGGGCTCTCACCCGAGCACGCGCAGGCTCTGCCACGCACACTTTCGGGCGGGCAGCGGCAGCGCGTGGCGATCGCCCGCGCCGTCGGCATCAAGCCCGAGCTGCTCGTTATGGACGAGGCGACAAGCGCGCTCGACGTTTCGGTGCAGGCGCAGGTGCTCGACATGGTCGCACGGGTTCGCGAAGAGCGCGGGCTCACCGTGCTGTTCATCAGTCACGACCTGGGCGTGGTGCGCCGCGTTTGCGACGAGACCGTGGTGATGCGCCGCGGCGAAATCGTCGAGGCCGGCCCCACCGAGTCGCTGCTCGGTGCACCGCAGCATGCGTACACCCAGCTGCTGATCGACTCGGTGCCGAAGCCGGCGTGGGCGTAGGCACCGAGAGGATCGTCGCGAATATGCGTGTGTTGATTATTGGGGCCGGGATCGCCGGCCCCGTGGCCGCCCTCAGTCTTGAGGCTGCCGGGTTCACCGACATAGTGATCGCCGAGCGCAGCACCGAACTGCGCGGTCTCGGCGTCGGCGTGAACCTGCTGCCGCACGCGGTGCGCGAACTCACTGAGCTCGGCATCGTCGACCGCATCGCGGCCCTCGGGGTCGAACCCCAGACGCTCAGCTACTTCAACAGGCATGGCCAGCAAATCTGGAGCGAGCCTCGCGGACGTGCAGCCGGCTACGCCTGGCCGCAGCTTTCGGTGCACCGCGGCAGGCTGCAGCTTGAGCTGAACGACATCGTGCGCGAGCGCCTTGGCGACGGCGTGCTGCGGCTCGGGCACAAGCTCATCGAGGTGCAGGGCAACACCGCAATCTTCGAGCTGCCAGGCGGCCAGCGCGAAGAGATCACCGCCGACGTGATTCTCGCTGCCGATGGCATTCACTCGGTGGCGCGCAGTCTGCACTACCCGCACGAGGGCGAGCCGCTCTGGAGCGGGCTGACCCTGTGGCGCGGCACCGCCGTCATCGAGCCGTTTCTAGACGGCAGCACCATGGTGATGGTGGGCGATGCCGAGCAGAAGTTCGTGGCCTACCCGCTCGGCGGGGTCGATGAGCACGGCAAACAGCGCATCAACTTCATCGCTGAGCGCCGCATCGCTGGCTCGGCAGATGCCGATTGGAACCGTCAGGTTGATCGCGAGCCCATTGCGCGATTCTTCGAGGGCTGGAGCTACGACTGGCTCGATGTTCCGGCGATCATTCGCGATGCCGAAGAACTGCTTGAGTACCCGATGGTCGATCGCGACGCACTGCCGCAGTGGAGCTTTGGCAACTTGACGCTGCTCGGCGACGCCGCCCACGCGATGTACCCGAACGGTTCAAACGGCGGCTCGCAGGCCACGCTCGACGCGCGCACCCTCGCGTACTATCTGGCGACCGAACCGAGTGTCGAGGCCGCGCTGAGCGCCTACGAGGTTGTCCGCAGACCCGCGTGCACCAAATTGCTCGAGATGACCCGCCAGACCGGGCCAGAGCGCGTCATGCAGCTCGCCCGCGAGCGCGCGCCCGAGGGCTTCGCGCACGTGCACGATGTGATCTCGCAAGAGGAGCTTGAGGCGATCGCCGCCGACTATAAGCTCGCCGCTGGTTTTCACCCCGACAGCCTGAACGCGCGATCCTCGCTCAATGCTCGAGTCGCTGGGGACCGTGAGTAGCGTGACCCCGTGGCCCACCCTGCACCCGGTCTGCGAGCTTGAAGTGCTGCTCGGCGAGCCGCGCGACCACGGCGTCACACGTGACGGACACCGAAAGTTCACCCCGGTGCTTGGCGGTTGGCTGCGGGGCCTGCCCGGCACCGAGTTTGAGAGCCTGCACGCCGAGGTGCTGCCGGGCGGAGGAGACTGCCAGCTATGGCGTGAAGACAACGGCGTGACGATCGTTGAGATCGATGCGAGCTACGACGTGAAGACCGAGACCTGTGAGCTGATCTCCGTGCGAGCGGAAGGCATTCGCAACGTGAGCGGTGAGGGCACCTATTTCATGGTGCAGCTGCGTTTTGAGACCTCTTCCCTCGCTCACGCCGGTCTGCAACGGGCACTGTTCGTTGCAGACGGGGTGCGCCAGGCCGACCGCGTGCAGCACACCGTGTTTCTTGTCAGCGCGCCGATCTAAGCTGGTGAGCATGAGTGAGAATGGCGCTGTTGAGGCGCTCGAGATTGAACGCAAGTATGAATTGCGAGCGGGCGCTGCGCTGCCGAGCGCCGAGGCGTTCGCCGCAGTTGGGCTGACCGTGGGTGCCCCAGCGGTGCACGAGCTGCAGGCCAGCTACTTTGACACCCCCACCCTCGAATTGGCCGAGCAGCGCCTCGCGATGCGTCGGCGCGCGGGCGGCAAAGACGATGGTTGGCATTTGAAGGCAAAGGGCGATGGCAGCGTGCGCGAGCTCATGTGGCCGCTCAGTGAGACGGTGCCGGCTGGCTTGCTCAGCGAGGTTGAGGATCGCCTAGGTCAGGGCGCGGGCGATCGACTCGGGGCAATCGCGACCCTGCGCACCACCCGCACTACCGTGCTGCTGCTTGCAGAGACGGGCGAGCCCGTTATCGAGATTGCTGACGATCTGGTCGACGCCACGAACGAGCTGAGCGGCGTGCGCCAGGCCTGGCGTGAGTGGGAGGCCGAGCTGATGCCGGGCCTAACAGACGAGTCGCTGCTCGACTCGATCGAACCGCTGCTTGTTGCGGCCGGTGGCACACGGGTGCGGGGCACCTCGAAGATTCAACGAACTATGAGTGCGAACGGAGCAAGCGCATGAGCGACAAGAACTCGCGGGGCAAGCGCCCCGAAGACAAACAAGAGGTCACCCCGGCGGCAAGGCGCAAACAGATCATCGTGGGGCTCGTGATGGGTCTCATTGTCGGCGTGGTGATCAGCTACTTCACCACCTTCTGGTACTGGCTGCCCGCGGGCCTTGCCTTTGGTCTCGCAGTCGGCGCCATCATGAAGCCCCCGCCGTCGCAGTAGCTCTAGGCCCAGTGATCCTCGCCTAATAGGGGCGAAGCGCCCCGCAAACGTACTTTTTCACTCATCAATACACATCGCAACGAGGCAAGATACCCATGCAACCCACCATTTTCGAGAAGAACCCGCCTGCTCAGGCGATCATCGATCAGTCGCTCGCTGACACCAAGCTTGGCTGCTACTGGATCGAAGACGCCGAGCAGACAGCGGCGCGCTACCCGGCTCTGCCCGGCGCGAAGCAGGCCGATGACGTGGTGGTGGGCGGCGGCTACGCTGGCCTCTGGACCGCGATCAAGCTGAAGACCGAGCACCCAGAACGCCGCGTCGTGCTGCTCGAGGCCAAGCGCATTGGTTGGGCCGCGTCGGGCCGCAACGGCGGCTTCTGCGAGGCGAGCATCACGCACGGTGAGCCGAACGCCGAGTCGCGCTGGCCAGAAGAGGTCGATACGCTGCGTCGCCTCGGCTACGAGAATCTCGATGCGATCGAGGCGTTCATTGCCGAGCACGGTCTCGAGGTCGACTTTGAGCGCACCGGCCAGCTCTCGGTCGCGAACGAGCCGTACCAGGTCGAATGGGTGGGTGAAAGCCCAGACCCGCACGTCGAGGCGCTCGACACGGTGCAGGTGCAGCAGCGCATTGCGTCGCCGACGTTTCTCGCCGGCGAGTTCTCGCCCCGAGAAAACGCCAACCTGCACCCCGCAAAGCTTGCGGCAGAGCTCGCTCGCTACGCAAGCGAAATCGGCGTCGAGATCTACGAAGACACCCGGGTGCTCGGCCTCAGTGGGCAGGGCGACGAGCCGCTGCAGTTCGAGACCGAGCGTGGCACCGTGACTGCAGAGCGCGCGGCGCTCTGCACCAACGTGTTTCCATCACTCTTGAAGCGGTACAACTTTCACACCGTGCCGGTGTACGACTACGTGCTCATGACCGAGCCGCTGAGTGACGAACAGCTCGCGTCGATCGGGTGGAGCGGCCGCGAGGGCCTCGCCGACATGGCCAACCAGTTTCACTACTCGCGCTTGACCAAAGACAACCGCATTCTCTGGGGCGGCTACGACGCGGTGTATTTCGCCGGTGGCCGCATCAAGCCCGGCTACGAAGACCGCATGGAGAGCCACCGCAAGCTCGCGAGCCACTTCTTCACGACCTTCCCACAGCTTGCGGGGCTGAAGTTCACCCACCGCTGGGCTGGCGTCATCGACACCTCGACCCGCTTCTGCACGTTCTGGGGCCAGGCACACGGTGGCCGCGTGCAGTACGTGGCGGGCTTTACCGGCCTCGGCGTTGGTGCGACCCACTTCGCTGCTGATGTGATCGTCGATCGTCTCGAGGGGCGTGTGACCGAGCGCACCGAGCTCAAGATGGTGAAAGACGTGCCGCTGCCGTTCCCGCCCGAGCCCGTTGCAAGCATCGGCATCAACATGACCCGTTGGGCGCTCGACCGCGCAGACCACAACGGCGGCAAGCGCAATGTGCTGCTCAAGACACTGGATGCGCTCGGGCTTGGCTTCGACTCGTAAGCTAATCATCAGCAGATGCTTCGCCCCCTTCGCTTGTCGAGGGGGCGAAGCGATCCTTTTCGACGCACTGGCAACGCCGCCACCACTCAAGGAGAACCACATGAACCAACCGCTGCCCGAGGGGCTCAACGGAGTAGTGCACGGGCGCGGCGCAATTGTGCCGCTCGAGCCCGTGCCCGCAGAAGAGGTCGACTACGGTAACCCCCGACAGGGCGTGCTAGAACTCGGCAACATCGGCGGTTGCGAGGCAGGCATCTGGGAGTTGCGCGACGGCGCCGTACTCGACACCGAGATCGACGAGCTGTTCGTCGTGATCTCGGGTGGGGCAACCATCAAGCTGCTCGACGAGGGCCGCTCGGTCGACGTGAAGACCGGCGATGTGATGCGCCTGGTCGCGGGTACGAAGACGCGATGGATTGTGAAAGACCACATTCGCAAGGTGTATCTGGCGGCCGAGTAGCGCTGCCCGAGGCCGAGACGGCCTCGGCGCTGGCGTCGCGGCGAAGCCCAGAAATGGGCTTCGCTCAAAGCTCCAGCGCGCACATTCGCAAGGTGTATCTGGCGGCCGAGTGACCGGTTGCCGTGTGCGCAAAACCGGCTCGCGCACGTAACAGCGGAAGAAAACCGCAAATCCATCCGCTGTTACGTGCCTCATCCGCAGTTACGAACACCCGCAAAGCCAAACCAAAAGCTCACCAGGGTGTAGCGGTCACGAAATCCTCAGTAGAGTTTTCTGCAGTGCCAATTGCGGCAAGAACTCAATACTGCTCTGAAGGAGCCCATCAGCATGTCATGGAAGCAGCACGGCGACGGGAAAACCGTCGCACCCGATGCGATCGTTTTGCCAGAGGAGCGGCTGAGCTGGCCGAAGACTATCGGCTTTGGCGCGCAGCACGTCGTCGCGATGTTCGGCGCCACCTTCCTGGTGCCGCTGCTCACGGGCTTCCCTCCCACCGCCACCCTGTTCTTCTCGGGCCTCGGTACGCTGCTCTTCCTGCTGCTCACTGGCAACCGCCTGCCGAGCTACCTCGGCTCGTCGTTCGCGTTTCTTGCGCCGATCGGTGTGGCGACCGGGGTCGGTCTCGGTAGCGACCAGCTGCCCTCCGCAGAAGGCTTTGCGCGCGCCTCGTTCGGCGTGCTGGCCATGGGTGTGCTGCTTGCGATCGTCGGCATCGTCGTCAACCGTTTCGGTACGCGCTGGATCAACGCACTCATGCCGCCCGTCGTCATGGGCGCGATCGTTGCCCTGATCGGCTTCAACCTCGCACCGGCAGTCAAGAACAACTGGAACGCTACGGCGAACTCGGGGTGGGTCGCGCTCATCACGATCACCTCGGTGCTGCTGATCACGGTGATCTTCCGCGGCATTCTCGGGCGTCTTTCGATCGTGCTTGGCATGGTCGTTGGCTACGTCGCCGCAATCTTCATGGGTGAAGTCGACTTCAGTCAGGTGCAGCAGGCTGCGTGGATCGGCCTGCCCGATTTCCACCTGCCGGGCAACCCCTTCGCCGACCCGTCGCTCTGGGGCCTCCTGCCGATGTTTCTGCCCGTCGTGCTCGTGCTGATTGCAGAGAACGTGGGGCACGTGAAGAGTGTTGGTCTCATGATCGACCGCGACCTCGACCCGCTGACCGGCCGTGCGCTGCTTGCCGACGGCGTGTCTACGGTGCTCGCCGGTTTCGGTGGCGGCTCGCCCACCACCACCTATGGTGAGAACATCGGTGTCATGGCTGCGACCCGCGTCTACTCGACCGCAGCGTACTGGGTTGCCGGCATCATTGCGATGCTGCTGGGCTTCTCGCCAAAGGTTGGCGCGGTGATCTTCTCGGTGCCATCGGGCGTGCTCGCGGGCGTCACTGTCGCACTCTACGGCCTGATTGGCCTAATCGGTGTGAAGATCTGGATCGACAACAAGGTCGACTTCTCGAAGCCGATCAACCAGTTCACCGCAGCAGTCGCCCTGATTGTCGGCATCGCAGACTTCAGCCTCGTGCTCGGTACTGAATCGAACCCGATCCTCTTCAACGGCATCGCGCTCGGCACGATTGCGGCGATCCTCGTCTATCACCTGATGGCGTGGGCAGCTCGCGCCCGCGGTATCGGTGAAACGGCAACCCCGATCGAACCTTCGGTCGAACAGTAACCCGCCGCGTTTCAGCAACAAACGAATCGCTGCGTTTGCTTCGGCAACGCAGCGATTCGTTTGTCAGACGAGGATCGAGACGGCGCGCCGCGCCGCCTCCGTCAAATCTCGGTTTCGGCGCATAGGGTGACGGTGTGTGGAGTGTAGACCGGCGCCGTCGTCAAGGCGCAAGTGCCCAGGAGGCGAGTGCGCCTCGAAACAGCGGTGCGCCCACGGCAGAGGGGTCGCTCGCCCCGAAGCCTGAAGAGCAGCATCTGGCGGGTGAGACTGCGAATCTCACCGACGAGCTGCAGTCGCTCGGCCCCGTTGCTGTTGATGCGTTTGCGAGTGAGCACGAGGCGTGGCGCGAGGAGCTCGCCGGCATCGGCGGCGACAGCCCGCTTATTCACTTCGATGATGAGCCGATGAATCGCATCGAACTCTCGACGACCCACCCCGGCGGCATGCCACAGTTCATCACTGGCCAGAAGATTCTGCTCTCGGCCCTGATTCGTGACGATGTGGCGCTGCGTCAGGCGAGGATCGCGGCTGGCCGCGTCACCGATAAAGCGACCGAGATGCGCACCGTGCGTGGGCTCGAAACCGTGCACTTGGGCATCGGCATCGCGAAGTGGCACTTTGAGGGTGAAGATTTTTGCGCGCCCGTGCTGCTGCGCCCGCTCGCGATTCGACGCTACGGCCGCGATTTCGAACTGAAGCTCAAGAAGCATCCGATCGTGAACCGCGAGTTGCTGGCGACTCTGCGCGAGCAGTACGGCATCGTGGTTGACGCGCGCACCCTGCTTGAGCTGTCGCAGAACGAGGGTGTGTTCAAGCCGCAGCCCGTGATTGACCGCCTGCGCCAGATGGTGACAGGCGTGCCCGGCTTCATTGTGCAGCCACGCCTCGTCGCATCTTCGTTCTTGAACGTGTCGAAGCAGCTGGTGGCAGACGCCAAGATGCTCGACACCACCGTGCTGCAGGCCGTATGCGGCAGCGAGGTTGCGAAACAGCAGCTTGAGGCTAGCTACAAGCCTGTCACGGCGCCGCACCCGAACCGACGCGCGCCCGAGGTTGATCGGCACCTGTACGACTCTGACCCCGAGCAAGACGATGTGCTCGCGCAGATCGGCGCGGGCCACTCGCTCGTCGTGCGCACGCTGCCCGGAACGGGCGGTACGCAAACGGTTGTAAGCGCGGTCGGTGAGCTTGTGCGCGCGGGTAAGCGAGTGCTGGTGGTCTCGCCCAGGCGCTCGACGCTCGACGGTATCTCGCACCGCCTGAGCCGCGTGGGCCTGAGCGGTCTTGCGGTGACACCTCGCCTGCTGCGTCGCAACCTGGTTGAGGCGATTAGCCGCAACGAGGCAGCGAGCCAGAGCTCGCAGCGCGACATCGACGACGCGCTCGTGCGTCTGCGTGGTGTGCTGCTCGGCTACGAAGAAGCGCTCTCGAAGACTGACAGGCGTTTCAGCGTGTCGCCGCTCGAAGCGCTGCGCGAACTGAGCCGTCTCGCGATGCTTGAGCAGCCGCCGACCACAACGGTGCGCCTCGACGAAAAGGCGCTCGGGCAGCTGACGCTCGACCGCTCTTCGATCGCAGAAGACATTACCGAGGCTGCGCGCCTTGGGCAGTTTCAGTACGGGCCCAGCGATTCGCCCTGGTACGGTGTTGACTTTACGACCACCGAGGCAGCGCGCAGCGCGTACGCGCTCGCTGTCGACCTCGCTGAGTCGCAGCTGCCGCGACTCGTGTCGCAGGCAAACCAGCTGATCGAGCAGACCTCGCTGCGCCCCTATGAGACGATCTCAGAGCTCGGCGTCTATCTGCGTCTGCTCATGGGCGTGCGCGACACACTCGACCGCTTCTCGCCAGATGTATTCGATCGCCCGCTCGATGACGTGATTGCGGCCCACGCACCTCGCGGGGGCGAAGACATGTCGAATGGCAACCGCCGCCGCCTGCGCAAGCTCGCTCGCGAGTATGTGCGACCCGGTGTGCACGTCAGCGACATGTATGCACGTCTCGTGCAGATTCAGCAGCAGCGCGTGCTGTGGCAGCGCTACAGCACAGTGGTCGGTGCGCCGCCGGCGGTGCCGCTCGGCATCTCTGAGGTTGCGACTGCCTTCCAAGCTGCCTACCAAGATCTCGATGAGCTCGACCGAGTGCTCGGTGTTGAGCGCGACAGCGAGCGCTTGCGCGCGATGCCGCTGCCGACACTGGCTCGACGCACCACCGATCTTGCGCGCGAGAGCGAGGTGCTGCAGAACATTCAGGAGCGCACCGCGATCGTTGAGCGCCTGCGCGCCGCACATCTCGAGGAGCTCATCGACGATCTCTCGGCGAGGCACGTGCCCGTGAGTCAAGTCGCATCTGAGCTTGAGCAGGCTTGGTGGCAGTCGGCGCTCGAGCGCATGCTGCAGACCAACGAGGCTTTGCTGAGCGCAAACACGGCGGTCATCGAGCGGCTCGAGGCAGACTTCAGGCTCGTCGATGACGCGCACGCCGGCGCAGGCGGCAATGTGCTTGCCGGCCGTCTCGCAGATGCTTGGCGCATCGCGGTCGCTGACAACCGCGGCGAAGCCCTGGCGCTGCGAGAGTTGCTGCGCAGTAGCGACGCATCAGTGCTGCAGCTTGCCCAGCAGGCCCCGACGCTGCTCGGCACGCTCGCGCCAGTATGGGTGCTCTCGCCCTATGAGGCCGCGGGGCTGCCAGCCGACCTCCGCTTCGACACGGTCGTGCTGGTTGACGCCGGCGCAACGACTCTCGTCGAAAACGTGAGCGCGATCCGACGCGCCCCGCAGGTGGTGGCGTTTGGTGACACCGTGACGCAGACCCCGTCGCGTTTCGAAATCGCGGTGCGCAGCCTGCACGCTGAGGCGCAGGCGCCCGCAGACGACCTCGAAGATCTGCACGCACACAGCGCGTACGCGCAGCTGCACGCCGTGCTGCCCGAGCTTTCGCTTACCCGCAGTTACCGTGCCGGCGGCGAAGACCTTACGAGCCTGGTGAACACGCGCTTCTATGGCGGCGATATTGTGTCGCTGCCCTGGGCTGGCACGTTCCTCGGCCACTCGAGCCTCACGATTGAGTTCGTTACCGATGGCCAGGGGCTGCCCGACCCGCACACGGGTGCGGTTGAGAGTACCGACGCAGAGGTGAACCGCGTCGTGCAGCTCGTGCTGCAGCATGCCGCAGAGCGCCCGCGCGAGTCGCTCATGGTGCTCACCGCGAGCAGCCGCCACGCGGTGCGCGTGCAGCAGGCGGTGCTGCAGGCCTTCTCGAAGCTGCCACAGTACCGCGAGTTCTTGCTCGGAGAGCGCGCAGAACCCTTCGCAGTGCTGACGCTCGAGCAGGCGATGGCGCAGAGCCGCGATCGCGTGATCTTCTCGATCGGCTACGGCCGTACCCCGCACGGTCGCGTGCTGTCGAATTTCGGTGCCCTCGGCCAGCCCGGAGGCGAGCGTCTGATCGCTGTCGGTATGACTCGCGCCCGCCGCGGCATGACGATTGTGAGCTGCTTCAGGCCAGAGCACCTCGACACTGCGCGCATCAAGCACGGTGTGGTTGAGCTTTCGGAGCTGCTTGCCCTTGAACACCCGGGGCCTGTCCAGGCTTCACTGCCCGCCGAGCGCGACCCGCTGCTTGGCGAGTTGGCTGATCAGCTTGAGCGTCTCGGCCTCACGGTCGCCCTCGACTACCGCGGCGCGATTCCGCTTGCGGCTTCGCTCGGTGAGCGCGCAATCGCGGTTGACCTTGATTTCTCTGGTGCAGAAGAGCAGGGTCTGCGCAGCGCACTGCGGCTTCGCCCGGCGGTGCTGCGTCGTCTCGGCTGGCACTACCATCGAGTGCACAGCTTTGATCTATTCGCTGACCCCGAGCGGGTGGCGCTGCGGGTCGCGAGCATCGTCGGCTACGACGCTGAGGCAGCTCGCGGTGAAGAGCAGGCGGCTGCGGCCGAGGGCGCAGGCACTCTGTTTTGATGAGCGACGAGGATCGCCAGGTCGATCCCGGTGACAGCGATGCGGGGCGAGCTGCATCGCTGCCACCGAGCACTGGCCGTCGGCGCCGTCGTGTGACGCAACCCGCTCCTGAAGGCAGTGACCCGCACCCGTTTGACCCGCCGACAGCGCCACGCTCGTCGGCTGAGAATGACGACCGTCTCAGGGCCGATCGCCCGCCTCATTGGGACCAAGGCGCTTAGAGCAACGCATCGCGTTGCGCGCCGTATGTCCCGTGCGCGCCCTCGCGCACGGTTTCCTAAGCCGCTTAGAGTAACGCACAGCGCCCGGCGGCGAACGCCCTGCGGTCGCCTCGGCCGCAGTTATCTAGGGGGCGCTTAGAGTAACGCACAGCGCCCGGCGTAGTTATGACGCCGAAGATGGCGTCGAGCTGCTGCTCGAAGAACTGCTGCTCGCCGAGCTGCTGGGCTTGCTCTCAGAACGAGAATCGGTGCGGTAGAAGCCCGAACCGCTGAAGGTCACGCCGAGCGAACCAAACACCTTGCGAAGCTTGCCACCACACTCGGGGCATTCGGTCATGGCTGCGTCGCTGAACTGCTGGTAAATGTCGAACGCGTGGCCGCAGTCGGCACAGCGATAAGCGTAGGTAGGCACAAAGCGAAATTCTACCCGCTGTGACCGCAGCCCAAGGTGTGAGCGTTTAGAACACGAGTGTGCGCTCAGGGGTGACCACCCCGGTAAGCGGCATGTCGTGTGCTTCGACGGGCACACTCTCGAACACCTCGTCATCAAAGACCACCGCAAATACGGGGAGCGCGTGAGGCAGCGAGGCGAGGGCCCGATCAAAGTAGCCGCGACCCCAGCCGAGCCGATTGCCTCGCAGATCGACAGCAGCCGCGGGAACGAGCATGAGGTCAACCTCGGCGAGTGCGCCCGGCCCGAGATGCTCTCCCAGCGGCTCGTCGATACCGTGTGCACCCCGCACGGTACCGTCGCCGCTCGGCCTGATCCAGTCGAGCAGCCCATCCGATCGCGAAGACGGCAGCACCACATCGATGCCTCGCGTCGCGGCCCACTCAAGAAAGCCGCGAGTGTCGGGCTCCGAGCTGGTCGGCAGAAAACACGACAGGGATCGCGCCTCACGGGTAAGCGCGAGATCGCTGAGCCGCTCAGCAAGACCGGCGCGGGCAGCGACCCGGCGATCCTCGCCTCGAGCAATACGGGCGGCGCGCACGGCAGCCCGTATCTCGCTTTTGATGGCTGCCGGTGACGTCACCCGGCCATTGTATCCGGGGCAGACCCGCATCATTCGGTCGGCCGTGACCGCTATGCTACCGAGCATGACGACACAGCAGCGCACGGTGAAAAAAGCGGTGATTCCGGCTGCGGGCCTTGGCACCCGGTTCTTGCCCGCCACCAAGGCAATGCCGAAAGAGATGCTGCCGATCGTAGATAAGCCGGCCATTCAGTATGTAGTAGAAGAAGCGGTGGCTGCGGGCCTCAACGATGTGCTCATCATCACCGGTCGCAACAAAGGCAACCTGACGAACCACTTCGACAGCGTGCCCGAGCTCGAGCAGACCCTCGAGCAGAAGGGCGACGAAGTGAAGCTCGGCAAGGTGCACGAGGCGAGCGAGCTTGCTGAGGTGCACTTCTTGCGCCAGGGGCAGCCGCTTGGCCTTGGCCACGCGGTAGGTCGCGCGCGCAGGCACGTCGGCAATGAGTCGTTCGCGGTGCTGCTCGGTGACGACCTCATCGATGGCCGCGACCCGCTGCTCGAACGGATGGTCGAGGTGCACGACGAACGCGGCGCAACCGTGGTCGCGCTGATGGAGGTGCCAGCCGAGCAGGTGCATCTCTACGGGTGCGCGGCAGTCGAGACCACTGATGAGGCCGATGTGGTTCGCATCACCGGCCTCGTAGAGAAGCCGAGGCCCGAAGAGGCCCCCTCAAACCTGGCTGTGATTGGTCGCTACGTGCTGCGACCAGAAATCTTTGGGGTGATCGATGAGCTCGAGCCCGGGCGAGGCGGCGAATACCAGCTGACCGATGCACTCAATACGCTCGCTCGAGGCGAGGGTGAAGCGCCAGTGTACGGCGTGGTCTTTCGCGGTCGTCGCTACGACACCGGTGACCGTGCCGAGTGGATCAAGGCCAACCTGCTGCTCGGGGTAGAACACGCTGAGATCGGTGACGAACTTCGCGACTGGGTCATTGAGTTCGCAGATCGCCTGCGCGACGACGCTGCGAAGTAGCGCGGGCCACACGTTCTGATGAGCCCACTACCAAACCCCATTGAGAGCCCCGCAGAGCGCGGCTATGGGCGGGTATCAATACGCGAGGTGCGCGGCAAAGACGCCGCGATACTTCGGCGTTTGCTGACCGAGAACCGTGAGTGGCTGCAGCCCTGGGAGGCGACGTTTCCGGGCGGAGGGGGCGCGACCCCCGGCTCGCAGCCGTTCAGGCCGGTCGTTCGCAGTATGCATCGTCAGCGCCGAAGTGGCAATGGTGTCACCTTTGTCATGCTGCTCGATGGCCAGGTGGTTGGGCAATTGAGCGTGAGTGACATCAGTGCTGGCGCGCTGCGATCGGCATCGATCGGCTACTGGATATCGCGGCACGTTGCGGGCCAGGGGGTCACTCCGGCCGCGGTTGCGCTTGCGATTGACTACGCGTTTGCCGAGCTGCGGCTGCATCGAATCGAGATCTGCATCAGACCAGAGAACTCTGCGTCACTGCGCGTCGTGCAGAAACTAGGATTGCGCTACGAGGGCCGCAGAGAACGCTACATACACATCGATGGCAAGTGGTGCGATCACGAAAGCTTCGCGGTGACCGTCGAAGAAGTGAAACGGGGAATGCTCGAGCGGCTCGGCGCGCCGACCACGTGAGCCGCGATTCAGAACATACAGTGACCACATGGCAAGCGGCGTATTCGGTGGAGGGCTCATCTTCGTGGTCGCCGCCCTGTTGTGGGTCGCGGTGCTGGTGCCGAGCTGGGTGCGCCGCCGCGAGTTTAAGGCGGCCGAGCAGAACGCGTTGCGCCTGCAGCGCACGCTGAGGGTGCTCGCCGAGACCGCAGAGGTGCCTACCGAGGTGCGCGTTGAGGCCACCGCAAGAGAGGCACTCGCACAAGAGAAACTGCTTCGAGCTGCTCAGCGCCGCCAAGAGGCCGAGCGCAAGGCAGAACTTACCGAGGCCCGTACCCTGCAGATTCGTGCCGAGATGAGGGCCCAGCAGATGGACCGAAAGCAAGCGGCGATGCTTCGCTCGGCCAAGCTTCGCAAGCCCGTCGTGCGCCGCATACGCTCAATAGCGGCGCTCGTGCTGGTGCTTGCGCTCGCCGCAATGCTTATCGGTGCAGGCACCCTGATCGCGGGGCTCGGCCCGGCGCTGCTGCTTGGCGGGGTGGCTGCGGTTGCGGTAGCGCTCGGCGTGTTGGTCTTGCTCGCTCCTGGTCGTGTGCGTCACGTTGAAATCGACGCCGAGCGATTGGCTCCGGCACCGGTGCAGCAGCGCACGGTGGTCGCGACAGAGACAGTGGCGGTGGATCGCGCGGCAGAAGCACATGCTGCCGCCCAGGCGGCCGCAGCAGCCCGTATTGAACGCGCTCGTGCGCTCGCTCGTGCTCGCGCCGAGGGTGCAGCCGCCGCAAGCGCTGGCGGATCCTCTTCGCGCAAAAACCAGCCCGAGTCGATTCTGCTTGAGCGTGCCCCAGAGGTTCCCTCGAAGGCGAGTGAGTCCGTGCGAGAGGTCAAGGTGAGCTCGGCGGCAAAGCCAGCGGCTTCGGTTGCCGCGCGGCCTGCGTCTGCGCAGGCGCATGCGCTTGCCGCTGAGATCGCCGCGAGTGAGCGACTGCGTCAGATGGGCGTAGTGGGCGACACGAGCGACGGGGCGCTCGACCTCGACGCTGTGCTTCGTAGTCGCCGCGCTGGGTAACACACCCATCTTGGGTCGCTCTCGGGAAGCGTGCAGCACCGTCACCTAAGCTTGAAACATCTTGCCGGGCATGTTGCCAGCCCGGGTCTTGTCGAGCGTCTTGGGGGTGAAGTCTGCGATGGATAACTGGTGGGTGAACGCACTCTGGTCGATTACGCCGACCGTGCTGATCGGTATCTTCTTCGCCTTGGTATTGCGTTTTATCTTGCGCGCCGACCGTACCGAGCGACGCATCTACAAGGAGATGGAAGCCGAAGAACGTGCTCGGCTGGGTCTGCCCCCAAAATCTGACTCGTAGTCAGTCGTGGCGAGGCGAGTGTTGCCCTCAGCCATTCTTTGAAGCTCGCGACATGCTTCGCTCGCGCTGAGTGAGTGGGAGGTCGGGCGCCTTTCACGCTCGCCGATCACGTGTCGTTTTTTGCACACCCATAGAATGTCTGCATGCACGACTTCGTCTCTCTCTTTCGCCTCGCCGAGACCGAGAGCTTCTGGCGCGACGTCAACTGGCCATTCCTGTGGGCCGCGTTCGTGTTGGTGGTCGACAACATTATTCGCATCGTTGCGCTCTTCGTGGTGCCAAGAAATCGCCGCCCGACCGCGGGCATGGCTTGGCTGATCACCATCTTCTGGTTGCCCGTACCCGGGCTGCTGCTCTTTCTACTCATTGGCGGCAACAAGCTTCCGAAGAAGCGCACTGCGAAACAGGAGTTCGCGACCGCGGTCGTGGGCGAGATCGCAGATCGTGAAGAGGCAAAGCTTGGCACCGAGCTTGCGATGCTGCCCGACGGCATTTCGAATGCCGTGCAGTTGGGGCGATCCCTCGGTGCGCAACCCATGGTTCGCGGCAACGCAGCGACGATCTACTTCGACTACGAAGAATCGTTTGCGCGAATCGCTGCGGCCATTCGCGAAGCAAAGCGCTACGTCTACGTCGAGTTCTACATCTTGGTGCACGACGACGCCACGCACGACGTGTTCGAGGCGATGCGTGAGGTGTCTGCGCGCGGAGTTGAGGTTCGAGTGCTGCTCGATCACATCTCGGCGGTGCGAAACCCCGGCGCAAGGCGCACGGCGAAGACGCTGAAAGAGATCGGTGCCAAGTGGGCGTATATGTTGCCCGTGCGCCCTTGGCGGGGCCAGTGGCAACGCCCTGATCTGCGCAACCACCGCAAGCTTGTGCTGGTTGACGGGCAGGTCGGGTTTATGGGGTCACAGAACCTCGTTGATTCGAGCTACAACAAGCCCGCAAACATTCGCAGGGGTCTGCACTGGCGTGATCTCATGGTGCGCGTTGAGGGGCCCGCCGCGCTGGGCCTCGAGGCTGTGTTTCTGAGCGACTGGTACGTCGAGACCGGTGAGCCGATGCCGCAGTCGTTCGACGATGAGTTGCGGGTGCAGCTGCCGGGCGACGTCGACTGTCAGATCTTGCCGAGCGGGCCAGGGTTTGGGCGTGAGAACAATCTGCAGGTGTTCGTATCGCTGCTCTACACGGCGAAAGAGCGCATCAGCATCACCAGCCCCTATTTCATTCCTGAGAGCGCGATTATGCACGCGCTGCGCGCTGCGACCGCTCGCGGGGTCAAGGTGGAGCTGTTTGTCTCTGAGATCGGCGACCAGGCCGTCGTGTATCACGCGCAGCGGTCGTACTACGAAGAGCTGTTTGACGCTGGTGTGCGCATCTTCATGTACAAGCCGCCATACATTTTGCACTCGAAGCACTTCACGATCGACGACAAGATCGCTGTGGTGGGCTCATCAAACATGGATCAGCGATCGTTCAACCTCAACATGGAGGTGTCGATGGTTGTCTACGGGGAGAGCTTTGTACGCGACCTTGACGAGGTAAACGCTGTGTATCATCAGAACTCGCGTGAGCTCACGCGTGAGGAATGGTCTCGTCAGCCGCTGCGCTCACAACTGCTCGACGGCCTGGCTCGACTTACTTCAGCTCTGCAGTAGTTTTACGCGAGGTCGGCCTCGCCCCAAACACCGTTGCGTACTGGGTACCCTCGTTTTGGAAATCCTGAAATATTGTGCCAATATGCCACTACCGTCTTCAACGGAAGGAAACGCAATGGCGCGTAACGAGGCTGCACAGTCCACCCCACAGACCACTTCTGCCCCCGAGGTAAAGAGCGAGGGACCCGCGCAGGCTGAGCCTGTTGCGAAGAAGCGAAGTACGGCTGCCAAGTCGGCCTCAGCTCGCGCTACGGCGAAACCCACGGCCGCGAAGAAGACGACAGCCGCGAAGCCTGCCGCGGCAAAGAAGCCCACCACTGCGAAGCCGGTGGCGAAGAAAACAGCTGCTTCGAAGTCGGCCGCAAGCAAAGCGTCCGTCGCGAAGGCCACGGCGACAAAGACAGCTGCGAAGGCTGATGCCGCAAAGGCTCCTGCACCGAAGAGCGAGACATCCGCGAAGGCGGGCCCCACCAAGAGTCTCTCGACAAGCACCGCGAAGGGCGGCATGATCCCGAGCAGCGTAGTCAAGGGTGGCGCGCTCAAGGGTGGCGCACTCGGTGCTGGTGCAGAGGCAGAGAGCGCAGCCCCAGCAAAGCGTCGCAGGGCGCGTCGCAGCCCGCAGACCGGGCCCGTCACCATTGGGCGTAGTGCCTCGACCAAGCTGAAGAACATCTCGGAGATTCGGCACTACCTTCGCACGAGCGAGGCACCGATCTTCTTCGTCGGGGCAACCGCATTCAACCTGCTCGGGCTCGATCGTTGGGTGCGTGGCTTCTCGTACATCGCGTACTACGACAGCTGGGACGGTGCTCACCCCAGGGTTTTCACCCCCGCACACAAGCCGTACGTCGAGTTCGAGAGCGGCGAAGACGTCAACAACTGGTTGCTGAGTAACCATGAGGTGCGCACTCACATCGAGAAGCGCACGCCCGCCGGCATGCGGCCGAAGATCGTCACGGTGTTCTTTGACGAAGAAACCGAGCGAATCTGTGAAGAGCTCGACTACGAGCTGATTCTGCCGAGCCACGCCCTGCGTGAGCGTCTCGACTCGAAGATTGTTACCACGCAGATCGCCGACTCGGTCGGTGTGCCAAGCGTGCCGAACATCCTGACCACGGTCGCGGACTGGAAAGAGCTGGTCAAGGTCGTAGAAAAGGCGGGCCTCGGGCAAGACCTGGTCATTCAAACCGCCTACGGCGACTCTGGTAAGACCACGTACTTTGTGACCGATGAAGCCGAATTCGACAAGGTCGCCGACGAGATCACCGACGTTGAGATCAAGGTGATGAAGCGCATCAACAACCGCCCGATCGCGATCGAGGCTGTGCTGACCAGGCACGGCACGGTGGTTGGCCCCTGCATGACAGAGATCACCGGGCATAAGGAACTCACGCCCTACCGCGGTGGCTGGGCCGGCAACGAGATGTTCCCCGCTGTACTTGACGATTCGAGCCGTCACGCCGCAGTTGAGCTGGTGCGCAAACTCGGCGACCGCCTGGGGGCAGAGGGCTACCGGGGCTTCTTCGAAGTCGATGTGCTGCTCGATACCGATACGGGCGACGTGTACCTCGGCGAACTGAATCCCCGTGTCAGCGGGGCATCGGCGATCACGAACGTGACCGCAGGCGCATACGCAGATGTGCCCCTGTTTGCATTTCACCTGCTCGAGTACTCGGGTATCGATTTTGATCTCGACGTGGACGAGATCAACGCAAGGTGGGAAGAGCTCGCGTCTGAAGACGAGTGGAGCCACATGGTTATCAAGCACACCGCGAGCACGGTCGAGCGCATCAACGCGGCACCGCGCACCGGCCGCTACGTGATCGATCACTATGGCCGCCTGGTTTACAGCAACCCGAACCTCGACTGGCACTCGCTGCGAGGCGCAGATGAGGCGTTCTTCCTGCGTATCTACAACGCGGGCGACTACCGCTGGAAGGGCGCTGACCTCGGCATCCTGGTCACGAAGGCGCACCTTGAGGGTGACCGCGGTGGCCTGACTCTGCACGCAAAATACCTGATCGACGCGATTCGTGGCATGTATCACACGACTGAGATCGAGATTCCTGAGGAGAGCGCCTAAGTGGGCGAGACGACCTTGCCCGCTGCCGGCCGTGGGATACTGGAGGGATGAGTTCCGAGATCGAGGGTGCACCATTCGCTGAAAATCATGAGGGTGTCGCTCCTTCGGATCCTGCGTCGGCTTTGCTGACGGGTGCGATCCCGGTAGTTCCTACCGGGATCGCGTACCAAGATCCCGCTGCCGAGGTGCCGCAGCTTGCGCCGTACGCCGAGGCTCTGCTGACGGGTGCGATCCCGGTGGTTGCCGAGGCAGCTCCGGTCACGGCCGCACTTCCAATTGTGGCGCCAGCGACCGGCGCAATCCCCGCCGTGCTCGCCGAGCCTGAGCTGTTCACGGGAGCGATCCCGGTGCTTGCTGAGCCGGCGGCGTTGACCGGTGCGATCCCGGTAATGCTGCCCGATGAGGCAGTTGAGGCCGAACCGCCGACGCTCGAGCAGTGGCAAGTGCCGCCATACCTCAGGTGGTCGATGCATCACATCAAGGATTTCCTGCCTGTGCGCATGATCGATCCCGCGCCACGACCTCGCGAGATCGAGCGACGACGGGCAGAGCTTGAAACGCTCACCGTCAGTCACCCCTGGGAAGACCGCGTGGCCTCGTTCGCAGACGTCATGCAGCAGTCGTTCACCGATGGCTGGCTGGTGATGCACCGCGGCACCGTGGTTGCCGAGCGGTACTTTGACGAGTTGACCGAGAGCGGCGCGCACCTGCTCATGTCGGTGTCGAAGTCACTGACCGCTACGGTGGCGGGCATCGTTGCAGACGCCGGTGAACTTGATCTCGACAAGCCGGTGACCGACTACGTGCCCGAGCTCAAAGATTCGGGCTATGACGGCGCCACCGTGCGCCAGTTGGTCGATATGCGCACGGGAGTCAAGTTTTCTGAGGAGTACCTCAATAACGACGCTGAAGTACGCCTGCTCGAGGAGGCAATCGGATGGGCGCCGAAGCGACATCCAGAGGTACCCGACTCGCTGCTCGGTTTTCTTGCGACCCTGCAGAAGAAGACCGAGCACGGTGAGGCGTTTGATTACAAGTCGTGCGAAACCGATGCGCTCGGGTTCGTGATCGAGCGGGCCGCGGGTGAGCACACTGCCGACGTCATGTCGAAGCGTCTGTGGCACCCCATGAGTGCCGAGTTTGCGGCAAACGTGGGTGTCGACAGTGTTGGTGCGGGCATGTTCGACGGAGGAGTCTCTGCCACGCTTCGTGATCTCGCGAAGTTTGGTCACCTCTTCGTGAACCAGGGGCGCGCCGCAGACGGCACGCAGGTGCTCACAGAAGAGTGGGTGAACGACACCTTCGCCGGCGGCGAAGACTCGCGTGAGGCGTTCGCGAAGTCACCAGAGCCCACCCTCATGCCCGGTGGTATGTACCGCAACGGCTTCTGGTTTCCGGGCGAGAGCGGCGACGTCATGCTCGCGCTTGGCATCCACGGCCAGATGATTTACATGAACCGTGTGACCGGCGTAGTTGGCGTGAAACTGTCGAGCTGGCCAACGCCACAAGACGCCGAGAAGCTATTCTGGACGCTGCGCTCATTCGAGGCCGCCTCGTGGGCGCTTTCGAGCGGCGCCGCGTAGACGCTGTCGGCCAGGCGCATGGCGAGATGGGCCCCGCTATTCGGGCACTAGGCATCTTTGCGGCGGCATCCATGGGCAGGCTTACCGTCATCACGCAGCTGCTGATGCGCGCAATCGGGTCGGTCACCACGACGCTGCAGGTTGAGATCGCAAGCCTGCGAAATGAGATGAAGTCAGAGGTCTCAAGCCTGCGCGCTTTGACGGCCTGCGGGCACAAATTGACGGTGTAGACCGCGACGTGCAGGCGATCACCAAGCGGTGTTTCCTGAGTAACTGTTTGCTCGAAGGCTGCGCCTTCAACTCGCGAGATCTCTGAATATAGGTAGCAAAACGAATGCGATCCGTTACTGCTAGATAAAGGAGTGGCGCTTCCGGACTACACTCGCGGCATGAGTAATTCCTCGCTGAACTGGCACGAGAAGCACCACGAGACACTCACCGTTGGTCAACGCGCAGCAGACCGCTTGCGCAACGGTATGGGGTCGTGGACGTTCATCGCGATTTTTGTGGGCTTTATGTGCCTCTGGGCCCTGGTCAATGTCACAGCGATGGCGTGGGATCCGTACCCCTTCATTTTGCTCAATCTCTTCTTGAGTATGCTGGCGGGTTTGCAGGGGGCGATCCTCTTGATCGCGGCGAAACGACAAGACGCGATCTCTGCGGCGCTGGCGCAACACGACTTCGATACGAATCTGGCGGCGAAGGTAGAAATCGAAGAACTGATGGCGATCAACAAACGACAGCTTGAAATGCTTGAAGATCTGCGGCAGATCTTGGCAGAAGCTGACGCGCAGACAGAGAGGGGCACCGCAGGTGCGCAGGGCACTACGGAGGGCCGATCCTCGTCACTGCAATAAAGTCACGCCTGCGGCGAACACCGGCCCGCGGCCCGCTTTCGGTGCGTAGTCTGTTGCTATCGGTTGCGTGACCCGTAGTTGCAACCGCATGGAGGAAATGATGTTCGAGAGATTTACGGATCGCGCCCGTCGAGTGGTGGTGCTCGCCCAAGAAGAGGCGAAGATGCTCAACCACAACTACATCGGTACTGAGCACATTTTGCTCGGCCTCATTCACGAGGGCGAAGGCGTTGCCGCGAAGGCCCTCGAGCAGCTCGACATCTCGCTCGACGCCGTGCGCGAGCAGGTCACCGACATTATCGGCACCGGGCAGCAGCCGCCCGCCGGCCACATTCCCTTCACGCCCCGCGCGAAGAAGGTGCTCGAGTTGTCGCTGCGCGAGGCGCTGCAGCTCGGCCACAACTACATCGGCACCGAGCACATTCTGCTCGGCCTGATCCGCGAGGGCGAGGGCGTCGCAGCCCAGGTGCTCGTGAAGCTTGGCGCTGACCTCAACCGCGTGCGCCAGACTGTCATTCAGCTACTGAGTGGTTACCAGGCCGGCAAAGAGAGCGCGACCGTTGGCGCGCCCGAACAGCAGAACGAAATCAAGGGCTCGCAGGTGCTCGACCAGTTCGGTCGTAACCTGACCCAGGCCGCTCGCGAGGGCAAGCTCGATCCTGTCATCGGTCGCGAAAAAGAGGTCGAGCGGGTCATGCAGATCCTCTCGCGCCGCACCAAGAACAACCCCGTGCTGATCGGTGAGCCCGGTGTCGGCAAGACCGCAGTCGTCGAGGGCCTGGCCCAGGCGATTGTCGCGGGTGAGGTGCCAGAGACGCTGAAAGACAAGCAGGTCTACGTGCTCGACCTGTCGTCGCTCATCGCAGGCAGCCGCTACCGCGGCGACTTCGAAGAGCGCCTCAAGAAGGTCACCAAAGAGATTCGCAACCGCGGCGACATCATTATCTTCATCGATGAGATTCACACGCTCGTGGGCGCGGGCGCCGCAGAGGGCGCGATCGACGCGGCCAACATTCTGAAGCCGATGCTCGCTCGGGGCGAGTTGCAGACCATCGGTGCAACCACACTCGACGAGTTCCGCAAGCACTTCGAGAAAGACGCGGCGCTTGAGCGCCGCTTCCAGTCGATCATGGTCGGTGAGCCTTCGCTGCCGCACGCGATCAACATTCTCAAGGGCCTGCGCGACCGCTACGAGGCGCACCACAAGGTGTCGATTACTGACGGCGCAATCGCTGCCGCAGTGAACCTCGCTGACCGCTACATTCAAGACCGATTCTTGCCAGATAAGGCCATCGACCTGATTGATGAGGCTGGCGCGCGTCTACGCCTGTCGATTCTTTCGTCGCCGCCAGAGCTGCGCGAGTTCGATGAGAAGATTGCCGTTGTGCGTGCCGACAAAGAGCAGGCCATCGAGAACCAAGATTTCGAGAAGGCAGCTGCAAAGCGCGACGAAGAGAAGAAGCTGATTGGTGAGCGCCTGCGCCTCGAGAAGCAGTGGCGCTCGGGCGATGTCTCGACGACCGCCGAGGTCGACGAGGGGCTGATCGCCGAGGTGCTCGCACAGGCGACCGGCATTCCCGTCTTCAAACTCACCGAAGAAGAGACCGCACGCCTGCGCTTCATGGAGCAGGCGCTGCATCAGCGCGTCATCGGCCAGAACGAGGCGATCGCCGCACTCGCAAAGACCATTCGCCGCCAGCGCGCGGGCCTCAAAGACCCGAAGCGGCCCTCGGGCTCGTTCATCTTCGCCGGCCCGACCGGTGTCGGCAAGACCGAGCTCGCGAAGGCACTTGCCGAGTTCTTGTTCGACGATGAAGACGCGCTGATCTCGCTCGACATGAGCGAGTATGGCGAGAAGCACACGGTGTCGCGCCTCTTCGGTGCGCCCCCCGGCTTCGTTGGCTTCGAAGAGGGCGGTCAGCTCACCGAGAAGGTGCGCCGCAAGCCATTCTCGGTCGTGCTGTTCGATGAGATCGAAAAGGCCCACCCCGACATCTTCAACTCGCTGCTGCAGATTCTCGAAGAGGGTCGCCTGACCGACGGCCAGGGCCGCGTGGTCGACTTCAAGAACACCGTCATCATCATGACCACGAACCTCGGTTCGTCGGCCATCGCCGGTGGCCCCGTGGGCTTCCAGGTCGAGGGCAACGAAGCGGTTGGCTACGAGATGATGAAGGGCAAGGTCAACGAGGAGCTGAAGAAGCACTTCAAGCCCGAGTTCTTGAACCGCGTCGACGACACCATCGTCTTTCCGCAGCTGTCGAAGCCCGAGCTGCTGCAGATCGTCGATCTGTTCGTCAAACGCCTCGCAGACCGCCTGCTCGATCGCGACATTCGCATCGAGATCTCGCAGGCCGCTCGCGAGCGTCTGTCTGAGATCGGCTACGATCCCACGCTCGGTGCCCGTCCGTTGCGTCGCGCGATGCAGCAGGAGATCGAGGATCGCCTCTCTGAGCGCATTCTCGGTGCCGAACTGCTTGCCGGCGACCTCGTCACCGTCGATTTCGAGGGCGGCGAGTTCACCTTCGAAACCACCGGCAACGGGAACGACAAGTCGGGCTCGGCCGCGGCAACCGCTGCGGCCGCGGTTGCCTCGAGTGCTCCGACCACCGGCACGGTCGAATAGCAGGCACCGTCAGGTAGCGCCTGCTGACAGGCGAAGCGCCCGCACCTCTCTGAGGGCGGGCGCTTCGTCGTGTCGGCCCGAGGATCACTACACTTGCTCTATGACTCTCGCAGCTTCACAGGTTCGGGTGCGCCCAGCGCGCACCGGCGACGTTTCGGCAATGGTCGAACTCATGGCGCCCCTGGTCGAGCGACGAATCCTGCTCGGCAAAGACCTCGTCGAGCTCTATGGGGCGGTGCCAGAGTTCGTGGTCGCGGTCGACGAGAGCGACAGGGTGATCGGGTACGGCGCGATCCACGCGATGTGGGAGCACCTCGGCGAGGTGCGCACGCTCGGTGTCTCCGAGCAGTGGCTCGGGCGAGGGGTCGGCCATATGCTGCTCGAGGCCATCGAAGTGCGCGCACGCGAGCTCGGGCTGAGCCAGCTCTTCTGTCTCACCTTCGAAGTCGACTTCTTCGAGCGGCACGGGTTCGAGGCGGTCGCGGAAAACACCCAGCTTGTCGCCGCAGACGTCTACGCCGAGCTGCTGCGCTCGCACGATGAGGGCGTCGCAGAGTTTCTCGACCTTGCGCGAGTGAAACCGAACACGCTCGGCAA